>CAJTNG010000042.1 GCA_910577745.1 uncultured Anaeroplasmataceae bacterium | reverse complement strand
ATGCTTGGGTTCCTGTCGTTGTGGAACGGGCAGACGCACATCCCATTCCGGTTTACTTTGATTCCGTAACGCTCCGCAGCCTGCCTTGTGGTGACGGACTGCTTCACGGCTTCAAATACGTTCAATAGGCGTTTCCTCCTGATAATCCCAACGTGAGCGACACAATGTCGTTCACGTTGTCTGTAAATCCATTTTGTTCAAAAAGAAAAGGCACCTGCCAGCGATTTCCAATCACAAAACAAGTGCCTGTTTAAAGTTCCATATTCTGTTGTTTCTGTGTCCGGGGCGGCTGGCGTTTCTCTGCCTGCTCCTGCCGGATGCGTTCCTGCCGCCCTTTCAGGTTCCCCTGTACGGACGGTTTCTTCCCCGGCTCGGCGGTCTGGCGGTACTGCTCGGACGGCAATACTTGGTTGAGCCAGCGGCGCACATCCCGCAGCACTTTTACATCTGCCTGAACCGATTCCAGCTCTTCCCCCTGTTCCGGCAGGGCAGAAGCAAGCTGTTCCCGTTC
>CAJTNG010000041.1 GCA_910577745.1 uncultured Anaeroplasmataceae bacterium | reverse complement strand
CAAATTTGAAGAACTGGAAAAGAAATATAGTGGCTTTAATGACGGTAGGAATATGCTCCATGATTATATTATCCAAGATGCAGAACTTGAAGACGGCAAGCTGATTATGCTAAAAAAATATATTCAGATTTATAAGCGTCACAGGAAATTTGTCATTAAAAATAATAATGTTCCAAGTGGTTCAAGTGGTAATGTGGTTGCTAAAGACACAAAAGAAAGGTTAGATTCTTTGCTGGAATATACTAGGAAAAATATATATGGAATTTTTGCAGAAGGTACTGACATACAGTTAATCCTTACATATTTATTGAAAGTAATGAAAAGTGAAAAGGATGAACAACATGTGTGGGAGATTATGGGTGATGATTTACTGTCCATAATCCCTCAAAAGAAATATCAAGAGAAAAAGGAGAATACTGATTGACAATTTTCAATAGATACAGATATGTTACTGACATAATGAGAAATGGTTTAAAGGAAAATGAGAGTAATGCAAACGGAAAACTAAAACTGGTG
>CAJTNG010000040.1 GCA_910577745.1 uncultured Anaeroplasmataceae bacterium | reverse complement strand
GGTATAGTGCAATTATAGTTGGACTAATCATAGGAGCAATAGTAGGAGCTACAGTAGGCTTTGGAGCTGTTGCTTATATGGACTATCAAGATGATGGGATGATATTTAATGGAAGTATAGGCTGGCAAGCCTATTTAGGTGCAACCTTATTAGGTGGAGCAATTGGAAGCCTGTTAGGTGGTTATGTATTACCAGCATTAAGTCATATGTCGTTTAGTATACCTACAGGATTAAAACTATTGACAGATACAGCTGGATTAACTCATATGGTGGTTACAAGTGCTCTTACAATCACAGGTGGGCAAGTAATTGCAGGAGCAGGAACATTGGCAGCATTAGGTGGTTTGACCTATATGTTTTCAAAAATACCATATCAAGGCGAGCCCAATACAACTATTAAACAAGGTGGTTCCTATGGTGAGTATGACTCAAATGGTAATTTAAAATATAGAGTTGATACAACAGGGAAAGCTCACTATATTAAGAAATATGGAAAAAAATGTTTACCACACATTCATAAATTTACATGGAAAATAGTAGATGGAGTATGGAGATTTATAGA
>CAJTNG010000039.1 GCA_910577745.1 uncultured Anaeroplasmataceae bacterium | reverse complement strand
CTGCCATATCTTGTACTTTTCCATGATCACCAGGCTTCATTCAATCCACAAACATCTTCTTTTCCAGCCTGGACATGAAAAAGCTTTTAAACTGCCCGTATCGCGGATTTCCTTGCCAGATTCAAGTTTTCTTCACTTTCACCAAACAAACTCCAATCAATAATTTGATAAATCTTTTTCATAAATCCTAAAGCAAGCGGATATGACCTTTCCACTTCTGTCAAATGTTCCTTTTTAAACTGCTGATACTGCTCCGGTGTCATTTTCTTAATTTCCAATGCCATCTCCGTTATCTCTGGAATACACTCAATCATTAACTCACGTTCTGTCATTGTTTATTATCCTCTCTTCCCTTAAAATACCTGTTATAATTATCAGTTATTTCTTCCAGCCGTTTCCGCACGGATTCTTTCTTTGCTGATCCGCTTCCAGCAGACATATTATAAGCAAGTGATATTGTTGCACTCCGTTTTCCATTAAAAAATTCCGCTGCCCATTCTGCTATCTGTTGGTCTGTTTTCCCATCCTGAATGGATTTCCAGATAACCGGAACCATGGTTATTA
>CAJTNG010000038.1 GCA_910577745.1 uncultured Anaeroplasmataceae bacterium | reverse complement strand
CAGACCAGCATCGGCAACCTGAACCGGGACATCAAAGCCGCCAACTCCCTCATGCAGTCCATCCGCCAGATGGTGCGCCACTTAAAAGGCTGGATTGCCGATTTAAAGGAGAAAAAAGCAGCTCTGATGGAAGCATTGGAGCAGACGAAGGAACCGACCATACCGGAGCTGCTCTCACAGTATTTAGAACTGCGGAGCGGACAGCGTGCCGACTGGACTTCCAGAGGGAAGCTCAAAGGCACAGTTGCCGACTTCAACAGGGTACAGGCGGCAATGGATTTTCTGCGGGAAAAAGGAATCTCCACCGTGGAAAGCCTTGACACCCGGCTGGACGAAATCAGCCAGACCGCCGTTTCTGTCATGGAGAGCGTGAAAAAAAGCGAGAAGCGCATCAAAGCCATCGACACCATGCTGTCCTACATTGATAAATACGAAGCCAACAAGCCAGTCCATAAGGAGTACGCCGCCATCGGCTGGAAGAAGAAAAAGGAGCAGTTTGCGGAGAGCCACCGGGAGGAACTGGACGCTTACAATGCCGCTATCCGGTATTTGAAAGCCAGCCTGAAAGGCAATTCCTACTCCCGCAAAGATTTGGAAGCGGAACGGGA
>CAJTNG010000037.1 GCA_910577745.1 uncultured Anaeroplasmataceae bacterium | reverse complement strand
GTGCGCAGACCGTTACCTTGCGGTCCTCTATGATTACCTCCACGAAAAGCTGTACGGCTACCACGTCCTGCAGGCAGACGAGACGCCCGTGTTGGTGAATAAGGACGGCCGTCCTGCCGGGAGCAAAAGTTACATGTGGGTATACCGCACCGGACGGATGTACACAGAACGCCAGGTTGTCCTGTATGAATACCAGAAGACGCGCAATGCCAGCCATCCCAGAGAGTTTTTGAAAGACTTCAACGGCGTATGTGTCACGGACGGATATCAGGTCTACCACACCATTGAAGGTGAACGCGAAGATCTGAGGATTGCCGGATGCTGGTCCCATGCCAGGCGCAGGTTTGATGAAGCAGTAAAAGCGCTGCCGAAAGCAAAGCAGAAGGACAGCCGCGCATATCTTGCGCTGACCATGATACAGGCGATCTACCGGGAGGAAAAACAGTTAAAAGATCTCCCGGCGGAAGAACGGAAAAACCGCCGCCAGCTGAGCGTAAAGCCCCTGGTGGAGGCTTATTTCACATGGGTTCGTGAAAACCTTCCGAAAGTGCCGCAAAAAAGCAAGACGTGGGAAGGTTTCAATTATTCCCTGAACCAGGAGAAATACCTGAAAGTGTTCCTGGACGATGGCG
>CAJTNG010000036.1 GCA_910577745.1 uncultured Anaeroplasmataceae bacterium | reverse complement strand
CCCGCCGCTACCACCCCGGCTATGAGTGCAAGTGGGCGGCGAACACCGTGGTACATATCCTTGAAAACCGGGAATACACGGGCTGCCTTGTGAACTTCAAGACCACCACACAATCCTACAAGTGCAGCAAGATTATCTACAACAGCGAGGACAAACAGGCAATCTTCGAGAACCACCACGAGCAGATAATCGACAAGGACACATGGGAGCGTGTGCAGGAGCTACGCAAGCAGCGCAAACGCCCTAACCGCTATGATGAAGTGGGTTTGTTCTCCGGCTTGCTCTTTTGTGCCGACTGCGGCAGCGTCATGTACCAGCAACGCTATCAGACGGACAAGCGGCGGCAGGACTGCTACATATGCGGCAGCTACAAGAAGCGCACGGCAGACTGTACGGCGCACTTTATCCGCACCGACCTGTTGACAGCCGGAGTGACCGAGAACCTACGGAAAGTCACCAGCTACGCCGCCAAGCACGAAGCCCGGTTTATGAAGCTGTTGACCGAGCAGACCGAGGACGGGAGCAAACGCCGGAACGCCGCCAAGAAGAAAGAGCTGGAAGCGGCAGAAAAACGGATTGCGGAACTCTCCGCTATCTTCAAGCGGCTGTATGAGGACAGCGTGACCGGGCGCAT
>CAJTNG010000035.1 GCA_910577745.1 uncultured Anaeroplasmataceae bacterium | reverse complement strand
CACACATTCATAAATTTACATGGAAAATAGTAGATGGAGTATGGAGATTTATAGAGGAGATTTTACCATATATGTAAACAGAAGTATTGGAGGAAATGACAATGAGTGATTATTGTGGTTTCAATATTAAAATTGATAATTTTAATATTGAAACGAAAAAAAAATTAGAAGTAATTTGCCATAAGAACAATTTGGGTATTTTTTATGACAAAAAATACCTAACCTACTACGAAAAAGAGCAAAATTTTATAGAAAATTATAATAATTTCTATAATGTTATTTTTCATTTATCTGATTCTTTTAAATATGATACTTATACAGGGTTGGATATTAGTTTTATAGAAAAATTTGATAATGATTCCTATCATTTATTTGAAAAAAAATTTTTGTATTTAAAAAAAATAGTAAATATTTTTTTAGAAGCAGGTGCTGAAAAGATAGAAATATTTATTTCAGATCAAGGACCTCTTGAACTTGAAGATTTCATTATTATAGAATCAAAAAGTGAAAACTTGTTACCTAAAATTTATAAAGAAATTATTAATCAAAGCAATTTATGGGCATATGGATTTCCAATTTTAAAGATAGAAATTAAAAATCAATCAATTTAGATATAGAAGTTATTATGATGTTGAATTAGGCTATTATTATCTACAGAGTAGATAGTATGATCCAGAAATAGGAGTATTCATCTCT
>CAJTNG010000034.1 GCA_910577745.1 uncultured Anaeroplasmataceae bacterium | reverse complement strand
GCTCACTGGTCGAGTGGCCCTGCGCGGAAAATATAACGGGGCTAAGCGTATAACCGAAGCTTAGGATGCGGAAACGCGTGGTAGGGGAGCGTCGAATACGGGGTGAAGTCGTAGCGGAAGCAGCGGTGGACTGTATTCGAGTGAGAATGCCGGAATGAGTAGCGAGAGTAAGGTGAGAATCCTTACGGCCGAATATCCAAGGTTTCCAGGGTAAAGCTGATCTGCCCTGGGTAAGTCGGGGCCTAAGGCGAGGCATAAGTGCGTAGCCGATGGAGAGCAGGTGGAGATTCCTGCACTGCTGTATGACAGAACTGTGGGGACGCATGGGGGAAGCATGAGCCGGGAGAGGAAAGACCGGTGCAAGCGCAGCAGGAGGTGTAAAGGCAAACCCGTACACCAATCCGAGGGCGTTAAGCGGAGCGAAAGGAAGTAGCGAAGCATGCGATACCCGTGCCGAGAAAAGCCGCTATCGTTCATATAGTACCCGTACCGCAAACCGACACAGGTAGACAGGAAGAGAATTCTAAGGCCAACGGGAGAAGGGTTGTTAAGGAACTCGGCAAATTGACCCCGTAACTTCGGAAAAAGGGGAGCCTCGAAAGAGGCCGCAGAGAATAGGCCCAAGCAACTGTTTACCAAAAACACAGGTCTATGCTAAATCGAAAGATGACGTATATGGGCTGACGCCTGCCCGGTGC
>CAJTNG010000033.1 GCA_910577745.1 uncultured Anaeroplasmataceae bacterium | reverse complement strand
CTAGATAGTCTACACTATCAGGAGAGATAAATGCTCCTATTTCTGGATCATAATAATTTTCGTTATATTTATATTAGTATTATAAAAGAAAATTTAGTCTAAAGGATAAAAATAATACAAGTAGTATTCAAAATCTTTATTTAGATTTAATTATATTTTTTGAGAAAAATCTAACTTATCATTATTTATAACTATCTTCAATACAGGGAAGCCATATGCCCATATATTACTTTGTTTTATTATTTCTTCATAAATTTTATATAAAAAACTATTTATTGTGGTTTCAATAATTGTATAATCATCACATTCATTGGGGGCTTGAGACGAAAGCAATATTTCTAATGTTTCTGCTTTAGAATCTAAAAATAAAGTAGCAATTTCTTTTAAGAAATAATATTTTTCTTCAAATAGTCTGAATGAGGGCTCATCAAACTTTTTTATAAACCAAGTATCTAAAATGGTTAATGTGTCATACTCAAAAGAATCAGATAAATGAAATGCTACATCAAATATTTTTTGATATCCAATCCAATTGTCTTCAACATCATAAAATATCCCCAATTTATTTTTTTTACAAATCATTTCCAATTCGTTTTTTGTTATATTATCAAAGTAATTAATTTTTATATTGAAACCACAAGATTGGCTCATTTCTTTTTTCCTCCCTTTTCTAGTTATAGAAATGGAAAAATCTCTTCTATAAATCTCCATACTCCATCTACTATTTTCCATGTAAATTTATGAATGTGTG
>CAJTNG010000032.1 GCA_910577745.1 uncultured Anaeroplasmataceae bacterium | reverse complement strand
CCAGCCATGACAGCAATAAAAAAAGAAACCACGACTTCCATAAAGAACACCTCCCCCTGTTGCCAGGTATCGGTTGGACAACACTGATATTATAACGTATTTTATTGATATCAGCAATAATGATATTCCTTTAAATAAAATTAGGAATTCTACGAAAATTACACCATGAAATCATAGTTTTAATTAGTATAGTAAAAATAATATTTTTGATGACAAGGTGAAATTAATCAACTACCATTTGAATAGTTTAAACTATTTTTCATCTTACAATTGACATCTGAATCAATTCTGGATATATTTAAAGAAAATATTAAATTTTTATTGTAAGGAGGATATGTTTATGAAAATAACAAAATATTGTACAGTTAAAAAGGAAGATCGTACTATAATAGTATACTATGAAGATGCACCAAATTTGGAGAAAGGAGCATTTCGTTCAATCAAGATGAACTATAAACCAGAATGTCAGGATTGTAATATAGATAACTGTCCACTTTATGAAAATGCTCCACAATACCAATAGATTTTCTGGGTAAAATCTAATCATTGCCACAATCTGTCTATTATGCTATAATATTCCATAGTCAGATTAGGACAGCGTAGGGATAGTCTGGTGGTTGTGCTTTCCGGGAACGGAAAGGAGGTACATATGGATACGTTAGAAGTTTTGACGTTGCTGTTAGTCATATTTGCAGCTTTAACATATATCGACAACCACCGCAAGTAAAAGGGCTATCTCCTACTGGCATAGGGATAGCCTTGTAACTTATTAATCACCATAAATAAGTTTCCGGTGGCAACTATCGGACACGCAAGAATCCTTTGATTGTCTCTAAGATGATTATAAACTATGGATTGCTCATTTGCAAGCATTAGTTTAGGAAATGGGGATGTTTTTGCATCCCTGTTTTTTATTGTTAGTTTATGATTTATTTATATATTTTATTTCTTAGAAATATCATATATTTT
>CAJTNG010000031.1 GCA_910577745.1 uncultured Anaeroplasmataceae bacterium | reverse complement strand
CGTGTACACCTGATGATAATGCCAGTATGAAAGAGTATATGAACTGCTATGAGTTTTTCCAAGAGTTAGAAACCATAGAGGGTGGTGGTGCGACTTTCATCATTGACAATAATAAGAATAAAGAAAAATTAGTTTTGAATGAACAGTTTGCTTGTTATCTGGATGCGTTTCTAAATTGTGAGACGACATCTACAAGGGGCGTGGTTGATCGGGCAGAGATTGAGAATGTTTTATCACAAAAGGGAACTTGTATTATAAATAAGCAAGGTTCTGATAAAGCAACTACTCAAACAGTGATTGAGAGGATTAGAGATAACATCTATGTGCCATTAGAGAATGATGGTGTAGTGGCGAACATAGCATTGGTAAATTCTAACAACAATGTGAGACTGAATGAAATAATTGAAAGTGTAGGAAAACCACTTGCTACATTTGAAGGGTGGGAATCCGATGCGACTGTATTAGCAATTTCGGGTTGTTCTCTTCCATATAAGAAGTTAGAGGAAATCAAACAGAAGATTGAGGATAACAAAGACACGATTAAAAGGAATCTGACAGCTACAAGTGAACGTAAATTGACAGGAAGTATTGACTTTTTGGGAGATATTACTACCGAAAAGCCGAAACCAGAAAAGAAAAAGTCTACAAGAGATTTACTGTTTTTATAAGATAGTCAGAATCAATCAGAGTTAATAAGGAATTAGCAATAGCTAGTCACAGATAATCAGTAAATATATTATCGTGGTCAGAATATACTAATTCCTTACCTGAAAAAGGAGTGGAGGTTATAGGAAGTGTTACACAACAACGATTCAGTACGAAATAAACTGATAGAAATTACCAATCGTGGAATGAAATTAAAGGCAATAGCTTTAAATGTTGGAGTGGATAGCAGCGATTTATCACATTTCAAGAATGGAAGAAATTCTTTGAAAGAACCAGATATACAAATTGTTTCTGCTTACTTAGATAATGTA
>CAJTNG010000030.1 GCA_910577745.1 uncultured Anaeroplasmataceae bacterium | reverse complement strand
ATATGGAAAACATGATATGAGATATAAATCTACCCCTGAATCAGAATATGAGGATTTAGTAGAAAATTTAAAGAAGTATAGAAGCTATTTAGAATTAAGTGAAACAGATGGAGTATATAAGTTAATACATGAAGGATTGTATATCAGGATAGAAACAGATGGAATAACATATATAGATATAAGCTTAAGTTCGGATTCAAATAATCATTATGAATTAAACAATAAAGAACTATATGAAAAGATAGTAGCATCCATTAAAGGAATTAAGAATTTTCCAATAGTTACAAATACAGAAGAACAACCATCAGAGAAATCAATAAGACTACAATCCAAATATGACCACAAGAAATTAATGGCAGATTATATTGAATCTATTGAACCTAAAAATCAGACGTTTAATGTAGATGATATAAATAGTAATCAAAGTGAAATTTATTTATCAAAATTGGAATCAAACTATGAAATTCAATTTTGGTTTGAATGGAATATAGTATCTGGAAATACAACTTTATCAAAAAAGAATATTATAGGATTAAATTTTCCTGATTTAGATTTACAAAAATCAAACAATACTATTTTAATTAATTTATGTTTAGCAGATGTTAGCAATATTAAAATCAATAATTCAGATGTTTCTAAATCAAATATAAAAAAATTTGACTTTAATATAATAATTGAAAAAAATGATAACCAAATTAATTTGAAAATAACAGGAAGTTTTGAAATGGATTATGATTCTAACATAATTAAAGTAAATTATTCTTCAACTGAAAAGGGTAAAATTGATAATGAAAAATATACTAGATTAACATTTGACTCTAATATCGAAATTTCGAATTTTCAAACTATAGATGAAAATGATAATTTATATATCGTCAATAAATCCTTTGTATTAAATAAATGTAATGTTGGCATAGGGCGTAAATTGATTTTTGATTTATTATCAGAATAAAACTCTCCAAGCATGGGGAGTTTTTAGTGTAAATAGGGAGAGAAGTAAGGAGGTATGAACTATGAAAAAGGTAATAAT
>CAJTNG010000029.1 GCA_910577745.1 uncultured Anaeroplasmataceae bacterium | reverse complement strand
CTCCCATGGCGGCTTGGGAAGCGTTCTCTTTATCCAGTGCGGCTTGTCCTTTCCGCTTCGCCCAATATTCACGCTCGGTAACTCGGTTCTTACTCCCGTTCAGCAAGTCAATCTGATAGAGGTTTTCCCGGTGGCACATCTCCATGACTTCCGCTTTGAAATATTCCATAGCAGCGTCCGTACAGCGGTGCTTGCAGCCCTCCCTTGTGTCCGCTGGTCTTTCCATGTAGGGCAGTAGCGGCACTTCCGCAATCCGTAGGGAATTGATTACGATATGCACATGGATGTTCCCGCTGTGGTTATGCCCGTCCGGGTGGGTGCATACCAACGCTTGGTGTCCGGGGAAATGCTCTTTACAGAACTGCTCGCCCAACTGCTGCGCCCGGTCTACGGTCAAGCCGTTGTCGGGTGCGTCACGGGGGTCAAAGCTGATGATATAGTGGTGGCTCTTTACGTCCTCCCGTTTCTGGTTCTTGCCGTATTTCAGATTGGAGCGCATACAAGCTATGGCGAAATCTTCCCCGCCGCAATTCAGAGAGGAAATGAGATAGCCTGTCCTCGGAACAATCTGCCCGTTTTTATCAAGAGTGGGCTTCATGGTAAACTCGTCATGCTCAAAGGTTAGGTACTGCTCGGCTGCTCCATAGCCGGCATTTTTAGAGCTGATATGTTTGAACGTTGCCAACGGCTTCACCTACTTTCTGCAAGACTTCAAACTTCAAGGCGGCAAGCTCCGCTATGGCGGCTCGCACCTCTTGGGAGAGGGCGTTATAAGGTGCGCCGTACTCATTCAGACAGCGGGCAATCTGATTGAGGTTGCCGCCGATTTTCCCATACTCGGCTGTGAGTTTCCCAACGGCAGAGAGCAATTCATCATTGACCGGGGAAACGGTGATAACCGGGCGTATGCTTGACTTGATAAGGGCTTGCCGGATATATTCAGACTGGCTCATTTTGCAGAGGGTAACACGCTCGGAAAACTCGGCGTATTCTTCCTCGGTCAAGCGTGTCTTGATTACCCGGCGGCGGTGTGGCGTGTTGTATCTTTTCATGGCTTTCAACTCCTTTCTTTTTATGGTTTACCCTCTCACCAATAGGAGAAAAACAGGGGGCAAAACGGAAGT
>CAJTNG010000028.1 GCA_910577745.1 uncultured Anaeroplasmataceae bacterium | reverse complement strand
CAATTCCTTCTTGATCATACATATATCTGATTTTAATACCATTAGAATAATCTTCTCCTAATAATTTGTCTCCTAAATAATAGTATTTTACAGTTGTACCATCAGAGGTTTTTTTAGAATATCTTAGACCATTATAATCATATTCATATGCGTTATTACCATATGAATATAATAACCCATTTCTACTGAATTTGCAAGTTAATCCATTAATTTTATTGGGATATAAGTTATCTCCAATATATTCTATATTTTTAAAATTTGAACTATCCTTTTTAACACTTGTTAATCTTCCTAAGGTATCATATGTGAATTCTTTTTGCAGACTTCCGTTCTTATATACTTTAGATAGTCTATTATATTTGTTATATTGATATAAATAATCTACCTCTAAACTGAGATGACCCTCTTTAGATATCCGATGGTTTGTATCATAAGAATATGATGAAGTAATCAATGCTAAGGAAGCATAACCAGTTATTTTAATAATGTCATTATTTTGATTATAACCATAAACTAAATCAAAGGAATTATATCCATATTTTTGGGTAATACGTTGTGGATTAGATGAATAATACTTAGCATTATCTAGATTTTCATATGAAATTTCTTTTGATGAGTTTCCCCCTGTTTTTTTTATAATTGTTCCTAAAACAGGATGATACTCATAAGAGTATGAAAATTTGGAGTAATTACTATCTATAGAATCTCCGTTCTTTGTTTGGATTAATCTATTTTGCAAAGGATTTTTATTATACTCCTTAGTTACTACATATTCTGTGCCGCCAATACTATATTTAGAGGATAATGCGGTTTCCTTTTTTATGGATAATAAGGTATTGCTTCCATTTCGCATCGTATATTCTTTTAATTGATTTGCGTTATCATAAGCAAATTCATATGAGTTACTGGTAAATGGACATGTAATCTTTTTTATTGATGCTGCTGATAAGCTCTCATCAAATGTATTTGTTAAACCATCTGAAGTTATCTCATCACCGATGGTTTGATAAGTGATAGTTAAAATGACTACAATTGCAAATAACTTTTTGCAACACTTTTCACTTGACTATCCCCCTTCTTCTACTCATTGTACCATTCAAAAAATAATGTGTAAAATTGTATAGATAAATTTTCATACTTCCCTATTTTTAACAAATAAAAAATAGAATGATAAAAGATTATAATCTTCCATCATTCCACACGAGGGCC
>CAJTNG010000027.1 GCA_910577745.1 uncultured Anaeroplasmataceae bacterium | reverse complement strand
AAAAAGATGTTTATAAACACTTTTTTGTGTCTACAAACATCTTACCACTTCATTTATTCCTTGTTTTCTTTATTTGGTCTTTCATAAATCAAAATATAACTATTTTCACATGGTGCAAAAATTTTGACAACACCCTTTTGATTTTTTAATATTCTCAAATTAACATAACCCATAACCTTCTGAACATGAATTTCAAAAGAATAGTGGCTTTCATTCCAAAAAACTTCACACACTTCTATATCACGACTATCTGGACACCACTCAAAGAGACAACTTTTTTCATATGCTATTAAATATTTTTCTTTAAGAAAATCGTGAATGTTATCGCTTTTTTTAACAACTTCATTTAAATCAATGCTTTCATCTTCTGATTTAATAATTTTACCATTTTTTAAAAGATAATACATATTAATTATTGTTTCCTTTCTACAATCTCAATAACTTCCAAACTGTCTTGGTCGATAATTTCAAAATAATTGAAAGACGGATAATTTTTCATCATTTTTTCCAAAGTCTCTTGAATTTTATCCTTTGATAATACCATAGATGAAATCCCGCATTTATCATTTTTATCTTTTTTTCCATAAATCCTATATCCAACTCTACTTAGAAGTTCCCAATTATCATCGATAAACTTTCTAAATTTAATTGAAATATTTCCGATAATACCAGCCATATCTGCCATAGATGAATCATCAGTATTCAATGTTTTTATAGTTAATACGTTAACCCACTTATCGGAATCAGGATATCTAAAATCATAAGCTTCCACATCTAAATAAATGCCTTCACTACCACCATAATCTAAGCTATATTTTAATTCTAGTCGTTCAGATTCAAGATTTGTAATTTTCACTTTTGAAAAATCATCATATTTTCCAACGCTAACATAGTCTAGATGATTAGGAAGCAATCCTTCTTTCTCAAGAGAATCAATAATTTCATACATTATATCTTCATAAGATATTTTCTTTTTCATATTTTCCTCCATATATAATTATTATTTTTACATTTTCTTTATAGTCTGAATATTATTTAAGTCAAGAAAACAGCTGAAATTTCTTGACAAATGAAAAATTTAAAACATAAATATTATGTCATAATTATTCTTTAGCAATTTTTGCTTTAGAACAAATTATTTTATATATAGAGGAATAAAATTTTATATTTTCATTTAGGCTAGGCTTGCTTAAAGAAAATCTTAACTTTCTTACAAGCA
>CAJTNG010000026.1 GCA_910577745.1 uncultured Anaeroplasmataceae bacterium | reverse complement strand
TGTATAAGAGACATGTACACACCGCCCGTCAAACCATGAGAGTTGGCAACACCCGAAGTCGGTAGTCTAACCGCAAGGAGGACGCGGCCGAAGGTGGGTTCGATAATTGGGGTGAAGTCGTAACAAGGTAGCCGTATCGGAAGGTGCGGCTGGATCACCTCCTTTCTAAGGAAGAGAAGTAGGGGTTGTATTACTGTTTAGATGCCGAGGGGCATCAGGATGCCGGTGTATGTAAATGCACGGCAAAAAATATCTGGTGGCGATGCGCTTACGGGAGACACCCGTACCCATCCCGAACACGACGGTTAAGCCGTAAGCGGCCGATGGTACTATGCTGGAGACGGCATGGGAGAGTAGGTGGCTGCCAGATTTCTTTTAAAATGTTTTATCGGTGATTAAAGCTGAAAACATAGTAAATGAGTTTCATCTTTAATGACTGATAAAACAGTCAACATTGTACCTTGAAAACCGAATACTGAAGATCCAAAAGAAAGATATCTGTAGTAAATTTGTGAAGCGAATTAATTACGATTAATAGCGAAGCAATTTACTGCGCGTATCGACATCCGAGGTCTGCATCTGGAAATACTGCAAGGCAGTAAAAGACAGATACAGAAACAAATGCGAAGAAACAGTAAGAAGTTATATTTAGAAAGCAACACCCGGTCAGGTTCGTAACGCTATACGGACATGACAGGGAGAAAAAACTGCGAAGCAGTTAGGTAGATACCGCGAAGCGGTTACTACGGGTTAAGCAAGAAAGAGCACAGGGCGGATGCCTTGGCACTGAGAGCCGATGAAAGACGTGATAAGCTGCGAAAAGCCGTGGGGAGGAGCAAATATCCGGAGATCCACGGATATCTGAATGGGGGAACCCACATGGAAAGACTCCATGTATCCATATCTGAATCCATAGGGTATGGAGGGGAACCCGGTGAACTGAAACATCTAAGTAGCCGGAGGAAGAGAAAGAAACATCGATTCCGGGAGTAGCGGCGAGCGAAACCGGAGGAGCCCAAACCGCAGTGCGTGCACTGCGGGGTTCGGACTGCACAAGTGACTTACAAGGACAGGGGAACGGACCTGGAAAGACCGGCCGGAGAGGGTGAAAGCCCCGTACCTGTAAGATGGAGCGGCGCGGCGGGATCCAGAGTACGCCGGGACACGAGAAATCCTGGCCGAATCCGCGGGGACCATCCCGTAAGGCTAAATACTACCGAGAGACCGATAGCGAACCAGTACCGTGAGGGAAAGGTGAAAAGAACC
>CAJTNG010000025.1 GCA_910577745.1 uncultured Anaeroplasmataceae bacterium | reverse complement strand
ACAGAAAGGAGAGCCTATGACCGACACCCCCAACAGAAGCACCGCCACTACCGCCCGCCGCCCGGATTGCGTGACAGAAGTACGCCGGGGGAACACCGTCCTTGTGGTTTCCGGCTACTTCAAGCAAGGCACTACCGCCACCGCCGCCGACAAAATGATGAAAGTGCTAGAAGCGGAAAGCGCAGCCGGACACAAGCCGATTTTTACTGCCTAAGCTGTGATATGGGAAAGCGGTCATGCCGGGGAGCGTGACCGCAAAATGGTTTATCGTTTTTGATACACTAATTCTATTATGCCGTTACTGCTTTTTGATGAAATGAAACGTAAATCTATTTTTTTGTCCGTCACATCAAAAAGACGAATGCCATCTCCCAAAATCGTCGGAATGATAGAAATATAATATTTATCAATCAGGTTGTTTTGCATAAGCTGATGAACAATGTCAGCCCCGCCACATATCCAAATATCCTTGCCGTCTTTTTGCCTTAATCCATTGACGAGGGTACATGGATTTTCAGAAACAAAGGTTACATTGCTTTTAGAGGTACAATTCCTATGCGTGATTACATAGCTTTGCAGGTTATCATATACCCATTGTCCGGGTGACAATTCCGTTACAATCTGGTGATAAGTTGTCCAGCCCATGATAACCGTATCAACGCTTTTTACAAAGTCCTCATAACTATCAGCATTTTCAACATCACTGTCCTGTCCAGCCAGCCAGTCAACCTTGCCGTTTATATCTGCAATATATCCGTCAAGACTCATGGCGATAAATAAAACAATTTTCCGCATTTTTAATTCTCCTGTCCTATATGATTTTCAAAAACATTATACCATATGGGCGGAAAAATAACCATTGTTTATAAACGATAATCCATGACATAAATTATAAGATTTTATTGTCTGTAAAGTAGCAAAAAGGACTGTACAGCCAGCCCCGCCCTATGATATAATAAACCTACGGAATAGTGGGGCTGGCTGTCGGAAACGGAGGACATTATGCCAAGACAGACCACCCAGAAACTCATTACCGCCCTATATCCGAGATTGTCGCACGAGGACACGCTCCAAGGCGAATCCAACTCCATAAGCAACCAGAAGCGAATCCTTGAAGCCTACGCAAAACAGAACGGCTTTTCCAACCTCAAATGGTACACGGACGACGGATTCTCCGGGGCAAATTTCCAAAGACCCGGCTTCCAGTCCATGCTTGCCGACATTGAAGCGGGGCTTGTGGGAACGGTTATCGTAAAGGATATGTCAAGGTTAGGGCGAAACTATCTTCAAGTGGGAATGTACACAGAAATGATTTTCCCACA
>CAJTNG010000024.1 GCA_910577745.1 uncultured Anaeroplasmataceae bacterium | reverse complement strand
ACTGTAGAAATGCACATCCTACGCCATTTGCTATCTCACGATATGAGGGCGAATAACCGTTTTCTTTGATAAAATCAATAATGAATTGATATGTCTCTTGCATCACATATACACCTCTTTATAGACTTTCATAATTATTTTGTGTCCTTCTTCGTAGGTTTTACAATTTTCAATAATTTTCTGTGCATCTTCTCTATGTAAAAGACCGAAATCATCAGCCAGTGTCATTAATTCTTTTTGGGCTGATATGCCAAGCAAATTGTTGACCGAAATATTATGTTTCACCATCAGTTTTTTGGCTTCTTTAATAATCTCTTTCTGTGTAGGCATATCCTTATAACATTTATCTGGTATATATGTAGCCGCATTTGTCTTCTCTTTATCTTTCTCCAAGCCAAACAAAAAGAAATCTGCTGATACATTTAACTCTTCACAAAGTCTTGCAAAATAAGTTATAGATATATTTCTTCGTGCAATTAATGTCTTTCTATCAAATCCACATTTTTTTGCAACTTTACATTTTGCTACTTTCTGTTCGGCAAACACACTGTTAATTCGTGTCCATACATCGCTTAGATACTCAGTATCTGCTGTTAGTCTTGACATCCTTTATCCCCTCCCACTTACACTTAAAATTTCCTCTACAACATACTTCTACATTTCGGTGGTTCTCTTATATGTATTCTCATACAAACCACCATCCAATCTTGGCATTGTAATGCTATTCGCCCCTTTTCACCTTAAAAAGTTGCCCTAAAACTTGTTGAACATTCATATACTCTCTAGCTGGTATAATCGCTGCCATTTTTATAGCATCCCTGATTAAAGGCTTTTGGCTTGCCTTCATCAGTGAACAAGTTGCCATCTTGTCCAGACGATAGATAATTGGATGTTCCCAACTATCACCGTTTCGGCTTGATATTTTGTTTATTCTCTGTACTTGATAATCAAATTAGGAAACTCTTTAATGAATATAATCGTAATCGTTTCATCTTCATCAAGCAAAATCACATCTATTGAATCTGGTTCAAACTGTACTTCTCCACTTTGGCATATCAGGATCATGCACAGATACTTGCTATTATCGTTCATATCCTTATCAAAATGTACATCCGTACACAACAGATCAATGCCAAATCCATCTATATCTTCACTGTTAGCATCGAACACTCCTGTTTTGTGTGACATAAATTCTTCCAGTTCTTTCATTGTAATAGGTTTATTCATGATAATCTCCTTATTTATTATTCTTCATTCTCTTTCGTAACATATCCAACTTTGTAGACTTTTGTTTTTCTGGTGAAATCCTGTTCCACTGTGGAATAACTACATTATCTAAGTA
>CAJTNG010000023.1 GCA_910577745.1 uncultured Anaeroplasmataceae bacterium | reverse complement strand
TTTTGACCGCCCTCAAAGGGTATGCGATACATTTATCCTTTATCCCCGAAAATGCCGTTTTAACTGCGTAACAGAAGCCACAGACAGGAGGTGAGAACCATAACCGAATACATCACAGCCGACACCATCATGCCGCCGTTTTTCCGATACCCCCGTTTTCTGCTGAAAATGGACTTGTCACAGACCGCAAAGCTGCTTTATTCGCTGCTCCTTGACCGTTCCGAACTCTCACAGAAGAACGGCTGGCAGGACAGCGAGGGCAGGACATACATTGTCTACCCTGTTTCGGAGATAGCGGAAATGCTGGATAAAGGCAGCACCGCCATAAAAGCCGCACTGAACGAGCTGGACGCTGCCGGGCTTCTGGTGAGGGAACGCCGGGGCTTTTCCGCACCGAACCGCCTTTATGTGAAAGTGCCGCAAGTGCCAGTGGTACAGTTTTCCGACCATATGACCGCCATACAGCCGGAAAACCGACCCTCTGATAGCCGGAAAAGCGACCCTCATAAGGACGGAAAACCGACCTTTGCGTTGGACGGAAAACCGACCCCTAACCAACTTACTATAAACAAACTAAAAGAGAACCAACTAAAAGGAGCGAGTGGGGAGCCGCCCGCCCCGTTTGGCAGATACCAGAATGTTTTACTCTCTGAAAGCGAATATGCGGAGCTGAAAGAGGAATACCCGGACAGGCTGGAACGGCTCATTGAGGAAATGAGCGAGTTCATAGCTGCCACCGGGAATGATTATGTGTGCCATGCCGCCGCATTGCGCCGCTGGTTAAACCGGGAGAAAAAGGAGAACCCGAAAAAGGGAATCCCCGATTATTCCTACAAAGAGGGCGAGAGCCTTTGACCGCATAGACACAACGCCCCGTAAACAGGGCGTAAAAGACCATGAACAAGGAGGACGATTTTATGTGTGATTATGATAACGCCATTTTCCGGCTTGCCACGGCACAGGAAGCAGAGCCGGAGGACTACATCGGGGAGGACGGGCTTTTATATTGCGGGAGCTGCCGCCAGCCCAAAGAAGCCTACTTCCCGGAGGGCAAGACCTTTTTCGGACGTGACCGCCACCCCAAAGAATGTGACTGTCAGCGGAAACGCCGGGAAACGCTGGAAGCCAGCCACCGGGAATACAAGCACCGGGAGGAAGTGGAACGGCTGAAACGGACAGGCTTCACCGACCCGGCTATGCGGGAATGGACGTTTGAAAACGACAACGGCAAATGCCCCCAAATGCACAAAGCCTATGCCTATGTGGAGTGTTGGGAGGAAATGAAAACCACAAATATCGGCTATCTGTTATGGGGCATGGTAGGCACAGGGAAAAGCTATTTTGCCGGGTGTATTGCCAACGCCCTCATGGAGAAAGAGATTTCCGTGTGCATGACAAACTTTGCCTTGATACTCAATGACCTTGCCGCCAGCTACAAGGACAGGAACGAATACATAGCCCGCCTTTGCGGCTTCCCTCTGCTTATCCTTGACGATTTCGG
>CAJTNG010000022.1 GCA_910577745.1 uncultured Anaeroplasmataceae bacterium | reverse complement strand
CAGTTCGCCATGTTCTGTCTTGAAATGTGCAGGCCATAACGTTCAAACTCCTGCTCCTGGCGGTAAAGAGGGACGGCATTGACATACTTTGCGTTTATTACCGCTGCCTCCAGCGAAGGGGAAACAAGGCTCCCCCTTAATAAAGTCTGCGGATGCGGCGCTTTGATGACTTCTTCCGTTTCTTTCCCGGCATAAACCTTTACATGATGTTCTTCCACCTCGATTTTCGCCGGGGTAAAGCGGTACCTGCGGTACACTTCATCCGGGAGCTGTTTCCAGCCGTTCTTTCCAAATTTATCTTCCAGTTCCCCATCCGTCATGGAATGTTCCACCACAACTACCGGAATCCCGTCCAGGTCTTCTTCCCGTTTTCCCTGCTTTTTCTTCGGCCTTGTGCGGGAAACGTTCTCCGGCTCCTCTGTGCTTTCCTCCGCAGCGACAGCTTCAGGTTCGTTAAAGAATACGATCTTCCCATCCACTTCCATGAAGGAAACCTGGCCTTCGGTCTCATGTTTTTCTGATGACCTGCCAAACCTGTGCCGTTTTAAATCCGCCATCTGCTCCAGAACAAGCTGGAGCGTATGGTCGATATTTTCAAGCTGCTCCTGCTGCGACAGGAACAGCCTGGTAAGCGTTTCCCTGTCAAGACTGTTCAGTTGTTCTTCCGTATATTTTGAGGCCATGTTGTTTTCTCCTGGTATCCTGATAGCCTTATTATACCATGGATACGGGATTTTTGCGAACCCGGCGCTGCCAGATGCCCGTCATAATGCCTATGGTTTTAACAGCGGATGCTGCCTTTGTACGATGCTGTTTCCAGGACCCTTTTCGGGAGGAAACAGCATGTCTGCGTCCATCCCGGGCCCTTTTATGGTGTGCAGCGTGGTTGTGCAGGAATAAGGCAGGACATTTTTTTCAGCAGGAAAACCGTCTGAAAATTTCTCCGTTTTGCACAAAATCATCCCATGTATTCCGGCGGTTCCACCGGCCTGACCGATTTCTTCGGGGTGATCGTCAGCCCTTCCATCAGCCATCGGAACTGCTGCGGCGTTAATTCACGTACATCCTCTGGGGTGCGCGGCCACTGGAAGCGGCTTTCCGAAAGCCGCTTGTATAACAGGAGCCAGCCGTCCCCTTCCCATACAAGTCCCTTGATGCGGTCTGTGCGCCTCCCGCAGAAAAGATAGAGGGTATCCGGGACATATGGCCTGTTCCCGGTCTGAGCTTCCACGAGTGCCGCCAGCCGGTCCATCCCAGCGCGCAGGTCGGTGTAGCCGCAGACAATGTAGACGGCTTTAAAGCAGGTTGCGTCATTGAGCATTCCGCACCACCTCCAGGACTGCCGCAAGCAGCGACATGGGTGTGGATTCCGTTACGTGGATGGAAAAACTGTTTACAGAGATGGAAAGCCCCTGCTGTATACCGCTGCCGCTTTGTGTTTCCTGCTGTAGCAGACAGGTGTTTACCGGGACAATCTGCTGCATCGGAGCCTCTGGAGCAAGGGATTCCAGACACGCTTCCCTTACGCGGCGCAGTCTGTAATAATAGTTTGCTTTCGTAATGCCGTGGCCGGCACACCAATCGACAACACTCATGCCTGCGGGACGGTTCTGGCACTCCCTGATCTGCTCCGCCCACTCTTTTAAACGGTATTGTACAGCCACTGCTGTTGTTGCTGAGTTCATAGACTTACCTCCGTATAACGGTATCAAAAGTT
>CAJTNG010000021.1 GCA_910577745.1 uncultured Anaeroplasmataceae bacterium | reverse complement strand
TATAACTACCGGAAACACCGGAAGGCGGGGTATTATGCCCAAAAAGCAGAAGTCAAGAAGCAGATTGACGAAATTTACCACAGCCACAGCGGAGTGGACGGCTACCGCAGCATGACGGCCTATCTGGAGCGCAAAGGCTACCGCTACAGCCAGACGACTATCCATAAATATATGAACATCGAGATGGGGCTGCATTCCATTGTCCGTCCTAAAAAGCCGGGGACAAAGCCCGGGCGGCCCCATAAGGTGTTCGGGAACAGGCTGAAACAGGACTTCCATGCGGACAGGCCGAACCAGAAATGGTGTACGGATTTCACATATCTGTTCCTGAAGAATGGAGATGTCCGATATAACTGTACTATCATAGACCTTTATGACCGGAGCGTGGTGTCCAGCATAACGGATCGGCACATCACCAGCGACCTGGCTGTCCGCACCCTGCGCAAGGCGCTGGATTACCAGCATCCGGCAAAGGATGGCCTGATCCTGCACAGCGACCAGGGGAGCCAGTATACATCGAAGGCTTTTATAGAGTTCTGCGAATCTGTCCACGTGACTCAGAGCATGAGCAAAGCCGGATATCCATACGACAATGCGCCGATGGAGAGATACTTCAACACCCTGAAGAATGAATGCACCAACCTGCATGGGTTCCGGACGGAAGAAGAACTGTACCGCACAGTGGAGGAATTCGCTTACGTCACTTACAACCATCTGCGCCCCCATTCCTACAACGGATACAGGACACCTTTCGAAGCGCGATGTGCATGACAACGGCTTGTTTCAAGATTCCGAGCCGGAGCAGGGAACGCAGCCACCCCGCAGGGGCCTGCCCTTGACGGATGCCCAAAGGGATGGTACACTTCCAAATCCGATGGCGGCCGCAAGGTAAAAGCCTGTTTCTGAGTTCGTCGCCATCGGTATCCATTTGTCAGCATCCCTTTGGGTATCTGTCAAGGGTGGCGGAAGCTGCCACAACCCTAATTATAAAGGAAATATTTTTTTAGCCACAAGTGTTACAAAAAAGCTTGACCACTACAGTTTTTGATTCTTTAATGGCACATAAAAAAGTCGCAAAAGAAGAAACCTGTACGGATAAAGAACTGGATGAAGAAGCTGAAAATACTAAAAATGAAGAATACCAATCGTTGTTACAGAAAGTGGTTACGCATAACAGTGATTTCTTGGGTGACAAATATATCCAGAGCCTAATCAATAAAGAGTGCGAAAAGGGATTTAATAATGCAATGCTAGGAAAACTTATCTTTGATGGAAATTTCCAGTTTCTTGTAAGTGATCCGCTTGCACAGGCACAATGGATTTATAAGAACCATACGAAAGAAGAATATAAAAATGATCCAGATATCAAAGTAGAGGGTGTCGTAAAGGCAAACCATATTTATTCTGAATATTGGAAGAACATAGTCAAGAAACAGGATAAAAAAGAAGAGCAGATTGTACTTATGAGAAGTCCATTGATAGACCAGCATGAAGTTACAAAAATGGATTTAATGATGGAAGATATAGAAGAGTTCCAATTTCTTAACTCTGGCATTATCCTCAGTATACATGATCTTGCTACTTTGCAGATGCAGAATTGTGATTTTGATGGTGACAGGTGTTTCAGTTCCAACATGGATATTTTGAAAAAAGGATGTCTGGACAAGACATATCCATTATATTTTGAGCCAGGAGAGGGTAGTATTGTAGGGCGTATTGATGATAAAAATATTATTGAAGCGGATGCAAGGGGACTCAACAGCAAAGTCGGTCAGTTCTCTAATAAGTCAACATCATTCTATGCAATGCTTCCGTTATATGATTCAGATTCAAGGGAATATAAATCGCTTACAGATGCTATCACAGTTTTAGGTGAAATTGTCGGTACTGAAATTGATAAGATAAAGACTGGTATTGTGCCTGTCCAGCCTTATAATTGGAAGCCTATACAGG
>CAJTNG010000020.1 GCA_910577745.1 uncultured Anaeroplasmataceae bacterium | reverse complement strand
GGATGATTATGCGTGTCCGTCAGGGAATCGGGGAGGTCAGCACCATCTTAAAAGTATTGTTCCATCGGGGCGATACGAAGCGTCTTGTGGCACAGGTTCTTACCGAAAACCGGAAGGAGGACACGGAATGAAATTTTCAAAAAGCGAGCTGGATATTATCTACCAGTATGCCGCACCAACCAAGGCGGAAACACTTGCGGGCATGAAGGAAATCGTGCCGGTGATAAAGGACTTACTGACCAAGGCAATCGTGGAGAACGCCATCCGAAAACTGGAAAAGATACCGGAGCCGGAGTGCAGCCAGTTTGTCGCCGCCACAAAAGCCCGGTTCCTTGCAGAACGTGACAACTCCATCCGCCAGCGGCTTGCGGCGGCAAAGCTACAGGAGCCGATTATGCAGGGGCATGACCTGTCAGGAAAGGAACGGTTCCACCCGGAAACCCGGCACATGATTACGCTGGAAGTACAGAAAGATTGTTTTGTCGGTTTTAAGGGAGAGCGGTTCCGCTTTTACCTCTCCGATGAAGGCTACCGGAACGCAAAACACAGCGAACAGGAAGGGGAAATCAAGATAAAGAGCCATGCCGCCGTTGTCGCCGGGAAGCTCTATCCTGACAAAAAGCGCAGACAGCAGGAGCGATAAAAAAGCCTGTTCCAGAATCAAAGTGCGCCGGGCGCGTCTTGATTTTTGAAGGGAAGTTTTAACGTGGACGAGCCGGGCGCGCTCACATTGGCGGCTTTCCATGTGTGGAAAAATCAGAATGAGCCGGGCGCGTTCTGATTTATGCAGCCTATGGCGCAATCGGTACGACTGATTCCTGACTGCTGGATATTTTGCTTGCAATTTTGGCTTCCAAAGTGTCAAGCTGGAAAACTCCCCTCTGAAAGAGGGCGCAATTATACACCACTTAGGGAAGTGGTGCATTGCGCCCTGCCGGGAGCGTCCTGCGGACAGCAGATGATTTTCGTAGATTTTCAATCTGCTCCAATCATCACAGGGGAAGCTACACTTCCCCTGCGCTGGCTCCGCCAGCTACCCCTTTGTAGACTTGCCGCCCGGAACTACCTTGCGTTGAAAACTATTTCCGTCCGACAAGTTTTCCGAAATTCAGCTACACTTTTTCAATGGGACAGCGTATAATGGAGTTAGTGAAAAATCGGAATTAACCAAGCTGAAAGGAGAACGGATATGGAACTAAAACTCATTAGATTAGAGGAATTACATATAGATACATTAACTAAAATAATGGAGCGGGCTTTTGATGAAGATACAAGAATACATCTTGGTAAGGAAAAAGGCGGACCAGATGGATATAACAATGGAGAGTTTTTAAGAAAATGGGGATTACATAACGATTCTTCTTCATATTGTATTTCTCTAAATGAACAGTTGATTGGTGGAGTAATCTTGTGGATAAATGAAAATAATCACAACTTTCTGGGGAATATTTTTATTGACCCGGCTTATGAAAATCAGGGATTGGGAATAAAGGTGTGGAATATGATTGAAAAATTATATCCTGATACAGAGATTTGGGAAACAGAAACACCTATTTTTTCGAGTAGAAATCATAATTTCTATGTCAATAAGTGCGGGTTTCATATTGTTAAAATTGATAATCCTAAAAACAGGTTAGAAGGTCAGTATAAAATGCAGAAAGTGATGAAATAAAGTTTAACAACTTTCGGTTTGTCGAACTAACAGCCTATCAAAGAACTAAATAACCCGCCGCCCACCAGCGGCACACCCAAGCAGGAAATCTGAAAAGGTATCCTGCTATTTTTTTGCCCGGAATCCGGGAGAAAGGAGGGCGCACATTTGCCATGCCCGCACTGTAAAATCACTATCGTCCAGCGGAGCGAGAACGAATCCGCTGTTTCTGCCGCTGCTTACCAGAGCGGCGAAAAGCTGTTTTCTGAATACGACCAGCAGCAGAAATACTATCCCTATAAAACCGAAGTCACCCACAAGGAAATCATGCTCCCGCCCCATGTGCCGCCGGAATATGCCGACCGCAATACCTTATGGAACTCTGCCGAAGCACAGGAAAAACAATGGAACTCCCAGCTTGCCCGGAGGTTCGTGCTTGCCATCCCAAGGGAAATCCCTTC
>CAJTNG010000019.1 GCA_910577745.1 uncultured Anaeroplasmataceae bacterium | reverse complement strand
CAAACTGCTCTATGTGTTCCTGCTTCAATGCTTCATAGTGCTGGTCTAAAACTTTCAAGTTAGACTGGGAAACAAATTTAATTTTTTGTGTAGAATTTAAATAGAATGTTCCATTCCGATAAATAATATCAAGGTTAAGTTCTGGACTCTGTCCCTCTGCTGTATAAAGATGGATTTGGGCTTGGTCTGCAGTTAAATCAGAACATTTGAGATCTTTAAGATATACCGTGTTACCCTGTTCTGTTTGTAATGTCTGATTCTCATCACACATATATCTGTCTAATATCGCTCCATCCTTTATCCTTATCACCTGATCTGAATAAAAGTTCGCGACTTCCTCATTATGTGTTACCATCAATACCAAGGAACTCTTACTTATCTTCTTTAAGATATTCATTACTTCTATCGTATTCTCACTATCTAGGTTCCCTGTTGGTTCATCTGCTATGATGATCTTTGCCTGTTTCACTAATGCTCTTGCTATTGATACTCTTTGTTGTTGCCCTCCAGATAACGCATATGCTCTTTTCTTTCGATATTTATACATCCCTACGGCTTTTAACGTGTATTCAATTCGCTTGATTTGTTCCTCTTCATCATATATCCCTATCATCTCTAACGCTATGGCTAGATTACTATATACTGTTTCTTCTAACAATAGATTATAATTCTGAAATACATATCCAATTTGCTGACTTCTTATTTTGTCAACTTTATTCATCTTGTATTTCTCTATTTCTATTTCGTCATAGCTGATACTTCCTTTTGCCTTATCTAGTCCTCCAATTACATTTAGCAAGGTGGTCTTTCCACTTCCTGAGGGTCCTAAAAAAGACACTAATCCTGTGTTTGGTAATTCCAGGTTTACATCATGGATTACATGGATTTCATTTTCTTTTCCTTTATTATAATACTTATTAATCTGTTTTAGTTTAATCATTTCTTGCCACCTCTCCTTTTAGTGTTGTGTTTACACTGAATTTAAAGAGTCTTCGATTGAATCTTCTGGCAATTAAAAGAGAAAATAGAAATACGATAGAAAAATACACCAAGATGATAATCCAAGATAAGTAATTTCCCAGACGCATAATTGGATAAATTGCATCCACAATAACAAATAATACAAGAGATAGAATGGAAGAAGTCATACCAATTCCAACATTCTCCAAAAGGACAATTTTGTCTAATCTCTTTTTTATTAAACCTAAAGTTCTCATAATGCCATATTCATTTGTTTTAGAAGCATAGATTCTAGATAATATAATGTAGGAAATAAAAAACAGGCAAATCAAAGAGATTACTATAATACCAATAAATAAATACAATACGGCTATATTTACTTGATCACCATTCACTCTAGAAGGCATTGTCACTTCAATGCCAGCCTGTTCCAACTGAGTTTTGGTCTTTTTAATATCATGAGAATATATCGTAGCTTCATAGATTTCATCAAATTCAAAGGGAATTTTCCCCTGCTGGTAGTTACTATACACCGCTAGTACAGGATATAATGTTGGAAACAAGGAGTCTTCCTCTTCATAATAAATAATTGGAATATCATAAGTTCCTGCATAAAGGTTTCCAAACAAAAAGCTAAAGTCAATGCGGTCTTTAAATTTCATAGGACAAGCAATATGCGTGCGTAACCCTGAAACGTAAGTAGCAAATTGTAATGGTTGCAGTTCCTGACCATCTATCTGATAATATCCTTTTACATCTTGATTTGTAATTAAATTGATTACCTCTTCTGAAACTTCATCCGTATAAATATAAGGACGATTTACCTCTTCTGAAATAGCAATCCCTGTGATTGTTCCAATCTCTTCAATACAGACTTCTCCAGAAATATAACACATCATTTTATTAAGAAATTTTTTATTTTTAGAAATTAAATAACTGTTTGAATCCTTTGGAAATACTAAAACAGCTTCCTTGCTATTCTCTCTACAATCTTTACCCTCTAATATTTCATAATTTATTTTATGTAAGGTAAGATGAACTGAAAGGGTATCTGGTTTAGCCACTTGTCTTTCATACCCTATAACAAATTCAATGCTTTCATAAAAGTTATTATAATATATTTCATAGTGGTCTGTAGTTTCAAGTTCTTCTTTATCTAATCCTTTATGCAGATTATTAAAGGCTACAATTTGATCTTTTGTCGCAATACCATATAGTGTGTTCGTCTCGTATCCAGCATCATAAGAAAACTGCATCGCAAGTAAGCATAATACTAGGGAAAATAAAGAGACAACAAAAAATACAATTGAAGATAAAATCGTCCGTTTTGGAGTAGATAAAATATTTTTTAAGGCAAGTTTTAATAAAGAAGAAAATTTAAGTGAACTTTCTTCTGTTTTTAATTCTGTTCTTTCCTCTTCATAGGCTTTATGCTCTGACAGCTGAACATCTTCAACAATTTCTCCATCTGATACTTTGATTCTTCTGGTGATGATGTCTTTAACTTGTTCATAGTTGTGCGTCACAATT
>CAJTNG010000018.1 GCA_910577745.1 uncultured Anaeroplasmataceae bacterium | reverse complement strand
TCTCACACGCCTAGCGTGTGGTTTTTTTGTGAGTCTTTCGACTAACAAAATAAAAAAGCTGTCTATAAAAGACAGCATATGGTTATACAATGGTATGCTTAAAGAATTTTCCAAAAATTCTTTTGATGGGCGATACAGTCATAAAGGCTCCTGGATCCGTAGTCCGAATGATATCCGCTGCTTTTTGAAGCTCATAAGAAGAAATAATCATAAAGATATCATACTTTTCTTCTTTAGTATATGCCCCTTTCACGGTTGCGATTGTGCATCCTCTTTGAATTCCATCTAATAAAGCCTGCG
The DNA here is from genome assembly GCA_910577745.1 of uncultured Anaeroplasmataceae bacterium. GTDB lineage: Bacteria > Bacillota_I > Bacilli_A > Acholeplasmatales > Anaeroplasmataceae > Pelethenecus. Next base: position 2,765 of record CAJTNG010000018.1, on the reverse strand, counting down.
CCACTTCGTCCGCATGATTTGATATTACATCTACTCTTAAATAATTATAAGCTGTATGAATTTTATCTACTACCAAATTAGATAAGATAATAAATATAAAAGTATATAATGTGATATCCCAAGAATGTTCAATAATACCACCAGCAATAATTGCCAATAAAACATTAATTATTGTAGAAAACATACCAATAGAAATATTTTTCTTCAGTGCCAGTGCTTGGGCAATGATATCAAACCCACCCGTGGAAGCCCCATATCTTAAAGCTAACCCAATAGAACTGCCACAAACCAATCCTGCAATAACACCCAAAAAGAAACGATCATTTGGGTTAATTCCAAAATCTACATTAATCCAGTCCCATCCCATCAGCCAAAAGGATTGAACTAAAATAGATAATACAGAATAAATAACAAATCTTTTTGAGACAGTTTTCATGCCATAGATCCAAAGGGGTATGTTAAATATCAAACTGAATACACCGATGGGAATGGTAATTCCTCCAAGCCCAAAAGCACGATTTAAAATTTGGCCAATGGCAGTTATCCCTGTAGAAATCAAATTTGCAGGTTCCAAAAACCAGATAACCGCCAATGAATATACTGTTGAGGTTACAATAACTAGAATCGTTCTAAAGATATCATTATACAATCTTTTTCTTTTCATACTAACTTACTAAATCTCCTGGATTTAAATTCTGAATTTGAATCAACTCTAACTCTGTATCGGAAGTATTGGAAGCACACAAGAGCATGCCATGTGATTCTTCTCCACGTAACAGAATTGGTTTTAAATTTTTAACGACAATGGCTTTTTTACCAACCAAGCTTTCTGGTGAATAAAATTTAGCGATTCCTGAAACGATTTGACGTGTTTCAGTCCCCAAGTCTACTTTAAATACAAGCAGTTTATCTGCCTTTGGATGTTTTTTAGCTTCTACTATTTTTCCAACAACCAAATCCAATTTTTCAAAATCATCTATCGTAATCTCTGATTTGGTTGGAGTGGAAGGGTTAAGTTCTTCTTCCTTTTTTGCTTCTTTTGCCAAAACAACATCTAACACATCTTTATTCAAATCTAATCTTTTAAATAAAACTTCTGCTTTCTGGATTTCATAAACTTCTTGACTACCAAAGGAAAGAGCTTCAAATCCCGTTAAATCGGTATGAATCTGTTGATACACCTTCTGCGCTGTGGAAGGCATCATCGGTTCTAACAAGGAAGCTGAAATACGAATCACTTCAAATAAATGATAAAGTACACCACGCAGCACAGGAAGTTTTGCCTCATCTTTAGCTAAAACCCAAGGCGCCGTATCATCAATATATTTGTTGGTTGCGCGTACCAAAACCATTACCTTTTCCATAGCATCCGCAACTTTAAATTGGTTCATATAAGATTTGTATTCATCTACTGTCTTTTCTATAAGATGCTCTAAATCCTTGTCAAATGCAGTAGAAGCACCTTGTTGAATACAACCATTAAAATACTTACTTCCCATAGCCATACTTCTGTTCACTAAATTCCCAAAGGTATTCGCTAAATCTGAATTATTTTTTTCACAAACAAGCTCATAAGTTATATTGCCATCTGAAGCAAAAGGGATTTCATGTAAGACATAGTATCTAACTGCATCTACACCAAAAATTTCTACTAGATCATCTGTGTAAATTACATTGCCTTTAGACTTTGACATTTTCCCATGATTCATAAGAATCCAAGGATGTCCAAAAATTTGTTTTGGCAATGGTAAATCAAGCGCCATTAAGATAATCGGCCAATAGATGGTATGAAATCTTAAGATATCCTTCCCAATCAAATGCATATCGCATGGCCAATACTTTTGATATAATGCTTCATGATTTCCTTCTGCATGATAGCCAATCCCTGTAACATAATTTAGTAGAGCATCAATCCATACATAGATCACATGCTTCGTATCAAAATTCACTGGAACTCCCCAAGTATAGGAGGTTCTTGAAACACATAAGTCTGGCAATGGAGCACTTAGGAAATTATTTAACATTTCATTTTTTCTTGACTCAGGCTGAATAAAGCTTGGATGATCCTTAATATACTGAATCAAACGATCTTGATAAGGTGCCAATTTTAGGAAATAGGCTTCCTCTTTCATAATCTGTACCTTTGCCCCGCAATCAGGACAACAACCATTGACCAAGTCTTTAGAAGTGAAATAAGACTCACAATCCACACAATAATTTCCTTCATAAGATCCTTTATATATGTCCCCTTTTTTATATAAACGCTCAAATACCTTTGCAACTTCCTTCATATGCTCTGCATCCGTTGTTCTTATAAAGTGATCATACGCAACATCCATCATTTTATAAATTCTTTTGATTTCATTGGAAACATAATCAACATGGGCCTGAGGTGTCATATTTGCGGCTTCTGCCTTTAATTGAATTTTTTGTCCATGCTCATCTGTACCAGTTTGAAAATATACATCAAACCCACATTTCTTTTTATATCGTACTATCGCATCTGCAAGAATTGCCTCATACACATTTCCAATATGTGGTTTGGACGAAGTATATGCGATTGCAGTAGTTAAATAGAATTTTTCTTTCATACTATCCCTCCTAAAATTTCTAAATAATAAACAAAAAAATCTCATCCTTAGTAAGGACGAGATATAAAATCACGTGGTACCAACCTTATTTTACTAGCTAGGCTAGCCTATTTATAGACCTATCGCTTTAACGGGCGAAACACGGTATCCTCTAATTTAACAACTCAAGGATAC
>CAJTNG010000017.1:3422-3662 GCA_910577745.1 uncultured Anaeroplasmataceae bacterium | reverse complement strand
GGAGCGACGGTGCTCTCTTGTCTTGCGGTCTATTGAAAGGGGGATTAGCTCAGCTGGCTAGAGCACCTGCTTTGCAAGCAGGGGGTCAACGGTTCGAATCCGTTATTCTCCACTTGAAGCAATTCATGATTCATAATTCGTAATTCGTAATTCGTAATTTTGAATGAGAATGAGAATGTTGATTGCGAAAGGAAAAAGAGTACATTGACATATTGGAAGCGAAGTCTGAGTGACGCAAGT
>CAJTNG010000017.1:2618-3412 GCA_910577745.1 uncultured Anaeroplasmataceae bacterium | reverse complement strand
GGTGCCTGAAGTGTGCAACCGCAAGGAGCGCCCTAAGGTAAAACCGGTGACTGGGGCTAAGTCGTAACAAGGTAGCCGTACCGGAAGGTGCGGCTGGAACACCTCCTTTCTGGAGACCGGGATTCCGGTCGGTTGAAGGTGACACAAAACAGATAGACAAGGAGACGAAAGTCCTCCCCTCTGTCAGCTGTCCTGAGGCAAACCCATACGGTGAGACACCGTCTCACTGGATATCAACAGAGTTGATATCTGCATAGTCCTTTAGCTCAGTTGGTTAGAGCGCCACACTGATAATGTGGAGGTCGGCAGTTCAACTCTGCCAAGGACTACTTCGAAAAGAGCACATTGACATGATGGAAGCGAGACTCAGGAAACCTGAGTCAGCGAGAAGACAAAGTAGAAACTCAAACAGAACACAACGAGCGCCATCAGCTTGCTGATGGTATAAAAAGGCTTAGGCAAGGTGCCGGGAACGACACCAGTTACTATGTACTTCGATACATCAAGATATAACGGAATGATCGAAGGGCGCATGGGGGATGCCTTGGCTCTCGGAGGCGAAGAAGGACGTGACAAGCTGCGATAAGCCGTGGGGAGCCGCACATAGGCGTTATATCCACGGATTTCCGAATGGGGAAACCCGGCAGAGCAATACTCTGTCAGCGTGCGTTGAATCAAATAGGCGTACGCGGGGAACCGCCTGAACTGAAACATCTAAGTAGGGCGAGGAAGAGAAATCAACCGAGATTCCGTTAGTAGTGGCGAGCGAACGCGGAAGAGGGCAAACCCTGTCT
>CAJTNG010000016.1 GCA_910577745.1 uncultured Anaeroplasmataceae bacterium | reverse complement strand
GTGGTGCATTATTAGGTGCTGCAATAGGTGCAGGTTTAGGATATATTTGGGGAGCTACATTCTCCTTAACACTTCCAACTTTAGGTTTTGTAAATTTTGGTGGGATATTAGGTATTGGAGTTACAGGTAGTGTGACACTTGCTATTCCATTAGGCAAGATAATTGTAGTTGGCGGCGTGTATGAGTTGGCCAAAGGTCTAACTGTAATGGCTGCATCAACTGAAAGACCACGTAATAATAAAAAATGAACAAGTTAGAAGTGCATTACGAGAATTAGGTTATGATCCTAAATCATCAGAAGGTAAAGAAATGGCTGATGAAATAGAGCGAGAAATCAGAAAAAATAAATTGTCATTAGGATATAGAGCACTAGTAGAATTCATTAAAGATTTATTTGGGTTGTTATAAAAGTTATGTTGTACTCATAACTATAAAAATGAAACTCTTAAAGAAGGAGATTGTATAATTATTAAGTACAATTTAATTATACTGATTATGTATGAAATTTAGATTTTTAGGATACAAAGCATCAAAAAAAGATAACTTGAATTTATTTTTTGAATTAGATGATAGAAAATATAATTATAAAGGATCTTATGTTTTATATGATAAAATTGGCAATATAATATGTTGTACTGAAGATATTTTTTGCAAAAAGAACAATGAATTATCTAAAGTCATACATAGAAGTAGATTAAGTAAACTACTAAAGGTTATTTCTGAAAATCATTTGACTAATTGTGAAATATATTTTATCAATGAGGATGATTATTTATTTGATTTTGAAGAATATAAATTATTATTGTTTTCTGATAGATTAAATGATCACAATAGGAAAATTATGGCTAAAGAGATAGTTTGGGAATGTAATGAATCACCTTTTTCAAAAGAAATTAAACTGTCGAATAAAAAACTATGCTCTATTGATTATGGCTTCAACTTGAACCATATAATTTTCTATTTCAATCAATTTTCTCTTACTATAAATTGCTTTTTCAAAGTAATAAGAAAAGGGAATTTTATATTTTCTTCTTATTGTATGAGAGAAAAAGAATTTGAAGGGCATTTTCAATTTTTAGAAAGAATCTTATTTGAAAAAACATTGATTCAAATTATGCAATATGAAAAATATATTTATAGACTATTATTCACAGATGATATAGAAATATTTTTATACATTGATAATCGTTTTAAGAACAATCAACAAATTATTTTAAAATAATCCAAGAAAAACTATTCTTATAACTCTTATAGCCAAGAGTAGTATGCTCTTGACTATATTAGATAGGATGAAAAAAATGAAAACATTTTGTCCATATTGTATTTGTCCTCTAGGAGCCCATATTGATCATTAATATGGAGTGGTCAGTGGGACAAATGTAGATATTGGAATTACATTTGAATATGAAAAACTAGAAATCTCTAAAATTATAGTATCTAGTCAAGACTATGAGGGTACCTATAAATTTGATATATATTCTAATAATCAAAGATGTCTGGATTGGGCAGATTATTTTATAGGTGTTATAGAAGGTTTAAAAAAGAGCCAATTTACAAGCATTTCCACTCCAATGATCCTAGATTCAAACATTGGCATTATTTTTTTCCGATTTTAGCAATAATAATAAATCAAATTAAAAAGTATTTTGAATAAGAGGAGATTTTAACATATGAATTTAGAAATAGAAAAAGTATTTATTGAAACATTTATTAAAAAGGATTATCAAAAAAGAATAATATATGAGTTGACAAAAAAAAGAGAAAAAGCTTTATCAAGATTTTCACATAATGCTTGTGATATATTAAATAAAGATAATAATATTTTACTAATTTATGATAAAGATTCAATAGTAACTTTGATACAAAATAAAGATATTCTCAATAAAGACTGCTATTTTATTTCTAGATTCTTTGATGGAGAAATAGTAAAATTGGAAATTGCATTGAAAGAGGCATTTGAAGATTTGTGTTCTTCTATAATAATTTTAACTAATTTTGTAATTATAAAAGAAGAAACGATAATAGGAAAACCAAATGTTTATTTAATAAAAATTAAGTAATTCATATTTTTTCATAAAATATGGAGAAAAAAATATATTCAGAGGTATTGTGTGGGGGCAACTGTTCTTGTTGGTGAGACTATAAGTAGAATGATTATGTTCCAACGGCCTTAATAAGGTTATATTAGATTTAATATTTATAGGAATATGATTGTTATAAGAGAGAGAGGTAAAATTATGATAATAAAGAATAATAGATTTGCAGCCAAATTTATAATAATTATATTTGGAATTGGACTTGTTTTTCCAACAACTTTATTTTTTGTTTTAAATGAAGTTTATACTTTGACAGCTTTTGCCTACTATATTTTAGGTTTAGTATGTATAGTTATTTTTGGATTTTTATCGTATTTATTATTTGTATGTTTAGACAAAAAGTATTATCAAATTAATGAAACAAAAATGGTTTTTTACAAAAAAAATATTCCTATTAAAGAATTTGAATATGAGAAAATGATGAATATTTTGTATATTAAAATATGGTATATTTTTTTATTAGAATTTGAGGCGGGACATTTATTTTTCTATTATAATGATAAACCTTGCGATATTTCTATGTCTTATAAGCAAGCTCTTAAGTTTCAAAAAATTTCAAAATTAATGATTAGAAGATTAAATTAAATTTTATAGTCAAGAGAGTTGAACTCTTGGCTATATTAGATAGGAGGTATAAAAATGTGGGAGAATTAATAAATATTTAAAGTCAAAGAATGAAAGTCTGTAAAATATTTTAGATAAAATATTTAAATGCTATGTCAACGGACATTTATAGAAATTTTTGAATGCCTATCAATTCTCAAAGATTGAATATTAACTTCATATTAGCAAGAGAGGCAATCTTATACAGATTGATTTTTGGCATCATAATTTGCATGCAATATTGAATTTGATGAAGATAGTTTTGATTATATAATATCTTTACCAGGTATATCTGTGGAAGATTTCCATAATACGTTTCAAAAAGATGGTAGGCTAAAAAAGTGAATCCCGCTTGTAGGGTAGCAACTTGATTGTAGTGGTAACTTATTATCCTACTTTTGATGCCACAAGAAGTATTGTAAAAACTATGAATTTTATTGCAAGATAAGAAAAATGCCGCAAAGTTGATTTTTGCATTGGAACAATCGAAAACTCAATTTCTACTATTTTTACGTGTGGACAAAACATAAAAGATTAGAATATTTCTATCATGTTCGAAGAATCTAATTTATTATTTACAGAGTAGATATTGTGATCTTAATTTAGGAGCATTTATCTTTTCTGTTACAATAGATTATTTTATCCTGAAAACATTGGTGAATTAAACCTTTATCCTTACCATCTATAATCCTGTAGTGAATGTTGGTATTGTTGGAATTTCTTTTTATTGGGCTCTATTATAAGAGCAGCAGTAGACTTTAGAGCTGTTATATACTTGAATTTTTGTCATATTGTAGCTGTAAGTGCTCTTACAATCACAGGTGGGCAAGTAATTGCAAGTGCAGGGACATTGGCAGCATTAGGTGGTTTGACCTATATGTTTTCCAAACACGAACCTAAGATGACCAAGAAGTCGCCATTTTCTTGGACAACAAATCAAGAAGGAATAGATGCAATGAAGAAGTATAACGGAGATGCAGATAAAGCAGCTAAAGAAATTATGGATAATCATCGTATTACTTGGAAAAAAGGTGCTGGAACTGAGTTTAATGCCATTAAAAAATGGTTAGATAGAGTAATAAGGGAAATTTTCAAACTTAAATGAAAGTAAAGAGAGGGCATATAAAATGAAAAAAATATTTCTTTTAGAGGAAAAAAAGTTTTATTATAGGGATGGAACTGATGGGGAAAATGTGGAAGATATTGATATTATAGGCTATTTTTCAACAAAGGAAATAGTCTCAACCGCTATAAATAAATGTATTAATCTTGGAATGAAAAAAGAAGAGTTAGTGTGTAGTGAATATGATTTTAACACCAAAAAACAAAAATATGTTTATATTCTTTTTTATGAATATTCGATTAAAGATGAAAGAGGGTATACAGATTATTTTTATAAGTTTCAACCACAAACTAACAAAAAGAAATGTATGCAATTAAAAGAAGAATTATTAAAAAAAGACTTCTATATGCCCAATAAAAATAAAATATTTGATGATTTTACAGATCGAGGATTTTCTATAAGAAAAATAATGATTGATACAATGATTGCAGGGGCAGTATACGCAAAAAAATAAAGTGAAGATTATTCTAATGGTATTAAAATCAGATATATGTATGATCAAGAAGGAATTG
>CAJTNG010000015.1 GCA_910577745.1 uncultured Anaeroplasmataceae bacterium | reverse complement strand
ATATGGCAGCGGATACTTATGAGAAAACCTTACATGAAAACATTTGTTTTTGTGTAAGGGAAATTCGGGAACATATCGGCGCGGATCAGCTAGAAAAATCATACATGAAAATAGTTATGGATTTTGTGGAGGGATATAACTTGGAGAACAAAATATTTGCCTATATGAGAATATCGACAAACCATAAAATACAAAAAGTAGACAGACAGCAGCAGACTATTATTGAATATTCTGTAAGCAATAAATTTAAAGTGGATGAATTTGTATCTGATATAATCACTGGGGGAACCAAGGCAGATAACAGGCCGCAGTACCATAACATGAAAAAACAGCTAAGAAGCGGTGATACGCTGATTATATCCGACATAGACCGTCTTGGAAGAAATGCGGATGATGTGATAGTAGAGATTAAGGATCTGCAGTCAAAAGGTATACGGGTTGTGGCTTTGGATGTTCCTTTTTTGAATGACTGGGAAAAAATGAATGATGACAGTCTGTCAAAAATGATTATAGATATTTTTGTTACATTGAAGGCCCATATTGCACAGCAGGAAAAAGAGAAGATACATGACAGGGTTATGCAGGGGCTTGATGCAGCAAGAACAAAAGGAAAAAAGCTTGGAAGGCCAACGACAGGTGTTCCGAAAGAATTTATTAAGGAATACAACAAATTTCAGTCTGGAGAATACGGGAGCATTTCTGTTGTACAGTTTACCAGGCTGCAGGGAATAGCAGTGAGTACATTTTATAAGTATGCAAATATTTTAAAGGAAGGACAAGCATGAATGAATAAAAAGACCGTAGCACTTGATGAGGAACAGTATAAGAAAATTATAGAAACAATTAACAGCGGATTTGTCTGTAAGGATGGGCATAAGGTAAAGCCAAATAACCGTATAGCAACAGCATTGGTTTTAGAAGCAAATCTTGGGCTGAGAATTTCAGATATATTACAGTTGCGCTTATCATTGATAATAAAGGATGGCAGTCGTTACAGGTTGAATATCATTGAGAAAAAATCAAAATTGGAAAGAAACTTTACAGTACCGATAGAAATTTATAGTTTTATTCAGGATTATGCATTACAGAATAACATCGGCCCAAAAGCGAAACTGTTTGACATATCGGAGAGGGCTGTCAACAAATATTTGAAGCTGGCATGTGATCATTTGAAAATTTCTGGGATAGCAAGCCATAGCTTTAGAAAATATTTTGCAACAAGCATTTATGTGAATAATAATTATAATATTGAGTTAGTCCGTGTATTGTTACAGCATTCTTCAGTTGTAACTACCCAGAGATATCTCAGCATTCAGACAAGGGAAATTGAGAATGCATTGCAGAAGCATGTAAAGTTAGTCTGATCTTTATGATTATTAATGGGCCATATAATAAGGTAGAAACAGCGTAAATGGAGGAATGAAAACTGTTCTCCTATCAGATAAACATTTTTCAGAATTTTAAAAGCGTGTTATGCGTGAGTTTAAGAATATGGTATCTGGAAAATATAAAGAAAAAGCAGCTGTATGATTTATTAAGGAACAAAGACTATGGATGGTATCAGATCAAATGAACAGAAAGAAATAAGAAAAGGTGTATATGATTTTCTGGTAATTTTTATTACAGAAAATGGCTATGCTCCAAGTGTTAAAGAAATATCAGATGGGACAGGAATAAAATCTACATCAACGGGACGCTATCATTTGGAGATGTTTGATAAAGTTGGAAAAATAAAAGTAGCCGCATACATCCAGAGGGATAAAGCTGGTAGGATATGAATTCAGGAAAATAATTGGATAAATTAAAATTTGCAGTACTTAAAGACTGTATCCAGAAGTGGGTATGGTCTTTTTCTATGTTCGCAAATAGTTTGAAAATGGTTCGGTATAAATGAATAGATCACTTAAAACCCTTTTATTTTCTATGGTGCAGCAGTACAGATATGATAATTATTGTATTTTGGACTGCTGCTTTTTTATGAAAAAAGTATGTTCGGTGGTAATTTCGTGTTGTGAATAGAACCGACAAAATAACTATTATGATAGTCAAATTAAGTTGCATTAAATTAGTTTGATAGTCAAAGTATTTTTTGAAATCTGGATAGGATAATGCTGAAAATGCTTGATTTTCTTTGAAATTTAGTGGATGGTAGAGTCTTGGGTGGATGATTTTTGTGAGATTTTTATTTTCGTTCGAGATGTTTGAAAAATTCCTTGGTGTGAGAGTGAAATATATTGAATTTATACTACATAACTTATTGAATTGTTTAATTGTAAGTGATAAAATAATCTTTGACCATAACCATAAGATAAGGAGAGTTTTGTATATGAATATACTTGTAATCGGAAATGGATTTGATTTAGCACATGATTTGCCAACAAAATACACTGATTTTTTGTGTTTTATAAAAGTGATTATGGAAATATTTGATAAGTTTAGTTCAGAAAACTCAGAAATAGATTGGGGAGAGATAAATTCGCAAATAAGGAAACAAATATGGAAAGATATGGGGAATGTAAGGGATAACTTATACTCCAAAGAAGCAATGTGGAAAGATTTAATATGGAATAATTTTTGGATAGATTATTTCCAACAGAACTCTATGTATCAAAAAGAAAACTGGATAGATTTTGAGAGCGAGATATCAAAAGTTATTTAATCATTGGATGAAGATATGGGATCATCGATTAGTGGATGCTTAAAACTAGAAGATAAAATACAACGTATTTCTAATGGATTCTTAAATAAGAGATATCTGGGTTGGTTTGGGAAAAATACATACAAAGAATTGAGAGATATATTATTAGATGATTTAAACAAACTTATCAGAGCATTTGAAATATATCTATGTGAATATGTAGAAAAAATAGATATCCAAAATAAATTATCTGATATAGAAAGTCTTAAAATAGATTATGTGCTTTCTTTTAACTATACAAATACATTTTCGAGATTATATGATTCCGAAGGAAAAATAGAGTTTGATTTTATACATGGGAAAGCAGATATCAATAATACAATAGAATCTAATAATATGGTTCTTGGAATAGATGAATATTTGGAAAATGATAGAAAAAATAGAGATGTAGAATTCGTTGCTTTTAAAAAATTTTATCAGAGAATATATAAAGAGACAGGTTGCAAATATAAAAGTTGGATTGAAAGCATAAGAAAAGAGTATATCTCACTTAATAAAAATGAAGAGACATTTACCAATTTACTAAAGCAGGCTTATAATGCTGATGATAATTCAAAATTTTGGTGGAATTATTTTGCCTTGGTGAGCAATAACGAAAAGAAAAAAGAAAGACATAACCTTTATATTTTTGGACACTCCTTAGATATTACAGACAAAGATATATTATGTGATTTGATTTTGAATGATAATGTTTACACTACAATTTTCTATCATAATAAAGACGTTATGGGACAGCAGATAGTAAATCTTGTAAAAGTAATCGGACAAGATGAATTGATAAAAAGAACTGGTGGAAGTGCAAAAACAATTGAATTTAAACCGCAACAGGATATTGTGGATATAAAATAATAATTCGATGTGCAGTTGGTTTAAATAAATTGATGAAAAGGCTATCCAAGAACTCTGCTATTTTATAAACTATATTAAAGTATGTTGAATAATCTGTAAAGTTTACACAGTTTATTTTACACACCCCATCCACTACAGCATATACATGTATAGAAAAGGACTCGTCATTTTAGCGAGTCCTTCTTATAAATTTATTCTTCTTGTAATGCTTCAATAACAACCCATACGGTACTTCCAGCATATGCACCTTCCAGTAATTTAACCTGACATCTTGTAAATTTCCTATTCACGATATTACATTTTGTTCCTTGCTTTGTATATGCAACTTCACCATTTAACAATAATTCATATAAAGAACCATTATTTTGATTATTTACTGCTGTCATAAACCTGTCCATAGCGTCTTCTGAAACACAAATTAAAACACCTTCTGTACCTTCATATTTTAATTTTGCATCGTAAGTGCCTGTGTAGGAAGATGACGAAGAAGAATGAGAGGAGGTTTGAGTGTTTTCTCCAAAATTCATAAATTTTGTTTCACCAGCTATTATTAATTCATCAAAACTGGAAGTTTTAGAGTATTTATATTCAACATTATTATTATCAGAAATGATAAAATCATTGTCATTATAGGACATTTCTATATTAACTTTTCCACTTTCTGAACTATAATTATAAAAATTATCACCCTTGGAACTAATATCTTTCAGCATAAAACATAGTTCTTCTGCTTCCTGACTGCCATAAGATACATCTGAATAGACATCTAAATCTTTGCTTGTATAATTAAGATCACATATTAGATATAATACACCATCCTCAAATTTATTTTCTTTAAGTTCATAACTTGCTGCAATTTCAATTGGATAATTTTCAAGTTCTTTTTTGTATTCCTCAAAATCAGCATAAAAAGAATTATCAGCCAATTGTAATAATTCTTTTTTCGTTTTATTAGTATTATTTTTGGATACAAATATGACAATAATTAAAGCAAATACAATCAGGACTAGACCAATGATAGAGATAGTTTTCTTTTTTTTATTTTGTTCAGATCTTTTTAAATTATTGTATACCCTTTCAATTTCCTCTCGATTAGTTTTTTGAGCGTTATGCGATTTTTGTATATAATTAGGATAAGTGTTTTCTAAATTAATACTTTCATCCACACCAGCAAAATCCCTCAAATTTCCCATCATGACATTCCCACAAGCTGAACACTTACAGGCAATCTTTTCATTTCCATTATCAATTCCATTCCCACATGTAGGGCATTTCAACAACATTTTTCCAGTATTTTCAGGCTTGTTTTTCAATGTCTGTAATTTCTTCAATTTCGACAGCTTTACTCTGAAAGCTTTGCCGCATTCCGTACATTTCCAAGCTATAGGGTCATTGTCAGAAATGATTGATCCGCATTTGCTGCATTTTTCCATAACTCATTTTCTCCTCAGTGTTTTAATTCAAAAAAACTAACTGTATAAATTATACCTTTTCAGGTTACATATTGCAATATTTATCTACACGAATCAGAAATCTTGTTCCGTCATCCAGGAATATTCCAAAACTATTGTTTCTATCATCTGTTTCGATATCTTCTATAGGCATATCATCTGTTTCATTCAGCATATCAAATAATCTATCTTTAAATTCATCTTTGTTCATAGTTTTATAAATCTCCACGATACCATTTCATGAAACAAATTATATCCTTTATGCAGTCTAAAGTCAACCAAACAAATACATAATACACCATATAAAGATATATTCTAGGTAAACTGGTTCGATGGAGGATTTGATATGGTTGATTTTGGCAACAGATTGAAAACATTACGGACACAAAGTAATTTAACGCAGGAGCAGCTTGCACATAGATTAGGGTTAACAAAATCTGTGATAAGTGCATATGAGACAGGTTCCCGTATGCCTTCTTATGATATTTTGATTACTATATCACGAATATTTAAAGTTACTACAGATTATCTGCTTGGAGTAGAACGAAAGAATGAGCTTGACCTGTCTGGACTGACAGATGAGGAAAAATCTGCTTTGCTGAATCTGATCAAGGCAATGAGGAACAGATAAAATGATGATTTAATATAGGTATAGATGTTATGTTTTCAGTCTAGCGGCTAGATTTAATCTAGGTCGTCAGTGGGAAGAAGTCCAGTGTGACCGAACACCAGGCAGACGTAACTTATCTCCCATTCAGAGAATTGCCATTACCGAGAAGTATAGATCTATTTATGAGAAACAGGCAAAAAAGAATATAGAAGAAGGCGGTAGAAAAGGAGGTTTAATCACTCAAAATAAGCCTTCGTCAAATTTGACTAACCCTTTAAACAGCATAGATAGAAATATCAATTAATGCTGGCTATAAAGAACTTATACAAAATAAAGAAAATTATTGTCAAATATAAAGTAAACGGTAGATAGTGCGTACCTATACAAAACTGGAGCAAACCTGTAAGATAGAAACAGATTTGCTCCAGTCTTATTTCAATTCATTCTTACCAGTCTTCCGGCAGTTCTCCGGCAGGCTTGGTGACCAGGGGAGCAGGTCATCCAGAAAACTGCGGTCTGTATCATCCAGATGTTTGGGAATCTCAGTAAGCAGAAATTCAAAGTAATCATACGGCTTCAAGTTGTTTGCTTTTGCAGTTTCCGCAATGCTGTAG
>CAJTNG010000014.1 GCA_910577745.1 uncultured Anaeroplasmataceae bacterium | reverse complement strand
CCGCCGCTTTTTTTAAGAATGCAATCTCCTTCCGTAATTCTTCATTTTCCCGTTTTAATCTGAGGTTCTCCTTCATGGAGTCATAATCTTCTTTGGCTTGAGAGTCTGTCTGGCATTCTTTGCTGAATTCGCTGCACCACTTGGAGATACTGGCTTTGGATACGCCATACTCAGCGGTGATGCTTTTGTAGGTTCGTCCTTCCTCCTCATGGAGTCGGATGATCTTCTTTTTAAATTCGGGAGTGTAGTTTTGTGACATAATGAGTACCTCTTTTCTTGTAATTTTGATTATATCTCATTAGCCACTCCCGTTACAACTTTAGTATAGCACTTCAAACCTGTCTAATATCATGTGTACATAATCCCTTTAAATATTTCTCTGTTTCAAAGGTCAATTCATTTATATCTTCATCTGTGCTTAAATTCAATGCCTGATCGTACTGATAATTGGATTCCTTTTTCTTATCATCCACCTTTTTATTAGGCATGACGATTCCCCACAATAAACCATTTTCTTTCATTGCTTTCTGGTGATATTCCCATGCTGTAAAAGTTTCATCTGGATTCATGGCATTTAATTCTTCTACTTTTTTACTATAAACCTTATACATCTTAAACTGGCTCTTGCTTATGAAGATATCAACATCATCAACATTCAGAATATCGCCACATAAACTATTTACCTGTTTAGTACCACGATTTTTCAAATATGCAGAAATCGGAAAGGTTGCAACCAATCCTTTCACCCAAGGCGCACGGACTATCATTTCAGACGGAAGATAATCAAATCCTAATTCATCTGCAACCTTTTTTACCCATTGGGGATTGGCAAGACCTTGTCCATCAAAACTGTTTAACGGTGGTGCTGGTTTATCTGTACTGCCTTTTTCTTTACCAATCTCGCTATATTTAATAACTGTTGGATATTTCTTCGTTCCCGTAAATACTTTCCAGACAGTAGCATCAGCACTATGTTCTTCTGCTTTTCTTATTGCACTAATAGCTTCATTTAAATCGGTTGTCACATTACCACAAGCATCATAAAAGATAAAATCATCCTTAATCTCTTCCAAAGGATAATCACCATCTGGCAACACAAGATATCTTACATCTTCTTTCCTGATATAATTGACTTCCATATCTGGAATGATTTCTTCATAATCATCTATGATACATACTTTCGGAAAATCCTTTAGCAATAGACATCCACTCATATATAAGCCAAAATAGGCGTTGAACTTAGCAGCATTAAAATCATCCCCGAAATCTTCTAATGTAAGGCCACATAACAACGAATTTGAGATATAGTTATACAATTTCTTCTTAATAAACGTAACTGTATTTCTCCTAATCTGACCGCTACCACTCATAAGACGCTTCATTTCTATATCGTTTATTTTGAATCCAATATCAGCAAGATTCATGTACATATTCTTTGCTGTACTATTCATTGGCATTACAACATTGACAATATCTTTTGCAAGTTTATCAACGGAAAGTTCTTTATCATTTTTATGCTCTTTGTAATAATCTCTGATTTTCTTGAAAACCAGATTGTCCATAATTTTTACTGTTTCGCCTTGTAACTGTGCTTTTTCGTCTGTATAGTCCTTTAGTTTATAATCTTTTGCTTCAACTACTTTTTCTAATGGAATTTTATAAATCTCATTCTGTTGTCTCTTCTTACTCAAATAAACATTACTCCTCTTAAACTTTTTATTTTTCTATGGGGTATAGGGTTTTACTATACCCCTGTTATGTACTTCTCCAAATCTGATCAGATTCCCCACATAACTTTCAACTGATTTAAGCATTGCATAGCTTCCATATTTCCATCCCCATTATCTGGATGAAAACTTTTAGCCAAAATACGAAAACATTTCTTATAAAACTCTTGATCCTTGCCAATATCATTTGTTAATTTAGCTTCCTTGTTTTTTCCATGCTTTTCATACCATTCTTTTAAAACTCTATTATAATGTTCTTTTTCTTCAAAAGATGCCTTTTTATATAGCATGAGAAAATCATTTTTATATTTGTCAGGAATCTTATCTGTGTAAAAAACTGACGGTTTTTCAAAACACACACTACATTCAACAAATATCTGTTTATGTCCATCTATCTCAATATAAAATCGGCAATCTCTTGAATCTATTGGTGAAACACTTTCTATAAACTCATATTTCAATTCACATGGAATATCTAACGATTCAAATAAAGACATACGCCTACGCATCAATGTTTCTCTTTCCGTTCTCAATGAAGAAATCTCTTTATCAATCTCATTCATACGATTATCAAACTCAATGATTTTTTGTTCTGGTGTAATTGATTCTTTTTCTGTTGGTTTCGGATTCTTTACCATCTGATAGGCTTTGTCAATTGATATCTCTTTATCATGCAACTGCTGATTTATTTCTTTGCTTCCATGCTTTTTAACATAATCTAATTTATAGTAACTACCAACGGAAACACCCGTTGCTTTTGCCATTTCTTTTTGAACATTAACCTCTCTCAAGTTTGATATGCCTTTACCACCAGCAGATTGATTCTCTTTTGCCCTCTTTTGGAACATGTCTTTAAACTTTTGGACTATATCATATTTTTCTTCTGGCGATAAATTTCTACGCCCAAGTTGCTGTTCAAGCATCCACTGTTTGACATCTTCCCTTGTTTCTAATTCACCCATAATTTTATAGTCCTGCCAATAATGCCAATCAATTTTATGCTTTTTTAATATGTTGTAACGGTTATGCCCATCTATGATGATCCACTCACCTGTATCTGGTTCCTGCCATATCTTGATAGGGTCTAACAGCCCATATTGCAAAATACTATTTTCAAGTTTCTCTAATTCTTCTGGTGATAAAACTGGTAACAAATCTTCAAACTCTTTATCAACTTTTAAATCCTTTATATCTATGTATGCCATATCTTATATTTCTCCTTTACTCAATCAAATTTTTCAATATTGTTTTCACGTCTGTTTAAGAACGGAAAGTACAAATCAGAGAAAATATAAGTAATTCCATGATCGTTTGTTTTAATCATATAAGAAATTGTACATTCTGTTTCCGTTGGCACAGAAAATATCCTTATATATTTTTTATTTATCTTCAGTTTCTTTTTGTTGAAATACTTACAAATATTTTCTACATCTCTGCCAATTTTCTTTAATCTGTAAAATACATGCTCACTGCCCATATGCTCTTCTTCAAATGGACTCATGCAAAGATTAACTCCTATATCATCCTCTGCATCTTCATCTACATTGACATCATGTAACAAATCTTCTTTATACCAAGACAAATCAGATATAATACTGTCAATATAGTTTTCGATTGATATTGTTCCTTCCGTAAAATCAATAGGTGCTACTTCATATACATACTTAAACATTCTTCTCTTTCTCCTTTTTCATTTTCTATATTTACACACTTAAATCATGTAGCTTTTTTGCACTGTTATAATATTCTTCATAATCATTACGTCCAGGAAATTTCTCTGAAAGTTCTGCTATAAATATTGACATTTCATATTCAGTACCATATCCATATTGTTCATATAAATAATCTGCATATTGTTGAATCTTTACCTCTAAAGGTATTTCTCTGTTTTGTTCTTTCTTTTTTATGGTAATTGTTTTTATTGGATTTATGGGAATAGTATCTACATCAACGGATTTATCTTCTGATATAGCAGCTTTCTCTAATCCTGATATCAAATCACTTTCTACTGGCATATCAAGTATTTCTTCTATAGAAAAGTCACTATCTTCAATATCCATTACAATAGATTCTCCCCAATCATCAATGAACCATAATTTTTCATGTACAACATGCCAATATCACAAAGGATATCTGTATACTTCTTTATTGTATTTACGCCACAATTACATTGTTTTGATAAATAATTTTCACTAGGATAAGCAATATGAGAAGCTGAAGAATTATCTGGATCACAACTAATATATTGTTTGATATTAATATAAAGTTGCATTACCTTACCCATGAATTTAACATTATTTTGTCTCAACATATCAATTTCAGAATAGAGTATTTTAATAAATTTATTTTCAGGATTCCAGACAGTATCACAATTAATCACTTGCACAGTAAACATCATATCGCAATCTACATCTTCCAATGTAGCAAGACCACCATTACCATAACAGCCTATGTATTGGATAAATCCCCTTTTGATCATAAGATTCAAAGTGTCATATATTTTACTATTTATTCTGTTTTTAGTCCTGTTGGGAGTATAATTATGATATAAGAGAAAATCTTTAATGGTTAAATTGACATATCCTTCAATGCTTTTATACCTATGAAGATAAACATACATGAGCATAAATAAATCATCATACTTTAAATAACTTTTACTATACTTTACAAAAAATTCAGTAGTACCTTCTACTTCATTAATTTCATTATTTTCGATAATGTAAAATCACCTACACTTTCTTTTTTGTATATGAAAAAGATGAATGAAAAACTCTCATCTTTTTTATAACTCTATTCTTTTTTAATATAACTCTCTTCTTAATTATTACTCTATTCTTATTAATAACTCTATTCTTGAATATCAGCCAAAAAAGTTACACCATATGTAACAGGTTTTAAAATTTATGTATACGGACAGTAACCATAAAATTAAATTGTGTATACGCTCTGCAATCATATTTTTTCAATGATGTATACGCACCGTATACACAATTATAAAATCATGTATACGGAAGCGTATCTTTATATTTCAGCACTTTTATTCATTTACACCGCTAATTTTTTATCCATTCTGTCAAATACCGTTTCTCTCAGTTTGGCATCAACTTCTTTTTTTGATACACCCTCACAAATAGAACACCTGACACAATAATATTCTTCCATAAACATATTCTTCATTCCACATTCAATAGGAATACTATTTTCGCCTGTAAATTCATAAAAGAAATCAACTGAATCTTTAAATATGGTTTCGTTTAAAAATTGGATTGAATCTATAAATTTCTCTGTTGCAATCTGATCTGTTTCTGTAATATCGCCACTGAATTTAGTATTACATTCAATTTTATCTACAGAAATCATCTTTCTTTCAATCACTTCTATAAGGTCTGATAATAATAAAATCCGTCTGCTCATGTAATTACTTCTCCTTTTTCATTGCATTTAATCTGAAAAATACTGTCATGCTACTGATATGTTCGTGTATATCCCTTGTAACTGCTATGTAATTGGCAAACCATGAAATTAATCATGATCTGCCAATAGTGGTATTAAATATACAAAAATCCAAGTTCCAAAACTGTACCATTCTTAAATCCAATCTCCAAAACATCCGCTAAAACATCATCTTCTGTTTCGCCTGTTCTAACAGTAGCTTCACATCTTGTAACTTCTTCATAGCGAATTGTCACATCATCAGGAACCAACGATAATAATGAAGATGCGTAATTACTGATAATCAATTCTGTTTTTGTGGAATCTTCCAATATCTCACGTTCCTGTGAATCAATATGGAAATTACAAATCGCTTTCCTGTTACTTGAATCCAATAATACCGTTACAACTAATTCCTTTTCTTCATGTCCTCCAAAAAAATCTTCTACTGTTTGTTTGATTGTTTCTCTTCTTAATTCCATAACTAAAAATCTCCTTTTCATTTGATATAATGTTTTTATGTACCGTTGGTAATGGTACGAGTTACCTTATTAATACTTCTCTATTTGTCTAATGAAAAATTTCATGTTTTATAAATTCATCAAACGGCTTTTCTGTCCACGATCTGTCACACAAACAAAAATCTGCATATTTCAAAAATTTCATATCCACATTATCTAAATCAAAATCATTATAATAGTCACTGATCTTATCAATTTCTATATGGATTGAATATTTTCTATAAAAGATATGCTCACCTGTTTTCTTAACACTATGAGATAATTCTATTTTGGCATAACAAGTAAATTTTGATTCCATAATATCTTCCAAGATTACAAAATTCACTTCCAACAATTCATTTATTTCTCTTTCTATTTCTTTTAGAATACACTCTGGTAAATCTTTTCTGATTCCACCATTTCTATCTGATAAATCCAAACTAAAATTTATATCCCCATTATAAAATATCCTTCCACCATCTTCTCTAAATCCTGTTCCATTCATATAGAATCCATTTTTAAAACCATTACAATTCTGAAAAGTGAATTCATCAATACTGTATTTATAGTCACTATTCTCCAATAAAGAATCATTTTCTATATCTCTATATTCAAAAAAATCTACTTCTCTGCTATATCCACACTCAATGACCGCTTTCATCAGATCAGCTATAGTTCTTATTTCTTTTTTATCTTTCAAAGATACAAACCTTTTTAGATTTTCTATACCACCCCACTTTTTGAAGTTATGGATAGTACAACAATACTGCTTATCATCATCGTCTTTCCCGATATGTACATAAATATTCCCATTGGCAATAAATAACGAATTACACCATCGTACTATATACATTCTATTTGCTTTAATCTTCTCTATTGGATAATATCTTGATACACATACCCTATCGCTCTTTCTTATATACATCTTCTCATTCACCTCTTTCATCTTTCACATACGAATATCCAGTTACCTTTATAGTTCTCTAACAATTTGGTTTCATTTCAATCATTTCAAACTCTACCAACTCTGTCTCTTAT
>CAJTNG010000013.1 GCA_910577745.1 uncultured Anaeroplasmataceae bacterium | reverse complement strand
CCCCATAGCACAGTGTGCCACCCCCCCATAGCACAGTGTGCTACCCCCCATAGCACAGTGTGCCACCTAACTATAATCAATTAACTAAAACTAATTTAACTAGAATCTATCTATCAATCTATTTTGACAGAACGATAGAGAAAATTATACAGCTTTCAATTTATAAATAAAAATTTATTGCTTTATTCATTTGTAAATGATATAATAAACCATACAAAACATAATGGAAGGTGGTATAACTAATGGCAAATGAACGTAGTAGCTTAGTAATTAAAATTGACAAAGAATTACATAGACGGATCAAAGCTACCTGTGCATTAAATGATATATCAATTAGGGACTACATTGTAGAACTTGTAGAAAAAGATATGCAAAAACGAAATAAACAAAATAAATAAAGGCGGTTGCACTATGGCAAAGAATAAAATTAAATTTAATACTGACCAAAGACCTTTTAGTATGACCTACCATGACAGCATAGATAGTAATATATTAGAAAGTATTTATCAACTTGCTTTATTTATAGCTTTAAAAAGGTTTTCAGGAGAAAATAATAAATGCTTTCCTAGCTTAAAAAAGCTTGCTAAAGTAAGTAGAATGAGTCAACGAAAAGTACAAGAAACATTGAAAGAACTAGAAGAAAAACATATTATAAGCATTGAAAATAGATTAAGAACAGATGGAGGAGATACCAGTAATCTTTACACATTACATGATTATAAAGAATTATGGAATCCTAACAATAGTAAAGAAGTCACAACAGTAATTAACGAAATTGAAGAACAACAAATGATTAAAGCATTAACTGCTAAGGGATATTATATAAGTAAAGAAAAAGGGCTTGTATCTGATAGCAGCCAAACCACAGACACAAGACCTCAAAAAAAATACGATATTTACAATAAACAGGATACCACCAGTCAAATTAAAAGTCAAGACTTAGAAAGATACACATTAGACCAGATACATGAACTTTTTGACTATGATATTATGGTCTTGGATTATCCATTGCAACAAAATGATATTGATTCAGTTATGAGTATATTGTATACAGCTATGAATACAACCAAATCAACAATCAGGATAGCTGGCGAGGACAAGCCTGCAATGGCAGTAATTGGCAAATTAATGAAGTTACATAAAGAATCTATTATGTATGCCATTAAACAGTTTTCAGAGCAAACAGGACGAATTAAGAACCCTACTGCATATATGTTGACAATATTATATAATGCTCCAGAGCAATTTAATCTGGATATTCAAAATAGAGTATCACATGATATGGGTTTGAGGTAGTGTAAATTTATATGGTAGTAAAATCAAAATTGGATTAAGGGCAATGTAAAAAAACAAGGCAGTAGGTAGTAATGTTCCTGCTGCCTTATTGTGTTTTATACTGTTATATCATCACCCCGCCTTCCATCGAAACCACAATATTACATAACGCTTGAAGCAATGTAACATCTGTTATGTTCTCAACAGTACCTTGAATGATTAGCCTTAACTGGGTGGCATTATAGGATTGTCCCGCTTCTAGTGCCTCCATTATCTTTTTTCTTACGGTCATAATGAACACTTTGTTTGATACCATCATTCGGTCTTTATCGTAAGAACCTTTGAAGGTGTCAAGAAGATAATTAATATTACCATCTATAAATGCTTGTTCAATCGCTTTTGCAATTGCTGCTACGGTAACATTAACCTTATACTTTTTTTGAATCAGCTCATTAACCCTATGGTAAAAGCTATTTACACATTTAAAATCCTCAAGTTTAAGAAATGTTGAGAAAACAATGCTGTCATGCAAATAATGTGTTCCCATGAAACTGTAAGAAAATCCCATCTCTAACAGTTCATCAGCAACCAACCTGTCTACTGTTCTTGGACTGTTAAGCTTTTCTTTAGTTAAATCCTCCATATCATAAATTGTTAATCTTCTCATGCTTTGCCACTCTTTCTAGTAATGTGGTCAACGATAACTACAGCAAACGCCACGATAAAAGCAGTAAACCATAAGGCAGTACGCTTCTTTTCCTCTCTCAATACATCAAATGCTAATGTTGTGCTTCTGTTTTTCTGCATAATAAAAATCTCCTTTCAATGTTTGATTTGACAATCACACCAAAGGGAGATACAATAAATGTGCATACCCTTTGGGTGTGTTGTGAGTGATAAAAGCAGTTGTTTCCGTCCAAAGAGCCGACTGCTTTTATTTTTTGAGTTTGGCATATACCTCTCTTATGCCTTCCCTGATAATATCCGACCGGCTTCTTCCAGTAGCTTTACAGCAATATTCAAGAATTTCTATATCCTCATCAGACATTCGTATTCTTGTTTCATACTTTTTGGGATTTTCCGTCGGTCTGCCCGTTCTGGGTGACAATTTATCATCTCCTTTCTTTTGGTGATACATAAATTATAATATATGGTGATACAGAAGTCAATAAGAAACTTAAAGATTAAAAAAAAGCAGCAGATTGCTCCACCGCTTAATTTTCACTTTAAAGATTTTATTATTCTTCATTATACAAAATGGCGTCTGCAACTATTACATAATTCCAATCTTTAGTTAAATTTCTTATTGTAATTTTTGAGGCTTGATTTATTGGTATATCAAATTGAGTAGGTTCAGTTGTGCTTGTTATTTTTTCTGATGTAAATATAATTCCTTGTTCAGTTTCAATTTGTATTGCTGAACCTCCTTCTTTTTCTTCTAATACACCTATTGTAAATTTTAAATTTGAATACTCTCGATTTGCATTAAAAGTAATACTATTAATTTCATGCCCTACTATTACAGCTTTGTTATAAAAATTTCCATATGTATCTCTTGCATTTTCTTTAACTTCTACATTTCTTGATTTGTTTATCATTTGTCTGTCAAATAGATTTGATTTTTCTTTTACTATTTTTCCTATATAAAGCATATTATCTTTTTCGATTGCTGATTTATTATCAGGTAATAAATTATCAACAAAATCCTTTGAATAATACTTTCTTCCATTTATTAATACTAATGATTTGTCTGTATTAATTATCTTTTCTTCTCCATCAATAGAGAGACCACAATTTTGATATTGTATCGTTGGAACGTCATCTAATTGTCCATTTGCAGCACCTAATTTTATTGCCAATTCTTTGCTTTCATTTTCAAGGTTAGTTACTTTTTTTTCATAGTCTGTTATTTCTTTTGTCAATTCTTCATTTTCAAAAGCCATATTTTGTATATCTTCCTTTTTAAGAATTATAGTTTCTCCATAGTGATTAAGAGTAAATGAAGGGTTTTTTCTTTCTAAAACACCTCCAATTATAGCACCTACTATAACTCCTGCAACTTCAAGTATTGTACATACAAGTGTAATTTTATGTTTTGTTTTCATATTTGTTTCCTCCTATCGTAATATAATTTACATTATACCCAAAAAAGAGAGATTTGTCATATAATGTCAATAAGGTTTTGAAAATAAAAAAAGAATAGAGCTAGGCTCTACTCTCATTACGGTAAATATACTATGTTTAAATTATTTATATCCTTTATTTCTTCATTATCATTTTGCCTTGCAAGATAATATATCTTATTTGCAACTATATCAGCAGCTCTAACAAGTCTTGTTGTTTGAGAGTTACAAAATGATAGCTGTACATCAAGCAATGATGGAAAAATGGGAGGAAAATAGGCATTGTAGTGTAAATTATATGTTCCATGTTTAAACTCTTGTTCTAATAATTCTTTTAATTCATATCTTCCATTTGTAGCAGTGGTATGTTCATCCACATAAAAGTATAATCGTTCTATTTCTTTTGGAATAATAATATTTCTTTCAATCAAATTTTCAAATGCTCGTTTAACAGCAATTTTATAGGCATAGTCTAAATATCTTTGTTTATCTTTTTTACTTTCAAAAATCCTGTCAAGAACATTTGTCTGATTTATTACAACACCAAACTTATAACATTGATTTAAGGAACGAAAAAGTTTCCCTTTTTCTTTATTTGTTACTTGTGTTGCTTTTAGTTCATAATCTTTTCCCACATTTTTAATTTCTCTAAGAGTTTTTTCTGCTGTTGAGTATTTTCTTGACCATTCATTTTGTGATTCTGTTCCAAGCATGATTACGCCACCAAAAACAAATATATTGTTGTGTTTCTTATCAAAAACTCCTGATTCATCTGAATATATGTATATGTTCATTATTCCTCCAATAATAAAAGCCACCCGAAGGTGGCACCCCGTGTTCGGCGATATTACATACCGCTTAAACGTTAATTCGATTTCACGAGTATACAGCGTATCTCTACCTGCAACTTTATTATATGCAAAAATTAAAAAAAACGCAATATAATTTTTTAAAATCTATTTTTTCCATTTTTACTAATATATATAAAGCGTCTAAGTACCCCTTAATTTATGTATTTAACTTTAAGCAATTTTTCCTAGCTTTTTTTTGCTCTTTTTATATATAAATATTATTTTTTATTATTTCTTATTATTTAGGGACAAGCAAAAATCCCCATTTTATGCGGTTTTGAAAGCTCTTTATTATGGCTAAAACCTCCCTTTATTATGGCTAAAACCTCCCTTTATTATGGCTAAAACCTCCCTGAATATTCTTAAAATATGTCTTATATTGACAAATAACATAATAAGTATTACTATAAATTAAACATTATTACAAAACAATAAAGCAAATAAAAAGGGAAGTATAGAATATGAATATTGACGAAAAGATTACAATATTGAAATCAAGAGATTATATTGTATCGAAAAGTAATCAGATAGTGCAAAAGAGTAGGTACAACTTTACTGTTAGCGAGCAAAGAACCATTGCATACATATGTTCCAAAATTAAACCTATCGAAGCTATAGACAGAGTAAAAGGAACTCCTTTTCAACTTGATTATGAGTTTAATATACTTGATTATGCTAGAGTATGCAGCATTGAGAAGAATGGAAAGTTTTATAACGAAGCAAAAGCCATTTTAAAAAGTGTTGCCGATAAGTCAATGTGGCTCATACTTCCAGATGGTTCAGAAACACTTGTTAGATGGCTTGCAAAGGTTACCACAAATAAGAGAAGTGGTATTGTAAAAATAAAGATTGATGAAGACTTAGCACCATATCTCTTTGATTTGCAGAGTAAGTTTTTAAGTTATGGTTTAAAAAATATACTTAATATGAAAAGTCAATACTCCATAAGGCTCTATGAACTGGTGAAATCATACCATGATATGAAAGTGGGACAGACCGACCATAGAGATTTTGCAGAGAAAATCAGAACTCCCCAAAAAACTTATTGGACAATGGGACTTGAAGAATTGAAAAAGCTATTAATGGTTGAGAATATAAAAAGCTATCAAAATTTTGCTGAATTTAAGCGAAAAGTGCTTGATGTGGCTCAAAAAGAAATAAACGAATTAACAGATATAACACTCTATTTTGAACCAATTACAAAGGGCAGAAAAACAGTAAAAGTAAAATTTACAATAGTTTCAAAGACTATGATGGAACGTATAAGTGCAGACGCAAAGAACGATGAATTATTTGGAGAATTGGACTAAATTAAGTGGTTGGCAAGATACGCATTTGTATTACAAATACCTCTTGCTAGAGGACACCTCTAAGACCCCGTTTTATGTATTTAATGACATTTTTCGGCTAGATATATTATTTTATGATTATTTTAATGATATTTTATTGATATTCTAATATTATTTCATGATTATTTTAATAGCATTTCATTATTATTCTATGATTATTTTATTATTATAATATATTATTTCAATAGTATTTTATGGCTATTAATAATATATATTTAAGTCTTTATAATATAATACGTATTGAATATGTACGTATAAGATGTTGTTATAATAATGCAAGGAGGTGCATTTATTATGTTATCAATGTATCCAGCATGTTTTTTTCACGAAAATGATAACTATTCAGTTATATTTCCAGACCTTAATTGGCTAGCTACTCAAGGTGATACCTTTGAGGAAGCTATGGAAATGGCTGTTGATTGTTTAGCGGGGTATCTGCATACTTGCCAGATGGACGGGGACAATATTCCAAAACCGTCTAAATTATCAGATATTAATCCAGAGGCTATAGCAAAAGAACTTGACCCAGAATGTTCTATGTGTGAGGTATTTGTAAATATAGTATCTGTAGATGTTGACTTATATGCGAAAGAACATTTTGAAAAGTCGGTTAAGAAAACTCTTACCATTCCTGCATGGCTTAATAATGCTGCATTAGAAAAAGGAATCAACTTTTCTCAAGTCTTGCAAGAAGCATTGAAGGTACAATTAAACTTTAAATAAACTCTCTTGAACGTTGTTGCCAGATATGATATATTAGGTATACAAAAAGGGAAAGCCACAAAGCGGCTCTACCCACAAATAATATGTAACTTCCGCTAAAAATGGTTAGTCGTCACTATTGCAGTAGCGGCGGCTATCTTTTTTCCCTTGAAGATTGTGTAACACAAACTTACAAGGGCAACAATGAATATTCCAGTTTGAATTAAATCAGAATATGTAATCATTGTATCACCCTCCTTCGTATTCGTCTGGAGGGCTTTTTTATACCCTCCGTAAAAAATAAGAGGGTAAAGCCGCCTATGGCTCTGTGGTTTCCCACGTAGACAATATAGCATAATATGTTTTATGTGGCAAGAATATGGAAAAACTGCAAAATCACAAAGGTATTAGTAGTTACTGCGTTTGCAAACACAATAACTACATACTTATTCGATTTTAAAACTGCTTTTCATCAGCCCCAAACAGGGTCAAAAGCTTCACTGTTTCCATATCTTCTCATTGCCTCTCCTTTGTAAACTGTCCTTGCTGCATTAAAAATGTCACCATTGTTTAAAGTTGGTTTGTTCCTTATATCATCTACCATCTTTTTTTGGTCGTTCAAAAGTTTGCTATTTTCGATTGCAGAAGATATGGCGTTATAAGTTGCTCTATAAACTGCATTTTCAATCACATTTGCCATTTCAGAGTTACCACCATTAAAACTGCTTGAAGTGTATGCGCTTGTATCATGTTGATAATTTCCATATGCTCCAGCGTAACTTGGAAATGTAGGTTCATATCTGTAATTAAACACATTTGCGTTTGGCACTGAATTAACAGAAAACTTTGACAATTCTTCTCTTAGTGCCTCTTGAATAACTTTCAGTGGCGTTTCTACGTTCGTCTGCCCTCTCTTTTGGTCGTTTACTACTGCCAAAAATGGATTGCCGCCTTTGAATACTGCGCCATTTGCTAAATATGGTATTTGTGGAGCATTGATTGCAGATATATTAAATCCTAATGTTTTGCCTCCAATCAAAGGAACCCAATCAGGAACATTAACACTTATTTTATTAAGAGCATTTATCATTCCATTTATACCATCAACAACACCACTAATCATGCCATTGATAAATCCGATAATGCCATTTATAGGCTTTTTAATTACTTCTTTTATTCCATTCCATATTTCAGCAGTTTTTGATTTTAAAGCCTCCCATATTTCAATTACTTTATCTTTTATTTTTTTAAACACAGAGACTACTTTGTCAACTAATTCAGATACGCCATTAAATAGTCCTTCCATTAAGAATCCACCTTGTTCTTTCATAACTTTAGAAGGACTGGCAATTCCAAATGCTTTTTTAAATCCATCTATAAATGGCTTAAATATGTGGTCGTATATCCATATTCCGATATTTGTTAAGGCGTTTGTTATTCCATTATGCAACCCTTCAATGACATCTCCGCCAGCTTCGTTAATGTATTCAGAAAAATACTTAAATGTTTCTTTAAAAGCACTTTTTAAGGATTCTCATAATGATTGTGCAAAGCCAACTATTGCGCCCCATGTAAGTCCTTTTGCTGCACCTAACAATTCAAATGCTTTTGAAATTAATCCGCCCCAATCAATGTTTTCAATAATTCCAACTAAAGCCTCCCATAATCCACTTCCTAACGCACTCCAATCAATATTTTCAACAAATTCAAGAGCAAAATCAAGAAGTGATAAGGCAGCGTCACTAATAGCTTTGGCAGTAGTTTTAATAACTCCTACCCAATCTATGTTACTTAGAAATTCTGCAATTTTTCTTCCTAATTCCCCCCAATCAGTATTTTCTAAAAGTGATATAATTGTATTTAAAAGTCCTTTTACTAAATCTCCAAGCCTTGTGCCACTTTCTGACCAATCAAAATCAGATATAGCAGTATTTATGCCATTTGAAAGTTGTAAGCCAAAATTAGACCAGTCAAAAGTTCTTGCTGCTTCTCCTACTGTTTCAAAAAGTGCATTGCATTTAGAAGAAATAAAATGCCCTATACCTTCCCAATTCACAGCACTTACAATGTTGTTTAGTCCATCGCCAATAAAAGTGCCAATAGAATCCCAATTTGTATTATCAAAAAATGAATTTGCACCTGCAATTCCAGTATTCACCGTTTCCGCAATAGTTTGTCCAATAGAACCTGATAACCCTTTAACTTCAACCAATCCATTTATAAATTCTGCAATTGATTTTCCAACTTGACTTGACATTTGATTAATGGATTCCCAATTTATACTGTCTAGCATATTTTTGACGCTTTCACCAAAATATTGTGCAACGCCATATAAGCCACTCTTTTTGAACGCTTTGGCTACATTATCAGCAAATAAATTTGCTCTATTTTCCATGTTTTCAAAGCCTTCATTCCACGCCTTCTGATATTCTTCTAGTATGTCATCAAGTGCGCCTTCAAGTAAACCTGTAGTTATCCCACCAACACCATCAGAATCACCATCTTGACCACTTGTATCTGATATACTGATTGTTTTTAATTCATCAAATCCTCTAAGCCCTGCTTTTGCTTTCTTAGCAGCCTTAGAAACATTGTCTAAAGCATCGGAAGTATCGTCTGCACTGTCGTATATATCACCTAATACATCACTTGCGCCATTCCCGGTGCCGCTGCCCCAGTCGAAGTCTTCAAAGCCTAATAATTTTACAATCCATTCTGCAAGCCTCTGTATTGCTTGTACAAACATGTTAATGTATGGCAATGCTTTTGCTACTATTGGCAAAAATATATTTCCTATGGTTCTGCTTAGGTTACTAAAATTTGCTTTAATAAGGCGTAATTGGTTTGCAGGCTGTTCCAGTGTCCCGGATAAATCCGACCATGCGTAACGTGTGGTGTCTAATAAAATTATTGTACGTAGTAATGCTTTGTCATTCTGATTTAACTTTGTTATATTAGCTTCAATCCCAAGTTCATTCAACTTCTGCTGCAAGTTTACGTTACGAATATTAACGCCGTATTTGTCAAGTGTTCGGCTCATACCAGCAAGACCAGAAGCCATGTCTTCCCAAACCTTGTTAAAGTCCATGTTTTTAACCGACGCTAAGTCTGCACCAATCATAGTAAGTGCATTAGACAACTTTAAAGATGTTTCACTTGCAACGCCCATTGAACTGGACATTTGTGCAAACATAGCCTGATAGTTCATTAATTCGCTAGGGTCAAGTCCAAGACTTTTCCCTCCAGTTGCCTCTAACATTCCGTTTTCCAATATAGCAAAACCAGACATTTTAGATGTTAGTTGTTCCGCCCGTTGTGCAAAGGAATTATAATATGCTTTCGCAGCTTCCTCTCCAGCTTCATCTCCCATTTCTTTAAATTTACTATAATCCGCATTTTCAGCTACTTGTCCAAAGGCTTTATTAAAATAGTTTAAATTTTCGATATAATCCATTGAACTCTCTATTGCAGAACCTAATTGCTTGGCACCTTTAACGGCGGTTTGAACCGAAATATATTGCTTTGCCATTTTTTTGAGTGAATTTGTTATTTTATCTGTAGAAGCACTAATTTTAGTAAAACCTTTTGTTATATTCTGAAAGTTTACAGATAATTTTTTAAGGCTATTAGAGGTTGAACCTACTTTCTTTATGCCTGTCCCCAAAGTATTTACTTGAGTATTTAATTGCTTTATTGAAACAAGAACTTGTTTAAATTGTGCATTGATTACTATTTCCAAACTGTCTACTGTCGCCATTTTTCCCTATCTCCTTTCCGGTTGGGTTCTGGCGACTATTTGCACTCTGACCTCTAAAATAAAAAAAAGCCACAATACCACTGCGATTTTTCAACTTGGTATTATGGTGTCTAGCACTCTTATTTATATAACATATAAGTATTGTAATTGATGTTTAATTAATTTTAAATCATTTTTTAAAATAATAAGCCCATTCGATTTCTCTACGCCTTACTTCAACCGGTACCAATAGCATAGTAAGCGCATATGTTCGTTCTTTATCATCTGCTTGCATTTTTGCCCAGTCATCAAATGTTTTTATATAGTAATACTGTTTTTTATATCTTTTAAGATATTCATTTAAGACTTGCTTTGTTTCTGGAATAAGAAGTTGAAATATTTGAGAGACAACCTCATGTCCTTCTTGAGTAGAATTAACAAATAATTTTCCGTCAGGAGATAGAAGTGCAAGTTGCCCTTGTAATTCTTCTTTTGATTTGACACAATAATTAAAATCATCGAGGCTTAAATGCTTAAAATCTGTTATGATGATTTTCCCATTTGCAAGCACTCTTTTAACATCTTTTTTCTTTTTGTTAAAAATTTTTACCATAAAAAATAACCTCCAACTGAAAATATAATATTACAAACGATAACCATTGACATAAAACTCAGTCCAATCTTGGTTGTAGTGTCTTTTTTACCTTTACGAGAATATGCTAATACGCCAAGTAAGAATAAGTTAGCTATAACTAGCAATATTAATAAAATGGTTATTAATGAATCAAACATTCTTCAATACCTCCATTTCCCCTGCATTTAGCATAAAATAATGTTCCAGCCCTTTTCGGCTTGCCCTGCATCTAATTTGACAGTTTCTAATAAATGTATCATCATTCAGTATCATTGCAGTTTTGCCACATATTGGACATTTAACTTTTTTATCTGGCGTAATAATTGCTTGTAATAATCCACTCATGTTAATAACTCCTTTTTGTTAATTTTTAAAATTTTTAGAATAGGTCTTTTTGTTCTTGGCGACTATTTAAACAGCTTAATAACGGAATATATGTTCTTTATATAAACCCCTAGCCGCCATCTATTCTGCAATTACTTCAATAATTCTCTAGCAAAATACTGAAATGTGGACATTATGTAATATCCGCTGTACTGCTTGTCTATAAATTGTACATTGCAATTAAAACGTGCCTCCCATGCTTTAAGACTTGCCATATAGGCAGCAGGTGTAAGCTGTGTATTATATTTATGACTGATAATAGATGTATAGCCTCCAACATCTTCAACCATTAAATACAGCTTTGCTCCATCATTTCCTGCTTTCAAAAACTCTCGTTCAAATCGTTCTCGTTCTTGTGCTAGATTGCCAGATAACTCTTCCAAACTTCCTTTTCGCTCAATGGCTATATCCCTATGAAAGAATATATCTTCACCTGCTGCCTCTGCTGGAAGCATAAAGCTATAATCCCCATAATTTAGCGTTGTAGGCTCATAAGCTATGCCATGCTTTGTAAAATAATCTGTTATATGGCTATTCTTCTTTTCTCTGGTATCTACTAACACAACTATTTGATTTATCAATTTCTTTACATCTGCATCCGAAAATTTATATTGCTTTATATTGTCTCACACTCTTTCTATATTTTTGATTTTATATAAATATATTTTTTTATAACTTCGCTAAATTTGCGTTTAGCGAACCTTATTTTTGATTGCTAAATCATCATTGAACCCGCATGATTACTAAGTTTATTCTAATTTATCGAATGTATTTTCGCTTATTTCTTTTGTGCAAAATGACGAAAAAATGATAAGGTTGGCTTAATATTTTATTATTTTAATATTATAAGAATATAAAATATTTTAATAATTTATAATTTTGGAAGTGTTGCTTGATTTTCTATTTCATCTTTTAAAATGTTTAGTTTTGGAAGTTGGTCTGCTGTTAGCACACGTTTTTCTTCTTTATCTGGCATAGTTTCCTCGATAGAAACTGTATCTTTATAAGATAGCCAATTTTTCATCAAGAAAATTCCTGAAGGTGGGCTTATCTTACCTCCTAGCATAGCTTGTTCGATATATGCCGCAATAAAGGCTTTTGCTGATTGTATCAGTTCTTGGCATTTCTCACTGCAGCCTATGCCCTTACTCCAATTAAACAAACAGGTTCTACTAATATGTAACCCCATTGCGAGGCTTTCTATGCCAGGTCTAATACATGAGTTCTCACAAAATAAGAAAAAATCATTAATTCTTTTCTCAATTTCTTCATCTGTTTTTGGCTTACCTTTATCATGCAATTGTCTTAGTGATGTTATAAGTTCTCGCACTGCTGATGGCTCTATATCATCAAGTGCGCCTTGTGGATAGTTTTTTTTCATTTATTACCTCTTTTCTGCTGTTTTCCAGCTATTAGCTATTTATTAAAAATTTCTTTTTATGACGTTCAATTTATCTGATACACTTAGCCATTTCCATCATCTTCAACTTGTATCCTTTCTTTCCTCCAAAAAGACTCGTTGCAACTCATCACATGTAACTACTAATAAATCAACCACAAACTTTGAATCATTATATTTCCTCGCTAACTGTTCACTTTCCTTGACCATATTTTTCCAATATTCATTTGTAACCTTCGTTTCTGCATATTTCTTGTATAGCCTCCAGCAGTCTGTATACGCATTATAAGCAAGTTTCAATTGTTCGTCTGCTGCCAATTACCCAACCTCCCAACACTGTAACTTTAATTGTTGATACACTTCTGATAAAATATTTCGATTTTCTGGCTCACTTCGCACATATCTTTCAAAACGCTCTTGCATATCAGACAGAACTTTGCTTCTTTGGTCTGGTGTTATAATCTCCGACACCTTATTCTTAAACTCATTGTAGAATGTTTCTGCACAACCCATGTTTTAGTCTCCTTTCATTATTTGCCAGATAAGATGGTTACTTGTCCATTTAATAGTGAAATATGGATAAGTGGACAAGTAAAGAGCAATCCCTGTATTTATGCGGCTTTCCGTACTTGTCCATGTGGACAAATGAGAACTTGTTTTATTTGGTACTTGCCCATGTGGACAAATACCAAACTCCTTGTGTTTACTAGCTTTAAGCCTTACTTGTCCACTTAAAAATTTTTCAAGAGGACTTATCAATTAAATAGCTGTAAAATATCTTATTTTTACCATTACCTTCAGACTTCACTCCTAATATTTTTTTACTTCGTAATTGTTCTTTGGCTCTTCTCAAAGTATGATTACTTATACCTGCTGCTTCTGCTGCCTCATCAAGTTCCTTTGTTGGCTTTTTTCCATCTCTTAAAAATTCATATATAAAATTTTCTGCATCTGTTCTTTGTGGTGCTTGCCTTGCGCAAAAATCCATTTCCTGCACAAAATCACGGTCTTTCTTATCTGAGTATTGTTCAAATACTGCAACACCATCATTGATTGAGAATATTGCAGTTTGTCCCTCTTCGGAATAACTATTCTTTTCTTGTGATATGTAACGTTTACCGTCACTTGTTTGCCCTACAATTAGGACACTTCTAGCAATGTCCCAAATATCTGCGCTATCAGAAATTCTTTTTCTGCCCCATGCATTACTTCTTTTGTTTGTATGACATATGATTATAAATGTACAACTGTATTTCTCGCCTAATCCGAGTAGACAACTTAAACAATCTCGCATTGCGTTTCTTTTTTCCATTGCCATATTTGATGGTATAAATGATTGAAGTGGGTCAAATATAACAAGGGCTGGTCTTTCTCGTTCAATTAAGGCTTCAAGTATTGGTGAATTAAATTTTATATCTTTAAAAAGTCTGTCTTGAAGACTTACAGATATAATATTTCGTAAATCCGCACCACTTTTTCTAAATTTCGTTTTTAGCGTGTATTCTATGCTATCCTCCGAGCTAAGAAACAGAACCTTTTGCGGATTACACACTAAGAAATTTTCTGGAATAGAATCGAAAAACACCTTTTTTCCAGTACTTATCGCTGCCGCTATTCCACATGATACAGATGTTTTTCCGCTACCACCATCACCGCCCATTATAGTTATACAATTCTTAGGTATGTATGGAGGAACTAACCATTGCACCTCTTTTTCTTCCACTTCTTCCATAGTAATAATTTTTGGAAGTTGCATATTACCATTCAATATTATTTTTCCTGTCCTTTCCCAACTTTCTTGTTAATTCAAAATCTCGTTGTGTTATAATTTCCTCCAATTCAGCTTTTGTAGCTTTAAATGAGCCATGCTCAGCTAATATTGCTAATGTATCAAGTAGCCATTGCGGACGGTCCGAAGATAACCCCATTAATGGATTAGGTTTCATACGAACATAAGTTTCTGAATCTACAGCACATAATATGTCAAGTTGTAAATTAATCTTCTGTTGTTCTTTTATGCAATAGCACCACTCATTTGTAAATGGCGCATATATCTGCTTTTTCATAATAACCTTATAAATATTTTCCCAACGCTTTAAGCGGTCTATTTCGCCAAATAAAGCAGCCTTGAACTCCTGCTGCCGCTTTATTTTCTTTTTCTCCTCCTGCTGCTGCAACAGTATGCGCCGCTGGGCTTCCTGATTGTTTTGTTCTCGTCTGTCCATCAGTCCGTAAACGTCTTTCAGTTCTTTTAATGCTTGCCAGTTATTGCACCCTCGCACATAGCTTATAAAACTAACAATATCGCCACTATGGTTGCCATTCGCAAAGTCACAAAATCTATTAGAGTTTGGATAAAGTGCAAGACTAGCTGTCTTATCTGGCGTTGATGGACTTTTGACAAAGTAACAAGCACCTCTTCGTTTTGGCTCTGCGTAAAAGTCTTTGCTCACTCGCACTATACCTATCTGACTTAATTTCTCTTGAGCCATTGCAAAATCTGATTTCATATACCTATCCTCTCCGCTGCCTCATTAATTGCTTTCAATATTCTTTCTCTACGCTCTGGTTTTAATTTACTATGAAGCCAACGACTAAGAGTAAACTCTGAAATTTGTAAAACTTGTGCTACTTCATATTGGCGCAATCTCCTTTTGGCTATTTCTTGTCTAATATCTTGATTTTTGTTCATATTTACCTCCTTTTTCATGTAAATCAAAATATGTTGTTGCTTTTTATGTTTCCATTATGGCATTATATTTTCAGAAAATAAATTCCTATATTTTTCTATTTAAAATTCAAAATAATATTTTTAAGAAAAATTTTTCTAAATTATGGAGGCATGCTATGAAAACAAAAAAAGATATAAAAAATAAACAACTAGATTATTTAATGAAGCGAGGAATTAAAAATGATAAGGGACAATTAGAAAATATTGAAAACGCTAATGATTTAGCCATTAAAATACTTGAAAATGAAAAATGTAGAGAAATATTAAAAATTAGTGATAGTGATATGGATACAGAAATAGATATTAATGGAAATATTAGATATGAGAAAACGTTAGGAAATACAGCCAAATCTATAAACAACCATTTACATCATCCAGATTCAATGAGTCAAAAATATATTAAAGCTTATTGTATTATTTTTGATTGCTCTGCTGATTATTTGCTTGGTTTCATTGATTTACCAACAAAAGAAAAAACGGATTTCAATAAATTAACTGGACTTTGGGATAACTGTATGGACACACTTGCTGAATGTAATAAACATGAGGCATATGATAATTCATGGGCTGATTACAATAAAAATATAATTAATGTTCTTAATTATCTTTTGTATTGTGAAAAAGATAATTTAATAAACCATAAAAAAATTACACTTCTAAATGATATTTTTAATTACTTTATGTTTAGTGACTTTCATTCTTATACAGACAATGATGGTATAGAACAAGGAAGCCATATTACATTTACAGATGAAAATGGTTTGCATTTATGTTCACTTCCTGCCACTAATATGTATAATGCCATCAAATTAAATATAAATAGTGTACTTGACGATTTAAGACAACACATGAAACAATCTGGATTTTATATCATACGAAAACCAGAACTTAAAGATTGCCTTAATGAAATAAAAGAAAATCAACATAAAATAGAAGGCTATAATAATGAGTTAAAAGAAATATTAAAAGGTCATAATTCATTAGAAAGAGAGGGATATATAGGCACTCTGGAACGATGTAAAGGCATTTGTTTTGAAAGAATACATCAAGAAAAACAAATTATAGTTAAAAATTATAAAGATTTACTAAAGCAAAAAGATTTTTCTAATTTTCAAAAATGGCAACAAATTATACTTGAAACTGTTTATAAAGAAAATGAACTTTATATAACAGATAAATTATAAAAGACAGGGCATGAAACCCTGTCTACTCTATCAATCTATTAAAGTGCCAACTTATTAAGGCTTACACCTTCTTTTTCTGCTTCAATCGCTAGTCTTTGATGTAAAGATTTTGGAATCCTTACAACAAACTTTCTACTATATTTTTCTGCTGCCTCTGGAATTGGTACAGGAAGATTATTTCCAAGACATATTTAATTGTTTCTTTTGTTTCGCACAATCTGATAAATATAAATTGATTAGCGTTTGATATGGGATGCCAGATTCTTCACTCTGTCCTTTAAAGAAATCAATAGTATCATTATCAATATTTATAGTTATCTGTTTTTTCAGTTTTTTAGTATAAGGATTTCTTCGTGCTTCAGTTTTTGAAAAATCATACTCTTCTCTCATGTGACAACCTCCCTAAAATTCATAATATTGCCTACTCTCTGTTGTTGTTGCTTTTCTTGCTGATATAATACGTATAGTTGTATCTGAATCTCTGTAACAATGGCATACAACAAGAAGTTTTGTACTATTGCTCATTCCTAAAATTACAAACCTATCCTCCTCTTTTGAATGGTCTGGGTCATCTCGCACTAATGCCATTTCATCATAAAATACGCTGGTAGCTTCTTCAAATGATACCTTATGTTTCTTCTGATTTATTCGGTTTTTATTCTCATCCCATGTAAATTTTATATCTTTCATAATTATACTATAATTATAAAATAAAGATATGTCAAGTATCAATTTAACTTTCAACCCTCATTCCTGCTGCCCTATATATCTATATTTATTTTTTATATATAGTTATATAAATATATAATTAATTGATAATATATTTATATAATTATACAATTTATTATTGAATATATAGTTATATTATTGTATAATTATTTAAAAATAATCATGGAGGTGATTTATTTGGCAATTACTATATCAATAGTTCTGCAAAAGGGTGGAACAGGGAAATCTACAACAGCACAAGCATTAGCAAGCACACTAGGATTTAAACATAAACAGGTATTACTTATAGACTTAGACCCACAAAGCAATGTTACTTATTCTAGCAATGTAGATAATCCAATTAAAACTATTACAAATGTATTAGATGAAGATTGTACAGCCGATGAAGCAGTAATAAAATGTAAATATTATGATTTACTGGCAGCAGATACATACTTAACAAATGTTGAAATAACAGATGTGAAGCCTACACTCTTAAAAAATATAATCAACCCAATAAAAGATAAATTTGAGTACATTATAGTGGATACTCCACCTGCATTGGGTCACTTATCATTTAACGCACTAGTAGCTAGTGATTATGTAATTATCCCAATGGAACCAAGAGTATTTGCTTTACAAGGATTAGGTCAATTACACAATACCATTAAGAGTGTTCAGGAACGTCTAAATCCGTCTTTAAAGGTCTTAGGTATACTTTTAATCAAATACAACAATAGAACTATCTTAAATCGAGATATAAAGGATATGATTGAGGACTATTCAAAACAGATGGATACCATCGTATTTAATACCAGTATTAGAGAGAGCATAGTTGTTGCAGAAGCGCAAACTGTTAGAGAACCTCTAATTGATTATGCCAAGAATAGCAAACCTAATATAGACTATAAAGCATTTACAACAGAAATACTACACATGATTGGAGAGTGATTGATATGGCTAGAAAGTTTGATAAAAATCCTAATAATAGATTAGAAAACAATGAACAAAATAGTAATGCAAAAGAAATTATACCAGCTCAAAATGAAAGTGAAGGAGATAAAAAAGAAGGAGAAGCTATTATAAACAAACAAGGTCAATCAAATTCAGCAGATTCACTTCCAAAAAAGCCAAAATACTTACAGTTAAACATAACAGATTATCAGGACTATATTTCTTTAATGGCAGAGCATGAAAAAGCTGTAACTGGTAAATATATGTCAATGACAAAATATATTCTTCAGCTAATCGAAGCAGACAAACAGAAGAATATTGAACTTTATACCAAACTGGAAGATATTGAAAAAATGAAAAGAGAAATTATATAAACATATAACTATATTAAAATATATTTATACAAATATACAATTATATAAGAATATAAGAACATCAAAGAGATATAATATCCTAAGATGTTCTTTTTGTTTTACCCTTAAAATTCTTATGCCATTCTAGCCTTATATTTTGCCTAAATTCGACTTTAAAATACAGTTATGATATTTATATATCAAACAAGAAAAAATCGAAAATAGAGTGAAATACAAAGCCAGAAAACATATATAAAATATCTTGAAAGAATTATAAATGACATAAAGTTATAAAATTATTGACAATGCGTATAATGCGTATTATAATACAGTCAATAAAACTATAAAGGAGCGATGCCATGAATGAGATTTAGAGAAGTTGAGAAGATATTATTAAAAGATGGGTGGTTTCAAGTAAAACAAAAGGGTTCACATCATCAATATAAACATCCAACTAAACCTGGAAAGGTTACAATTCCTGAACATGGAGGAGATTTGAACCCAGATACGATAAAATCAATTATGACGCAAGCGGGGCTTTAAGCCCCCATTTGCTCAATCTTATATTATGGAGGTGATAATTTGAGATTAGTTTATCCAGCTATATTTAAGCCATTTTCAGACCAAAGCGGTGGATATGTGGTAGAATTTCCTGATTTACCTGGCTGTGTAACAGAAGGTAAAAATTTAGAACAGGCAATTGAAATGGGGATTGACGCTGCTAGTGGTTGGATATTAGGAGAACTTGAAGATGGAGAAAAAATACCACCAGCTTCTAGTTATTCAGAAATAGTCACTAAAAATGAGTATATGGTAAACATGTTGTTATTAGACATTGATTCCTATGAAGAACGATATGGCGAAAAGGCTGTACGTAAAAATCTTACTATCCCTGCATGGCTCAATACTTTTGCTGAAAAAAATAATATCAACTTCTCTAAAATCTTACAAGAAGCCTTATTTTCAATGGCTCAAGCAAATAAATAGATACAAGGAGCTGCTTTAATAAGAGCAGCTTCTTTATTTTTTTTACAAAACATTTAATGCTTATACCTCTGTGACTTTGTATTTTGTCCATATTTAATTTAAAAATATATTTATGATTAATTTGTCTAATAAATAATAAAAACGAATATAACACCAAATATAAAAGCATAAAGCAATTAATGTAATTTTTCCATTTTCTTTTAATTGACAATGAGATATGCTTTAAATATAATAAAAGTACTATAAACTGTACTGTATTATGTACAAAAATAAATAATAAGAAAGTGGGTGTAAAAATGATTGCAACAAAACCGATTGATTTACGAGCAAGACTAAAAGACTACCTTGATAATGCTTTTAATGGCGAGCCTGTTATTGTATCTCGAAAGAATAACGAAAATGTTGTTATTGTTTCAGAGCGTGAATATAACGAATTGATGAAAGCAAAAAGAAATGCCGAGTATATGGCTATGCTAGATGAAAGTTTAACACAATTGGAGCGTGGGGACACCATATCATTTACTCTTGAAGAATTAAAAGCAATGGAAGCCGATGACTGGAAACCAACAAAGAAAGTTCTTGAATTTGAACGTAAACATGGAATAAGACGACATGAGGTAACAGAATGAATAATTTTACGTTTACAGAAAAAGGTTGGGAAC
Source organism: uncultured Anaeroplasmataceae bacterium (assembly GCA_910577745.1). Taxonomy (GTDB): domain Bacteria; phylum Bacillota_I; class Bacilli_A; order Acholeplasmatales; family Anaeroplasmataceae; genus Pelethenecus. Next base: position 518 of record CAJTNG010000013.1, on the reverse strand, counting down.
ATTACTTATATTGGCAAACACAAGACCGAAAAACATTAAAGAAAGTTAATGCCCTAATAGAAGACATAAAGAGAAATGGTGTTATGCAGGGAATAGGCAAGCCTGAACCTTTAAAGCATAAAAAATCAGGATTGTATAGCAGAAGAATAGACGAAGCAAATCGCCTTGTGTATAAAATTGATGAATTGCAGAATATTGAAATAATATCATGTAAAGGACATTATGAAGATTGAAGAAAGGAAGTTGTCACAAATGGCAGCTTCTTTTTTTATGTCTTGGTAGCGGGATTAAAAATAAATAATGGTGCAAAATAAATTTTTCAAAATCATTAAAAGTCATTTTTTAAATTATAAAAATTCTATAAACTGCACTTTTTATAAGTTATAACTAACTCTTGAAAGCCTTGATTTTACTGGATTATATTATCGAATATAAGTTTACCCCATAGCACAGTGTGCCACCCCCCCATAGCACAGTGTGCCACCCCCCCATAGCACAGTGTGCTACCCCCCATAGCA
>CAJTNG010000012.1 GCA_910577745.1 uncultured Anaeroplasmataceae bacterium | reverse complement strand
CATATAAAAAACTTAATAATATAGGAGAACGCTAATGAAAATTTATTTAAATTATGCCGAAGGATTTGGTGCATATGAAAAAATCGTAGGAAGAGTCACATCACATCCAGCTTTAATTATTCATGATGAAACAAAAGGTAAATTCTATATCTTTAATTTAACTTCTAATGACCAATCTTTAAAGAACAATGTTAATTATTGTTTCTCTACACCTAGAGGACAAAGACTAGAAGTCTATGCAAACAACGTTTATGTTAAAGGAAAATACTATGCTAAATATGCCATGAATCTTACTTCTACCTGTGCTGTCGTTGATGAGCAGTATGTTTCTTGGATTAAAAACATTAAACCATCAGCTTACATTACAATAGATAGTAAGTATAAATGTAGTAATTTTAGAGAGCTAACTTTAGATTGTTTAAATTTGATTTATGATTATACTCATGAAATCATTTGTTATAATGGCAATGTAGATTTTGGAGGCGAAATTGTCGAAAACAACAAATTTAAAGATGTTTTCTTACCTCAAGACGTTTTTGAATACATTGAAAATATTGTGGACCCTTGCGAAGATTAAAAAAAATAAAGAGACTTTAAGGTCTCTTTTTGTTTTTTAGAAGATTGATGTATCTTTCATTTCTTGCTTTGACACGGAAGATTGTAGTTTCAAATGAAACAAAATTTCCTGATTCATCCTCAACTGGCAATTCAAATCCATTGAATTCAAACTTGTCTGGGTAAAATGCCACATCAAGTGCATCTTCAACTTCAAACCAAATTTCAAATTCATTTTCTCCATGTTTTAATGACAAAACATCATTCTTTCCAATTTTGATTGTTATTGCTTTTCCGTTTTCTTCATCAGTTGCTACAACCTCGAAGTCTTTCAATTTTTCTATTTTAATTTGTCCATTTGAGTTCGCACGAATCCAAATCACAAAATTCTTTTTTAATTCATTCATTTTTACTCCTCCTTTATTTCACAATATAATTATAGTTTTTTTGAAACAAATATCAAGGAATAAGCAAAATTTTATAAAAAAATTATTTTTCAGATTGAATTTGGATGAGTTCTGCAAATCCTTCATTTAAACAATATTTATAAAAAGAAATATATTTTCCTGTTTTGTTCAGAACTTCGTTAAAATATGTATAATAACTTTTGGTGCAATTTTCTTGTTGAAGACGAAGAATTATATAATTATTTGCATCATTTATACTAGCAAAATATTTATCTGTTGAAATAGGCTTTCGCTGCTTATTCCATAGTTTGACTAAATATATTGCTTCTTCTTTTTCAACACAATTAATTTTACCACAAAACAAATAATCTCTAAAATCACCTATGTATTGTTCAGGCAAAGGAAAAGTGGTTATTACCTTGCTCTTATTTTTAGTCATAATAAATATATAATTTTGATACAACATTACAACTAAATTTCTGTTCCTTTTTACTAGATAATTTAAATATTTACTTAATGGAGTATTCTTAATATCATTTATCAAATCATTTGCCAAAACTCCTTTTTTCTTGATATGTGTAAATAGACTTTTATTATTTGTATGAACAACATTATTTCCTCTTTGATTAATTCTTTGTTTTGCATGATGACTAACACCGTTCATTTTCTCTTACACCTCCTTCAGACGTCGAGTCAAGTCAGACTTCGTCCATCCGATGCCGACGTCAAGTCACAGACTTGTCCGACGACAAATGTCAGACAAGTCGACAAAAATGATTATTTGTTATTTACCATTTTTAATATAATTCTTACACACTGTATATAAGACATTTAACCCTTGTTCATTTCCTTCGATTTCTGCATAATTAATACCTAGTCTATCAAGTATTTTTTTGAGTTCAACAGAGATGTTTTCTGCTTCTTCTGCAGTCTGATTTCGACCATTAGGATTATATTTCTTTACCCTTTTAATAAAGATATTAAAATTATTCATTTTCTTAAATTCTTCTACAACCAAATCTTTGAAAGCTTTATTTTCATTTTCGGGGCCACTATAATAATAAGATAATAAAAGAGGAGAATCTGTAATAATTACATCTACTTTTCCATTTAATCGATAAATCCTATTATGCTGTTTTCCAAAAATATAAATTTGGTTCCCGAGAGTATCATGTCTACGTTCCCAAGTTAAGTCTTTGGCGAATTCTGGGGCCATTTCACAGTCTATACCATCCATTTTTAATTTGGCAAATAATCCTGCCATTGTTGTTGATTTGCCTGCACCTGGTCCAGCAAATAAATTGATTACTAAAGTTTTTTTGCTCATACTATTACTCCTTTAAAATTTTTATATAATATTTATAGTTTTAAAGTCCTAAAAAGCAAGAAAAGAGAGTGTTTTACTCCCTTTTTATTTTTCGTTTAGAAGTTCCTTAAACAATTCTAAAGCTTCATTAAATCCAGTTTTAAACCCTTCAACAAAATCATTAGAAGGAACTTTAACAAAAGCCTTACTTAATTCTAACCATCCATCTTCAAATCCATAATTATTATTGAAATTATATTTTTCAATTAGGGCTAGTAATTTAGCCTTCGGGAAAAATAGATAATCATCTTCAGAATCAAATCTAACCTCATTTGGGATTTTTTTAAATGCTCTTGATTTGCTATACGTGTCATGATTATGATGATTAATAGGAATAATTCCTAAAACTATTCCTGTAGTTGTTGTTAAATAAAGATTACTGTTAATTACACTTTCACTGTTTTTTGCCATTTTTTTACAGCGAATAGTTAATGCTATATCATCTATTAAATCTTCCAGTCTATTACAATTTAAAGACCAATCTAAAACATCATATCCTTTTTTAAAATTATTTTCGTCAAGTATATTTTTAATAGAATCACCAATATTAATTTCTTGTTTTCCTTTAACCAAATAATATAATCTTAATGCTCTTTTCATATTACTTATCTCCTTTAACGTTAAACACTTTATTTAAAATTTCAATTTTGCCTTTATAATTACTAGGCTTATAAATGGTTAAATCTTTAATAGTTTGATGATATTCATCTATCATAGCATTTAATCTATTTTCGTTTTTTTCAGAATTTTTAATATATTCGCAATCCTTTGCTTTTAAATATTCGATAATTTGTGTTTCGATAAATCTTTTGACTTCAACCAACGTATCAATAGTTGCTTGATAATCCCAAAAATAAATATCACTTGTAGATTCTTTTAGTAATTGTTTATTTGTATCTATATTTATATCGATTAAATCGAGTTCCTCTAGATACGTATTAACTGGTTTGTTCTTTAATTCATTTATCCTTTTTATAACTGTTTCTTTATTAGCATACGACATAATAAGCACCTCTTTTTCTTTAATGTATTTATAGTTTGTATCAAGAAAAAAACAAGGTTAAAAGTTAAATAAAAAAGCAAGTTCATTACAAACCTACTTGTGTTATTTATTCTATTAAAGTCTTTTGATTATTATGGATATACAAAAGGAGTTCTTGTTTATCATTTTTAATTTTTTTATCGAGAACTAATTTATGTAATTTTTTTAACACGTTCCCTATATTTTTCCCAACAAATCCAAATTTCATTACATCTAAACCGTTGATTTCTAAGTCTGTGATTTTAAAGCTGATAATTTCTTCTTGAATTTTTTTCGCCATTTCAATAATGCTCATAATATCAGTAATATTTTTTAAATGTTGATGGTCTTTTCTATCTGCGAATCTTAAATCCATCAATTTAAGAAATAAATTAAAGTCATTATGCGGTGTTTTTTCAAGCAATCTCCTAATTGATTTTTGAGAAGCAAACTGATAATCATGATTCTCCACCATAAATAAAACTTCTTCTTTTGTTTTATTGCTAACTTTTAGTCCATCTAAAGTTGATTCTATTAATAATGTTGATTCATGAGCATGACCATAAAAATGTCCATGTAATTCATTTTCAACAATTTCTTCAGAATAACAATTAGGTTTCCCAACATCATGCAGTAATGCAGCAAGACGAGTCTCATAATCTGGTTTAGTAAGACTTGCAACATGAATGATATGCTCATATAAATTCTGATGAATATGATATTTATTATTTTGAATGAAATTTAGGCAGGGTTTTAAAGGTGGTAAAACAAATGAAATTACATCTCTAAATTTGGTTAAGACATCAAAGACATATGGTCCTGTTAAAATATCCCTTAATTCTCTTTCAATCTGTTCTGCGGCAACTCCTATTAAAACTTTTTCATAAAACTGGTGAATAGCTCTTTCTGTATTTTTTTCAATACGGAATCCTAATTGAGATTTAAATCTAATAGCACGCATTATACGTGTTCCATTTTCTATAAATCTTTCATGACATTCACCAACACTTTTAATTACTCTATTTGATAAATCCTCACGGCCATTATAGTAGTCGATTAAACCATCTTTTCTACTATAAGCCATAGAATTTATTGTAAAATCACGATGATACAAATCATCTTTTAAAGTCATTGTTTCTGTACGATAAGAACTTACATCTACAGGTTTTCCATCAACAATCACTGATACAGTTCCGTGCTTTGCGAAATTACCTTTACACTGTTTATAATTTTTAAACAATATTTGAATTTCTTCTATAGAGGCATTTGTTGTAATATCATAATCCTTAGGTGATTTATTTAACAAAGCATCTCTTACACAGCCACCAACTAGATAAGCTTCACCATATTGTTCTAAAGCATCCAAAATTTGTTTAACATATAAAGGCAGTTCATCAAGCATCTTTAAAAGAATTTTAGACACTTTATTTCACCTCTTTATTAAATATATAGTTTGTGTAGATATCAACCAAAAGTTCTGCAACTTTCATTTTATCTACTTGTTTTTGTAATGAAGATTTAGAATATAATTCGTTAGCTTCAGATTCAAGTGAATTCAATAAATCATAGAATTCTGGTTTAACACCGCCATCATTTGTTCTGAATTTTCCATTTCTGATATCCATTAACAATACATGTTCCTTTTCTCTAAAGGTGTGTAATGTCTTATCTTTTAATATTTCATTACACATAAAATACAATCTGATTAAATGCATCATATGTTTATTTAAATGAACATCGTCTTTCTTCTTATTGCGTTGTCCAACAGTTTTTTCATAATCTCTTAGAATATTTGTCATTTCACAAATAGAACTCTTGAAATCCGCAAAAGGTAATCCTTTTGCGTTGATATCCAATAAGATTTCATATTTACCATTATCCTTAGATTGTCCAACATAAGTTTTTAAGCATTCTTCTGGAATACCATATTTATCCTGAAAAGTCATCATAGCATTTTTAACAGAACGATTGATATGAATCTGTGTTTCTTCTTCTGTCAAAATATCACCATTTCTAACTAAGGCATTTTCAAGTCTGTTTAACTGAGCGTGTGCATAACCACCAAAGGTATAAAATGCCTTTTTGCTCAAAAACATATCTCTATTTTCTAATAACATTTTACCAATTGGTGATACCCAATAATAATGTTCTGGTTTACAGAAAAGCATTTCAATAATATTAGGATTACAATCACAAACTAGTTTAATGAATTTAGACAAAGAATAGATTGTTGTATCTGTTTCAGTATTTTGAAATTGTTCAAAATTTGTAACACCCAAAACATCTAATTTTGTATCCAAAGCAACGCCTCTAATATCGACATCTGATGTTTCAATGTTAGTCCCATATGAATGGCTACCACCTAAACACAAAAAGACGATTCTATCCTTTAAATGCTCATTTGTTCTTAAAAAATCATAAGCTTTACTTTCCAATAATTTATTTACATCTAACATGTTAAATCACCTCTTATATCTCGTTTATAGTTTTTATTTCCTAAAAACCAAGGTATTATCTTCTTTTATTTTCTTTTGTCTGTCGTCAGACAAGTCGACAATTAGACGTCGTTGTCAGTCCATCGGTGGCAAGTCTGATGACGGTCAGTCAGTCTCTGGCAAAGACTAAAATATAATTTCCGTTTGAATCAGGCTTATAAATTCGCTTAATATTATTTACATCATTATGTGTGTTCTCAGTATATACACTTTTTTCATCCTTTACAAGAACTTGTCGAATAGTTTTAGACAGACAATTATAGACTAAGTCATTTTCGTCAATTAAGTCAGTCAGTCTGTCAGACGTCCGAGTCTCGTCAGTAAGATAAAAATAATGGAAGACATCATATTCGACAATGAGCTTCCCATTGTGTTCATCTATATGAGCTTCTGTTTTTTCTGTATCAATTAGTACAGGGGTTTTAATTCCACATTTATCTACAAAACCTAAAATATATTTTTTTAATTTATTATTGTTCATAATCATTCCTCCAAATGTTTTTGTTTTATTTAATTCCAAGAGCTTCTTTTGCTAATTTATCAACCAAATCATTGTATTTAACATTTGTATGGCTTTTGACTTTATGAAAATGAATTACAATATTATAGTATACCTTATTTTTAAATTCTACATATTTTCGTGCAATTAATGAATTAGCTTTCCATTCTCCATTATACCATTTTTCAATTCCTTCATAGTCATAATAAAGGTCTAGTTCTTTTATGTTATGGTTGATTGCGTATTGAATTATAAATCCTGCTCCTTTTATTTCTCCTGCGACATTTCTATAGCATGAAAAATTATCTTGCTCATATTTTTTAGAAAAAGTGAATTCTTTTGAATCTATAATTAAAACACATCCAAAAGAATATTCTCCTGTTTTTGAATTATATGAACCATCTATAAAAGCAGTAGGAATTATTATTTTATTTTGATTATTAGATGAACATTCATTTAAGAAGCATTTAGCATCATCTAATGTTGAAAATTTTTTATAAAGAACACCTTTCTTGCCCTTCACAAATTTTTCGCATTCTTTCCAAGATTCAAATATATGCTTTTCATTTTCAGTTTTTGCTGCATAATAATTCAAGATATCACCACCTTAATTATTTAATATATTTAATAGTTTCTCCACTCTACCTTAAACTCCTGTCCACAGTCATCACAAGAATGATAAAACTCACCTTCACTTTTATTCCATTCCTTTTTGGAATTTGGTGCAGAACAATAAGGACATTTAAATTTAATTAAAAATCCATGTCCATATTTAAAGCTTAAATATTCTAAATCATGAAATCCAGCTTCAACAATTAACATTTATAATCACTCCTTTATAATTTACACGATATTTATAGTTTTTTAAAAAACAAAATCAAGAAAAAATCAGCCTTCATTGGCTGATTAGTTTATTTAACTACCTTCTCGATTATATATCCTGTAATCAAAGAATCCTCAAAATTTTCTTTACACCTTTTCTCTAATCCATCAATTGTTTTTAATGCGTCATTTTCGGCATCTTCAAAGGTGTCATACAGCATATTGAAATCTTCTTCAGAGTCTCTTAAACAACCATCAATATCAAGCACTTTAAATTTATACTTATTCATTATGTTTAACCCCCTATGCTTGATTAAAGAACATGATTTTTTCTCCAATGAGTTCAATGCCTTGTTCAGTAGCCTGCATTCTGCCTTTTACCATAACCATATTTCCTTTTTTGATGTTATCTTCAATGAAATCTATCATAAAATCACAAAATTGTATCTCTAATACATCTGACACACGTTCCCCTTGGTAGTCCATAAAAGAACGAGCAACCGAAAGTTTAATAACACACTTTCTTTTGCCATCTTTAAGTTCCTCTACTACTGGTTTTTCTGAGACTTTACCTATTAATAAAAAATAATTATACATTTTCTTTTCCTCCATATTTTTTTATTTTTATTACAAATGATTTATAGTTGTAAATTTGTCTAAGTCAAGAAAAAAAGAGGACTATTCCTCTTTTGGTTTTATAATATTTTTTAATACCCATTTTTCTGCTATATCCATAATCTTCTCTAAGTCAAAATCAAGTTCAAAGTCCCAGCGATTTCCATTTCCTTCATACTTATATTCTCTCGTTAATGAATCAAAACTACAATAAGCTTGTTTATTTGGTCCCACAAGCCCACCAGAACCATCTTCTTTATATCTTGTCCAATACCAACCATCTGGTAAATCATTAGCACAAAGAATTAACTTATCATTATTTTCTTCTGCAATTCGACGATTATATTTTCGATTATTGCTATCCTCCGAAATATAATTTTCAATACTAGCCCATTCTGCTCTATCAAATAAATCACTTGCATATTTTTCAGAATTACGTGCTAATCTTAAAAAATCTTCGAACTTATAACCATTTTTTACTATTGTTAATTCTTTTGCATTAGAAAATTCAAGTTCTGGAATATAACAGATTTTGTCAGTTTTATTTATAAAAGCTTCGGTATCTTTATAACATAATCCTTCATTACTAGAACCAGGTATATAAACTTTTTGATTAGTCAAAATTAACGTTTTGAGAGCACCACAAGTTTTTTCTTCTATTATTACAGTTCTATCTCCATCATTTTGCAAAGAATAAACTAGTTTTTTTGGCTTGTTTTTTTCTTTTATCCAAATTTCAAAATATTCTCCTATTGGTAATTGATAATCAATTAGATAATTCTTGATTAGGTTATAAGCTAGAATGAATGTTTTAAATTCACCTAAGATGTGAACTTTTGACTGTGAGTATATGACTTTAGCAATATAAATATTATCATCAGCTTCATTCTGATTATCCTTCAAAGAAAAGGTTATATTTTTTACAACTTCCATATTTTTTCCTCCATATATTTTAAATTAATTTACAGAATGTTTATAGTTCCATTTTGAATTAAGTCAAGATAAATTAAATAAAAAAGAAAGCCAAACAGCTTCCTTTACTTTTAAAATTTGATACAAACTACATTAGTTGAGGTTTAACATGAATATCATCAACTGAATAAGTGTTTTCTGTAATCCACGATTCGAATTCCAAACCACATACTTCTCTAATCTCATAATCAGCATCATCATCGTCATCATCATCACAAGATAGTGGACAAGCAATTTCTAAAAGTTCGAATTCTTTTGCATCAAAATTTTGGCCAAATACATCTTCTATATTCAAATGTATTTTATGGAAATTGGTTAAGTTATCAATAAACATCATTCCTTTAATTTTTCCTACAAATGTAACATACTTTTCCTTTTTGTTAATCTCAGTAAATCCATAAGATACATCGGCATCATCTTCTTCAAAGAAATAATATTCTTTTCCTTTATACTTAAATTTAATGCCATCAAACCATACGAAAATTCCATCTTTTGGGAAATTCTTTTTAAAAGATATTTTCATTTTTAAATACAAATTCATATTTTTTCCTCCATATATTTTATATTAATTACACTTTTTTTTATAATCTCCATTTTATTCAAGTCAAGAAAAAAAGACTCAAAAAGGAGTCTTTTCGATAAATTAATTTGAATCATCTTTGAAGAATGAAATTGATGATTCTGAATCGTTTATTTTTATATATAAAGGAATAATTGTAAGTATGGAGGAGAACATTTCCATCTTACACTATACTTATAGTTATTTTTAAGCAAATATCAAGTAAAAAAATAAAAAAATTCAAATATTTGAAATTTTTTATTCAAACATCCGAATTTTTCACCAATATAACAATAGAAAGGAGTGTAGACAAAGCCTAATTTAGCTGCATAGGGTTGTGCTTAATGAAAGGAGATTTGCATCCGTATGAATAGCTTTATCTTACGCATCTTTTATACTTTTTATTTTTAAAAAAAGCAAGCAAATATTTAATTTTTATTTAATAATTAGCGTATCAACACCATAATAGTTTAAACTTGCTGCTACCAAAAGCTTTCTTTTAATCTTTTCAAATCTAAAATATTTAATATTCAAATCACAACCATAAAATCTTACTCTATCTAATGCATCCAAATCTTTAAATATTTTATATAAATTAATAGCTCTTGCTTTATCTCTAATTATATTTAAAGAATTTAATTTATTTATTCCACTTTCATCGCTTTTACAATGATATTCTATAATAGTATTTGCTATATGAAAATCTTCCAATTTCATATCAAAATCAGGCAAGCCTAAATCATCTATAATTTCAAGTGATTTTTTCCCGTGATTTGAGTCCTCGTAATTATTATCCCTTCCTAGGTCATGATATATCGAACAATAATTTAGTATTTTTCTATCACTTTCATTTAATCTTAATTCATCACTAATCATGAGAGAATAAAACAATACTCTTGCTGCATGAGTTAATGAGTGTTCACTATCATTTGATGTTGGAAAACCAGATTCTTTTAAAACATAAAATACGTCTTCATAATTTTTATATTTATTAATATATTTTGAGACCACATCGATAGCTATATCTTTAGAAGATTCATCAAAATCTATCAATTCTACTTCCATTACATCTTCAGGTAAAGCAATTACTTCCTTTTCATCTTTATCGTAAATCCTTGTTATAATATCTTTTTCAAATATTTTTGCTCTATACAAGCATTTAGGATTTTTTCGCATCAATGCAAATTTTAACGCTATTTCTTTACTTGTTGTCCAAGAATAAACAGAATTTAAGTTGGGACTAAATTCTCCCTGTCCTCGATAAATTGTAATTTTTCTATTATTTTTAGGACTTTTTTTCAACGATTTTAACCTAATTAGTAGCTTTTTATCAATGTTATTGCAATTATAATCTATATTAATATAAACTGATTTAAATACCTCTAATAATTTATCATCTTCAATTTTCAATGCTCTTTTATTAAAGTCTATTAAAGAAAATGTTGTCGGAACAACTGTATAAAATCCAATCCAATCAGATTCTTTTATACATTTATTCTGATGTTTTTCTAAACTTTTTATTTGCATATATAGTGATGTAAAATTATCATCTACATCAATTTGAAATTCAATTAATTGTCGAGAAAAAACTGGTATGTATAATGGTGCATAAACACCTGCATCAAAGTCCGCATAAAAAATGTAATTTAACATTTTGTTTTTAGATTCTCCATTAATCCAAAAACTATTTTTTATGTTTCTTTTCTTTAAGATAGATAGCCATTCATTCCATGACACCGTTCCATCAGAATTTTCATTAAATTGTTTTTCTGTAACTTTAATTACCTTTTTAACTGCACCATTACATGCAACTAATATATCATTGATTTCTGATTGCATATAAAACACCTTTCTTTTAATTTATTTTATCATAAACAAAATTTACATACAAGAATATCTATTTATCGATGTTGTAAAATATATTTAGAAATTTCAAAAGATTTATAGTTTGAATTGAAAAAAAATCAAGTTATACATAATAAAAAAGACCAATCTTGGTCTTTCAATAAAATATTAATTTGGCAGTTCAGCAAAAACATTAATTGTTTTAATATAAGCTATCTTATCATTGCTTTCAAAAGCGTCTGAAACGTCATTAGGCTCATATAATAAATATAAGCTTGAATAAGATTCTGATAAATCAAATTCTTCTCTTGTTAGACTTTCAACTTCAAAAATTGCCGCTTCATCAACCATAAATTCAGTATAATCTTCAAGTTGATTTCTTTTGAAAATTTGATATGAGTAAGCATCCAAAACCATTCTAATATTTTCTGCGGTTTTAATATTTTTCAAAACTGCATCTTTTACTAGTATTCCCAATAAAGTAAAATATTCCTTTAGGGTCATAACATTAATAATTTTCTTTATCATAATTTCCTCCATATTTAATAAAATTATACATTTGCTTTATAATTTTATTTTACAACATGTCAAGGTGATTATAATATTAATCAATCAAATTATCCAATAGAAAATGCAAAAATTTGTGCATATTCACCAAAATTATTCTTTAAACGAGGAGCGGGACATTCAAAGAAACCTTCCTGCTTTTTATCATACTTAAACCAATTTGGTTCCATATCATACTTATATATACCTTCTGGTACATTTTCTACAACAGCAAAATTATAATACCCGCATTCATACAAATCATAGCTATTAGTTTCAAGAATCTTTTTAATTATATTAAAATCAGAAAAGTAACCTACAGTTCTGGTTCTAACAATTTCTTTATTTTTTATATATACCGTTGTGATAAAATACATTTGCTCTAGTTACCACGCTTTCCTTAACATCTTGTTATACCATAAATTTTCAATTTCATCATTGGATATATCTTTTAAATCTTTTTCATCTTTAATTCTTCCCCAATAAGATTCTGCACCAAATATAATTCTATTTAATTCAGGAACACTTTACTACAAGGCCTTATTTTAACTAATTTAGCCCTATAATCACCGCTTCTGTCTGTATCATCAATATGTTCAACATCTATAGGCAATTCAATATATTGGCATGAATACTGTTCGCAACCTTTATTTTCAAACATTTCATTAGCATGGATTTTTATTTTAGTAATATCCATAAGACTTGGTTTTGATTTACATTGACTCAAAGTTTTATCAGGATAAAAATCTTTTTCAGCACATAATTTCAAATACATTTGATACAGCTTACATTTTGGATTTGTGTTAAACATTAAATGTCCATGACGACAATTTTCACATACACATTCATATTTATTTGTCAGTATTTGTTTTTCGTAATCTGAATAATTTTCTTCAACTACTGTTGATTTTAATTCCAATGTGTTTACATTTAATATGAATTTTTCAAATTCGACTTTGATTGTCAGTCTGTCGTCTGTCTGACAAGATTTGATTTTTGTCGGCATCAGTCCTAAGTCGACGACACCTGTTTCTTTGTCGACGTCAAAGTCCTGACGTCGTGTCAAGGCGTCGACGTCAGTCTTGAATACTTTTTTTAATGAGCATATCATTCACCTTCTTATTTTTTACAATTATGTTGACTGTAAATCAAATAATAATTTTTGCCGATTTTCCTGTATAATTCTATCACAAATTTATCATTTTCACGATTTAATCTATTTATTGCTTCAATATCTTCGACATCTTGCTTGTTACTAATTGAATAAATTTGTAAATGAGAAAAAGAAATTGAAATACTACAAATCCATTCGTTAGATTCACAAATGTGTTTTTGTTGAAGAATTTCAAAAATAGTTTCACCAATTGCAAGAATTCGATGACTAGTTCTTTCTCTTGGGTCAGGTGTGATTATATTAAAATAACCATTTTTAATTGTATTATTGTTTTTTATATTACTTGGTAATCTGTCAGTATCAATAAGATATTTATTTTCTAAATAATTTACAGTTGTTTCTAATAAGATTAACATTTTTATAACACTCCTTTTGTATTTATTTTATTTATTTATTTTCACTAGTTAGGTCATACATATATTCTAAAATATTAAAATTCTTTAAAATGGTATTACAATCAACTTCGAAATATAAAGGAATTTTCATTTCCCAATTACCATAGTTTTTTCGTTCATTATAAAGAAGTTGGATTTCATCTTCTCCTAATACATAATTACCATTAAAGTGTTTTTGATTGAAGTCAATTTTTGAAATGATATTTTTGCGAATATTTCTTGAAGAAATTTTCATAGAAACATCAACAATTTCCTCTGAATTTAAATTATCATTTTTAAGAATATCACATAATAAAAGGATATCTTGATTTATAGATTCATTAGAATCTTTTTTAATAATGTCAACCATTTCATTTCTAGTTAAACTTGCAACTTGCATTATCAATCACACCCTTTCCTTTAACATCTCTCTTAACAGTTCATATTCTTCTTTAGATAAAATACTATGTTCTGTGTGTATAGCATCCTCATCCTCATCGTAGTCTGTAACATTATAAACATAAAAGCCTGATTCTTCATCTAGTTCATAATATTGTAAATCTGTTAAAATTGATGGTTTTTCGCAAACGAGTTTAAAGGTTTTTTCAAGATTTTTCAAACGTCTTAAATCATTATAAATTGCATCAAAGTTATCTTGATATTCATCTAAAAATAATTCATTATAATTTAACAGCTGAATACCTACTAATTCATCTAAAGCATCTCCGCCACTCATTTTTTTATCCTCTTTTCTGTTTTGATATATTTATAGTTATTTTTTACAAAAAAACAAGAAAAACTGTGAAATTCTAATTTCATAAAAACTAGTTTTTTCACAGTTCCTTTAATTAAGATGCTAACCACTCGTTAATTTGACGCTTGATATCTCTTAATGATTTACTAACATCTAACACTATAAACTCATAGCAATCATCTTTAAATTTCTCTCTTATTTCAAATCGAGCTGTAGTTCCATCTTCATTAAATTGTAAGGATTTAAAACGACACCAGCTATCGGAACCATTCATAAGTTTATCTAAGAACTTATAGATTTTGAACTGTTTTCCTTCTAATAATTCATATGGTGAAAAATAATTTCTATCAAAAGTATAGAAAGATTCATTATAGTAATTACACAGTCTTCCTGTACCAAATTCTCTTATAACTACACAATCATCCTTGATTTCTTCAATGCTTCCAACAGTGAATTCGTTTATTCCATGTATGCTAGATGTTATTGCAACGGAGATATCTCCTTTCTTATAATCTTTTTTGCTCAAAAAAAACATATTCCCATTAAACCAACTTTTATTACGATTATGTTTATTTCCAACTTCATTACTATGATATCATTTTCAGTAGCTAATCTGATATCTTTTAAAGAAAAAGCAATCATATCAATCATATATTTTGTGTTATTTGATTGAGTTAACAATGAGTTTTTACTGAATGCAGTCACCCTTTTTGGTATATATTTATTTTCTATAACAATAGGTGTTCCATCCTCTAACTCTAATAATTCTTTTGTTGTCATATTACACTTCCTGTTTCTTCCTAATCACGCATTACTAATCCATTTGACAGTTCTAAAAGTTGTTTTAATGATTTCTCGGTAGTTCCTTCTTCAAACTCATTCATTTTACGTTTGTTTTCCTTGCACCAATTTAGAGTTGCTATAATACCATATTTAATAGCATGAGAAACTATTTCAATGTTGTTTTCGGTAGCATCATATCTAGTGATGTCAGCAATTTTTTTGTTATTATCACCCAGGACTACTTCTAAGATTGCTTTTTGATGTTGTTTTGTTTCTTCAACAACACAATAAATTGTTTCAGTGCTTTCACCTTTAGCTATACCTAATTTTTCACATTCTTCGTTTTCGTAAAATAATTGGTACCAGAATCCGTCAGAAGAATAAATTTCGTTAGGACAATAACAATCATGCTGTAAATGTCTTTCCATATCTTCATGTAATTCTTTTAATTTCATTATTTAATCAGCTCCTTAAATATGCATTTTCTTATTTTCAATACTCTTTGTTTATGCTTCGAACAAAATCCATAAACATGAGAAATTCCAACCATATGATAATTTGCAGGTTTATATTTTTGATTCCAATATCTTTGTTCAAAAAACTTACATTTAGAACAATCTCTTACTTTCATTCTCAGTCAACTCCTTTAGAACATTTAAAATAGACTTTCTAACCTCTATTGTTTTTAAACCATTCATAATATTGCACGCATGAGGTGCTTGAATAGATATTACAACTGCAATAATCTTGCCATCTTTGTCATACAGATAGCACATATTTTGAGGTGCTTTCTTGATTCCATAATAGCTTAATTCCTTTGGCTCTTCAAAAGGCATTACGTTCTTTAGGTAGATTGCATAACCAACTTTTTCTCCACCTCTTTTTTGAGGTAGATAAGTTGCTAAATCGTTAATATCCAAACACGCTAATTCTTCTATATCAGTATCATTATCGATATAATAATAAATATCAGTTCCTATACCATTATCCAACATATCACAACAAATCTCTTCCACCAATTCACAATCAGCTTCAGCAACGATTTTGCCGTTGATAATTTTGTCATAACAGCATTTTAGAGTATCACTTGTAAAAAATGTCCAATAATCTTTGTATTCTTCTATACTTTCCCTTCCAAAACTTCCTAACAAATAAGGCTTTGCTTTTGTGCAGTATAGCAATAATTTAACTGTTTTTTTCATCTCCAAGAACCTCTTTTATATTATTTGTTACACCATCAAATTCACTTCTTAAATCATCTATGCTATATTCTAATTCACTTAATTTATCTAATACTTTTCTTAAGCTAACTTGTTTTAAGCCACAAAACAATTCAAGCATTTTTTGAAAAATATCTTTTGGAATATCATCAACATCAGTATCAAATATCATTGCTTTTCTATTGTTTTTTTCGTTTGAATTAAAACTTTCAAGTTTATCTGATTCTTTTAAAATTTGCCAATGATTCTCTTTTAATTGTGATATCTCATTGATTGAATTGTCATTTTTGTTAATATAAACTACTATTTTCATAATAATACACCTCCTTAATATCGCTCACTGCTTAATACCTCTTTAAGTAGTTTACTTTCTTCTTCGTTTAAAAATTTTATCAAACCACTATCTTGCTTGATATAACTAAAACCATTATCAATTATTTCAATACCCATCTTTTCAACAATGATATTGATGGCCTTTTTAAGCTTTTCTAAGCGATTTAAGTCTCTTTGAATTATTTCAAAATCATTATCTATTGCTAACTCTAATTCAGTTTCGTTATCAATCAAATGTCCTTTTTCTCCGTAATAATCAACCCAATCAAAGCATGAGCACTTTCTTTTAATCTTGTCTTTATGTTTATTAACAATTTTATTTGCCTCACAATCAAACACAGACTTTCCTTCTAATTCTGATAAATACTTTATTAAATCAATCATTTCTCCACACAATATTTTAGTGTGTGCTGACACGATTGCAGCTTCTCTTTTTGTCATTATTCTCAGTTCCTTTCTAGTATAATATTTATAGTTTTTTAAAAATGAATTTCAAGTCATAAAGAAAAAAAGAAGAAATTAATCTTCCTTTAAAATGATAATCCGATGTTTTTGTATTTTTCTACTATTTTTTTCTTTCATCTGGAGGCAAAATTGAATTTTTAATATTTTTTGCAGAGATATATAATTTTTCTTTTTTTGATAACAATATTTTCTTCATATTATTTTCACCTTTCTTTTTCAAAATTCCAAGGAAGTTTATCTTGCCTAAAATCATTTCCCATTGTGTCTTTTAAACTTTCTTTCATAAAAATCATTACAGGCTTCCAATTATTTTTTCTCATTATAATTCCCTCATATGAATTACTATTTAACATTTCGTTAAAAGCATTAGCAGAATCAACTATATTTTTAACCCACTCTTTTTGTACTACTATCTTGCTTTTTCTATTACCTGTCTCTGCACCAATTATTATAACTTCTGGAATATATGGTAAGTTGAATAAGTCACATTTTTCTTTTGATAAATCACCCAAATCTTCTAATAATGGTTCAACAGAAACAAATCTATGAGCATAGATTGGTAAAAATAATAAACGATTGAAATCTTCTCTTCTAGTAATAGTCGTTCCAACCCAAATATTACCATGATTAGCATCTTCTACAATTAATTTACATTTTTCTATGAACAAATCTGGTCTTTTAGTTAGAAGTATGTAATTGTGTTGTGGATTATCATTAATTGCTTCAGCAATTTTTCTAATTTGTGGAATTGTCCAATGGCCACAATCACTCATGCTATCTATAAAAATACTTTTAGGACTTTTAGCACATAATTGTTGCAATCGCTCTGGGAAAAATTGTGGTTTTGACCACTCATCTATAAAATTAAATCGTTTATTTAATTTTTCTGCATAGCAATATTCACAACCATTTTTGCATCCAACAACAGGATTTATAGTGCAATCACACCAATCTATCTTTGTCTTTTTCATTTTATTTTTTTCCTCTTTCATTCATGTAAATTATCATTTAGTTCCTTTAACTTCTTGATATTTCTTTGTTATTAATTTTAAATTTAAAGAATCTATAAAGTAAGCATCCCATTTCACATCATTAAAACTTTTGTGCTCTAAGTCATAAAATGACTCATATTTTTCATCTTTATATATTCTTATAAAGGAATCTTCTTCCGAATTTACGATGACACTAAACCCCATTAATATAGTGTTTTTTAATTCATCTGTACAATTAGCTGTTATAATGATTTCTAGTGGTAAATTACTAAAACTTTTTAATTCATCTGAATTAAGTAATCTAATTGAATCTATCCAACAATAAAGAAATTTTGTAGACTTTATAATTTCTTTGTCATCTGTTTCATTAAGCATGCACATACAAGGTTCTGGACACATAAATGGACAATCAGTACTACATCCTAAATATGATAATGAATAATCGTTTAATTTATATTTTTTACATATAGCACGCTTTTCTTCTGCAGACATATTTTTTTTATTATGCATAACAATCAGCACCCCTCTTTTTTGTAATATTTATAGTTTTTTAAAATAAAAAAGCAAGTTTCCTTGCCTTTATTTTTTTGATGTTTTTGTGGTACTACCAAAGCCACCATTTCGGATACCTTCAGCATTATCGTCTTCAACAATTCCGAAGGGAATAAATATTCCTTGCATATAAGCTGTGCCTTTTTCTATGGTCACAGTTTTACCTTCTCTAGAATCATTAGTTAATTTTACAAAGATGTGTCCTTCATTACTAGAATTATAATAATCACTATCAATGATACCCACTGTATTGTCTAACTGTAGACGATATTTGAATCCCAGTCCACTTCTAGGATATAATGATAGCATCCATCCATCATCAATTCTGCATCTAACACCTGTAGGAAATTTAATTGTTTCTCCTGGTTTCAAAACAATTGTGAAAGGAGCATAAAAATCATACCCTGCAGAACCTTTAGTAGCACGATGTGGCAAAGACATTTCTTTATAAAGATGAATATCATTATTCGTAATATTATCATTACCACTTAACAATTCTTTGGAAATATCCTTTGCTAATTGTTCATCACTTACATGTTCAAATTTTGCAATTCCTTTTGTCTTCATATATTCTTCCTCCATATTTCATAATTTTTTAAGACAAAACATTTATAGTTAAAATAAATATAATGTCAAGAAAAAAAGAGGACTTATTCCTCTTTTTATTAAGAACTATTTATTTGGATTTTTTTTGAATCCTGGCAATTCGTACATACAAATATCTATAAGTTCTGTAGTAGAATATGACGATAGAATATCTTTCAAAAAATGTTTCTGTATTTCCATTTTAAGATTAGGCGAATCACATTTCTCGACCGCTCCTAATAAATCCAAAAATGTTTGATTACATTTGAAATTCTTTATATAGAAATTTTTGATAGTATCATAATCTAAACTATGAATTTGAACAAAGGCATAAATTAACATTTCTA
Organism: uncultured Anaeroplasmataceae bacterium; assembly: GCA_910577745.1. Taxonomy (GTDB): domain Bacteria; phylum Bacillota_I; class Bacilli_A; order Acholeplasmatales; family Anaeroplasmataceae; genus Pelethenecus. The sequence continues at coordinate 10,950 of CAJTNG010000012.1, read as the reverse complement.
AAATTTCAATTTCGCCTTTAAGATTCAAATCATAAAGTTCTTCTTCTGATTCAGGATTCCAATAAGTTAAGAGAATTCCTTCTTCATCAAAATGAATCTCAAAATAAATAATAAGTTCATTACATGGTGGGAAAAATAAATCACAAATATTTATATTTTGAATATTTTTTTGTGTCAACGCTATTTCTCCTGAATAAGTCACTTCATCCAACCATCCAAAATGTTCATATAATTGGTTAATTTCAATATTTTGTAAAACAAGTTCCATGATTTTCCTCCATATTTTATAATAAAGCTGCAACCGTCGTTTGTCCTGTCCCAATGATGTTAGGATAGTCGACAAAGCGGACGATATACTTGTCGTCGTCGACACGGTCTTTTCTAGGAATCTTTTTAATTTTAAATTTATACTCTTTAGTTGAGCCATCTTCAAATACTTTAATCATCTATTTTTACCTTCTTTTCCCCGTATTTTTTCATATAGTTACCATTGATTTTACAACCGTATTTTGTACCACCATATAATGGACATTTTTTGTTACAATCAGAAACATAACCATTTGTATGTTTCCTGCAGGTTTTGAAATATTCTTCTTTGGTTAAGTCCTTTAGTTTCTTTTTCGTTTCCTAATCACTCTTTCAGAAGTACAAATCTTATTCAGTAAATAACTTTGAACCGCTTCTACTATTCCTTTTCTATAACCCATGTAGCAGCAAACCCCATCACTGTAATACTTGCAGTCTTTACAATTCTCTTTATACAATTTTTGAAATTTAGGACTTGTACTATCCATTTTATTCATCACTCCAATTTAATACTTAATATACAGGTTTAATCTCCTCGATTTTAACTTCAACAATTTGATAGGATTCTATTGAGATATATTCTGAACGCTTATCTATATAATTTGAATTACCTTTTAGGTTATGAAGAAAATCTCTTGCGATTACTTGACTTCTTTTTAAAGAATTGTAAAATCTAGCTTTTATTAACTGTTTGCTAACACAATTATTTCCTATAAAATATGTATCATTGTTAAATTTAATTGCGTATATCTTTTTTTCCACATTACGCCTCTATTTTTCATTCTTCAATAACAAAATTATCAGGTCCACTAGATAACGGATATTCTTGATATCCACAATTTAAACATGTAATCTGTTGAGCACCCTCTCCACAGCTTTGTTTAGCTAAGGAGCCTTTTTCTCTCAACCACCCATCCTTTTTCGTCCTGGTATTATAATCAAATATTTTTTCAACTGTGTATTCACAATTAAAACTTCCACACTTAGGACATTGTAATCTTTGTTCATATTTAATCATAAATTTAATCTCCTTTTTTCAATGATTTCCATTTGCTTGTCAATAAACATATTAACGGATTACTAACTTTATAGTTATTTTTGAAAAAATATCAAGTCATAAAAAAAGTTATTTCAAATATTTTATTCGAAACAACTTTTACGAAATGTTTATTAATATTTTTTCTTCGTCGTGACAGACAGACAGTCTCGAGCAACGTCGTCAGTCAAAGACGACACGACTTGGTCAAAACATTTTTTTACAAAACTAACAATGTAGAAATAAGGTTACAAATCATGTGGATGTGTATATTGCATTTGATATCATGTCCTGATTTGGAATAAATCACTCCTAATACAATACCAGATGATATATAGGGCAAACTTGTAAGAATCATCTCCAAAAAACTATAATTATATTCAATGACATGAATCAATCCAAATATCACAGAAGAAATAACTATTGAAATATTATCATTTCTTAACAATTCAAAAATGGTCTTTCTAAAAACTAGTTCCTCTACTATAGGTCCAAATACTACACATGCCATTCCTAGCAAAAGAAAATTTGTGGGTGAAGAACGAAGGATTTCATTAATAATTAATTCATTTTCACTTTTTAAAATATTTCCGTTTCGCAAAAAAGCAACTAACATATTTGCAATTATTTGAAAGCAAAAAACTAGAAGCACACCATCTAAAACTCTATCAATCCGTTCATCACTTTGATTTTGAGCATATAAAGAATTTTTAGTCTTATATTCTAAATTTAATTCTTCATAATATTTAGAAAAATCAAAAGAGTACAGCATTATTAAAAATAAGCAAAGTATAAAATAAATATAGAAATTTCCAAAAGCTTGCAAGTAATCTTTTGGTATTATACTGTTGAAATCTGGTCTAATAATGTGCATAAATAAAATATAAATAATTATTGCAATAACTGGAACTACAATTTTTTTCATTTTCAAGTTTTACAACATCTTCTTTCTTTGTTTTTTAAAAATATTCTTACTTAAATAAAGCTACTCCAAATCTAGTAATTCTAATAGAGATTCCTGTTACCTCTTCCCAATTTTCAGAACCCTCTACTTCAAATTCCGAAAAGCAAGAATCGAATTCATCTGGAACAATATTTTGTTTGATAGTAAGGGTTGCTTCTGTTTTTGTTTTATCTTGATAAACCACATAAATGCTATCATGGTCATGATTGAAATCGATAGAGCATTTACTTCCAGCATCATCTATCCAATAAAGATAACCATTGTTAAAATCAATCTTAGCTTCTATTAGAGTCCAAACAAATGCTAAAATGCCTTTAAGCATACTTAGTGATGTACAATTTCTCACACTATCAGCAATTGTTAAAATCGTATTTTCTTGAAGTTCGACATAATCTAATCCAACATTTAAGTAACGTTCGTAATCGGAATATTTTGCATTAGACCATAATTTTTCACAATAGAGATTCATAATTTGTTTTTGAAACTGTTTTTTATCATCAGAGCAATTAAAGTCACTAGAAGATGAACGATGTCCTTTTGTTTTATTTAAAAAATATTCTATTACTTGGGATTCACCATGAGGAATCAGTTTGATATTCTTATCAACAATGTTTTTAATAATTGGATATGAAGTCACATTAACATCAAAACCTAATTTTACTTCACCATTAGCATTTGTTCTTGCTATTGGAACGTCAAGAGAAACTTGTTCTTCTTTGAAAGGTAAAAATAACTCACCATTTTTCTTGTTTTGTTCATAAGGATATTTTTCTAAATCAATAGAACCAGATATATGTGTCCATATACTCATTTATTACCACTCCATTCTAATTTTTATCTTGGTTTATTTTATTTATAGTTTTTTTTGATTAAATATCAAGGCAAGAAAAAAGTTATTTCAAAAATATGAAACAACTTCAATCTCAATTCTTATTTTGTTATGTATTCTGTTATATTCATAATTCTTTTTCGTCTCTGACAGTCTGTCTGACATCGCACGACGTCATCGACCGTCCATGTCGACAAGACTCGTCTGAAGTAGTCGACCGTCCGTCCTCGTCTAGTCGTAATCCTAACAGTGCAAAATCTTATGCCACGAAGGTTTATGCTATTTTCCAAGAAATTGGACATATTTAATTTAGCATAATAAACAGCTTCTTCCTTTGAACATCCTGCTCCTGTGACTGACGGAAAATCGTCAAAGGTTACTATGTAGCTTTTCTTATCTTGTTTAATTAGTTTGTATCCATATCTTTCTTCCATTAGTTCATTGTTCGTATCTTCTGCATATCGAAACATAAATCCTGTTTTTATTATCATGAATGTTTCCTCCTTTTTTATTCAAAGTGCATTGTCATGAATATTTTTTTGTAATATTCAAGCATGCCATCTTTGTTTAATAGATTTTGAATACTTTTAATATTCCTATTGATTTTTCTACTAACACTAGCTTGAGCAACTTTTTTCAAGTTTGCAATTTCTACTTGTGTATATCCTCTTATCCACAATTTAACCTCTTCTGATAACAAAGGCTTAATTTCCAAAATCAATTTATCAATTTCATTTTTATTTCTGTAATTGTTCGAAGAAGCAACAATATCTCCAATTTCAGCTTCATCTCCATCATTATTGTTGATAATTACATTTCGATTTAAGCTTATACAATTTTTATCAAATGTTCCTTGCAGTGTTTTTTTAGCCCTCTCAAGCATCAAATACTTATTCCACATTACATAGTAGAAGAAAGTTGATTTAGCTGATTTTGTGGAATCAAACTTTGGGATAGCTTGAACAGCATATGTTACTAGTTCTTGAATTACATCTTCATCACAATGAATGCCTTTTTTCTTTAACATTGACTTTGCCAATTTATATAATTCCGAAATTTCTATTTTGTTTTTTCCAACATCTTGCATACTACCAACCTCCCTCGTATTTTCTCATTTTTATTTCTATTACTTTATAGTTTAATTTTATTTTTAATCAAGTTTTTTCGAAAAGAAAAAAAGGAATTTCTTCCTTTTAATTCACTGATGTAATTTACAATGTTTCTTTCGACCATTTATCTTTGAGCTGTGCAAATTTTCCAAGAAGTCGAATGGTATCTTCTCTTTCCCAAAATGCATCTGGCAACAGCATTAGTTTCATCATCATATTTTTTCTACTGTTTACTAACATTGTGTTTGTAAACATATCTTTGCTTTCATATAATCTTGATTTTGTCTCATCAAGTTCTATCTCTAGTTTTTGAATTTTTTCCTGCAAGATGGAACTCTCATTTATTTCAGTAAGTGTGACGTCATATTTTTCTTCAAATATTTCTCTCGTCTTTTTTGTAATCGGAATTTTACCATTTTTTAATTTGCTAATCATTGATACTGAAAGTCCAGTTTCAACAGCAATGTTAGTCAGTATCTGACCTCTTGATTTCAAAAATTCATTCATCGTCATTTTTTGCATTTGTCTTAATACCAACGACCAGGAGTCGTCATTATCCTTTCATTATTTTTTCTTCGTCTTATATCCTTAATTTTGAAAAATATTTTTCTTATCATTGAGAAAACACACTTCCCAAAAATCAGCATCGCAATATATTTCACAATCGTTCCTCCTTATTTTAATTTCATTATTTTTCGTCCAGTCCGCTAACGACGTCGTCGTCAGTCAGGGCAAGGCGTAGTCGAGTCAAAAGTCGTCCGTCGGCAGACGGCAAAGTCAGTCAGTCGTCAGTCTTTTCTCACTCGTTATATTTATAGTTATTTTTAAGAAAAAAACAAATTCATTACAAAAAATATTTTTTATTTTTTCCTTTGCCGTCTGCCTCGTCTCGTCGTCCCGTCAGTCGTCAAGTCAAGTCATCCTCCACGTCGTCAAAGTCAGTCCTGTCCCGTCCCTCCGTCAGTCATCTTGTCCCGTCCCGTCAGACCCGTCCTGTCAGTCAGTCGTCAGACTGGTCCCGTCCTGTCTTGACCTGTCCTGTCGTGGTCGAACGTTGATGTCATAAAAAATCAATTCCAATAAAAATAGGTCCCAATAAAATTCTGTTGGATTTCCAACATATTTTTTTTGTCAATTTTCATATTTTTATTGATGAACGTTGATGCAGAAAAAATAACAAAAAAATGCTTCAACGTTGAGAAAAGGAAAGAAAAAGGAGAAAAATACAATGAAATTAAGCATTTTTAACAGTCTTTTTTGCTCATTTTCTTATTTATAACTCATTTCATTTGTTTTTAGGCTCAAACACACCTATTTTTAGTCCCATTTTTTAAGAAAAATGAGATTTAATAAAAATATGTGTCATTTGACCCCCTCTCACGTAATAATTGAGCCCAATTATAATAAAAATTGAGCCTTATTACTCTTTATTAGACCCTAATACCCCACTTTTTATTGAAATTACCAATTTTTATTGAAAATGGCCTTTTTTGACATTTTTGAGGTAGATTTATCAATTTTACCTAAAAATAAAAAAAGAGGCTTATTCCTCTTCTTTTACCCCCTGGATTAGTTTGAAAATCAACTGTCTTAAAATTGATAAATCATTCTTATTATTCTTTGTTGCATAACTCTCAATTGTTGCTTTCACACCTTTTTTTTCTAGTTGTTTTACACATTTTTTTGCATCAGTTTTTTTGTTAAATAGTGCATATGGAACTGTAATAACTTCATAATAAATTGTCTCATATGCAGCTTTACTTTTAGGAAAATTTTCTAAGTAAAAATCATTCTTTTCATAATAATTTAATACGTATTTAAAAACTGAATCAAAATCAAAAATGGTTGAATCTATCTCTTCAAATAAAGTCATAATCTCTGATTTAAATTCTTTAAAACCCTGTGGTCTTACAACACATGTAGAGAACAATTCGCTTTTTGAATCAAGATAAAACATTGATTTAAATTGTTCATTTTTTTCATTTTTAAAAAGATTTTCAAACACATTTTCTTTTAACAAGCACTTAATTTCTTCTATGTTTTCAAACACATTTTCATTAATTTTATACTTAGGAATAACTCCAAATTTCGGGTCAGATTCCATATCTAATACCTGTTCGCTTGCTATATAAACAACATGAATAGGGCTTGAATAAGCAATGTTATTTTTGTCATTTAACGTTAATTTTTTTTCGATTCTTTTTAAAAAATCAGCTTCTTTTTCTGATAATTTTAAGTACATTTTTTAATCCTCTTTCTCATTTTAATTTTCTTTTTTTCCTTCATAATCTTCCACAAAAATGTTTGGATTAGGATTTTTATACTTCTTTTTTTTCTTTTTTAATTCCTTTTGTCTTTGATATAACATAGATAATTTTGTCTTAACAAGTTGAATTAAAACTTGGAAATCATTTGTTTTTAACACGATTTCTGTATTAAAAAAAATAGTTTCAAATCTAAATTTTTCTCCATCAAAAGAAATTTTAAAGAATTTTAAAGGAATATTTTTAAGTTTTTGTTCCAAATAAATTTCATTTAAAGGAGTAAGTTTAAAGCCTGTAATTTCATAACTTAATTTGAAATTCATATGTTTAACTATTCTCCATTTTCATCCATAAAATCAAATAAAGTAGGACGATAAACCTCTGCAGATGGAACTATTTTTTTAATCTTTTTTTGCTCTGATGAGTCATCTTTAAATTGCACATCTAAAACTTTTACAGGCTCAATTTTAAACCAAACACGACCAACATTCGTCCACTCTTTTTTAAATATAACAATTAAATTTTTCTTGTTTTTAAGTCCTATTTTTTGTATATGAAGAATTAAATTATCTAAAGTAAAATCCTTTAGAGATGTTATTTGATAATATCTTTCAACAAAATCAAGTCGCTTAAATCTCTTATGCCCTAACTCTCCAAGCGTAATAGCCAATCCCTTTTTTGCTAATTTTATTGCTAAATCAAATGCATCATAACAACTAGCAAATGTATCTAAATCTATAAAATCGAATTCTTTATCTTCAACAAAATTCTTTGCCATTATTTTTAAAGCTGATTCTCCAAAACTTGAATTAACTTTATAATGTATTTCATTTTCGATAGGTTTTTTGTATTCATACCACTTTGTACTACCTACTAGTGTTAACACATTTTGAGGAGCAATTTTATTTAAAAATTGTATGTCAAATTCCTTTTTTTCTAGACTATGTTTTCCTTCATATTTGTTATTTTTTTTGCCTAATCTTTTTAATTTAACAGAAACAGAAACCTCACTTCTATCCATACTTTCAGCAATTTCTTTTGAAGAAAATCCAATTTCATTCATTTCAATTAAATATTCCAATTCTTTTTCAGTCCATTCACGTGGTGCTGTTTTTAAATATTTACTTTTCTTATAAACTTTTCCTTTGAAATTTTCTGGCATCTTTTCCATAATATTCCTCCTTTTTTTATTCATAATATTTATAATTTTTTTCTTTAAAAAATCAATTTTTTATCATAAAAAAAGAAAATAACTACATAAATTTTCATGTAGTTACAATCATTAATAGAACACATTTTTAAAAAAGAAAACATCTTTTTTCTTTAAAAGTTTGAATCATTTCTATAGGAAGTGTCCATCTAAATATTTCCTTCAAGTCAAATAAATCCACATTTTCTTTAACTTGAATATAGCCTTCACCATCTTCTTGAGTATATGTGAAATAGTCAGCATAATTTATAAAAAATCGTTTTAATGAATTCTTCTCATGGATTAAAATGACTCTCTCATCAATTTTTTCTTCCAAAGAATTAACAACTTCACAACCATACTTCTCTATTTTTTTCAAACTTAATTTGCCATTTTTTGTACTCATTTTTTCTATACAAGCATTTGCTATTACACTCTCAATACCTATGAACTTACACATTATTTTTACCTCCAATTAAAAAAATCGTTTTATGATTAAATAAGTTTAATGAATGTACAATATATAAAAAGCAACAATCCAACAACCATCCAGATATACCCTTTTTTATCTTTATAAATACATTTAGCAAAAACGCCAACAGCTAAAATTACAATTCCTAAAATTTCTATTAAATTTAAAATCTCATTTGCCATGCACGCCACTTCTCTTTGTTTTCTATCTCATTTTATTTATAATTTTCAAATTAAAAAAAACAAGAAAAAAAGGCAATTTATGCCTTTTTAAATTTAAAAAATTTGAACTGTACTGAACTTTTCACCAGCAGGAATAGTTAACTTCTTTAATCCTTCAGTTGAATAATGAGTAGCTAATTCAACTTCTTCTGTCCATCCTAGGCTTTCATTCCAATAGTTGGTTTCTTTGTCCTTAGAATCAGAAACAACAATGAAATTCTTAATATATTTTTCAATATATTGAGCTGACTTTGAAGCGTTGATAGCTGCAAAATAAATGTCTAATTTATTCTTAGAATTTATTTTTTCATGGCACTCTTTAATCTTAGCTAAAGAATTATTAAAAGCTGATTCATCGAAGATATTTAATTCAGAAGTTAATAATAATGATGCTAGTTCGTTTATCATTTCTTCTTTTTCGTTTTCAAATTCTTGTTTTTCTTTCTTCACTCTGTTGAGTCTTTTCTCTGATTTTGTTGTTAGAGATAACATTTTAAATAACATAGCAGAAAACAATTTTTCATTTTTAAATTGCTTTTCTTCTGGTAAATTAATTGATTCTTTACCTGTTTCTTCATCAACAATATACTCTTCAAAACTGTTTGGTTTGACAGAAAGATTAATAGATTCAGCATCACAATAATTATTCGCAATATCCATTACAAAGTTTGAAGTATCAGAATGATTTGTTGAATCAACAGGTGTTAATCTACCTGCGATATCTTTTAAATTATCAAACACTTCAATAGGGTAAACCTTAGAATATTTTGCAAAAAAGATTTGTACAGTTTTTTGCTTTAGTGGATATTTTCCATCCTCGTCAGGCTCTGCAGAATAATCTGGTTCCATTACAGGAACATCTTCTCCCTTTTCATTTTTCTCTGTAAGAGGCTTTAAATAGCTTTGATAATAAACTATATTAACAGATACATCAATTCTAAGAATTTCCTCTCTATACTTATTATAAAGGGTTCTAGCTTCAAGTCTTTCTTTCTCTGTAAGAGTTTCATTAAATATATCATTATATGCAGCATCTCTTTTTTCTCTAAGCTCTTCAATAACTTTAGATGTTTTGAATTCAGGCTTTAATGTGGCTTTTAAGTCCATTGCTTGCTTAATAGTAATCCAATAATTACTTCTTGGAACGGTGTTACCATTAATAACTAAGGGTCTTAAAAACATCTTATTAGTAGTGAATTTATTAACTCCTTTGTAAGCTTCACCAGTAACATAATTAGCACCGATAGAAAGACCTTTAGCCATTATTTCATATGGGCGTTCCCAAGTTCCAGCGAAGTCAACCAAATCCATAATACGCTGAGCTGTGATTCTTTCAGTTAAATTTTTTGTATTTTCTTTTTCTTGCTTATTCATAATTTTCCTCCATATATATAAATTTTTAAGCATAGATTTTATAATCATGTTTTTAATAAAAGCAAGAAAAAAGAGGAAAAATATCCTCTTTTATTTTTTTATTCAACAGAATTATATAGCATTTCGAGTAAATCAGGATTATTCTTAATATTAGAATACATATCATTAAGAAGTTGTCTAATACGTTCTCTTGATAATCCCAAATCATCACCTATTTCTTGGTAATTTTTTCCCTGGTAAAAATAAGAATATAAGATTTTGTAATTTCTTTCACCATAAGTAGACTCTATTTTTCTCCAAAAATAAGTCTTTGAGTCTTCAGAAATTCTATATCTTAATTGACTATCTTCACCCATCGTATTAGAAAAATCAAAGTCTTTTATAATTTGAGTACTTTCGTAATTTCCTTTTTCATTAAAGGTTCCCTCATTCATTGTAAATCTTGCATTTTGGATAACTTTGATAGAATATCCTGTTAAAGATGCAATTATTTCATCTGAAGGAATTTTTCCATTCATGCAAATGTAAGACTGAATCGCTTGATTTATTTGTTTAAATTTATAAGCGGCAGACTTACCAACATCAACTTTAGTCTCATCAATACTCTTTTGTTTCATAATTTCAACAACGATTGCATTTCTAATATAGTTCTCTGAAAATGTTTTGAAAGATGCAAAAACAGGTTCTTTATTTTCAATGTTCTTTTGAATTTCTTCATTTGATTTCTTTAAAAAATTATTCCATGCATCTTCCAAAGACATATACCCTGAACCGTATAAATCCATAAATGATAATGAGGTATCATATTCTGCTTTATAGTTTAAAGCATGCCAAACGATGTTTGATTGAGCATCTTCAAAAGATAAATCCTTATAAAGATTTAGACGCTTTTGGTTTTCTGGAGTGTCATCTAGAGATAACACATTATACATTACCATAGCTCTAGAATTTATTGTTTGTTTACGCTTTGCTAGTACAGATTCATAAAGTCTTTTTTCTTCTTTAGAAAGACCATTAATCACACTTTGAATAGAATTTTTGCTGTAAAAGATGTCTTTTTCTGATAACTCTTTTGCTAATTTCTTTTGTTCCTTATTTAAACTTTCATATATTTTTTTGTAGTTCATTTTTTGTTCTCCTTATTTTTTGTATTTTTTACATTTAATTATTATTAAAGTTTTATATA
>CAJTNG010000011.1 GCA_910577745.1 uncultured Anaeroplasmataceae bacterium | reverse complement strand
ATAAAGAATTATCTGGTGCTGTGTGGTTGTCAGATTACTTGCCATTGGGAATTGAGAATGTCTTTGATCCAACCTTGAATGTAGCATACCAAGCAAATAAGACTGGTTTAACTGAACCAGATTATGCTTTAGATGATCTAATGGAAATATCTAGAGGAAATAAGATTCATGCTGCTACTCTTTATATTTGGAGCCCAGAAGTAAGATATTGCATTCATCAGGCTTTATCTGAAGTGAAAGATATCTTATTTTATCAATTTCAAGAAACAGATAAGATACGAGTAGAATTGAAAGCTACACATAATGTGATTGAGAATTCTATTAAAATAACTGGAGCCGTTATTAAGGTGGGTGGACTAGTTACCCCGTTTTCTAAAATAATATCGGGAGCCACTATAATGATTCAAGCATTTGCAGAATCTGCTTTAAATTTTTATTTTGATGCGATTACTCCTGAATTTTCAATAGAAAATTCTTTTTATCTAGCGTATGTTGAACGTCTTCTGGGGATTTTTGAAATTGCATCTTATAAAGATGACATTGGTAACTTAACGTTTAAAAACAATGATGAAGTTATTGCTATCCCTTATTATTATAATTTAAGTGAAACATCTGGTCTTTTCCCAACTCATAATATATCCTTTGAACCTTCTATTAGGGAGGTATTGCTTTCAGATGGCTTGTTGTTTAATGGCATTACACTTCCTGCTGTCCAAAATGATATGTATTGCTGTCGTGGGAAAATTTATGGCTTTGAGGGAACAGATTTTAAAAATTTAAAACTAGTTGAGGAATATGAAGATATAGAACCTATTCCGACTAATATTGTTGAAAATATTCCTATAAGTGCGAAGTATGATAGTGGAGAATATCAATGGTATAGATTTACAGCTCCAACATATAGAAGTTATTATTTCTATGCTTTGGGGTTAAAAACGCCAAACGTTATAATTGATGTGTTCAGAACTGTTGTAAAAGGGTATTCGGATACAGGGATAGTTGCTAGATATACTGAAGAGTTTGTTGAAAAATATACGGGACAAAACGGATGTGGATTTTCAAGATTTATGAATGCTGGAGAAACACTTTATTTCCGAGTAAGATCAGAAAATTATGATGCTTTAGAAAATTCAGTAATTTTTGAAGTAAAGACAGAACCCTATGAAATGAAAGAACATGAACATACCTATGTTTATGCGTGGGTAAATGATACAACACACAGATATATTTGTACAGAGTGTAAGGATATTGCATATACTGAAAATCATACAGTCAAGAGAGGCACAAATAAATGTTCTTTATGTGGTGGAACAGTTTCATTTGACCACGAACATACTTATGTATATGAATGGGCAAATGGTACACAGCATAATTATGCTTGTAGTCAATGTGGGTATATAAAATCTACAGAAGCTCATACAGTAAAAAATGGATCTAATAAATGTTTTCGTTGTGGCGGAATAGTAGATAAGGGAATTATTGAGTTCTCTGCAATGTGTTCAACTTATGAAGATGTTTGTATATTGCCAAATAAAGAATTTGATGGTTAAAGTTAAATAAGTATAAAAAGCGATTGTCTATTTTTGGCAATCGCTTTTTAATCTAATAAGCTGTTTTTATATCAAACAAGTAGTCAAAATATAACAATGCATTGAAGATGATTTAAGAAAAATATTAGATATGGAATATGAAAATTCTTCTCAAATCAGACTTTGTAAATATGCTTTATTATTAGCAAAACACATATTAGAGTTAATTGAGTATAATTCTATAAATTATACTATCATCCAACAAGGTTTTAAAATAAATAAATGAACAATGGCAAAAAGGTATGGCTCGTATGTATGATGTGCGTCAAGCAGGATTTGAAATTCATCGTTTGGCTAAAGCATGTAAAGATCCTATAGAAAGCAATGCATTGCGTGTTGTTGGACAAGCGGTGGCAACAGGTCATATGAAAGAACACGCTATGGTCGCTTCCGATTACGCAATTAAGGTCATAAATTTGCTGTATCCACAGGATAGGGATTCTGTTAAAAAAGAACGTCTATGGCAAATTAATCTTTTGAAGAGTTTCGTATAGTTGTTTCATTTTTGATAATAATGAATAATGGAGGTAGTGTATGGAACGTAATACAAAAAACATTTTTCATATTATGGACCAGTATGCAAAGATGAGAGATGAAGCCATTCGTTTAAAAGAAGATGAGGCAACTAGAAAGAAAAGCTTTTATTTTGGTATAACAAGTTTTTTTAAAAGTATTGCCGCTATAGCATTCTGTCTATTAGGTTCTTGGATTTTCCAGTTGAATGCTGATTATCTATTCTTTACGATATTTGCAGGGTTAGGGTTCATATTTATAGGACTTATTTTATGTATAATGGCTTTAGTGCGATTAATTCTACAGTTTAGTATAAATAAAAATTGGGCAAGTTGGCTGAGCTTAATTGGATTTTTAGGCAGTATAATGGGGAGTATTACAGGGATAATACTACTATGGATGATGTAATATATTGTATTTAAGGTATGCAACTGGCATATCTTTTTATTTTAAAATGCTGAAATTTGTGTTTTATTTTCTTTTTTTGACGAATTATGCTATAATAAATATCTAAAAATTTATATAATTTACGTATTTTTATAGGGGGAAGATATGTTAAAAAGAGGGATTAAAAATTATTTTTTGTGTTTAAAACATATATTTACACCTTTAGGTACTATGTTTTTAGGAATGATGCTAGGCTTTTCTATATTGATTCCAGGTGTATTTCATTCGATATCCCTATTGGGTGAGGAGATTGGGAAATTATCTCAACAAGTTCATTTGGATTTTTCAGAGTTATTTGATCAGTTTTGGTTAATGATTTTAGATTTGAATTGGGACAATCCAGAAGAAGCTGTACACCTCCTTTTTTCAAGTGAATGGTTAAATGAGGCTATGACTAAAATTTTACAAACGATTTTAGGTACAGATTTTGATACTTTTAAGCTTGAAATTATAGGGATTGTGAATGACTTTACAAATCAGTTGGTGTTGTACTGTATTGCATTTATCATGTGGTGGATTTTAGGCTTTATTGCAGGATATATTTTAGTGCGAGTTTTGATTCGACATACCATTGCCAAACGTGGGCTGATAAAATGGATTCTGTTTACTCTATTGAATTCTATTTTATCGGTTGTATTTATTGTACTATGTACGTTTTTAGCGACTTTATGGAAACCAAGTGTTTTTATTTCAAACTTTTTAGTTTTATTTTTAGTGGGATTATTTTCCCTTAGTGAAGCTTATTATATCCATGGAAGAAAAAAAATCGAAGCTAGAAAAATTGTAAATCTTCAGAATATAGGGATATATTTGCTGACGAACTTTTTGATTTTTTTAATTGCAGTAGGATTAACAATCCTTGTATCCCTAATTAGTTCTATATTAGGTATATTTATAGGACTATCCTTACTTGTTATTTCTTTCCATGTGATTCGTATGAATGCGGAGTCCTATGTCATTGAAATGGTGCATTTAAAAGAAGATAAGGAAATGGCCTGATCTTAATCAGTTTTGTTAGGAAAAGAAGGAGAATGAGAGGAATTCTCCTTTTTTATATCAAAGTAAGAACATTACCAATTGACTTGATAATGACTAAAGTGCTAAAATAAATGTGTGAAAATTTTAGATTTTTTTGTAAAACTAGGAGGAATAGTATGTCTCAAAAAGTGACTTCTAATTGGATGAAAAATAAATTGTTACGTTTCATGGTTTCAAGTATTATCTTTGGTGTTGCTGTATCTATTGCGATGTTTACCTTTCTTGGGATTTATATGAGCAAAAGCAGTAATGAAACCATAGATGAGGTTGGAGAAATGTATATGCAAGGTATGGGAGATCAGGTTGCAAAGCGTTATGAAACTGCAATTACATTGCGTTTGAATATGGTGGAAGCTTTGGTTCAAACGAACTTACCTGAAACTAAACCTACGCCAGAGGAAATTGAAAGTTTAAATGAGAATTTGCGTGTGAATGCTTTAGCTCGTGGCTTTGAATATTTAGCGTATTATGACCAACATGGAAATATGGATATGATTTTAGGAGAACGGGCATGGCTAACAGATCCAGAGCCTTTTCGCCAGTCTCTTATTTCAGGAGATAAAAAGGTTGCTGTAGGTAGTGGAATAAATATTGATGGTATAGAAGATGATGGAATTGTTTACATGGGGATTCCGACAGATGGCTTCCTTATGAGTGATGGAGTGACCTCTAGTGTCGCTTTAGTTGCGGGAGTTTCAAATGATGATATTGTTGAAATGTTAAATATGGACCGTGATGTTGCTTCTATGGTTTATTCTCATATTATTCGTGTTGATGGTAGTTTTGTGATTCAGGGAGATATGGAAGGACATATTTATCCAGACTATTTTTCCCAGATTCGAGCTGAATTTACTGATGATAATGAAGCAGCAGAACAGCATATTCAGGAACTGATTCAAAAAATGGAGAATAAGGAGATTTATTCTAGCATTTTAAGGACGAAAGATAAAAGAATTCATCTTTATTGCGAAAAATTGATGATGTCTGAATGGTATTTGGTTACTATAATGGATTATGATACTTTAGATTTAGTGGTAAATCGGTTAAATAGTCAATGGATTATTATGGTTGTTGCAGCAAGTCTGCTTATGGGCGCTATCTTATTAGGTATTTTATTAATCTATGTTCAATTTAGTAGACAAAATATTAAGCAGTTAGAAACAGCAAGAGAAGCGGCAATTCAAGCCAATAAAACAAAAAGTGAATTTTTATCTAATATGAGTCATGATATAAGGACGCCTATGAATGCGATAGTAGGAATGACTGCCATTGCTAGGGCAAACATTAATAATCCAGAACAGGTTCAAAATTGTTTGAAGAAAATAAGCTTGTCTAGTAAACATTTATTGGGATTAATTAATGATGTACTTGATATGTCTAAAATTGAAAGCGGAAAGATGAAATTAAATTTAGAACAGCTTTCTCTTCGTGAAATTTTAAATGGAATATCTACTATTGTACAGCCTCAATTAAAAATGAAAAAACAGCATTTTGATATTTATATTTCAGATATTATCACAGAAAATGTATATTGCGATAGTGTTCGATTAAATCAAGTTTTATTAAATCTTTTATCTAATGCCATTAAGTTTACTCCAGATGAGGGAATGATAGAAATTTCATTACGTCAGGAGGGATCTCCAAAAGGTGAGCATTTTGTAAGAAATCATATTAAGGTTAGAGACAATGGAATTGGAATGACTCCAGAGTTTAAGAAAACTATTTTTGAATCCTTTACACGTGAAGATAATGCTAGAGTAAACAAAACTGAAGGAACAGGTCTTGGCATGGCAATTACAAAATATATTGTAGATGCTATGCAAGGAGAGATTGAAGTAGAAAGTGAACCAGGAAAAGGAACGTTATTCCATATCATATTGGATTTGGAAAAAGCTTTAGAAACAGAAGAAGAAATGATACTTCCAAAATGGAATATGCTGGTGGTGGATGATGATGAATTATTATGTCAAACCACAATATCTTCTTTAAATTCCATTGGCATTCCTGCAGATTGGACACTTTCTGGAGAGCTTGCCATCGAAAAGGTTTTAAGAGCCTATGAAGAGGGTAAGAATTATGACATCATTTTAATGGATTGGAAGTTGCCAGGAATCGATGGTCTTGAAACTGCGCGCAGATTACGTGAAAAGCTTGGAAATGAAATTCCAATTATGCTTATTTCTGCCTATGACTGGAGTGAGTTAGAGGGGGAGGCACGTTCTGCTGGAATTACAGGGTTTATTAGTAAACCTCTATTTAAATCTACTTTATATTATGGGCTAAGACAATTTGCAAATCAAAAAATTGTTGAATCTACGCCTGAAAAGAAAGAGGCTGTACCTGCACAACCTTTAGATGACGTTCATATCTTACTTGCTGAAGATAATGATTTAAACTGGGAAATTGCCGAAGCATTAATTTCTAGTTTAGGTGCAAAGTTGGATCGTGCTGAAAATGGTCAAATATGTGTGGATATGCTGAACTCTTCAGAGCCTGGAACATATGATATTATTTTAATGGATATACGTATGCCAGTTATGACAGGGTTAGAGGCTGCCATTGAAATTCGAAAATTAGACCATAAGGATAAAGATATTCCAATTATTGCTATGACGGCGGATGCTTTTTCGGATGACATTAAAAAATGCTTAGACTCTGGTATGAATGCACATATATCTAAACCTATTGATATTGATATCGTGAAATCCGCCATCTTAAAATTTTTACCAGAGAGTAAAAAGGAGTAAAGGGTAATGGAAAAAAATGAAGAAAGAGTGCCACATACCATACTGATTGCGGACGACTCCGAAATTAATAGATCTTTACTGGCAGATATGCTCGGAAGTGAGTATAACATTATGGAAGCTGAGGATGGCACCCAAGCGGTTGCCTACTTACAAAATGATGGTGCAAAAATAGATTTGGTCTTGCTTGACATTGTAATGCCAAATATGGATGGTTTTGAAGTTTTAGCCATGATGAATCGCAATGGCTGGATAAAAGACATACCTGTCATTGTCATTTCATCTGAAACATCTCCATCCTGTATGGAACGTGCATACGAACTTGGTGTAACAGATTTTATAAATCGTCCGTTTGATGTTTGGATTGTAAGACGACGAGTTATGAATACACTTATGCTTTCAAGCAAGCAGAAGATGCTGGTCGGTATGGTAACAGATCAGATATTCAAACGAGAAAAAATGAGTAATCTAATGATTACAATTTTGAGTCACATTGTTGAGTTTAGAAATGGAGAAAGTGGGATGCATGTGTTACATATTCGTACTTTTTCCGAAATTATATTACGCAATTTGTCACTTAAAACAAATAAATTTAATTTAACACAAGCAGACATTTCCTTAATTAGTACAGCCTCTGCTTTACATGATATCGGTAAAATAGGAATTCCGGATGAAATTTTAAATAAGCCTGGGAAGTTAACCAAAGAAGAATATGAAGTTATGAAAAAACATTCTGAATATGGTGCAACAATGCTAGATGATTTGGAATTTCTTCAAGATGAAAAGTTGGTGCAGTATGCAAGACAAATTTGTAGATGGCATCATGAACGCTATGATGGAAAAGGCTATCCAGATGGACTAAAAGGGGAGGAAATTCCCATTTCTGCCCAAGTGGTTGCACTTGCGGATGTTTATGATGCCTTGACTAGTCCTAGAGTTTATAAAAATGCATATAGTCATCAAGAAGCAGTTCAAATGATTTTGAATGGAGAGTGCGGGGTATTTAATCCCATACTTCTTGAATGCTTAGTAGAGGTTCAAGATGAGCTTGCTAAAGAGCTTAAAATTAATTCTTTAAGTCGTGATGCATTTGGTAATATTAAACATGCTACAGATGAGATATTGCAAGATGACGAATTATCTACTTCTGCGAGAACACTTACTCTTTTGGAAAATGAACGCTTAAAAACCCGATTTTTTGCAGAAATATCCCAAGAGGTTCAGTTTGAATATGTCATGGAAACTTCTCTTTTGATGTTGTATGACTTTGGAAAAGTTAAACTAGGGCTAAATGAAATCATTATGCATCCTTTGCAGGATGAATCCATGATACAAATGTTTGGTAAAGAAGGATTACAAAGCTTTGTTGAGATGGTTGATAAAACCACTCCAAAGGATTATGCATTCAGTATGGAAATGCTGATGAATCTAGGGACAGAAAAACGATGGATTCGTGTATCAGGACGCTCTATTTTCCAAGGAGAACCAGCGGTAAGAACAAGTATCATTGGTAAAATCATTGATATAAATAATGAAAGAAGAACATTAAATGAACTTCAACATAGAGCTACACATGATTTATTGACACTTTTATTCAATGCAGGAACTGCAAAAGAAAAAATAACAGAACTTTTGCATTCTCCAAAGGATTATGTGATGCTCATTATAGATTTAGATTACTTTAAAACGATAAATGATACGTATGGTCACAATTTTGGAAATCTTGCATTACAGCATATCGCAGATAAACTGAAAACAATACTTAGAAAAAGTGATATTATAGCTCGTATTGGAGGAGATGAATTTTTAGTTTTTTTTGAAGAGCATCCTTCCCAAGATGCGACAATTAAGCGCATTTTTAAGTCTTTGACAGAGCCATTTAATAACCTACAGTTATCTGTGAGTATTGGAGTTGCAAGAACAAAAGATTGTGGAAAGGATTATGAGAATCTTTTTAATTGTGCGGATAAAGCATTATATAAAGCAAAAAATGGTGGAAAGCATTGTGTTCACTATTATGATGCATCCTTTGGAACACAACAAACAACGTTTACAAGTATTGATTCCTTAGAACATGATCACGCGGCCTATATCTCTATTTCGACGTTTGAAGAATTAAGAACGTTTATGAAATCGCTATATGAGGTCTATGAGCGTGTCATGTTATTTAATATTGGAACCAATCAAAAGTATGAGATAAACTCTAATGGGACTATGGTAGAGAGTACTCGAAATGAATTGTATAGAAGCGCAGGTAGAATCGGTGCTTATGAAAGAGCCTTTATGACTAGAGGCAGAGCATCTGAGATAGCATATCGTGGTAATAGCTTATATCATATCACAGCCATTTATTTAGAGTGCGAATCTATAGCATATGTTTTAGAGATTATCATGCCTTTAAAGGAAGATGTATTTGTTAATACAGGATACAATAAAACAGAAATTATAGCTAAAATAGATGGTCTTGGAGAAAAGAGATACCTAGATAAGACTTTGAATGTCTTTAATAGACAATTTTATGAAGAGCAGTTGCTTGGGGCAACAGGTTTTTATTCCCTTGCTATTCTACAAATAATAAACTTAAAGGATGAGCATTTATTACCAATAGTAACCTTAAAAATTCGAGAGCATATTCGCTCAACAGACATTGTAATTCATAAGGATGAAGCTGAATTTATGATTCTTCTTGAGAAAGTCAGCGAAAAGCAATTTACAACTATTTTGCAAAGTATGGTAGAGGACTTTAAAAAAGAGGGGATAGAGGTACAGCTGGGTTATACACATGCTTTAGGAAAAATTGAGGATTTGGCAGAATCTGCAAAAAATAATGTATTAAAAGAAAAGGAGTATTAAAATGAATGTTCGCGAATTTTATAGATGTTTAAAAATAGATCCAGAAGATGTACTACATCGTTTTGGAGATAACGAAATGATGCTAGAAAAATTTTTAAAAAAATTTTTAAATGATACGACTTATATAGAATTAACTCAAGCCGTTGGAATCAAGGACTGGGATGCAGTGTTTAGAACAGCACACACATTAAAAGGCTTATGCGGAAACTTTGATTTTAAAGAATTATTTGATTTATCTGCTAAAATTGTAGAGTGTTATCGAGCAGGACAGTATGAAGCTATTCCAGAATGGTTTGAAACCTTAAAAACTAAATATCAATTTACTATTGATACCTTGATTAAATTTATAGATTAAATGTTAAGACACTATTGTGTCTTTTCTTTTTATATAAATTTAGAGTCTTTATATTTGACTAATGCGTTTTTTTATGATAAAATTTAAAGCAATCTATAAGGAGAATTAAAGAATGAAGAAGGATAAGTTCTTAACTGTTTTTGCAGTTTTAGATACTAATGCACAAGAAAGATTAACAGAATGGCAAAATCATATTTTTGAAGCTGGTCTTGTAGGAACACAAACTATGGGAATTCCTTTTCATATTACTTTAGGCAGTTTTCCTTTAGATAAAGCAAAAGAACTGTGTGATTTGATAGAACAACTCAGCAAAACGGTACAAGAATTTCTTATAGAATTCACTGAAATCAATGATTTTGATAACAAAGTCTTATTTCTTCAACCAACAAGAAATGAGAAACTTATGCAGTTGCATGAAAAATTTAATTCTAACTATGCAGATGGTTTGAGTTATTATCCACATACGACTACTTTTTGTGGGGCAGAAGCAGAGGTCTTAAAGGCTAAGGAAATATTAAAACAAGATTT
Source organism: uncultured Anaeroplasmataceae bacterium (assembly GCA_910577745.1). Classification (GTDB taxonomy): domain Bacteria; phylum Bacillota_I; class Bacilli_A; order Acholeplasmatales; family Anaeroplasmataceae; genus Pelethenecus. The sequence goes on along the minus strand of CAJTNG010000011.1, from coordinate 39,009 downwards.
TTACCCTTTTACGTGTTCTATTACAGAAATTCATTTGGGAGAATTTTTTCCTACAAAAATGATTCTTAAATCCAAGTTGCAGGCGTAGTTTAATGGTAGAACTGCAGCTTCCCAAGCTGTTAGTACGGGTTCGATTCCCGCCGCTTGCTCCAGTGACAATTTTGTTTGAACTTTTAAGAGTTTGAACTAGATATAAAAATCAATCCCAATGGATTGATTTTTTTTGTTTACAAGAAAATGAAAATGGGGAAATTTTATAATGTTTATTTTAAGACTATTAAAATATTTTGAAAAATAGTATAATTAAATATCATTATAAAAATGGAGCGAAGATTTAAAAATAAGGGGAATATACAATGGCCGAAATATTATACTTTGCAATTAGAGAAGAATTTAGAAATTGGTTATCTAACCATTGCTTATCAAATGATGGCGTTTGGATTTTATTTGAAAAGTGTAGAGAAAATCACTTTATGAAGGCACATGAAGCACTTGAGGAAGCACTATGCTTTGGGTGGATAGATGGACAAATTCAGAGTATAGATGCCTCTCTATATAAAAAATATTTTTCTATGCGTAGAAGTAATAGTAAGTGGTCTGAAAAAAATAAAGCTTTAACTGAAAGTCTTGAGGAACGAGGACTTATGACTGATTATGGTAGAAGAAAAATAGAAGAAGCTAAAAGCAATGGACAATGGGATGCTCCAAAGGTTATGGAAATCACTAATGAACATATTTTAGAATTATCAACTCTATTAAAACAATATAGTCCTGCATATGAAAATTTTTAGGCAATGTCTCCATCAGTAAAGAAAACTTATACAAAGGCCTATTTAGATGCCAAAACAGATGATGGTAGAAAAAAGAGAATTGCTTGGATGCTAGACAGACTTAATAAAAATTTGAAGCCTATGTAAATATTATAAATTTTGAATGGAAAGAGAGAGAATTATGGCAAGAGTAGTAAAAAACAAAGAACTTGTAAATACAAGTTTAGCAACAAATTATGGAGGATGGATGTACTGTAATAGCTGCAATGAAACTATAGGATATTTATGTTATGCAACTTATGATAATTTAGAATTAAAATATACATGTAATTGTGGTAGTTTAGGGAGTGCAGTATTAAATTTTGAGGATAGCAAATTAGGTAATAATTGTAATGATGAGTTAATTGTGATAAAAAATAGATTTTGTTGTCCAAAAGATAATGAACCTTTAATTACTTTATTAGATAAAAAAATCTCAAGTTATGAATTAAAAATCTCTTGTAAATCTTGTGAAAGCATTTATAAAAAAGTCAAATAGAGTATTTGTTTTGCAAAAGATAGTAAAATTAATAAAAAAATATTCCATTACTAGTAAAAACGTGGTATAGTATTACTAGCAATGGAAGATTCTATGTATTCTTTCGTTTTTAAAATGTCTCAAAAATAATTACGACATTTGCTTCAATGCAGAGATACCCAAGAGGCTGAAGGGACACGCTTGGAAAGCGTGCAGATCGGTAACACGGTGCAGGGGTTCAAATCCCCTTCTCTGCGCCATCTTAATCGTACTCAGATAATACGTTGCTATTATCTGTTTTTTAATTTAAAACAAAATTATGTTGATTTATAATCTACAATGCTATAGAATTAAACTATATAGGGAGCGTATAGAATGAAAAATATTATTGTAAAAGATAGGATAATTAATATTACAGGAATTAGTGACGAAGATTATATCAGTTTAACAGATATCGCAAGAATTAAGAATGATGAAGACACGAATATGGTAATTGCTAGTTGGATGAGAAGAGTTGATACATTAGACTTTTTAAAATTATGGGAATCTATTAATAATGAGACTTTTAAACCCACCGATTTCGAGAGGTTTAAAAGTAAGTCTGGACAAAATGCATTTACAATTTCTCCGAAAAAAGTGGATTACTCTAACCAATGCAATAGGATTAAGAGTAAAATCAGGAAGATATAATAGTGGCACATTTGCACATAAAGATATTGCTTTAGAATTTGCATCTTGGATTTCTCCTGAAGTGAAATTATATATAATTAAAGAATTCCAAAGGCTAAAAATTCAAGAATCAGAACAACTTGAGTGGCATGGGAAAAGATTATCAACAAAGCTTAATTATTTAATTCACACAGATGCCATAAAAGAAAAATTAATTCTTATAAATCTAACATCTGAACAAATGAATTATGTATATGCAAGTGAAGCAGACATGCTGAATGTGGCATTATTTGGATTGAGAGCAAAAGAGTGGCGCGAGAATAACCCTGATAAAAATGGGAATATAAGAGATTATGCTACAACAATTGAACTTTCAATTTTATCGAATTTGGAATATCATAATTCACTATTAATTAAAAGTAATCTTTCTCAAAATGAGCGTCTAACTATTCTAAATAAAGAATCAAATAGACAAAAACAATTATTTAATGATAATCATGTGAAAGCAATTAGGAGAATAGAAAATGAATAAGCTAGGAGAGAAAATAAAAGAGATTAGACTTAAAAAAGGATTGAGTCAAGAAGCATTTGCTAAAGTACTTGGATATAATTCTAGATCTACTATAAATAAAATAGAAAAAGGTATTAATGAAATCAGTTATGATAAATTAATGCTTTTAATAAAAAAATTTGAAGTGGAAATTGATGAATTATTTGATAGAAATCATAAAGAATCATTTAGTCCTTTAGATGAGGATTCAATATTGTATGTTTCTTTCAGTGCCCGAAGTGATGGAAATTGTAAAGATGTTGCAAACTATTTACTTAGAGAAAATGATAAGTTGATTTTATTTAAAGACATATTCTATAATCCCTGTTCAAAATGTAATTATGAGTGTTTTAATTCAATATGCAAATATCGTTATGACGATGTTTATGATTTATTTGCCTCTGCTAATGACTATATGAAAATTGTATTTGTTGTTCCTATGTATTGTGGAAATCCATCATCATTGTTTTTTATAATCTCAGAAAGAATGCAAGATTATTTTTCTCATAATGAAGAAAAATGGAATTCCTTTGTAAAAAAATTACATTTCATTTGTATATATGGAAGTGATAAAGAAACTCCTTATTTTATTGAAACATTTAAAAATATTATAAAAGATGAATCTAAAATACTAAAAATAGAAAGGCACAAATATAACTTAAAAATGGATAAAAGAGTGATTGAAAAAGCAGATGTTATCAACTTCCTTAATGATTATAAAACAAGAGTATTAATGGGGAGAAAATAACAAGTATCTCGAAAAGGATAGTTTTTAATGTTAGGGTGTATGGGATTTGAACTGCTCATTTTCAGCCAATTTTCATTAAAATTGGTATTACTTCAGTACGTCTAACCTTTTTTGAAGGTATTATTTCAGTATGCTTAAGACATTTAGACTCTTATACGAATTCTCTAAATTAGGGAGCGTTAAAATGATGTCAATTGACTCTTTGTCGATTGATATTTTTTTATGCCTTAGAAAGTTATGCTTGAAAAATTATTTAAGTGTAAAAGTAACCCAGATCTGTCTACCAAATCCAAGTTAAGTACACGCTAGACTATAAGAGAATATAGTCTAGTGAATATAATCCCTAAATTAGAGGTTTTTATCTTTAGGGGAATATTAGATTATTTTAATTTAAGCCAAGGGCAAAAACAAAGTAAAACAGGTTTGATTATTTTCTCTGCTGTACAATAAATTTCCACCCATGGATGCTAGATATTGTTTGCAGATATAAAGGCCTAATCCCATATGATCAGTATCGCCAGAATCTGTATAGTAGGGCATAAAAACCTTATTTTCGTTTTCTAAGCCTTTGATTCCTTTTGCTAGATACAAACCAACCCATTTCCTTACCATCCCAGCTGATTTTATTCCTAAATCTTTGGCTCTTTGCTCTGCTGATACTTTCCCCTCAACTATAGGTTTTATCACATCATATTTTTCTTGGGCACTCCATCTCTTATTTGTTCCACCCTTTGGTCTTCTCATATTTTTCACCTCCGCGTTTCTCCCTAGGGAGAAGTATATCTTTATTATAAAATGAAAAAAGATGTTTATAAACACTTTTTTGTGTCTACAAACATCTTACCACTTCACTAATGTGTGGAGTTTTTTCTTTTATGCTTCAATTTTATATCTAAAAATGGTATTATTTTAGTAGGCTTAAGACATTGAATATGAAGCAAAGTAAAACATTGCGATTATCAGTTTTCGTGTAAAGAAACTAAAAGTTGATATATTAGTTTTTATGACTTTTAATTTTATTTTTTGTATGTTAAAATATTATATTAATAATTAGATTATAGGTGATTTTATGAAAGATAAATTAAAAAAAATACTTGAAATTATGCATGAGTATAATTCCAATAGTTTGGCATTTCATACCTTTGGTGTTTCTAACGATTTAGAATATGATGCGCTTGTGGTAGCACCAGGATGGAAACCAACAAAAATAATAGTTGATAAGAATTATAAAGTGACAGAGTTAGCTACTCATTCTTATACCTCTAGTTACTTAGTTGAAAAGGGAAAATATAAAATACTTTGGATACAATGTGCCTCATCAGCTGCGAATTTAATAGATCACCTAATCATTTGTGCAGAACTAAAGTTTAAAAAATTAATCTTTATAGGTGCTGTTGGAAGTTTAAATGAGAAGTTTGAGATTGGAGATATTTGTACTCCAAGCTATAGTATTTCAGGGGTTTATGCTAATGCATATTTTTGCGAGAAATTATCAGACTATAAAATGTTTGAAAAAGTATATCCTAATCAAGACTTTATAAATAAGGTTATTTCTTTAGCTAAACAAAATGGATATAATTTGAAGCAGGGATCAGTGTATTGCACAGATTCTATAGCATTAGAGTATTATCATTTAGAAGAAATTAAAACCTATAAAACTGATTTGATAGAAATGGAAACAAGTTCCTTTTATCTTTTAGCTGATCTATTAGAAGTTGATGCTATTGCATTATTAGTTGTTTCAGACAATTCCACTTTAAAACAACCTTTAATTGGTAGAAACACAGAATTAGAAGAAAAATATAATTATGGAAGAAAAGTAATTATTCCAGACTTGATATATAAAATTATAAAAGATTTAAAAGATTAAATGTGGAGATTTATATGTATTATTCTTGGAATCCTTGGCATGGATGTAAAAAAATTAGTCCGGGCTGTCATAATTGTTTTGTGCAATATTTAGATCAAATTAGACAATGTTCTAATAATACAATTTATAAAGTCAAAAATAAATTTAACTATCCTCTAATGAAAAACCGTAAAAATGAATACAAGATACCAATTGGAAGCCAAGTTGGAACCTGTTTTACTTCTGATTTTTTTATAGAAGAAGCAGATGAATGGCGAAATGAAGCTTGGGAGATGATAAAAAAAAGATCAGATTTAGAATTTTTAATACCAACCAAACGAATTGATAGATTTTATGCTTCACTTCCAAAGGATTGGGAGGATGGATATTCTAATGTATTCATATGTGTTTCTGTAGAAACTCAAAAAATGGCTGATCATAGAATTCCTATTTTACTTTCTTTACCTATAAAGAAAAAAGGATTATTTTTAGCTCCCTTGTTAGAACCTATAGACATATCAATTTATTTGAGTTCTGGTAAGATAGATTACGTATCTGTGGGGGGAGAGTCCTATAAAAATGCAAGACCTTGCCATTTTGAGTGGGTGAAAAGTATAAAGGAACAATGCGATAAATATCAAATCCCTTTTGAGTTTCATCAAACAGGATGTAATTTTTATATGGATGGTAAACAGTATAAAATTCCTCATAACAAAGAATATGAGCAAGCAAGAAAAGCATTTCAAGAAAATGGAAGGTTAGTATAATGTCATTATCATGGTCTAAAATGAAAAAAAACTAGAAGAGGAATACCTTGCAGAATCTCTAAGGGGGCATATCACATATTTTGTGACAAGATATAGGAAAAGTCACGATCAAGAGGGAAGAGCATCTATACGGTATAATGGAAAAGAGATTGTAAAGGGATGTTTTTTAAATTGGGAGAAGAATCGCTTTGGCTTAAATAATTCAAAAACTGTAAGTGAAGAGCACATTCAATTGGGTGCATTCGGTCAACAATTCTTTTATGAGGCATTTCTTATTTTTGATAGTCAAAGTATAGAATTAAGTCTGCTTAGCGATAATCTTTTGTTTTGTATTTTTGCCTTGCTTGATAAAAGGGTAGGAAAAAGATTAGGACTTAAAGATACAATTAAAGTTGAAAGCGATACAATAAAAGAATTTTACTATATTCGAGCCCAAGCAGAAAATATTTTATATTAGGTTGCTTTCTTTTGCATTTTATAGTATAATTTGGATACATCAAAATACTGGTGTTTAGGCCGAAATAGCTCAGTTGGTAGAGCAACGCACTCGTAACGCGTAGGTCGTAGGTTCGAGCCCTATTTTCGGCACCATTTAAATTCATTCCTAAACTGGTTAGTTTAGGATTTTTATATCATAAAAAAGAAAAGAGGAAAGTCTATGAACATATTAGTTGTAAATGATGATGGTGTATTTTCCGAAGGAATAAAAATACTTGCTACTAAATTAAAACGCTTTGGGAATGTTACGGTTTGTGGACCTGACCAAGGGAGAAGTGCTTCAAGTCATTGTATCATTTTACATGATAGTTTAAGTTTTGAATTTATAAAAGAAGAAGATGAGATAAAGTGGTATAAAACAAGTGGCATGCCAGCAGATTGTACCCGCCTTTCTCTTAACTTGTTAGAAACTAAATTTGATATTGTGTTTTCAGGAGTAAATAATGGACTCAACCTTGGAACAGATATTATTTATTCTGGTACAGTATCTGCTGCGAGAGAGGCCCATATTGAGGGCTTGCCTGCAGTAGCAATATCCACAGATTTTGATTGTTTTGGAATTGTTGAAAAAGAATTAGATTCGTTGTTAGCGTATATTTTTAATGAAAAATTATATTCTAAAGAATACGTGCTAAATATTAATTTTCCTACCAATCAATTTCAAATTTCTAAAGGATATAAATTTTGTAAGCAAGGGATTAAAAACTTTAAAACCACGTTTGTATTAGATAAGGATGGTCAATATATTAATCAAGATTGTCCTATAGTATATGACACAAATCCTGAAACAGATGTTTATTTGGCGGATCAAGGATACATAACATTTGTTCCGTTAAAGGTTGAACAAACGCATATCTCTGCATTAGAAAAATTAAAACAGATATAAAAAAACGCCTGAATGGCGTTTTTATTTTTCTATTCTTAAATTAACTTCTAAAAGGCTTTACTGAGCCAATGGCAGAAAGAGAGTCTAAGTAGTCCATATCTTCCTTGCTGATTACAAAATCAAATTCTAAATTATCTTGAATTCTTTCTTTATGAACAGATTTTGGTAATGGATTTGTTTGATTTTGATAGCAATATCTTAAACAGATTTTAGGTATGCTTGTGTTATATTTTTCAGCCATTTCCTTTAATTTTTCATTATCAAGAATTTCACCTGTTGCAAAAGGAGAATACGCTTGGATTAGAATATCATTTTCTTGACAATATTTTGTAATTTCGGGTTGTGTATTTCCAATAAAATATCTGATTTGATTGACCATAGGTTTTACACCAGTTGCCTCGATTAAAGGAAGAATATCCTTTTTATGAAAATTTGAAACGCCAATTGCCCGAATCTTTTTTTGGTTGTATAAATCAACGATAGCCTTCCATGCTTCTATATTTCCTTCTGTATAGTCCTCTCCAACATTGGTCCAAGGCCATGGGGCATGTATCAAATATAAATCTACATAATCTGTATTTAGATTTTCCAAAGACTCATTAAAATGTTGGATGGCACCATCATAGCTTTTTACACTTGCAGGGAGTTTTGTTGTAATGAAGATATCTTTTCTGTCCACATTAGAATCTTGTATTGCTTTTGCAACACTTTTCTCATTCCCATAAACATAAGCAGTATCAATGTGTTTATATCCAGCTTCTAGTGCCCATTTTACGGCATTATAAGCTTCATCTCCATCTTTAGATTGCCAAGTCCCTAAACCAACTGCAGGAATTGTTACGCCATTATATAATTTGAATTCATCATGTTTAACCATCTTTTTATACCTCCAAAGTTTTAATAAATTGTTCTAAACGGTCACAAGCCGTTTGAATCGTGTTCATATCGACACAGTAACTGATTCTAATGAAGTCATCCGCTTCAAAGCATTCTCCAGGAATGATTGCAACCTTATACTCTTGAGCAAGGCGTTTACAAAATTCAAAAGATCCCATCTTGAATTTTTTGATAGAAGGGAAAATGTAGAAAGCTCCTTCTGGCTTATTTACTTCAAGACCCATACGAACCAAACGTTCATAGATATAATCTCGTCGCTCCTTATAACTAGCTACCATTTCTTGAGGATTGTAATCTAGTGCTTTTATCATGGCTGGTTGAATAAATGTGTTTAAAGCAACAATCATATATTGATGGATTTTCATAGCTTCAGATACAAACGCTTTGTTTGCAATCATATAGCCACATCTCCATCCAGGCATTGCATAAGATTTAGAATAAGACTGACAAACGATGATTCGGTCCTTTAAATCCTTATAGCGAACAAATCCTGGTTTTCTATTTTCAAAAATTATCTGATTATACACATCATCACATATAATGTAAATTGGTTTATCTTTTACCATTTTATAAATAATTTCATAAGAAGTATCATTTAAAACAGTTCCTGTAGGATTATTAGGAGAAGTAAGAATAATTGCTTTTGTTTTTGGAGTTATGGCTTGTTTTAATTGTTCCTCTGTAACTTGAAAATTTGAAGTGGAAATATCAATTGTGACTAGCTTCCCCCCCATAAACTCGACCATCTGCCGATACATAGGATAAGTAGGGTTTAATACAATGACTTCATCCTTTTCATTCATCATGGTAAATAAAGCACTTGTTAAAGCTTCTGTAGAACCATGAGTGATTAAAACTTCTTCATAGGTACAGTCAAAATTATTTACTCTTTTTTCAAATTCACAGACTTTTTTTCTGACATCCATAAGCCCTGGCGTAGGCCCGTATTTGGTTTGATGAGCATGTAATGCCTTAATTGCTTCATTCGTAATTTCTTCTGGAGTATAAAAATCTGGTTCTCCTAAAGTTAGTATAACATCAGCCCCAACCTCTTTAGTATAATCATTGAATTGTCTTATTTTAGAGGTTTCTACTGTTAATATTCTTTTGTTTAATTCTATCATTAAAAATTCTCCTTTCATCTATATCTAGTATATTATAGCATAAATGATAATATTTTTTGCTAAAATATTGTGAATTTATGATATACTTTTAAAAGAAAGAAAAAAAGGTGGTGTTCTTGTATGAATATAGCATTATTATCTAAATCCTTTAAGGTTAGAAAGATTCGTTTAGAGGATTTAAACGAGGTGCTAAGTTTATGCTTAGAAAATCCATTATACTACCATCATTGTCCTCCGTTGCCTTCCTTAGAAACTTTAAAAGAAGATGTAAGTAACCTTCCCCCAAACAAGACAAAAAATGATAAATATTATATTGGATTCTACAAGAATTCTAATTTGGTTGCAGTGATGGATTTAATACTTGCATATCCTGATTCTACTACCGCTTTTATCGGCTTTTTTATGGTAAAAAAAGAAATTCAGAATCAAGGTATAGGAAGTTTAATTATTAAGGAAGCCTTTAGCTATTTAAGTACTATGTTCAAAAATATACGTTTAGGGTATGTATTAGGAAATCCTCAAAGTGAGGCCTTTTGGCTAAACCAAGGTTTTACTAAAACAGGTATCATAGTTAGAGAAAAATTATATTCTATTGTTATTTTAACTAAAGAATTAGGAGGGGAAACAGATGGTAATTAGCTTTGATCATGTTAATTTTAAATACATTGATAAACTATTATTAGACAATGCAAGTTTTTCCGTGACAGAAGCAGATAAAGTTGGTATTATAGGAGTGAATGGCACTGGTAAAACAACATTGTTAAAGCTCATTATAGGAATAGAAAAACCAATATCTGGGACTATTATAAAGTCTGGAGGAATGATTATCAATTATCTTCCACAGGAACCTAAGTTTAGTGAAGAGATGTCGTTATTAGATATTGTAATGGCGGATAGCACAAAAGAACATCCCATTGAAGAGTATGAAGCAAAATCTATTTTATCAAAACTTGGGTTATCTTCCTATGATTCAACTACAGTCAATTTATCTGGTGGGCAGAAAAAAAGATTAGCCTTAGCTAAAGTTTTAGTATCTTATTCTGATTTTTTAATTTTAGATGAACCAACCAATCATCTAGATAATGATATGATTTTATGGCTTGAAAAATATTTGATGAAATTTAAAAAAGGGTTGCTGATGGTAACCCATGACCGTTATTTTTTACAAAGAGTCTGTAATAAGATGCTAGAATTAGACTATGGAAAAATTTATGTTTATGATGCGAATTATGAGAATTTCTTAGTTCTAAAAGCGGAGCGATTAGAAAATGAAAAGAAAGAACAACAAAAACTAAAGAGTATTCTAAAAAAGGAAACGGAATGGATGCATAGAGGTGTAGAGGCTAGAAGAACGAAAAGTAAAAGTCGAATCGAGAGATTTGAAAAGCTTTCTGAAATTTCTTTTCATGAATCTAAAGAAATGGCCTTTTCTTCTAAAGAAACCTATCTAGGTAAAACCTTAATAGAAATAAAGCATGGGTCAAAATCTTTTGGAGATCTACAACTATTCAACAATGTTTCCTTTTCCTTGAAACGAAATGATGTTATAGGTATTGTAGGAGATAATGGTGCAGGTAAAACAACATTATTTAAAATACTAATGAAAGAAGAAAGCCTTGATAGTGGTGAACTTATTTTAGGAGAAACCTTAAAAATCGGCTATTTTTCACAAAATGCAGATTGGATAGATCCTGAGATTCGTGTCATTGATTATATTAAAGAAGAACAAAATATAATTGAAACCTTGGAAGGAACAATCACAGCAAGTGAACTATTAGAAAGATTTTTATTTGATTCAGAGCTTCAATATTCTAAAGTGAAGATGTTATCTGGAGGAGAAAAAAGAAGATTACAGCTTGTCCGAATATTGATGAAAAATCCAAATGTTCTGCTTTTAGATGAGCCAACGAATGATTTAGATATTTATACAATTGAAATATTAGAAGATTATATTGAATCTTTTAAAGGACCAGTTTTAGTTGTTAGTCATGACCGCTATTTCTTAGATAAAATCTGTAATCAGCTTTTAGTCTATGAATCTCAAACAATAAAACCATATCTTCTATCTTTTAGTGAATTTTTAGACCAATTACAAAAACAAAAAAATACACAATCCATCTCTAAAGGAGTTAAGCCTAAAGATAATAAGTTCCCTGCAAAATTAAGAAATGAACAAATGAAACTTGAAGAAGATATCAAGTTCTATGAAATAAAATTGCAAGAACTAGAAGATTTAAAAAAGGAACTTACTACAGATTACGTTAAGCTAATGGAGTCAGAAGAAGAAAAACAAGAAATAGAAACAAAATTGGATGAGGCCATCACTAGAGTGTTAGAAATAGAAGAAATAAAGGAACAATATAAGTAGGAGGATTGTATGGCAAAACAAAATTGGAAAGCAGGAAATATGCTTTACCCATTACCTGCAGTATTAGTTAGTATGCAAGATGAAAAAGGAAAAAATAATATTATCACGATTGCTTGGACAGGAACAATTTGCACGAATCCTCCAATGGTTTACATTTCAGTAAGACCAGAGAGATATTCTTATCCTGTTTTAGAGAAGACAAAAGAATTTGTTATCAATTTGACAACCGAGGATATGGTTCATGCAACAGATTATTGTGGAGTTACTTCTGGTAAGAATGTAGATAAGTTCAAAGAAACCAAATTGACACCCTTTCCATCAAAGTATGTTCAGGCTCCAAGTATTAAAGAATCTCCAGTAAACATTGAGTGTAGAGTCAAAGAAATTATAAAATTAGGTTCACATGATATGTTCCTTGCGGAGGTATTAGGTGTGACAATAGAAGATACTTACCTAGATAAAGATAATCGGTTCAACCTAGATTTCTCTAACCCTATCACCTATTCGCACGGAAAATACTATGCATTAGGTAAGAATTTGGGTAAGTTTGGATATTCAATAAAAAAATAATTAAGTAAACGATGAAGATAAAAACAAAAGATAGTTTTTATCTTTTTTTCTTAAAAAATACCAAGTAGATGAGATAAAATACCACTTGTCTTTTAGATATTGTTTTATCAACAATAGATAAGTATACTAATTATGAATAGGAGGATACAAAGGGATGAAGATTGAAGTAAAGATAGATGAAGCTGCTTTGGAGCCTAGAATTATTATTCAAACAAAAGAGATGACAGAAGAACTTATGCGATGGGTAAAATCAATAAATAGTCTAACTGAACCCTATCTTATGGGGTATAAAAATAATTCTGTTGAAATGTTGAATCCCAAAGAAATTGTTCGTATTTTTGCTGCCGATAAAAAGATTTTTGCAGAAAAAGGGAAAGAAGAATATCTATTGCGACAAAGGCTATATGAGCTGGAAAATATTTTAGAACCAAAAAAATTTGTTCGTATTTCTAATTCTGAAATCATCAATTTAAAATACGTTCAAAAGTTTGATTTAAGCTTTTCAGGAACAATTTGCATAATTTTATCTAATGGAAATATTACCTATACATCTAGACGTTATATTTCCAGAATTAAAAAAAATTTAGGTTTATGAGGTGAAAATAATGAAAAAACAATTCATAATAAGATCTTGTATAGGAGCACCTATAGGAGTAATGATAAGTATTATCATAACAATTATAATATCTTTATGCACAGGACATGGAACCTATTATCCTGTGCCCCTTGAATTAATTGATTTATGTGGCAATGAGATTTCTGCAGTCGGTATTCAGTTTGTTTGTTCCTTACTTATGGGAGCGGCATTTGGTGGAGCATCTATTATTTGGAACATTGATAAATGGAATCTAACAAAACAAACGCTTTTACACTTTACTATAATTTGTTTTGCTTCATTTCCTATGGCTTTCTTTATGTATTGGGTTCCACATTACCTTTATGGAGCATTAGCATATTTTGGTATATTTATTTTGATCTATGGAATTATATGGATAAGTACATATATTTCAATTAAAATTAAAATTAAAAAGATGAATGACAATCTATCAACAAGTCAAACAATATTATAGTTATCTTTAATATGTCTTATAGATGTAAGTTAAAACTCTTTTCATATTTATAAATTCTTTTTCATATAATGAATGATGCATAAAATAGAGCAATTATACATTTTTATTATATAATAAAGATATATTATCGAATAAATATAGAAATATATAGATTTATTCTGCATTTTGTGCTATGATAGGTTAGAAAGGGAATGATATAATGTTGAATAATTCTTATGTAAAAAGAGTATATGATAGTTTGGTATTAAAAAATAGTAATGAGAAAGAGTTTTTACAAGCGGCATTAGAGATATTAGCATCTTTAGAGCCATATGTAGAATGTCATCCTGAGATAGAAAAAAATAAAGTATTAGAAAGATTTGTAGAGCCTGAACGTTTTATTCAGTTCCGTGTTGCGTGGGTAGACGATAAGGGTGAGGTTCAAGTGAACCGTGGATATCGTGTGCAATATAATTCTAGTATAGGCCCATACAAGGGTGGGCTTAGGTTTCATCCAAGTGTAAATGCTTCTATTATTAAATTTTTAGGGTTAGAACAAGTTTTAAAGAATTCTTTAACTTCTTTACCTATGGGTGGAGGTAAAGGTGGCTCTGATTTTGATCCAAAAGGAAAAACAGACCATGAAATTATGAGTTTTTGTCAAGCATTTATGACAGAACTATATCGTCACATCGGAGAAGATACAGATGTTCCTGCTGGAGATATTGGTGTTGGCGGAAGAGAAATTGGATACTTATATGGGCAGTATAAGAGAATTCAAAATAAAAATGTTGGTGTATTAACAGGAAAAGGTATTCCTTTTGGTGGTTCTTTGGGGAGAACCGAGGCAACAGGGTATGGCCTTTGTTATTTTACAGAAGAAGCCTTAAGAGTCATGAGGCAAGATAGTTTCAAAAACAAAACTGTAGTTATTTCTGGTTCAGGTAATGTTGCGATATATGCCTGCGAAAAGGCAACCTCTCTTGGAGCTAAAGTGGTTGCGATGAGTGATTCTAATGGATATATATATGATGAAAATGGAATTGATTTAGTTATAGTAAAGGAAATTAAGGAAGTAAAGCGTGGAAGAATCAAGGAATACATTTCCTCTGTTCCTACTGCAAAATATCAAGAAGGGGCTAGAGGAATATGGCAGATTCCTTGTGATATTGCATTACCTTGTGCTACTCAAAATGAATTAGATTTGGAAGATGCGAAGTCTTTAGCTAAAAATGGTGTTATAGCTGTATGCGAGGGAGCAAATATGCCTTCTACTTTAGAAGCCTCAAAGTATTTTATAGAACATCAAGTAGTTTATGGACCTGCTAAGGCTGCAAATGCTGGTGGAGTTGCAACCTCAGGGTTAGAGATGAGTCAAAACTCTATTCGTATGAGTTGGAGTTTCGAAGAAGTAGATAAAAAACTTAAGGAAATTATGGTGCAGATATTCCAAAATGTATATCAAACTGCAATTTCTTTAGGGAATCCTTATGATACAGTAACAGGTGCTAATATTGCTGGGTTTGACAAGATTGCTAAGGCAATGTTGTCTCTAGGAGTCTATTAATGAAGAAATATAAATTTCTCAAATATTTGAGAAATTTTTTTCTTTTTTTATTTCCAAAATATAGAAACTGTAATATAATAGACTATAGACAATTGGGGTTGAAATAATGAGTCAAACATTAGAAAAATGGTTTGCTTATAAAAAGAGAAATTTAGTTGAAATGCAAATGATGAAGAAAGAAGTTATACAAGGATTTATTGATGCTGTATGGGGAGTCATATTCCCGGGTTTTAGTGGTGAAATTGTAGATCGCAGTACATATTTTGAGTTGCAGATGAATCATGTAAAACAAAACTTGACTTTGCTCCTACATAGTATTGAACAATTAAAATCAGTAAAATTAGAGGTATCAGCAATTGTAGAAGAATTTATAGAGTCTCTGCCAAGCATTGATGAATCTTTACAAATGGATTTGGAAGCAATATTTGATGGAGATCCAGCTGCAGATTCTAAAACGGAAATTATACTTTGCTATCCAGGCCTTTTTGCTATTTTTATATATCGTATTGCGCATGAGCTTTTTAGGTTGGGGGTTCCATGGCTTCCTAGAATATTAAGTGAAAATGCACACAGCAAGACAGGAATTGATATCCACCCTGGGGCATCTATAGGGCATCATTTCTTTATAGATCATGGTACAGGAATTGTCATAGGAGAAACAACTGTAATTGGAAATTATGTTAAAATCTATCAAGGCGTGACTTTGGGGGCATTGTCCTTAAAAGACGGGCAGAAGTTAAAGGGAAGCAAAAGACATCCTACTATTTTGGATCATGTCACAATTTATTCTGAAGCATCTATTTTTGGAGGAGATACTATCATTGGACCAAATGTAACGATAGGAAGTAATGCTTTTATTACGAAAAGTGTTCCTGAACATAGTGTAATTACGGGAATAGATAAAAAGAAAAATATATGAGGTGAAGTATGAAATATTATTTAGGAATAGATATAGGAACGAGTGGGACGAAAGCAGTATGCTTTGATACACAAGGAAAGGTTATGACATCAAAATCAGTAGCCTACGATTTACTTACACCAAAACCAGGCTATGCAGAAGAAAATCCTTTAGACTGGATATATGCCACAAAGGAAACCATTCGCGAAATTGCTTTAGAGGGATATGAGATATC
Organism: uncultured Anaeroplasmataceae bacterium; assembly: GCA_910577745.1. GTDB lineage: Bacteria > Bacillota_I > Bacilli_A > Acholeplasmatales > Anaeroplasmataceae > Pelethenecus. The sequence continues at coordinate 23,047 of CAJTNG010000011.1, read as the reverse complement.
TGGGATTGGGTTATCAGGCCAGATGCATGGTCTTGTGTTACTAGATGCGGAAGACAATCTGTTAAGGAATAGTATCATATGGTGTGATAATCGGGCAATTGCCGAGGCAGAAGAGTTAATTCATCATTTTGGAAATGAAAGAATGAAAGCAATCACAGGAAATGAGGTTGTGGCTTCCTTTACCCTTTCTAAATTGTTGTGGGTAAAGAACCATGAACCAGATATCTACCAAAAAATTGCTAAAATTATGCTGCCAAAGGATTATGTGAGATATTGTTTAACAAAAGCCTTTACAACAGAGTATTCAGATGCCTCTGGAATGCAGTTACTCAATATTTATGATAAAAAGTATGCTAAAGAAATTTTGGAATATTTAGAGCTTACAGAAGCCAATTTCCCTAAACTTATGGAATCTTATGAAATTAGCGGTTATCTTACCGAGGATGTGGCCAAGGAGCTTAGTCTTTCTACGCATTGCTTTGTAGTTGGTGGCGCAGGGGATCAAGCTGCAGCGGCTATAGGAAATGGGATTACGGAACGTGGAGATGTCAGTGTGGTATTGGGTTCTTCTGGAGTTGTATTCTCTCCAATTCTGAAATCTGATTTAAAAGAAAATAAGGTACAAGTTTTTATGCATGCCGTCCCTAATACTTATCACATTATGGGAGTTACTAATGGATGTGGTTTGTCCTATAAATGGTTAAAAGAATCATTGTTTGCAGACAAAGATTTTAACGAACTGAATCAGAAAGCTGAAGAGATACCGCCATTATCTAGTGGTTTAATTTATCTTCCCTATTTGAATGGGGAAAGAACACCACATATGGATCCTTATGCCAGTGGGACATTTATTGGAATAAGACAAAATACAACAGAGGGACATTTTGTACGAGCTGTTTTAGAAGGTGTTGCATATAGTTTGAAAGATTGCTTTGAACTTCTTCCTAATGGGGAGTATAAAATCCGCATTTCCGGTGGTGGAGCCAAAGGAGAACTTTGGAGAACGATTATAGCATCGTGCTTAAATGAAAAAGTAGAGCGGATTACACAAGCAGAAGGTGGAGCGCTTGGTGTTGCAATATTAGCTATGGTAGCGGATAAAGTTTACCCATCGGTTTCAGATGCCACAAAGCATATCATAAAAACTTTAGATGTAACAAGCCCTAAGGATTCCTGGGTACAAGAATATAAAAAGGGACATGTACTTTATCAAGAGGCATATCAAAGTTTAAAAAAATATTATGAGAAAGCTTTTAATATATAGGAGGAGAAAATTATGAAAGAGTATTTTAAAATTGGAAAAATCAAGTATGAAGGACCAAAATCTAAAAATCCATTGGCATTCAAGTATTATGACAAGAATGAAATGATTTTAGGTAAACCAATGAAAGACCATCTAAAGTTTGCTATGAGTTGGTGGCATACATTATGCGCTAAAGGGGCAGATCAGTTTGGATCTAATACAATGGAAAGAAGTTTTGAAAATCAAGATCCAGTAAAAGAAGCTTTTGAAAAAGTGGATGCAGGATTTGAATTTATGCAAAAGCTAGGAATCGAATATTTCTGTTTCCATGATCGAGATATGGCTCCTGAAATGCCAACCTTGGAAGAGTCTAATCGAGTATTAGATGAGGTTTCAGATTATGTGTTATCTAAGATGAAAGAGACTAACATCAAATGTTTATGGGGAACTGCCAATTGCTTTAATCATAAACGTTACATGTCTGGTGCAGGGACAAGTCCTAATGCTGATGCATTTGCGTATGCTGCGGCTCAGATCAAACATGCGATGGATATCACAAAAAAACTTGGAGGTCAGAACTATGTATTCTGGGGTGGAAGAGAAGGCTATGATACACTTCTAAATACAGATATGAAAATGGAACTAGACCATTATGCAACGCTTTTGACTATCGCAAGAGATTATAATATAAAGAGCGGTTTGAATGCACAGCTTTTAATTGAACCTAAACCAAAAGAGCCAACAAAGCACCAATATGATTTTGATGTTCAAACGGTTTTGGGATTTTTAAGAACTTATGGCTTGGAAAAAGACTTTAAAATGAACATTGAGGCAAATCATGCCACTTTAGCCATTCATACCTTTAATCATGAGTTAAATGTTGCTAGAATTCATAATGTTCTAGGATCTATTGATGCTAATCAAGGGGATATGCTTCTTGGCTGGGATACGGATCAATTCCCTACAAACATCTATGATGCCACTTTAGCTATGTATGAAGTTTTACTAGCAGGTGGTTTAGGAAAAGGTGGTTTAAACTTTGATGCTAAAGCACGTCGTCAAAGCTTTACAGACGAAGATTTGTTTATTTCTTATATTGCAGGAATGGATACTTTTGCGAAGGGACTTCGTGTGGCTGCAAAATTGTTAGAAGATCAGGTATTTGAAAACTTTAAGAAAGAACGTTATCAGTCTTTTACTTCAGGGATTGGCAAAAAGATTGAAGAAAAGAATGTGACGTTAGAGGAATTAAGTGACTATGCCCTAAAACTTGAACAAGTTGAGGGGATTTCTGGTCGTCAAGAATGGCTAGAAGCTATATTGAATCAGTATATTTGTGAATCTTATGAAGGTTGAATATTATAGAGAGTACAGTCCTACTTTAGGTAGAGATATGGAATATAAAGTGTTTGGTCATGCAGGAAAGCCATGCATTGCTTTCCCATGTCAGAATGGAAGGTTTTTTGATTATGAAAATCGTGGCATAATTGAATCTATGCATTGGTATATTGAACAGGGCAAAATTCAGGTATTTTGTGTGGATTCTATAGATTCTGAATCTTGGAGTGCAGATTATAAAAATCCTCGCCAAAGAATTGAAACTCAAGAGGCTTATTTTAATTACATTATTAATGAAATTGTTCATCGTGTATATGAAATTAATACCTATGGCAATGGGGGAGGCGTGGCTTCTGGTATTTTAACCTATGGATGCTCTATGGGGGCTTATCATGCTATGAATTTTTTCTTAAGGAAACCTGATATTTTTGATGCCGTTTTGGCTTTGTCTGGAATTTATCATTCAGGATTTTTCTTTAAAAATTATGCAGATGATTTAACCTTCTTAAATTCTCCCATGGACACACTAAAATGTATGGATGAAAATCACTACTATTTAGATTTATATCGAAGAAGTAGGATTATTATTTGTGTGGGACAGGGAGCTTGGGAAGAAGAATGTTTGCAAGATACAAGAACTATGGACTATGAGTTCCAAAGGCATCATGTTCCTGCATGGTGTGATTATTGGGGATATGATAGATCGCATGATTGGCCAAGCTGGTTAGAACAGACCCCATACTTTCTTTATCATATTCTGGATTAATGAAGAAGGATATGGAAGCTTTATTTGAAAACAGAGACCTAATCCATACTACAGAATTAGGAAAAATAAGAATCAAAAAGAATTTAGGATTAACCTGTGAGGATGTCATAGCGTGGTGTAAAACTGTGATTTTTGATAAACATACCGTAATCACTAGAAAAGGCAAGAACTGGTATGCAAGGTCTTCAGATTGTTGTATTACCATCAATGCGTATAGCTATACCATCATTACAGCTCATAAAGTGAAAAATTAAAATAAGCAGAGTATGATGTATGGATAAGCGTAATGAAATACATTATATTCGTTCATCGGTTTATCTACGCACATTTTGGGAATATCGGTTTTATAGTAGTAAATTTTTTTGTATCATCTTAATGAAAAAAAATAGCGCACTATACTTCAAGATTGAAGAAGTGCGCTATTTTGTTTTCTTTGAAAAGATAAAGTTTTATTTGTTTGCATCGGAAGGTGTATCTCTTTGAACATATTTAATATATTCATAGGTAGAATACTTTTCAGCTCGATCTACCATAGCCTTATAAACATTATCTCTTAAATAAGCAGCATTTTCATTTGTGTTTAATTCTGGATTTGGATAATAAGGACCATCAATATAAGTGATAATTTTTGGTTTTGCACTAAATTTTCTTTTTTGATAGCAATTCGTTAATGCATACACTGGTTTGTCAAACAAAGCAGCATATTTAAAACTTGTATCATCAAAAGGTCTAATTTTAGTGTAGAAAGGCCAAATGTGTGCTTCAGGATAAATTGTAATTAAAGCTTTTTGATTTAAACGATAACGTAATGCCTTTAAAAATTTTTTCTTCATTGAAAGTTTATCTGTAAGAGGGAGCACTCCAAGCATTTCTAAAATGAGTTTGATGCCTTTAATCGACATGGTTTCTGGGGAGGAAATAACATAATTTCTTTTCCAACGGAAGATAAGGTTTGGGACGAAAGCATCTGCTAACTTAGTGGTATGGTTTCCGTAAAGAATGGCTCCAGTTTTTTTGGTTTGCTTCATGATTTTTTTATTGGCAAATTTTTGATGACAAACGAGTTTAGATATTAGATAAAAAATAGGCTTTGCTATAATAAAATAAAAGATAGCCGCCAAACTAACCCATAGTATATTTTTATGGATATATTTGTAATTATCCTTTAGGGGAATAACCTTAATATTCGTTCCAGAAAAGTCATCACTTTTCAAATCATTGTAGTAAATTATTTTTTGTTTATTTTTCTTCATGACATCCATTCCCATTCAAAAATTCCCATTCAGTAAATTTTATCATTTTTATTGCCTATTATCAAGAAAAATGTCAATAATGCTTGATAATTTTTGAATATTTAAGTAAAATAATGAATAGAAAAGGAATTGTAAAATAATGGAAAACAAAACAATAGAAGAACAACAATCTAAACAAAAACCTGTAAGTAGAAAAAAAACCATACTATCTGTCGTGATTGTTTTAATGATTACAGCAATTGTGTTTATTATATTTTTTAATTTTAATGATTTCAATGAAACTCTAGAATTATTGAAAACAGTCGATGGAGTGCATATGGCAATGGCTTTCCTATGCTTGTTAGGGTATGCTGCATTATGGCCACTGTCTTTATGTTTTATTGCCAAACAAAATAACTTTAAAGCCCATTTTTTAGATGTGTATTTCATTGGAGAATCTGAGCATTTTTTTAATGCAATTACCCCTTTTTCTACTGGTGGTCAACCGATTCAGGTTTATCTTTTCACACAACGAAAAGTGAAAGCTGGAGATTCTACAGGAATTATTGTTTCGAACTTTATAGCTTTTATGATTGCGAGTAATATATTTGCGATTGCATCTTTGGTTTACTATGGAAAGTTTTCAGAAAATTTCACCGCATCCACAGCATGGATGATTGGTTTTGGATTTGCAATGAATCTATTTACGCTTGTCTTTATGGTTTTGATAGCTTCTTGTAAATTCGTTAGAGATATCTTACGTAAAGGCTTAATCTTATTATGTAAAATCAAATTTATTGGTAAGCATCTGACGAAAATGATACCAGCCTTTGAAACCTATTGTGAAAATGCTCAAGTTGCTGCCAAGAAGATTTTTTCACATAAAACATCTTTTATAGGAGCAATTCTACTTAAAATGTTAGCTTTGGTATTTTATTATGCCATCCCATTTTTTATCCTAAAGGCTTTGGGCGCTCAGTTTGGGTATGAGCTTTTACCTTATGTCATCTTGGCATCCGCTTTTGCTATAACGACTATGGTCTGGGTTCCAACTCCAGGAGGAACAGGAGGAATTGAGTTTGCCTTTACAACCATCTTTACAGCATCCTTGTTTGGTGGACTGTCTAGCAGTATTGGAATTACGGGGATGATTTTGTGGCGTGCTCTTACCTATTATCTTTTAATGATTATAAGCTTTATTGCTTATTTGACATTTGAAATATTATTAAAAAAAGGCAAAAGAAAACTTCAGCAATCAGAAGTTGCGGAAGGAATGAAAAAGGAAGAAGAAATTATAGAAGTAAGTGAGGACTAGCAGTATGATTCATGTTTTACAAACGGGGAATTCAAAAATATTTCATGGAATTTGTTTAAATGTTTTATCTATGCTAAAACATACAAAGGAACCGATTCATTTACATATTATGACAATGGAAATTTCATGGTCTAAGGTACCTAAAATTTCATTGGAATCTTGTAATCATTTAAGAAAAATTATGAAAGGCTTTAATTTTGAAAATGAATTAACCTATTATGATATTTCAAAAGATTTTGAAGAAACATTTAAGGATACACCAAATATGAATCCTAAGTATTCCCCTGCTTCATTAATTCGTTTACTATTTACGAGATATATAGATTGTGATAAATTGATCTATTTAGATGCTGACACGATGACCTGTGCTTCTTTAGAGGAGTTTAAAACCATTGACATAGAGCACAAAGAAATGGCAGTTTGTTTAGACTATTTAGGCAAATTTTGGATTAAAAAAGATTATTTTAATTCAGGAGTTCTTTATATTAATGTGAAACGCGTGAAGGAAACTAGACTATTTGAACGAGCCATTGAGCTTTTAATGAAAGAAAAGCTTTATTTTTCTGATCAAACGGCATTATATAAATTTTGTAAAGAAAAAGTCTATATTCCTTTTAGATTTAATGAACAACGGTCTATAAAAAAGGATACAGTTGTAAAACATTTCTGTAAGGGTATTAAATATCTTCCCTTTTTCCGTGTATATAATTTTAAGCAATGGCAGGTTGGAAAAATGCATAAGTTTTTTAAAATCTACGAGTTTGATGATTTATACAAGCAATATGAAGTATATTTTCCAATGGAAGCCAAATTAGAATATTAAATATATTTTCTTATATTTGGAAATATTTATGATATATTGTATATAAAGATTACCCTCATTTTTGAGGGTATTATTTTTTTATAAAAAAGGTATTTTTTATCTTGCTAATTTAAATATTTGTTGTATAATTATGTCGTCTATAATTAATGATAGATTTTTTCGGAATTTAAATTCTAAAAAAATTATGGGGAAAGGAAAAAAAGGAGAAGAGCACATTTGTTCTTCAAGTTCGGTAAACTGCGTTGGCTAAACCAATTATCGAATTGCATGATATCGTAAAGCAATATGGTGCAGTAACTGTCGTAGACAAAATAAATTTAACAATTTATGAAAATGAATTTTTAACCCTATTAGGACCTTCTGGTTGTGGGAAAACTACAACACTTAGAATGATTGGTGGCTTTGAAAATCCAGATTCGGGAGAAATTATTGTTCATGGAAAAATTATTAATGACTTGCCTGCATTTGCAAGGCCTATTAATACAGTTTTTCAAAGATATGCTTTATTTCCACATTTAAATGTATTTAACAATGTGGCATTTGGGCTTAAAAATCGTGGTCGAAAATTTATGATTCAATTTTTTGGTGGAAAAGAAAAGTTGGCGGAGGAAATAACCAAAGATAAATTAGCTTTAGGCGTTTCCGAAAAAAAAGCCCATACGATCACCTATTTTGATATGAACTGGAAGTTAAAACAAAAACTGAAAGAAGCTGTAAAAAATGCTTTGGAAATGGTAAATTTAGCGGGTTTTGAAGATCGTAAGATTACGAATATGTCAGGCGGACAGATGCAGAGAGTTGCTATCGCAAGAGCTATCATATTAAAACCAAAGATATTATTACTAGATGAGCCGTTATCGGCTTTAGATTTAAAGCTAAGACAAAATATGCAATATGAACTGAAAGAAATGCAGAGAAACTTAGGGATAACCTTTATCTTTGTTACACATGATCAAGAAGAGGCTATGGTTATGTCCGACCGCATTGTCGTTATGAAGGACGGTATTATCCAACAGCTTGGATCTCCTAAAGATATATATAATGAGCCTGTAAATCGCTTTGTTGCGAACTTTATAGGAGAATCTAATATTGTGGAAGGTACATATATCCAAAAGAATTTGGTACGTTTTTTAGGGGTAGACTTTGAGTGTGTAGGTTATGTTTTTGAAGATAATGAACCAGTGGACGTTGTGATTCGTCCTGAAGATTGGGATGTAGTTCCATTAGAAAAGGCTAAGCTGATTGGTGATGTTACATCCTCCATATTTAAAGGTGTCCATTATGAATTATGTGTGGATATGCACGGTATGGAATTTGTGGTTCATACATATGAAGATGTTAAAACAGGACAGAAGGTTGGACTTTCTGTAGATCCTTATGAAATTTGTTTAATGAAGGTTGATGGCTCATGCAAAACAATTATCACAGAGTAAAACCTCGTCCTCAAGGAAATCACCATTTAGACCGTATGGCAAGACCATACTTAATCTGGTTATATATCTTAGCATGTTTTCCAGTACTCATAATGATTTGTTTAATGTTTGTTGATGCAGAGGGTATTCGGTTTGATGGTATGCATTTTACCATGTATAATTTTACCATTCTTACGACTGAATCGGTTTTGATTGCCTTCTGGAACTCTTTTAAATATAGTATACTGACAACGCTAATTTGTATATTCTTTGGATATCTTTTAGCGTACAGTCTTTATAAGTCTAAAATTAAAAATAAATATTTGGTATTGTTATTGCTGATTCTACCCATGTGGACAAATATCCTGCTTAGAATTAACGCTCTTGCCTCTATTTTTAAACCAGAAAATATTTTATCTGATTTGTTTGGAATTCCAGGATTGGATATTTTAGGAACGGATTTGGCCATATTGTTAGGGATGGTATTTACCTATTTGCCATTTATAGTCTTGCCTATTTATACTTCGTTAGAAAAGATAGATCCATCTTTAGAGGAGGCTGCTTTAGATTTAGGCGTAACCGAATTTACAAAATTCTGGAAGGTGATTGTTCCACTTTCTTTAAAAGGTGTCGTGTCAGGAACTATGATGGTACTACTACCTTGTATATCAGGTTTTGCTATTCCTAAAGTATTAGGAGCAGGAAATATTTTGTTGATAGGAAATATTATAGAACAAAGCTTCATTAATATGAGTTATAACAATGGAGCAGTTCTTGCGATTATATTGTTAGTGATCATATTAGGCTCTATCCTGCTTGTTCATAAACTAGATAAGGAAGGAGAAACGCTACTATGATGACTGAAGTGAAATATTCTAAAGCTACTTTAGAAGAATATGGATATAAAGAATATAAGGCTTTAAAAGTTATATGGAAGATTTTGCGAATCGTATTAGTTCTCTTTGCAATCCTTATGCTTTATTTAGCGGTATTAGTCATTGCGATACAATCCTTTAATTCTAGTTCCTCTACAACAGAATTTCAAGGCTTTACATTTGATAATTACTTACAAATGTTTTCGAAGAGATCATTGACCAATTCGATTAAAAATACATTTCTTGTTTCTATCACAGCTACATTACTCGCGGCAGTATTAGGGACATTTATTGCGATTGGTATATTTTATTTGCCCCCAAAGATAAAAAGCAGAATTATGTTGTTAAATAATATTCCAATGCTGAATGCAGATATTGTTACAGGAATTTCTTTGATGTTGATTTTTTCATTGTTGTTGCCAGTGAATAAGCATATCTTTGGCTTTTGGACCATTCTAATTTCACATCTATTCTTTATACTTCCTTATATCATATTATCGGTTTTGCCTAAAATGAAAGAAATTGACCCTAATCTTATGGATGCTAGCTTAGATCTTGGAGTTAGACCTTTTAAGTCGGTGATCCGTGTCTTGATTCCTGCGGTTCGTGGTGGTATATTTTCTGGAGTGGTTTTGGCATTTACGATAAGTTTTGAAGATTTTGTTGTAGGGTACTTTACAACGGGAAATGGATTTAATACATTATCCATCTGGATATATTCCTCAATTGGAAGAAAATCCTTATTTCCAGGGGTTTATGCTTTTTCTACAGCATTGACACTCATTTCAATGGTATTAATTATTTTCTATGTATTATTTATGAAAGGAAGAAAAGGTCATGCGAAAAAGAATTAGTTTTGTGTTTCTTTTATTTCTTTCAATTGCCGCCCTAACCTCCTGTACTAGAAGAGAAGTATTACTTTTTTTAAACTGGGGAGAATATATCGACGAGGCAATGATAGAGGAATTTGAAAATACCTATAACTGCGAAGTATTTATGGATTTGGGAGAATCCAATGAAATCTTTTATTCTAAAGTTCGGGGCGGTACGACCTGTTATGATGTGGTTTGTCCTTCAGACTATATGGTACAGAAAATGTATCAAAATGATATGTTAATGGAATTAGATTTTTCTAAAATTTCAAATTATAATTTGGAAAATCGAATGCCAGGTGTGGTTGGTATTGCAGATACATTAGAGGAAAAGGCTCCTGGGATAACTTCTTACTATGTACCATATCTATGGGGGACATGGGGAATAGTCTATTCTACTTTAAAAGAAGGACTAGAAACCGTTGTGAAAAGTTCTTCTAATGAATGGGCCTCTCTATTTGATAGAAGTGTTTTACCTGCGGGTACGAGAGTGGCTATGTATGATTCCCATCTGCATGCATATTATGCAGCCTGCAGATATTTAGGGTTTGATACAGAAGAAGAATTGTCCCAAAATGAATTAAACCAAATTTATGAACTGGTTAAAAAAATGAATTATGATGCCTGGGGAACAGATGATATAAAGAAAGATATTGTTGCTAAAAACAGGGATTTGGGTTTTATGTGGACAGGAGATTTTTTATATTATTACTGTGAAACAGCTGCAAATACCGTGATGGATGCTTATCTTGCTAAAGATGTGTCTTTAGAAGATATTTCTCTTATGATTGAAGAAATTACGGGTGAAAAGAGAATCTATAAAGAAAAATATCAGATTGGCTTTGATATTTACATTCCTTCAGATACCATTGCTTTTTGTGATAACTTGGTTATCCCTAAAGATTCTGCAAACACGGAATTGGCATTAAAATTTATAAATTTTATGTGTGGCAGAAAGGAAGGCGTCAATGAAGTTGATCCAGCTTTTGCAAATACATATTATGTAAGTTATGATGCGCCATATATAGATCTTTATGATGATATTGTCGCATTAAAAGATTTAGAGTTTAAGGATGACGCTTTACTTGCTGGAGAAGATCCATATGATTCTGAACTTTACTGGAACATCTATGATAAAGCTATTGGAATCGCATTTGATAAATACTATCCAAAGGAAGAAAGAATTATACTTCCTGATGGTGGCATAAAAAAATATAAAGGTGATATTCTTACTAGTTTTTCAAGAAACTATATCAATACCATTAATTCAACGTTTAATAATGCCCGAGCATAAATGTTTATAAGAGAGTCTCATATGTAATTTAAACTACATATGAGATTTTTTTTACGTAAAATGGATAGATAATTTATTATTGAAATGAATAAAATTAATAAAATTAACATAAATATTGATTAAATTAATATATTTATTAATAAAATTAAATAATATTATTGACAAAATTAATTTTAATAATATAATGATATTATAAGAAAGAAAAATTTAAGGAGTGGATCTAAATGAAAAAAACTAAGAACAAGAAAGAAAAAAATTATTATTTGATCCAGATTTTATTGAAAATGTCTTGAATGAAAAACATCTAAATACATCAAAAGATAGTATATTATATGAATTAAAACAAAAATTAAGAGAAAGGTAATGAAGAAATGAAGAAAAAATTGTTAGGAAATTGTCCAGTATGTGAAGAAAAACTTTTTATTACAGAGTTGTCCTGTAAAGATTGTAAAACAACAATTCGAGGAGAATTTAAATTATCGAAGTTTGACTATCTATCTCCAGAACTACAAGAGTTTGCATTAATTTTTATAAAGAATGCTGGAAATATTAAAGGTGTGGAACGAGATTTAAATGTTTCTTATCCAACGGTTAAAAAAAATTTAGATGAACTTATTCGTAAACTAGGCTTTTCTACGATAGATACATCAGCTTTTATTGTGGAAAATGAAAAAATGACAAAAGAAGATATCTTAAAGGCTTTAAAAAGAAAAGAAATTACATTTGAAGTGGCTGAAAAATTGTTGAAGGAGAATTTATAATGAAAGAAAAATTTTTAACAGATTTAAAACAAGCGTTAAACCAAGCTTCCGTAGATCAAGTAGAAGAAATACTTAAATTGTATGCTTCAAGATTTGATTTAGGATATGAAGCAGGGATGACCGATGAAGAGATTATAGAGATACTAGGTTCTGTAGAGGATATTGTTACAGGATATACGCAAAGAGAAACATTGAAAAACAAATATAGTATTACGTTAGAGTTAGCATTATTTTCTGACTTTGAAATTGTAAGATCAAAAAATTCAGGAATTGAATTTGATATAGAAAAAAAAGCCTTAGATTTTATTGAGATTATTCGTGATGAAAATCAAATCTCCTTGAAGCCTAAAGAATTAAAGAATGGGTCGATGTTTATGAAACATGGTCGGTTTGATGGTCGGATGTATGTAGGAGAAGATGTAGAAATTGAATCTTTAGTTGTAAATAATTATTCTGCTGACTTAAAGGTCGCATCGTTATCTGGAAATATCTTTGTTTTTTCAAATAAGAGTGGAGATATTCATTTTAATGATATTGAAGCAAAGGAAAAAGTCGTACTTAATAATGTATCCGGAGATTCTAAATTTAATAAAGTTGTCTCACCACTTTTTATGGTACATACGGTCAGTGGGGATACTATAATTCAAGAACTAGTTTGTGATCAGGGAAAGATGTCTATTGTATCTGGGGATGTCACAATTTACCACAGCAATGATGCTTCCTATGTGGTCAACTGTGTGAGCGGTGATTTTAAAGTTAAAAATGAAATTGATGCAGAGAAAATCAAATTTTCTGCTCTTTCTGGGGAATGTTATGTTGGTGGGAAATTACTTAAAAAAAGTTTTACTGCTCAAATTCATGATGCCTTTAAGGATATAAAGTTTTCATAAAGGAGAGGGTTAGTTTGAAAAAGTCAGGTCTTTTTAGGACGTTGGGGCAACAATTTAAACTGATAAATGAAGGGCACCAATCCTATATCTACTTTTTATGGGTTCTGCAGGCTTTGTTTGGAGGGATTCTTCCAGTGGTTGGAGTTTTCTTTGCTAAACTCATTATTGATATAATTTTACAAGACAAGTCACAACAAGAACTGATGATAACCATAAGTATACTATCAGGAATTTGTATTATCGCTTATACAATCCAGAAACTTGTCGAGGCGTATTTATCTGCTAATTATTTAAAATTGAGGAATCAGGAATTTTTTAAGCAAATTGATTTATACAATCGTGTAGATTATGAAAAGATTGAGAATCCTTCATTTCAAGAGGAAATGGAAGCAGGGTTTGAGGCTTTAGAAGGTGATGGAAGAGGGTTTCAAGCTGTATATAATAATTTAGAGAAACTTTATGTGGGAATTGTTAGTTCTATTTTATTTTGTATCATTTTATGCTTTTTTAGCTACTGGTTAGCAATTGTGTGCTTGGTAAGCACCTTGATTACAGCACTGGTGAACCAAGGTGTGGCTAAATATATGGAGAAGAGAAAAAAAGATTTAGCTTATACCTCTAGACAAACGAGATATTACAACAATACCTGCTGTGATTTTTCTTATGGTAAGGATACAAGAATTTTTAATTTGAAAGGTTTTCTCATTGAGAAATATAAGCAGAAATCTAAGTCTTATATTGAAGTGATACGAGATATTAAGAATAAAGAATTTCTGTATGCCTTGTTAGGACTACTTACCCTATTCATTCAGGATGGCTTGGCTTATTTTCTTGTGATTCAGGCTTACTTTGATAAGAGAATCACCTTGAGTGAGGTATCCTTATATATCTCTACCATTGTAGCCTTTACAACGGTATTAAGAGGTTTCACCCAAAATTTTTCTTTTCTAGTTAGCAATGTTAAAATGTCTCAATTTTATTTTGACACCTGCTATAATCAAGAATCCTTTATTAGCACAGGAACCTACAAAGAGATCGACCTATCCAAGGCTCCAGAAATTGAATTTAGGAATGTTTGGTTTAAATATCCTGGAACGGAAAAGTGGATTTTAAAAGATTTTAACTTCAAAATTAAGGCTGGAGAGAAGCTGGCTATCGTTGGAACAAATGGGGCAGGAAAATCGACAATTGTGAAATTGATTTGTGGCTTATTTAAACCCACAGAAGGTGTAATCCTAGTGGATGGACGAAATGCTTTAGAGTATGACAAGAATACGTATTATAAAATGTTCAGTACAGTATTTCAGGACTATGAGATTTATGCCTGTTCCGTACTAGAGAATGTGGTTGGATCAGATAAGACAGAGGCCTCCATTCGTTATGGAAAGGAATGCTTGAAGCGTGTAGGATTACAGAAAAAAATAGAAGAACTGCCGAAGCAATATGATACACAGCTATTAAAAATAATTGATGAGGAAGGTGTAGATTTATCAGGTGGCCAAAAACAAAAAATTGCGATTGCAAGAGCGTTGTTTAAAAATGGAAATGTTGTAATACTGGATGAGCCTACAAGTGCTTTAGATGCCTTGGCTGAAGCGGAAATTTATCAGTCATTTAACGACTTAGTAGAGGATAAGACGGCCATTTATATTTCTCATCGGTTAAGCTCTACAAAATTTTGTGATAAAATTGCATTTTTTGATGGAACTGGGTTAAAGGAATATGGTACACATGAAGAGCTGATGAAGCAGCATAAGGGGTACTATGAAATGTTTATGACTCAGGGAAAATACTACCAAGAGGAGGCTTTAGATTATGCCTAAACCAAAGCATATATTTTCTAAATTTACGAAAATAGCCTTTAAGGCCTATAAGCCATATTTCTTTATTTTATTGTTCTATGCCCTTGTTTCTTCTGCAACCACTATCTTTTCTGCTTATACACTGTCTTTATTAATTCAAATATTAGAGAATGGAGATTTTAAAAGAGCCGTTTGGATGGGCGCTATTCTGGTTGGTGTCGAGGTTATTTTAGCGTTTTTAGGGCACTACACTCAAAAGCTTTTGGCTATTCATCAAGAAAAGATGAAGGAAGCGATTAATCATACAATTTCTGAAAAAATACTTTCTTTGCCCTTTCAATATTTAGAGGATCCTTATTATATGGAATTAAAGAAGAATGCTGAAATGGGAGTTAATAATATGGGCGCCATCTATTCTCTCATGTGGTCAATTACTCGGATTTTATCTAGTATAATTTCAATTATTGGGCTTGCGGTGGTGATTGTAAGTTTTGACCCAATCTTAATTATTATTTTAGTGGTAGGTATTGCCCTCAATATTTTGATTGTTCTTTGTTCTTTAAAGTTTCAAGTGAAAACATATAAGGATTTATTGCCCATCAATTACAAGTATGGATATTATTTAAATACGTTGATGGCTACTAAAAATTGTAAGGACTTTCGTTTATACTCTATTGAACAGCACTTATTAAGTAATTTAAAGGAGTTTTCAAATTTGACCTATAAAAACTTTGTGAAGGTTTGGCGGAAGTCTGGAATATTTGAGTGTCTGATTTCAACAATTCGCTATGTACAAATGGCCATTGTATATGTATTGGTAGGAATAAAAACTCTAGTAGAGCATACGCCTATTTCGTCCTTTTCCCTCACAATTACCTCAGCAATTAGCTTTTCAGATTGTGTTTCTCAGATAATCAATTCAGGAAGCGAATATATACGGGCAATCCAGTATATTACACCAATGATAGAAATTATGTCAGTAAAGGAAACAGAAGATGAAGGAAAGGAACTTTTAGAAGAAATTGAAAGCATTACCTTTTCTCATGTGTTTTTTAAATATCCAAAAACTGAAAATTACATTTTAGAGGATGTTAGCTTTACCATTCATCAGGGTGAAAAAATTTCTGTAGTAGGCTTAAATGGCGCTGGAAAAACCACCATTGTTAAACTTCTTTGTAGATTATATTCAGTTTCTTCTGGTGAAATTTTAATTAATCATATCCCAATTGAAAATTACCAAAGACAATCGTATTTAGAAAGAATAAGTGCTGTCTTTCAGGACTATAAGTTATTTTTATACTCCATTCGTGAGAATATTTTACCAAATGGGGAAACCACACAGGTTAAGAAGATTTGTGAGGATGTAGGTATTATGGAGAAGATTGAGGAATTACCTAACCAATATGAATCCACATTATCTAAATCCTATGAGGAGGATGGTGTTGAGTTGTCCGGTGGACAGCAACAGAAACTTGTCATCGCAAGAGCCTTAGCAAAAACTTCTGATTTATTAATTTTAGATGAACCTACTAGCGCACTTGATCCTTTAGCAGAGGCAGAGATATATGAGAATTTTAACGCTCTAGCAAAAGAAAAAACAGCAATCTATATTTCCCATCGTCTTTCTTCCTCTGTATTTTGTGATAAAATTTTAGTATTAGATGCGGGAAAGGTGAAAAACTTTGATTCTCATGAGAATCTTATGAAGGATAAAGATAGCTTATATTACAAGTTATTTACAACGCAGGCTAAAAATTATTATGTGGATGAGACGATTTGATTTCCTTGTTTCTTATATTGACATTTCTGGAATATATTGTAAAATTATAGGTAAAGGCAGGTAGATTAATATGGAAGAAACAAAAAGAGAAAAATTCACAAGATTAGCGGAAAGTAGAATGAACGCAGCTTTAAAGCAAATCTCTTTAATTGGAAATCTGGCAAATACGAGCAATTACGAATATGATATACACGATGTAGATAAAATTCTTAAAGGATTACGTAATGCTGTAAATGAACTAGAGGTTACGTTTAAAGGGGATAGTAAGTCTAAGAAATTTACACTATAAAAAAAATGGTGAGATTTTGAACTAAAGTTCAATTCTCACCCTTTATTTTTTAAATACCGCCAACGGTTGGTCCAATAATTGTAGGTTTTGTATCTAAATTTTTTGTAGATATGACATTTCCATTCATTACAAGTTCTATCCAATTCGTTTCATCAGCACATTTCCACTCTAAATTTTTAGTGTTTGAATTTATGCGTACTTCAAATCCCATAATAGAAGAAACCGTTTGAATATTTTGATAATCTGACTCACCATTCCATCTCCACTGGATATTTCCGCTATTGATTCTTAAATCTCTAGTTTCAACGGTTTTACCATCTTCATATCCTTCTAATTCGGAAACGGCTTTTAGCGTATTCCAGCTCGTTAAATATTTTCTTTTCCATTGGATAACTCCATTTTCTACTCTCAATTCTGGATCGTTAATTCCTGTAAGTAAAGAACGATAATTTGTTTCGTCTGAGAATTTCCACTGAATAGAAGACCCATATACTCGAGTGTCAATTGATTTTCCTGGCTCATAATTCTGCAGTTCAGTTAATGGTTTCAGGTTTTTCCATTCTGTATCCGCTTTTCTTTTATACTGAATATGTGTATCTGACACTTTTGTTTCTAATCCAATATAGTAATCAATGGTTGTTAACGTTGTCCAGGAAGTATCTTTTGCATATCGCCATTGAATGTTACTGTTGTACACTCTGACTTCTTTTTCTCTAGTTTCATTTAATTCCTTAGAGTCTATTATATAATCCTCATAATCATATTTTAAAATATAATACTTTGTAGTTTCACTACCATTAATAATGGTCTTATATGTGATATAAACGTAGGCAGGAATTGTTTTTATGTTGATAAATGGTAACCCACCTTTTTTAGGTAATGTTGGAATATTGGAAATGCTAAAATCTGCATAGTATCTTGAAGAAGCTAAACCAGATTTAGGACCAGGTGCAATATATCTAGAACGAGAAGAAGAGTTTGTTTCTGTTTTGATCCAGTTGCTGTACATCCCAACTTTTATGGTTATTTGATTAGATAAATTAATCACTGAACTCGTATTTTCATTTTCATAGGCAATGGCTCTAAAGGTTACAGAACCTGTTTGGTTATTATAATTAGAACAATAGAAAACAAAATTAAAGTCTTTAATCGTATCTTTATCTCCATAGGTTATAAGATCTTCATCGATATTTCCGATATCACTTTGAAAAGGCGTAACTTTGTTGTTATTGTATTCATTTACATATAATACAGGAATAGCAATTATAAAGAATAATGCTATTGGAATGACAATTAATAATATTAAATTTAATAAATTCCGTTTTGGCAATCGAAAATGGAATTTTTTATTCTTTTTATCTTTCATTTTTTACTTCACCTCAAACAATTTATTTTATTATACCAAATTCTTATATGAATTTCACTATTAATTATGATATTTTTTTTTAATTTTCATACCTTATTTGCCATAATTCGCAATAAAACTGGGTTTTGGATTGACTTAATCCTTTAAAATGGGTATAATAATTATATAATTTCTAATGAAATTTTATAAAAAATAACAAGGGGGAACCATATGGTATCGACTATATTAGCATTAAGTAATGCTGGATGGATTTCTCTTATTATTTTGTGTTTAATCTTTGGATTAATTATTGGTTTAGTAGCAGGATATTTTGTTCGAGTGAAGATGCATGAGAAAACATTTTCAAGAACAAAAGCGGAAGCTGAAAAAATAATTGCAATGGCTGAATCAGAAGCTGAAAAAAAGAAAAAAGAAGCTCTTTATGAGGCGAAACAGGAAATTGCAAGTCTAAAAAATGATGCGGATAAAGACATTAAAGAAAGAAAAAGTGTCGTAGTTGAATTAGAAAATAAATTAAATCAGCGTGAAGATACTTTAGAACGACGTTCTATAAATTTAGATCGTCGTGAAGAGATGTTGAATACTAAAGAAAATAAGATTGATGAAAAGAAAAATGAATTAGAACAACAAAATAATAAGGTAGAAGCCATTCTAAAACAGCAGGAACAAAAATTGATTGAAATTGCGAACTTAACGAAAGAAGAGGCAAGAACAATCATAATGGATCGTGTTCATGAGGAAATGAGTACGGAAATTGCAACGTATATTAAAGAAGAGGAAGAAAAAGCTCGTCTAGAGGTTAAGAGCAAAGCTAAAAATATTTTGGCTTTGGCTATTCAGAAATATGCAGGAGAAACAGCTGGAGAAAATACAGTTGCTACAGTATCTTTGCCTATTGAAGAAATGAAAGGACGTATTATTGGTCGTGAAGGACGTAATATTCGAACACTTGAATCTTTAACTGGGGTTGATTTGATTATAGATGATACACCTGAAGCCGTCGTCTTGTCAGGCTTTGATCCAGTTCGTAGAGAAATTGCAAAACGGTCTTTAGAAATTTTGGTTAGTGATGGTAGAATTCACCCAGCTAGAATTGAAGAGGTTGTGGAACGCTGCCGTGGAGAAGTTGAAATGGCAATTCGGGAAAACGGAGAAGAAGCAGTATTTAAAGCTGGAATTGGTAAAATTCATCCTGATTTAGTTCGTTTAATTGGTCGCTTAAATTATCGTACAAGCTATGGCCAAAATGTTTTAAATCATTCTTTGGAAACCGCAATGATTGCTGGCAAACTTGCAAGTGAAATTGGAGAAAATGAAGTTATTGCTCGTCGTGCAGGTCTTCTTCATGATATAGGCAAGGCAGTAGATCATGAAATTGAAGGCTCTCATGTGGATATTGGAGTAGAGCTTGCTAAAAAATATCATGAACCAAAAGAGGTAATTGATGCAATTGCATCTCACCATGAGGATGTTGCTCCAAAGACAATTATTGCAGTATTGGTTGCTGCGGCAGATGCTTTATCTTCTGCAAGACCAGGCGCAAGAAGTGACTCTTTAGAGAATTATGCAAAACGATTAGAAAATCTAGAAGCCATCTCTAATAGTGTGAAAGGTGTTTCTTCATCCTTTGCGATTCAAGCAGGTAGAGAGGTTAGAGTTATTGTAAATCCTGAAGAGGTGGATGACTTATCTACCATCTCTATTGCTCGTAAGATTAAAGAAGAAATAGAAAATAAGCTTTCTTATCCAGGAACGATTAAGGTTACAGTAATTAGAGAAACACGTGCTGTGGATGTTGCAAAATAAAAAGTATAGGGATGGAGTCTCATCCCTATTTTCTTATCTAAGGAGAAAAAGTATGAGAATATTATATTTAGGTGATATTGTTGGTGAAAAAACAATTCAAGCCTTACATCAGAATTTAGAAAACATAAAAAAAGAATTTAAAATTAATTTAGTTTTATGTAATGCGGAAAACACCTCTAAAGGCAAAGGGCTAACGTATACAAATTATAAAGAATTAAAATCTTTAGGCATTGCAGGAATGACGATGGGGAATCATACATTCTCTAAATCCGAAATAAAGGAATACATACAAGAGGCAACCATTGCACGTCCAGCAAATTTAAATACGGAGTATGGGAAAGAGGTTCTTTATATCAAGTACAATACAGAAACGATTGCGTTAGTAAACTTGCTAGGGCGAACATTTTTAAATACACCTCTAGATTGTCCTTTTCAAACCTTTGAACGATTATTAAAAGATATTCATGCAGAACATATTCTTGTGGATTTTCATGGAGAAGCCACAAGTGAGAAGAAAGCATTTTTTTATGCTTTTGCTGGCAGAGTAGATGCCGTTTTAGGGTCACATACACATATCAAGACAGATGACAGTGAGGTTTATCAGAACACTTGTTATATTACAGATATGGGAATGTGTGGTCCGAAGCATTCTATCCTTGGAGATGAGGTGGAAGGTGTTATAGAACGCTTTAAATCGGGGATATTTGAACCTTTGAAGGTTGCACAGGATCGGGAGTATGTACTAAACGGTGTCATATTGGATTTGGGAAAAACCAACAAAATTGAGGATTTTAAAAAAGTAGTTCAACTTTAAAAATAAGGTATGATTTCCTCCTTTCTTTTCATATACTTGATTAGAAAGGAGTATTTTTTATGGAAATATTAAAAGTCTCAACCAAATCAAAACCAAGCAGTGTTGCAGGAGCACTTGCCAATGCATTTAAAACGAAAAATCAGGTGCAGGTTCAAGCCATTGGTGCAGGAGCCATTAACCAAGCCATTAAGGCAATTGCGATTGCTAGAGGATATGTGGCTCCTATCGGTAAGGATTTAGTTGTCGTTCCAGCATTCTCTGATATATTAATAGAAGGGGAAGAAAAAACAGCAATTAAGTTGATTGTTAAGGCGATATAATGCATAAGATTCATCTGAATTAAGATGAATCTTTTTTATATTTTTGAAAAAAATAGATTTTTGAAATAAAATTTTATAAAATGCAATAAGTTTTTATATTTCTTTATTAAAAATGCCTTTTATTCTAATAAAAATTTGCAATTCGTATATATTTGTTATATAATAGCTTAATAGGTGATTTAAAATGAAGAATATAAAATTAGCAATGCCATCTTTAAAAGAGGCAAGAATGAGAAAAAATGTGAATATTCCTACCATTCGATATGCTTTAGATGAAAAGTATAAGAATCTAGGATTAGGTAAGACATATTATATATTTACTTATGGATGCCAAGGAAATGAAGCAGACAGTGAAGTGATGTGTGGTATATTAGAGCAAGTTGGATTTCAAAAATCGACGGATCCTATGAATTCTGATTTGGTCATATTAAATACTTGTGCAATTCGAGAAAATGCGGAACAGAGAATATGGGGAGTTTTAGGGCAACTGAAAGGTAGAAAAAGAGAGAATCCAGAGATGCTTGTTGGTATCGCAGGATGTATGCCTCAAGAGGAAAATGCAACACAAAAGATTTTAGAATCCTACTCTTTTATTGATTTGGTTATTGGAACGCATAATAAAAATCATCTTCCACAGCTTATTGCAGAAGCTTATGCTTCTAAAGCCAAGGTGGTTGAAGTGATTTCCAGTGAAGGTGATATTTTAGAAGATGCTCCAAAGATCAGAGAATCTAAGCATAAAGCATGGGTGAATATTATGTATGGCTGTGATGAATTCTGTACCTATTGTA
The DNA here is from genome assembly GCA_910577745.1 of uncultured Anaeroplasmataceae bacterium. Lineage (GTDB taxonomy): Bacteria > Bacillota_I > Bacilli_A > Acholeplasmatales > Anaeroplasmataceae > Pelethenecus. The sequence goes on along the minus strand of CAJTNG010000011.1, from coordinate 1,258 downwards.
TTGTACCATATACGCGAGGAAGAGAAAGAAGCAGAGCCAAGGAAGATATTCTTGCTGAAGTCAAAGAACTCGTAAAAGCAGGGTATGTAGAAATTACTCTTTTGGGACAAAATGTCAATGCCTATGGCAAGGATTTAGAAGGAGAGTACACTTTTGGGGATTTGCTATATGATTTAGACAAAACAGGCATAAAACGTATAAGATATACAACCTCCCATCCTAGAGATTTGGATGAAAAAACGATGTTAGCCATGCGGGATTGTAAAAGTGTTATGCCACAGCTACATTTGCCTGTACAATCTGGAGATAATGAAATTCTAAAACGTATGAATCGTAAATATACTTATGAAGAATATGTAACTAAGGTTGAGAGATTAAGAGAACTTGTTCCAGACATAGCTTTAACAACGGATATCATAGTAGGATTTCCTAATGAAACAAGAGCACAATTTGAAAATACGTTAAACCTAGTAAAAAATGTCAATTTTGAAGGAGCATTTACTTTCATTTATTCTAAACGCGAAGGAACACCTGCAGCATCTATGCCAGATACGATTTCTGAAGCAGAAAAGCATGAACGTTTGACAGAGTTAAATCAATATATTAATGCAGGATATTTAAAAGGACATCAGCGTTTTTTACATCAAATCGTTGAAGTTCTAGTGGATGGACCTTCCAAGAATGGAGAAGATATGCTGTGTGGTTATACACCTCATCTTAAATTAACTCATTTTAAAAGTCAGGATACTTCCCTTGTGGGAAAACTAGTTAAAGTGAAAATTACGGAAGCCAAAACTTGGTTTATGATAGGTGAACTTTGTGAATGATTTAAAAATGGCAATTAGTCATCATGCGGTCGTACAGCGAATTCGTGAATTAGAAAATTATATTGATCATAACGAAGTATTAAATGATAAACTTTTACGGTTGAAAAATAAACAAAAACAGATGGTAAATGCGAAAGAGTATCATCAGCCGCTTCAATATAAGACATATAAAAAAGAATATGACGAGATATATCAAGAACTTTTAGACTTACCATTTGTAGAAGAATATTTAGAATTACTTGATGAAGCTAATCAAATTTTACTAAATATTACAAATTATATTGAAGAAAAGATTAATAAAGCATTAGATTAAGATATGAGGTGTTATAGTATGCTAGAATTAAAAAATGTAAGTAAATACTATTCCAATAACGGGGTAGTGACCTTAGGATTAAGAAATATCAATTTACGGTTTAAGGCAGGAGAAATAG
>CAJTNG010000010.1 GCA_910577745.1 uncultured Anaeroplasmataceae bacterium | reverse complement strand
AGCTTTCATTTAAATAATTCTTTTTTTGTGTCTACGAACTATTGACTAGTTCACAGAGTCAGTCTTTATTTCTTTAATAAGTCTTTAAAAATATAAGAAGCTAAGCTTGCATATTGAAAACTTCCATTTACAAAGAATTGTTTTGTTTTAGGCTTATTTGTAAAAGAAGTATCCACATCCACTGCCGTGGACTTAAAAGTCATAATGATAGGTGATCCATCTGTAGGAGCCTCATGCATATAAATCGTATCTGCACTTCTTAACTCTTTTCTTTTTGAAGAAGTATCATAATCTTTTGCATCTAAAAAGTAAATTACTGCATCTTCACGTCCTAAATATTCAGCTTGAGCTTGTAATGTAGAAACAACCTTCACACTTTCCTGGCTTGAACTTGAAGCATAAAGCAAAGCAAAACTAATGCCATCTTTCTTCATCTTTGTTGCTTCTTCTAAAGTGATAACCTCAAAAATATGTTCTTTTTCAATAGAAGCTCCTGCATTATGCCAATCGCTATAAAAATCATATCCTGTACAACTTGCCATACTTAACAAGAAAACAAATGTCATACAGAATACGCTAATCAATTTTACTAATCTCTTCATTCCATAATTCCTCCATGAAAACGTCTAAAAAATATTATAACTTAAAATCTTAAGATTATCAATGTTTTTATAAATTTTAAATGATATTTTAATTAAAAACCCTTATTTCTGGGATTGAAATTCATCCATTACATCTTTTGCAAATTGTGCATCTGTAATAAAATCATAAGCAAGTAATGCAAGAGCACTTCCTCCATTAACAATCGCTTTTGTGCCATTTTCTTGTATTGTGGCTAAAGCCATTTCTTTAGAATGTCCTCTTACACATGCCTCTGCAATTTTAATCTGTCCTTCTATGGTAGGACAAACATAGGAAACCGCTCCAACATCAGATGAGCCCCCTGGGATTTCATTGACATCTAATATATCTTCTAGTCCTAAAAATTCATAAATTTGTTTCAACTTATGGGATAAGGTATAATTTATTTTTTTGTCTTCATAAGGACATTCATAAATGCTATGTTCCATTTTGACCTCGGCTTGATGTGCAGCACCTTGGGCTATAGTTATTGCTCTACTCGCAATCTCTTTTGCATAATTCATGTTAGGTGCTCGAAAATAATACTCCATAGACGCATACGCTGGAATTACATTTGCAGCACTTCCTCCATTTTTAATCACACCATGAATATAGGTATTTGGCTTGCAATACTGTCTAAGCATTGAAATTCCAGTATAAGTTAGTACTGCAGCATCTAAAGCACTTCTTCCCTCAAATGGCTTGGCCCCATGTGCATTCACGCCAAAGAATTCAAACTTCACAGGATATAAAGCATTTGTTCTTGCTCCTACCTGATTACAAGTAGCTGGATGGAGCATCATCGCTACATCCACTTGATCAAAAGCATGATGGTTTGCAAATTCTACTTTACCTCCAAAGTTTTCTTCTGCTGGGGTACCAAATAATACAATCTTACCTCCTATATCCTCTATAACTTCTTTTAAAGCTACAGCAGCTGCAATACTCATTACACCAATCAAATTATGGCCACAGCCATGTCCGACTTCTGGCAAAGCATCATACTCACAAAGAAATCCAATCGTTGGTCCAGCCTTTGCAGCTTTGTATTCTCCTTTAAACCCCGTAGGACAAATGTAAGGATACTCTACAGCAAACCCCATTTTTTTTATTAAATCTGTCAGTTTCTTGGAAGATTGAAATTCTTGATTTCCAACTTCTGGGTGATCAAATAAATCTTTTACCATTGCTTTATAATCTTTTAAATGAAATTCAATATTTCTTTCAAATTTTTCTTTCATTGCCTACTCCTTAATCTACTAATATTTGTAATAAGTCATTCACAGAAGTGAGGATTGGAACATTCCCTTTTTCTAAAACTTGTTTAGATTGATGTCCACAAGAAACCAGCATACACTTTGCATGCATTGCCTTAGCAACCTCCAAATCATGCAGAGTATCGCCTACAAATAAAATATCATCCCCTGATATGTTTTCGTTCTTCATATATTCTAATGCCAAATTCACTTTTCCAGCAGCATGAATATTATCAATGCCTAATATCGCATCAAAGTAAGGAATAATTTGATAGTTTTGACATTGCTCTAACAGATTATTTTTTTCACTTGCGGATAAGATAACTAAATGGTACCCCCTACGTTTCAATTCTGCAAATGTATTGATGCTATCAGGAAATAATCCACATTTCATAGATAAAGGCTGGTAGGTTTTTATAAACCAATCTGCCAATTCCGTAAAGGAATTTAAAGAAAAATCCACTCCTGCAAGTTCATAATATTTTTGAACTGGAAAAGTAAAAATATCTTTATATCGTTCTTTACTTACTTTTTCTTTTTTTTGATTTTCCAATATCTGATTCAGCAAATCTAAGCATAAATCAACATCATCTATAATTGTTCCATTAAAATCTAAAAATATATACTTCTTCATTTGTTTCTCCTTATTCGATTTGCTCTAATAGTTCTTTGACTTCTGTATGAATCCTATCTTTTAGCCACTGCGGCTCTAAAACCTTAGCTTTTTTGCCAAATCCTAATACAAAAGTTTTTATAATTTCCTGGTTTTGCATACTGCATTCTAAAATGGTAGTATGTTCATCTACTCTAGTTATCTTTTGGTTCTTACCATAAATTCTTTCAGATATAACGGTATACAAGTCTTTTAATTCTAATTTAACGTCATAATACTCCCCATTATGTTTCATACCATAATTATCAATATAATCTGAAGAATTGTACGTTTTTAAGATGGTAAATTTATCTTTTAAAAGTTCTATCTTTTCAACTCGGTTTAATTTGAAATACCCAAAATCATTTACCGTTTCATTCCATGCAAGTAACATCCATGCGCCATTAAAAACAAAAATCTTATAAGGATGAAGCGTATGCATTTTACTTTTGTTTTTTGTAGACAAATAATAAATTTTACATTTACGACATGTTAATATGCCTTCCATAAAGATTTGATATCTCTTTAGTAATTCTTCCCTAGGCATGGCTAGAGGATATCGATCAATTATTTTAATATCAAAACTATAAGAATCTACATTACAGGACAATATTTTAGATACCGCTTTTAAATAAGACGTGTACTCTAAAAAGTCTGCCTTGTTTTCTAAATATGAACAACTTTGTTTTAATAAATCTACTTCTTTTTGCGTCAACTTTAATGCAGGAATAATACTATCCTTATGCAACTTATATCCACCATAAATACCACGAACAGATTCAATGTCATACCCACAATCTTGCAAAGTTTTAATGTATTCCTTTACATTTCTAGGATTTATTTCTAACGCATCGGCTAACTCATTTTTATTCATAATATCCTTTGCAGAAAGAAGTTGTAACAATTCTATACAAAGCATAGTTTTATTCATACTTACCACCAATTTCCATTGTATCAAAAAATATATCTTTTATCAATTTATCTAAGATAATTTTTCATAACTATACATAAAAATGCTCTAATAATTAGAGCATTTGCTTTTTTAAAATTTCTTTAATATCTTTGGATAAATCTTCTCTAGCTAAAGAAAAATCAATCGTTGCCTCTAAAAATCCTTTTTTAGAACCTATATCATATCTTTTACCATCAATTGCTAAAGCATACACTTTTTCTTTAGACATCATTCTTAAAATAGAGTCTGTAAGCTGAATCTCTCCGCCTGCTCCCCTTGTCTGAGTTTTCAAGAACTCAAAAATGGTAGGCGTTAAAATATATCTTCCACCGATTGCTAGATTAGAAGGGGCGTTCTGTGGATTAGGTTTTTCAACCACACTTTTCAATTCTACTAAATCATTACTGGTCTCTTTTATAGGACTGCAAATTCCATATTTGCAAACATCTTCAAGAGGCACCTCTAAAGTTCCCAATATAGAAGAATTCGTGCGCTCATAGGCTTGTATCATTTGCTTTGTTGCAGGTTCTTTTTTACCAACATATAAATCGTCTCCTAAAAGTAAGGCAAATGGCTCATTCTGTACAAATTCTTCTGCACATAAAACTGCATGCCCTAATCCTAACTGTTCTTCTTGGTAGGTAAACTCCACTTTTACTTGTTTAGGTAAAGCTTGAATCATTTCAAGTTCTTTCGTTTTATTTTTGGAGATCAAGAAATTTTCAAAACTTTGATTATGACCAAAATGAGTTTTTATGCATTCTTTATCAGAATTGATAATAATTAAAACCTCTTCTATCCCACTTTCCATTACTTCTCGAACAATATATTCTATTGTCGGAGTATCCACAATGGGTAACATTTCTTTTGGAACAGCTTTTGTAAAAGGTAAAAATCGAGTTCCAAAACCTGCTGCAGGAATCACAGCCTTTCTAACCTTTTTCATAGTACCCTACTCCTTAGTTTCTTCTTCCTTAACTTCTTTAGAAGTTTCTTTGCTTACTTCTTCCTTTGCATCTTCTTTTTCTGGCTCTTTAACTTCCAGGGGTTCTTCTTCAGATGTATGTTCTGAAACTTCTTCTAGTTCCTCTGTTACAGGATGAAGTAATTCATTTGCTGTTACAACTTCTAAATTATCCTCTTCTTTACTTTCAATTGACTCTTCCACTGGTTTTTCTTCAATATGTTTTTTATTGGCTTGGCCTGTTTTAACCCATTTACCATTCACTAAAATTTCAGTACCTTTGGAAGAGTAATCCTTATAATGACCTCTTGAAAAAATTCTTCTTAAAGATTTAAAATGGAATAAAAGGATATAGAATATTGCAACTACAACTAAATATAAAGCTTCAATTCCAACCGTTTGCCATATTAGTTTACCAGGCGCAAGATAGGAATCATCATAACGGAAAGTATATCCTGTTTGTTCTTTCTTTTCATTAAATTCTTCATACCAAGGCTCATAGAATTCATTAAATTTATTCGTGGCTTCTTTAATTTTTTCTTCATCTGATGTTAAGTAAGCATCTAGATATGTATTATAATTATCAAATAAAATCTGTAAATCTGAAAAGAAATTTTGAGAAAAATTAAGATTCACATCCGCAGTATATTTACTTTCTCCTGTGCTATCCTTCAATGTGATTTTTGTAATTTCTCCACCAAGCTCCTTTTGGATTTCTTTAGCCATGGTTTCTGTCAAAGTAAATTTCATAAAATTCCAGCTATCAAAGGTAGCTACAATATTTCTTTGATTCTTAAGTACTGCATCCTCAACCGTTGTTGGATTTGCAACATACGAAGAGGAATTCATTGTACTATCTGCAACAAAATAATACGGATAAGTTTCTGTACCATTCGAGAACTCCATACTTGTTTTATTATAACTAGAGTCTGATCCTGTGCTTACATTATTGTAAGTGAATTTTGCATTAAAAATATAAACATAATAAGCTTTTTCATATTTTAAATATCTTTTGTCTGTATTGTATGTAACATCTACCTGTGATGTAGCAGGATAAATCACAATATCCAAATCATCTGAGGAATTTTCCACAATAGAATTTGTATCAAAACAACCTTCCCATATCATAGGAACTTCATGATATCGTTCATTTGTTATAGCATCATTTACCAAATTTAATAAATGATTCATTTGATTTGAATTATATCCTAAAAAGAATATCGCAATACCAATAATTACGGCTATTCCTATATAAATTACCTTTTTCCACATATTAACATTTTCCTTTCAATAGTTATTTTTCCCTACGTTAGAGATTTTACCCTTTTTTACAAAAAAAATCAACCTTATGCAAAATAAATCAAACAAATTAAAGGGTTTATCAAAGAATTAGAACTGATTTATCAAAATATTCAGTTAAATCTAATTCAATTTTATAGAATATACTTTTTAATTTTAAACCTTTTTAAAAAAATGTCTTTACAAATTCAAGAAATAATGTATAATAATAATGCACGTTTTATGTGCATGCTATGGCGTATATGGTGAAGTGGTTAACACAGCGGATTGTGGCTCCGCCATGCGCAGGTTCGATCCCTGTTATACGCCCCAAACTATAAATGTAAGGTCTAAGGGATTCCTTAGACCTTTTATTGTTATATATATTAAAATTCTAAATGTCTTTTATAAGAACTGATACCTATTTTTTCTTAACAGGATATCTATCTATAAAATATCCAATGATATCTTTTCTTTTTATGATTCCAATAAACATACCTCTATCATCAATCATAGGAATAAAATTTTGATCCAAAGATAACATAAAAACATCAACCATGGAACAGCTGACTTGTAATGCTTTATAAGAGCGATATTTTTCAATTTCACATAGTAAGATATCCTCTGCCTGTTGCAGATTAAAATTCTTATTATTTTTAATAAATCTCAAGATATCACCTTCTGAGACAGACTCCACATAATGACCTTCCTTGTCTATCAATGGTACAACTGTAAATTTATGATAATCATATTTTTCTAAGGCTTGGCGAATTGTACTATGTGTATCTAAATAAAACGTATTTTCTTTAGGGGTAAGTAACGATAAAATATTCATGCTATAATCCTCTTTTCTCTACATTTTCTACTAACATTATAACACATTTATAAATGAAATCTACTGAATTATCTCACATAATTTACCATAGTTTACCAAAAATAAAAACCAACCATTTGGTTGGTTTTTAAATTATCGACGTTCCTTAATACGAGCAGCCTTAGCTGATAAGTTACGAATGTAGAATAGTCTTGCACGACGAACTTTACCTTTTCTAGTAACTTCAATATGGTCGATATTAGGTGTATGAATAGGGAATGTACGTTCAACACCAATGCCATAGGAGATTTTTCTAACTGTAAAAGTTTCTCCAATGCCAGAACCTTGACGCTTAATCACTAATCCTTCAAATACCTGAATACGGTGAGTATCTCCTTCAATAATCTTTACGAATACTTTCACAGAATCACCTGCACGGAAATTTGGTCTTTCCTTTAAGTATTGAGCTGTAATTTCATTGATTAAAGCTTGTCCTTTTGCTTGTGCCATAAATCTCAACTCCTTATAACCAAAGCTCATAGCCATATTGTATCCCATGTTGCTAGCGGAGCTTCGCGCGTTGCTGTATAAACAGCTTTATCATTGTATCATACTCATAAAAATATTTCAACTATTTTATGATTTTTTTTTAGTCTTTATTAATCGATAATACTCTTCAAAGCACTCGTTTATTATATCTGGATTTTCCTCTAAAATTAGCGCTGCCTCATCTTTGGTAACCAAAATTCTGAATACCATAACCTCATCTGGATGAACACCCTTTTCTAATGGATGTAAAAGGGCAAAGGTATCCAAATCCATAGGCAATACAGCAACTTGTTCAAATAGAGCAATTTCTCCAGACTCACTTATAATCTTTATATTTGATGTATTCTCTTCATCTAAGATTTGTTCAATTATATTTCTCATATCCTTTAAAATATCTGTTCATTATATTCTTCTGTTTGATTTGGCGTACTAATGGTAACATGTTGAAATGATATTTGTTCTGCAAAAGTTAAACTCATACTTTCTTGAGCTCTAATTTGTACATCTTTAAAAGAAATATCATGAATTGGTAACTCCTTTAATCCTAAAATTTTAATTCCAATTTTTGCACCATCACAGATAATATTCTCCAAAGTAATGTCTTTGAATTCAGGAATATCCTCTGGGTCTACACTTTCCATCTGATCCGTTTTATCAGTTTCCAAGTTTGACAATACATACCCCATAGTAAATATACAGGCTTCCTCAATTATATTTGCCATATAGATATTCTTTAAAGTAATATTCTTTACAACACCACCACGTCCCATTGCCGATTTAAATCTGATTCCAATATCAGTACCTATAAAGGTGCAGTTTTCAACAAGTATGTTTTCTACACCTCTGCTCATTTCACTACCAACCACAAATCCACCATGTGCATCAAATACCTTACAATCATGAACCCATATATTTCTACATGGACCAGGAATTTTTCTGGCTTCTGCATTTTTACCAGATTTGATACAAATTCCATCATCTCCGACTTCAAAAATAGTGTTTGCAATTTCACAATTTTCACAGGATTCCAAATCTAATCCATCTCCATTTTGAGCTGAAAATTTGTTTCGTACTTTGGCATTTCTTAAAGTAAAATTCTTACAGAACCATGGATGAATATTCCATGCGGGAGAATTTTGTAATGTGACATCTTCTATCAGCACACCATCACAATGTTGGAAGGAAACTAACACAGGACGATATAAATCATAATAGGCAGAAGCCTTTTCTAAAGCTGCAGGATCTGAATAATCAGGTTCTCCCACTTGTACACCTTCATAGATAGTTTGTGTCGGAAACCATATTCCTCCTTCTTTCGTCTCTTTGAAATAAGGGCTCAATTTTAAGCATCTTTCAAATTCTTTTTCTGTCAATTTAAATTTTTTAATACCACGCCATAAAAACCCATTGCCGTCAATAACTCCCTTACCTGTGATAGCGATGTTCTTCTGGTTAAAGGCTGAAATTGGAGAAAGAGCTCTTATTCTTTTTTGTCCTTCATAATCTGTCCAAAGTAAAGGATATTCTTCTTTGGATTTGGTGAACTGTAAAAATGCATTATCCTCTAGATGAAGGTCAACATCACTTTTTAACGAAATAGGTCCTGTCAAATAATACCCATTAGGAATAACAACCCTGCCTCCACCATTTTGACTACAGGTATCAATGGCAGATTGGATTGCAGTCCTATTGTTATAAAAAAGACCTTCCTTTGCACCATAGTCTTTTATATTGTAAACATCAGTTTTAAAAATAGGAACTTTTACTGTAAATTGCATATATATACCTCTTCTCTTTTTAATAGTATCATAAATAAAGAACTTTGTGAATCATTATACCTAACAATTTGTATAAAAAAAGGGCTATCCACGATAGCCACTTCTTTTCTAATCTTATTCAGAAGCTACGGAATCTTCTACAGAAGTTTCCTTTTTTGATCTCAAATATTTTGGTAAATCCAATATTAAATTTACACAACATCCTACAAGAATACCTAAAACTAAGGAAGCCCCCAAAGTTAAGAAGACACTAATGCCACCTGTACTAGTAATAATAGAACCTGCAGATACTAAAGCTTTAGATTGTGTTTCGTATATGGATAAATAAAACTCTTGATAAATATTTGTAAATTCTACCAATTTCTCGTAATGTGTATTTAAACGTTCTTCAAAACTCTTAATTTTTTCTAGATACGTTGGATCCTTTTCATTATTTTGTAAATAAACGTCATATACATTGGTAATTAAATGGTCTATTTCAGCATTTCTTTTAGATAGTTTTGTAAGTTCTTCTACGATAGGCTGGAATGCAGCATCTGTTATCGTTCCATTTAACTGTCCCGTCAGTCTATCAATTTCTTTATGTAAGTTTTCTATTTGCAAGAGGTTCAAACTTTTTTCACGTTGCAAACTTGTAATTTCTGCTTCTATTTCTTTCTTATAATCTGAATTTTCTTTCATTAGACCGTATTGTTCTACCTCAACACGCAATGCAGATAAACTATTCGTAGAAAAATAGTTAGAAACATCACCCATAGCTGCACTCATTTTCTTGGTAGTTCCATCAGCCATAGTAATCATATAATTATTACTGTAGGTATCAATTAATTTATTATAATTCTCTAATATCATATTTTTCTGTGCATCCAAATAATTAATTTGGCTGATATAATCTCCAGCACCAGAAAACTGAAGTAAATTGTAATTGTAATCTAAATCCTTGCTAGCCTGAAGAACCTTATCTACTGGAACATTAATCAACGCTTGAAAAAATTTGATTGCCTGTGTTTCATTTTCAAAATAGGATTTTAAAATTTTTATTTCATAAACGCCTGTCTTTACAGGGACATTATTAATCACTGTTTCTATTTCTGTTATAGAAATATCATTTTTATATCTCATTTTTGAAATATCTATTGCAGAAAACGAAGTATCTTTTTTTTGTGCTAACTCTAAATTTTCAATAGATATAAATTCTTTATATAAGAATTCTGATCCATCTGGATATCTGTTCGTTTCTTGATTTGGATATCTTATTTCGAAGTTTGCTTGATATTCTTCTTTTCCAGGATTATAAAAAGCTTCAACAATGACAACAAATATTAACATAAAAGCAATGGTTATACCTAATAATAGCCATTTTTTCTTAAATATTACATGAAAAATTTCACCTAAGGAAATTCCATCTTCTCTTTCTTCCATAAGATCCTCCTAAATAAACTTGATTTATTATACCTTATTTATCACAATAAGTCAACTTTTGTCATTTGTTTGTTGACCCAAAACCACCATTACGAAATTCTGTAACATTGTCATCAGACGTAATGCCATATTCCACAAAGATTCCCTGCATAAAAGCCTCTCCTTTAGGAATAAACAAATTTTTATGTTCATTTGAATCATTGGTTATTTTAGCAAATATATGACCTTCATTGTCTGAAAAATAGTAGTCACTATCAATAATCCCCACTGTATTATTGAGTTGTAATCTATATTTAAATCCTAACCCACTTCTTGGGTATAGTTTTAAGACGAAATTAGGTTCCATAGTTACTCGGATACCTGTTGGAATTTTTATGGTTTCTCCTGGTTGAAGTTGTATATCAAAAGGAGCATAAAAATCATAGCCAGCAGAGCCAATGGTCGCTCGTTTCGGTAATTTTATAGTATCATATATCTCATTCGCATTGTCTTCCTTAAAACTTTCCAAAAAAACTGTAAGTGAAACCTTTTCAAATCTTGCAATACGTTTAAATTCTGCCATACTTTTTTCTCCTTTTTTCTATGAATTCTAGAAAGATTTTACCATTCTTGCGAAAAAAAAACAAGAAAAAAAGTGGAGAAGCTCTCCACTTTTCAACGCTTATTTTAATTTAGATTCTAAGGAAGCCTTAAGTTCCTCATATCCTGGCTTTCCAAGTAACGCAAACATATTCTTCTTATATGCCTCTACACCTGGCTGATTAAAAGGATTAACTCCCAACGTATAAGCAGATACACCACAAGCAAATTCAAAGAAATATACAAGGTACCCAAAGGTATAGGCTGAAATATTTGGAACATTTAAGCGTAGATTTGGAACGCCTCCATCTACATGTGCAATCATAGTTCCTGTCATAGCCATTTTATTCACATAATCCATTGTTTTGCCACTTAAAAAGTTCAATCCATCTAAATTGTCTTTATCTGCTTCTATAACAATATCTCTTACTGGTTTAACAACATTTAAAACCGTTTCAAATATCGTTCTTTCGCCTTCTTGAATCATTTGTCCTAGAGAATGTAAATCTGTAGAGAATGAAGCAGAAGTAATCCAGATACCTTTACCATCTTTACCTTCTGATTCTCCATATAACTGCTTCCACCACTCTGCAAAGTATTGTAATCTTGGCTCATAATTAACGAGCATTTCTAATTTTCTACCTTGACGATATAGAAGATTGCGAATCAATGCATACTGTAAAGCATCATTCTTTTCCACATCTTCTTCTTTATAATCATGATAAGCTGCAGTAGCGCCTTGTAGCATTTCATTTATATCAATTCCAGCAGCTGCAATGGGCAATAATCCTACTGGAGTCAGTACAGAAAATCTACCACCCACATCATCAGGCACAATAAACGTCTCATAGCCTTCTGTATCAGATAATGTTTTCAAAGCGCCTTTGGCCTTATCTGTTGTTGCATAAATTCTATTTTTAGCTTCTTCTTTACCATATCTTTTTTCCATATACTCTTTAAAAATACGGAATGCGATAGCTGGTTCTGTTGTAGTACCAGACTTTGAAATTACATTAATAGAAAAATCTTTGCCTTCTAAATATTCTAAAAGTTCAGCAACATACGTAGATGAGATTTGGTTCCCCACAAAAATCACTTCTACACCTTTGTTATTAAAATATTTTTTTAACATTTCAATTGCTGCTCTTGCGCCTAAATAAGAACCACCAATTCCTATAGCCAATAAGATTTGTGATTGATTTTGAATTTTTAATGCTGCTTTTTGTATTTTAGAAACTTCTTCCTTACTATATTCTACAGGGAGATCTAACCAACCCAAAAAATCATTTCCAGCACCTTGTTTAGACCTTAAAAGATGATGTGCCTCTATAATTTCTTTTTTAATTGCTGCATAATCTTTCTCAGTATAAAATTGCTTTGTCTGTGAAACATCCAATTCTAAATATTTTTCCATAAATTTCCTCCTAATTAGTTTCATTATACCACTATAAATAAAAAAAGAAAAGGTCTAACTCTTTTTAAAGTTAGACCCGTTTTTATATAAAATTCACTAAAGAAAAATAACCAATAATTCCCAAGGCAATTCCTAATACGATACCACCAGCAACCTCAAAGAACTTGTGGCCAAGCATTTCTTTTAAAAACCCTGTTTTACCAAACCCGATATTTTGCTTTTCCTCTAAAGATATATCCTCTGTTAGGTTATTTAAGATTTTAGCATGTTTTGACGCCTCTAGACGAACCCCCATTGCATCATGCATTGTAATAATTGAGAACACTACAGCAACTGCAAATGACCAATCTAATTTCCCTTTTAAATCATGAAGCTGAAAAAGAAAAAGAGAGGTTACTAAAGTCATACACAAACAGGAATGAGAACTTGGAAATCCACCAGTATAATAAAGATATTTCCATGCAAACCTTTTTTCACGAATAGATAAAATAATAAATTTAACGAGCTGACACAATAAAAGAGACACGAGGCATAAACAAACAATTTGAATGGCTCTTGTATTTATAATTTTTAAGATTTCTTCAAATGTATCATTATTCGCTAAAAATATCATTTACATCTTCTCCTACTGCAAGGTTTTTAACCTCTATTACTTCAGGAACATTTTCTACCAATAAAGCCTCTATACCATCTTTCAATGTAGAATCTAAAGCTCCACAATCTATGCATGCACCAAGCATTCTTACATATACTATACCATCCTTAAATCCTAAATACTCTAAGTCTCCACCTTCAGAATTTAAATAAGGACGTATTTTACCTAATATTTTTTTTATTTGCTCTTCTATTCTATTCGTTTCCATATACCTTACTTCTTATTTCTTTTTTTATTTCTATTATAATTATTTCTTCGATTGGTGTGGTTGTTCGGAACAAATCCTGGACTACTAGAAACATAGCTTTGAGATACCTCAACCTTTTCTGGCTGACGATTATTAGACGAGGATTCTTGGCTTGCCAATTCCTTTAAATCTCCTACCAGTTCACCTTTTGGAATTTGATTTAATTTCTCCACATCTATAACGATATTTGGCTTTACCGCAGGAGTTGTATCTAACATTATATTTTCTTTATCAAAGGATTCTTTTACTAATGGATGAATGACAAACCCATCAGTTTTTGCATCACTAGGATGAGATAATTCATGCTGATATTCCTTGTCAGATTGAATTCTTTTCAAGACATAATAAGGACATCCCATAGCACAGGAAAGTTCTAAATAATCTTCAATAAAACCGAAATAATTTTTACTCTTAGGATTTGTATCAAATCCTTTCAAGCGCAAAATACCAGAACTAATATCTCCAACAATATACAAGTACTTGTCAAAGCACTCTTCTATGTACTTTTCTTCAAATGCATCTAGTCTAAAAGCATCTCTATAATTGCTTTCAACTTTAAATTGTCCCTTCTTACTATCTATTAGCATACTACCACCTATAGGTATTATACCACAATTCATTTATTTTACAAAAGATTTATTTAAATATATCACCTAAATAATATGGGATGTCATTATTTAGTATTTCTATAGCAATAGGAACGTTCACTTTTGTTTGTATAATCTTTGTTTGAAAGGGGATAACACTTCTTATATTGATTGCGATAGCCAAATTTATTTCTAATACTGTTGTATTTAAACCATAGCTTTCGATTGTTTTCTCAATCTCCACTTCCTGATTCCCCACAACTTCTAAATCAATGGGAACTCGAATACCTTTTGAGAATAAATAGTTATGTCCAAAAAAATATCCTAAAGGTAGTTCAATTGTTTTTAAGGTTTCTCCTTGATTAATTATGTCTATACAATTGGCTATATATCTAGATGCATTATTTCTTATATAGTTAATCGTCTTAACATCCACATAAGCATATGTCACTTTCCCAGTTGAGTCATAAGATTCGGTAAGAACACTCTTTCCATCCAGAAGTTCTACAACCTCTTTGGAAACCCCTGTATCTATGACCTCTGTAGCATAACCGATAATCAAGGATTCTATATATACACCAATGGCCTCACCAAAATAACTCATACTAAATTTACAAAAAAAGGTAATGAGTAAAGCAATTAAAAATAAAATACTACTCCGCTTTAGAAATTTTTTTAAACGCTTCATAAACCTTCATGCCAGGAATAATACCCAAGCTTTTCGCATATTTTGAACTATCAAAGATTGTGGCATTATAGAGTTCTTCTAAAGTTTTCACTTTAACCGCTTTTCCACATACTACTTCTCGATCTCCATATATATTAACATCTAGTGCTCCACACATAAAAAAAGCGCCATATCCCTCAAGTAAAAGTAACGTTGTTCCCTTTAGCTCTACCTCTAAAGTATTAAGTTCTACTTCTTCTCTTTTAAAAACACCTTGAATAATTTTCATTTTATCACCACTATGTTTTATGCTAAAAAAAGATGAAATATACCAATGTACCTATTTTTCTCCATATGAGGTTCATTGCTATAAACTTCTTTTATTATTTACAAATTTTCTTAGTTTTAGATAAATTTTTTTGACATTTATAAAAGAAAAAAAGTGTTTAGGGAGAAAAATACTTTTCCCCCTAAACACAACAGATTTTGCTTATGCTTCTTTCTTTTGATCTAACTTACATTGTTTTTTATAAGCCTTTAAAATTTCTTTTTTAGAAAAAGCATGACACTGCTTTGCACTTGCACAATCTCCACATGGACTTTTACGATAAACGCGAATCAAATGAAGAACCACAAGTATAAGAAGAACAAGAACACTTAAAACTACTACCAAATTAGTGACGTTTACAGTTAACACAATTGTTCTCTTCTCCCTTCCGCTTGTTCTTTAATTTACGACTTAGAAATTTTGGCAAAATAAATCTTAATCCTATCACAACTACTACCAATAAAACAACAATACTTACGACAAGTATATCTACACCATTCATACTGCACTACCTCCTAAAGCAAGACGCCCCAAATTCCTATTGCAGACGCTAAAATCCAAGCTAACCCAGTTTCAAACAAAATAGCTTTCCACATTTCTTTTGTTGAGCCAAGTTCTCTACGCATCGCACCAATGGCACCAAAGCAAGGAGCTGAAAATAAAGTAAATACCATATATCCCATTGCACTGAAACCATTAAAGAAGGAAAAAGCACCATTACCAGCAAAGACATCTCCACCTTCTCCTACAGCCGTGATAACTTCCATAGAGGATACTACTGCCTCTTTAGCTACCAGCCCTTGAACGGCAGAAATTGCAGCCCCCCATGAAAATTCCATTCCCAGCATAGGGGCAAAGATCCATGATATGGAACGACCTAAATCTGCAAGTAGACTATTTTCAATATTGTCAGTATATTGGAATTGAAAATTCAAATTAAGTAGCATCCAAACAATCACAGAACAAATAAAAATGATAGTTCCAGCCCTTTTTATGAATGCCCATGTCTTTTCCCAAACATCTTTTCCTACATAACTCAAACTAGGGGTATGATATTCAGGAAGTTCAGATATATAACTTGTAGTTTTATTTTTTACAAAAAATTTATTTAATAAGAATCCTGCTAAAATGATAACTCCTATTGCTAAAATATACATGAAGAATGTAATAAACCATGTGCTTCCTTCTCCCATGATTGGAGCAAACACTCCAGCAATAAAACAAGTAATAATAGGTAATTTAGCACTACAAGGCATAAAAGGGGTTAAAGTCACTGTCATTTTATGTTCATTTTTGTCCTCTAAAGTTCTTGCACTCATTATCGCAGGGACACTGCACCCTGTCCCGACAATAAATGGGATTAATGATTTACCACTCATTCCCAGTTTTTTCAAAGCTCTGTCAAATAAGAATGTAACTCTTGACATATATCCACAAGTCTCAAGCAAACTGATTAATAAAAATAATATAGCAATCTGAGGAACAAAATTTAAAACCGCTCCCACTCCAGCGACTGCTCCATCAGCCACTAAAGATGCTGCCCATTCAGAACCACCAGCATGAAGGATTACCTCCGCAAGCCAAGGTCCTAATCCCAAAATACCTTCACCTTCTGGAGCAAATTCTACAACAATTGGATCTATGAAGGGAAGGGGAAACTCAATAGAGTTACCTCCGTTAAATAGCATATCTACAATACCAACGGTTGCACCACCAACAATACCCACACTTAATAAGTAAACGAATATCATAACAATTAAAAAAATTGGAATAGCTGCCCATTTATTTAATAAGATTTTATCTACCTTTTGGGTAATTGATGTAACTTCCTTTTTTTCAACGGAAACATTTCTGATTTCTTCTATATAATCATATCTTAAAGAAGCAATCAATTGTTCTGAATCCATATCAAACTTTGTTTCTAATTTCAAAATTGAGTCTTCAAACTTTTCTCTGTAAAATTTGGAATAATATCTTGGATCTCGTTCAATAACCTTTACGGCCGCAAATCTTTTTTCAGATACATCTTTGTCTAATAGTGAAATGACATCCATGATCAAAGCCTCTACGTTATAAGGATAAATCGGTTTCTCTTTGTTTGTAATAACCTTTTGATCACTATCTACTATAGTTTGAATTAATTCCTCTATTCCTGTTTTTTTCAAAGCTGAAATAGAAACTACAGTCGTTCCAAGTTTTTCACTTAATTTCTTCGCATCAATTTTATACCCTTTTTTGGCAAGAATATCTTCCATATTTAAAACAACCAAAACTTTTTTATTCAACTCTAATAGCTGTGTCGTTAAATAAAGAGCACGTTCTATGCTTGTCGCATCAATTATATTTATAATTAAATCTGGATTCTCCTCCACCACATATCTTCTGCTGACTTCTTCTTCAAAGGTATAAGGGCTTAAAGAGTATATTCCAGGAAGATCTGTTATTTCTACATCCGTTCCCTTTATGATGCCATCCTTACGCTCAACCGTAACACCTGGCCAGTTACCAACTTTTTGGTTCATTCCAGTTAATACATTAAATAATAATGTTTTACCAGAATTTTGATTTCCAACAAGTGCACAATGTTTAGACATTATACCCTCCCACCTTTCTTCTTTTTAAGATTTACATACTCCTTTGTAACTTCTACTAAGATATTATCCATATCTTCTTTTCTCATACATAACTGATAGCCTCTCAATCCTATGCTAATAGGATCTCCTAAAGGGCTAATCATTTTGATATCAATAATTACTCCCTTAGTTATTCCCATATCTAGCAATCTTCTACGTAACGCTTTATTCTCATTAAAAAAAGAAATGAGCTTACCAGCTTGACCAACCTTCAGTTCACTTAGTTTACAAGTGTCCCCTATCTTATAGCTTTTCATATCCATATTCTATTCCTCTTTCTAATTCAACTATAAGTTAGTCATAACTAACTATTTATATTATACACGAAAATTAGTTAGTGTCAACTAATTTATTTAAAAAAATAAAACTATTCATTATAGAATAGCTTTAATCCCTTTCATTTATAACTAAAAATTGAAAAAAAGAATTTAATCCAAACATTATATCTTTATATGTTTCATCGAAGTTTCCTGTATACCAAGGATCTTTTATATCTCTATGTACATCAGCAAATTCTAATAGAGAATAAATCTTGTGCTCTTCATCTGGAAATAGTTTTTTCAAATTATAAATATTATTTTTATCCATACCAATGATATAGTCAAATGTAGTATAGTCCTTGGCTGTGATTCTTCTTGCCGTTTTAGAAGAACAATCTATCCCTAAGGAATTTAATATTTTTTTCGTACCATAATGTACAGGATTTCCGATTTCTTCAGAAGAAGTTGCTGCAGACTCTATATAAAACTTCTTTTCTACTCCTTTTTCTTCCACCATACGCTTAAACAAAAACTCAGCCATAGGACTACGACATATATTCCCATGACATACAAACAACACCTTTAACATTTTGACAAAACTCCTTTTAATAAAAGAAGGAGTATAACTCTCGCTATACCCCTAATAAGACTAAACTTTAGGATCAGTCACACAAAATTAAATGCTTAAATAGTAAGCACCAAATCATATCAAGCCATCCGATGAATATGCCAAAGACAGTTACTAGTATAGCAATGATATACTTTAATAAACTACCCTTTCTTAATGCATGACTCCAACGCACTAGCACTTCTACTACCCAGTTTACCACTGGAATAAATAATAATAGAATTTGTACAAGACGTGATTGCTTTTCAAACCATTTTTCCATTTAATATTCCTCCTTAATAAGATATATAAATTATATCATATTTCAAAGAAATGTTAAATACTTTTTACTAAAATTAATCTAGCCACCACACTTTACCATTTACTAGTAAAGTTAGAAGATCAATAATCCAAATAAAGAAGGCACCAGGCACTATCGTCAATACACCTAAAACAATACCTACAATATTACTTTTATCTACAGATCTACAAATTTTATAAATACTCCAAACGATATCAAGCATAGGTATACAAAGTATCACCTTTACTATTAATGGTAATTCATCAAAAGCTTTAATTAAATCTTTCATCCTATTTTCCTCCTTATAAATCATTATATAATTATACGTTAAGATTTACAATCCTATTATAATTTTTTCTTGATTATAATAGATGAATTTTATAAAATTTGTAGAAATGAATTAGGAACATTAAAATTTTATATTTTTCATATGCTATATTATACTTTACAATTAAAAAAAAGCCGTCAAAACGGCTTATATCTTATAATTATATAGACTTTTTTATGAGACAAACACATTCCGCAGCTAGAGCCTCTTCTCTTCCCACAAAGCCCATAGTTTCCCATGTAGTAGCCTTTACACTTATTTGGTCTATATTCACACCGAAAATTGCTGCAATAGAAGCTCTAATTTGTTCTCTTTTTGGGGCAATTTTAATCTTTTCAGCATAAATCGTTACGTCCAAATTATTTAATAGATAACCTCTATCCAAGACCATTTGATAGCATTCTTTTAAAATTCTTTTACTATCCATATTCAAAGTTTTTGAGCTAGTGTCAGGATAAAATGTTCCTAAATCTCCCAAAGCTAAACTACCTAATAAACTTTCTGCAATAGCATGTAATACAACATCTGCATCACTATGACCTAACAAACCAATTTCACTTGGAAATTCTACTCCGCCTAAAATTAATTTTCTACCTAGAACTAGTTTATGTGTATCCCAAGCATGTCCTATTCTATACATTTTTCACCCATTCCTTCGCAACAATATAGTCCAACTTTGTCGTAATTTTAAAATTTGCTTCCTCATTTTCAATAATTTTAACAGTTGTATCACTATATTGCAATAATAAAGATATATCATCTGTAAATGTTTTATCCTCTTTCATTGCCATCTGATGACAATTTAATAAAACCTTTGTACATCCCCCTTGAGGAGTTTGAGCCAATACAATTTCCTCTCTATGAACAACTTGTAATGGAGATTTCAGGTACAAAGAATCTTTACAGGAGGTTCCAACCATACAAGCTTGATTTTCATGAAATGCATGGATACAAGACTCAATCATTTCTTTAGATACAAAAGGTCTTGCAGCATCATGAATTAACACAAAGTCTTGTGTTGCCTCTTTTAATCCGTGGTATACACTCTCCTGACGAGTTTTTCCTCCATACACTATTTTTACCTGAGCATAATAGTCAGATAAGAACTGTCGATCTTCTGGACGTATGACACAGATAACTTCAAAGCCAAAGTTTAAAAACATTTGTAATGCATGTTCGAAAACTCTTTTTTCTCCTAATGGTAAAAAAACTTTATTATCCTCTATATTCATTCTCCTACCACTACCAGCCATTAAAAGTATTACTGAGATCATATTATAGCCTCTTTCTGTTATCTTATATCTTTATAATAAGCATACGATGCATTAAATTGTGGTTTACTACAGAAACGAAGCGCCTCTTTTGTCTTTGAATAAATATCTTTTGCATCTTTTGCATCAAAGGAATCACAAATTCCCATTAAAGCGTCAATCTTAACTTTCTTAGTTCCGAATGTAGCGTCAACATGTAAAAGCTTTTCTCCATGCACAATACCATTCTTCAATTTTTCCATCTTTGGATAATCTTGTACAATGGCCATAAACTCTAAACCAGATAAACGAAATATCATTTGTTCATCTACAAAATTTTTATGAATTAGTTTAATATATTGTGACAAAGCCATATTTCCAAAAGCACGTCCATATTCCTCATTAATTTTAGCAATAGAATCTAATCGAATTAAAACCGCTTGAAACTGACGATTTTGCTTATACAGCTGGTTCATCGTGGCAAGCATCTCTGCTTCACCTTTTATCACATCTAATTCAGTTTGCGTTTTTTCGTAGTTATAATCATCTAAAGTACGAATAATTCCACACAATTCAACTGTTTTACCATTTGTAATTCTTGTTCCAGATTCTTTAATATAAGCATACCGCATTCCAATATTAAAACGATAAGATGTAGAATACTTAGGTTGAATATTGTTCACAGAAGAAAGTTTTGTCTTATACATAGCCAAATCATCTGGATGAATGCGATCCATAAACTCCTGTAGCTTTAGATTGTTAGATTGTATTCTTAAACTTTTAGATAAAACCTCATTTATCCAAACTGTCTGATTTGTCAAATCTGTAAAAAAGATGCCTTCTGTAGTTTCTTCTAATAAAGTAATAAATCTGTTTTTTATCATATCCAATTCTTCTGTAGATTCAGCTAGATTTTTTTCCATGCCAATCAATTCAGAAGAACTTTTTTTGTTTCCTACAAAAATTCTTCCACTAAATTTACCAAACACAAAAATAGGACGTTCATCAAAATAATAAGCAGATACGTCTCCGTAATCATCATGAATTTCCAAATTCAACGTCTGTTCCTTTGTGTCAGGACTTGTAAAGTAAATATTTAAATCTTTTAGTGAAATATCAATCCCATTTAATTTAAATATTCTGTATTTCAATTCTATGACTTCAAAAAAATTTTTCTTTAACGCTTCTGCTTCAGATATCCCTAAATCCTCTAAAAATAAGGAAGAGATTTCTTTGATACGATTTTTTTTATCTAATAAGACGTATAACTTGGATTGATCAAGTGTCATTAATAATTCTTTATTAAATTGTTCTTTAGAAGAAGAATTTTCACTAAATAAAATATATAGTAATCCAACAAAAACATCAATTCCTATCAAGCACCATTGAATTATAATTTTAGTATCTGTGTTTTTGGATATTTCATTAAAAAATGCCAAAATAATTGCACAACATAAAACAAGTAAAAAGGTAAAAATTAATCTACCTTTTAAAAATCTTTTACGAACTATACTTTGTTTTATCAATAAAAACAGTAACATAGAACTTAAAATTAAAGGAATTAAAGGTTGAAAATACTGAAATATGGTTTCTTCTACCATTCTCATAACAATCACCTACTATTTAAAAATATAATCACGATAAAAATAAACAAGTAATATTGCCGTAATACCTATTGCAATTAAAAATATGAATACTGGTTTAGCAAGACTGGTAAATGGATTTTTTCCATTACCAGAAACTTTAAGTAACAAGCTTAAGGGAGATAATATAGCTTCTACAATTAAGGACATAATTTTCATAAACACTACCTACCTTCCTAAAAATAAATTGATATATTCTAAAAGTGCGCCTTTATTGTCAATCGCAACCATACATCCAGCAGTTGCAACATGGACAGCACCAGTCTCTTCAGACACAATAATCGTCAAGGAATCTGTTATTTCAGATATACCAACACCTGCTCTATGTCTAGAACCTACAGTTTTATCTAATCTATCATCCTGTGTTAAAACATAATATGCACCCGCACAGACAATTTTATTACCTCTAATGATGACTCCTCCATCATGAAGTGGAGAATCCTTTATAAAAATTTGTTCTAATAATTCTTTAGAAATGTCAGAATTCAACTGTATAGCACGTTCTGCATATTGATCCAAAGAATTATGTTGCTCTATAGTAATTAAAGCACCAACCTTTGTAGAAGACATATGAAAAACAGCATCTGCGATTGCCTCTCTTGTAGATTCTGTGGAAGAAACAAACATATCTGCTCTTTGGTCTATTTTACGATTAGAATCCATTAGTTTTCTAATTTCTGGAGCTGTGATAATAACACAGATAAGAATATAAGAACCAAAAAAGGCTGGATATATATATTTTGCAACTTCTAATTGAACCAAAGTTGCAAACCAGCTAAGAATTCCTAATATAATTCCAATAATAGATAATATAAATATTTTTTTTACTTTTATTGCAAGAAATACCAATAAAGCTACAACAATTAAAGTCAAATATGCATCCAAACATATCTTAGCTATGATATTTTCTTGAAAAAATTCTATTACATTTTCCATAAAATCACCTTTATATATTATACAATAAAAACGAATTGATGAAAAGAGATATTCTATTTTTAAATAAAATTGATTTCAAATAAAAAAATAAAAATGCCTAGATTATTCTAGGCTTTAATATAAGAAAGGTTTAAAAAGTTTGAAATGGTGCCGAAAAAAGGAATCGAACCCTCAACCTACTGATTACAAGTCAGTTGCTCTACCAATTGAGCTATTTCGGCAATTAGATGGCGGTTCGGACGGGACTTGAACCCGCGATCTCCAGTGTGACAGACTAGCATGTTAACCACTACACCACCGAACCAAATTGGTTGCGGGAGAAGGATTTGAACCAACGACCTTCGGGTTATGAGCCCGACGAGCTACCAGACTGCTCCATCCCGCGATATAAGAAATGGCGGAGAAAGAGGGATTCGAATTGATGTTCAAAATACATTGAAATATCAAGGTTTTTTCCATGTGTTGTTTAGCACTGGGAAACTTTTTGGGAACTTTCGAATACCTTTTTCAACAAAAAAATTAACGACTTCCATTAATTTTGCAGTTATTATTCTAGCACACCACATATTAAAAGTCAACAATTATTTGATAAAGGTTATAATTTTTTAATTCAATTTAATTCAGCATTTTTTAATTCATTCAATTACAGACTATTTAATAAAATTCATAAACTCTTCTCTTGTCCAACCTACAACATACATCATCAAATGTAAAGGTGAGATTGATGTTGTTCCATACACTTCTTTTTTGCGATTATAATACGATTTATTTTCATTACGAATTTTTTTTACAATGATTTGCGTTTTATCTCTTCCAATTCCAAGTACTTCTCTAATTTCAGTTATATTCAATGAAACTTTTCTTAAAAGATTTTTATTATAAAAATTATTTGTTAATTCAATTTTTTTCATTCATATGGCCTCTTTTCTTTAACAATGTATTTATAATTTTTTTTATATAAAATGCAAATTTTTCCTTGACATTTTTAAAAAAGCAATTATAAATTCATTGTCATAATTATTCTTAAGCATTAAGCTTTAGAACAAATTATTTTATATATAGAGGAACGTTTATTATCATTTCATATTTGAAAGGCATAAAATATGAAAACAGGAACCATTTTAACAAGCAGGACAGCCTAGAGTCTTGCTTTTTTTGATGCTTTAAAATTTAAAAAAGTAAAATAAAAAAGCAGATTTTTTTCTGCTTCTTTGTGAAGTTTGAAACTCCACTACTCAATGAATCAATTAAAAATTAAATTAGACCTTCGTCTTACCTTCTAAATAAGTCATATTATTCAACCACAGAGCAATGAAGGCTGAGCATAAGATAGCGACTCCTAGGCTTCTCCACTGTTTTAATTCCCTGGCAAGATTGATGCTTGCACCTTTCACCGAGCTTTCAGCTATTATATTATTCTTCTATCATTGGATTTGATAATATAGATGTTTTAGGTTTTCGAGATTTCGGCTACTCAGAGGTAAACTCATCTTATAGCACTTTTTCAAGTACTTCAACTCGAGCAGTTTGTTTTGGTATTACCTAGGTTTTAAATTGTTACCAGCAATTTACTAACTAGGCTTATTCCTCACTGAGGCGTCTATTGTCACTGCGATGAGAACCCTGTTTTATATTAAATATTTTAGTTGGCACAACAACCCACAGCATCATGTCGTTTAACATTTCGTCAATCTGTATCGCTACAAATCTCCACGAATTCTACGTCAGTATCCCAACGAATCCTTCGTTGCTTATTAAGGGTTTGTTTCTATGCAAGATGCAATCCTCTTCACATAGTTAATTTAATCTTTTTGATTACATTGTATTTATAGTTTTTTTTCAAAAAAAATCAAGAAAAAAATAAAATAAATTTAAAAAATATAAAAAAGAGGAGTTTTTCCTCTTTCTTTTGGCTTAATTTTTAAATTTTGAAAGTCCATATTCTTTACAAATTCGATTATGCTTGAAAATTTGTGACATGAACATCCCGTAAGTATAAGGCTTTTTGTTTTTGTAAAAACAATCACTTTCTGACCATTTATCAAGGTATTTTTGATATGCAAAAAAAGACAATACTAGTTTTGTGATACGGTCTTTTGTAGGGAAACAATCATTTTTAAGGTATGTTTCTTCTATTTCTTCTATCACAGTATCAACAAACTCATTTTTACAATCTCTTAAGATTTCTCCAGCTATTTCATATTTTCCTGCTAATTCTTTTAGAGTAAGATTTACTTTTTGTTTTGCAGCACATCTCAAATAGTTTATCTTTGGCATTTCTGCTTCATTTCCATTTAAAATGCTTGTGAAATAATCTTCAACCTCATAGTAGTCGTCTGGACTTAGACTGTCGTCGTCTGCGAGCAGTCTAGCAGCCATTTGACGTGCAGGACATTCGTCAACGACTGTCGTGTCTTCGACATGTTCAATGACTGTCGCCTTTTCGTCTAGTCTAGACACGTCGTCGACTAAGACAGACAGACGTTTGATGGCGTCACTTACTCGTTCATCGATGTCATAATCAAACTCTTCAGCAAAACCTTGCACAAGAGATTTTACTTCTTCCAAAGCATCCTTTGGTGTCATGTCATTAAATTCAGACATTGGCCTACTTAATTCTTCATTAATTTTTTTCATTTTCTTTTCCTCCATATATTTAAATTAATTTACAAGATGTTTATAGTTGTACTTTGAATTAAGTCAAGAAAAAAAGAGGAATATTCCTCTTTTACTTTTTACTGTGTGGAATCAGATGCTGGAAGTTCATCATAATTACAATTAAGTGTTGATACAACTTTTAAAGGATAAGGTAGTAATTCATTATCTTCTAAATAACATGCAAGTCTGATACCTAAACATCTTTTCCAGTCTATGATTAGGTATCTATCATTCAGGTTGCAACAATCCTTTTCAACATTCGTAGTTATGTCTGAATCACTCATTCCATCATCTAACATTTTTGCGATTGTATAATACAAATTATTATATTTTTTACCTTTGATTTTCAACCGATTTAAAGCTTCTACTAAATGCCCTTTATTCATATCTACAACTACATCATAGATGTCGTGAACTCCAAACATGCCATATCCATCATAATAATTTTCTTTGATGAAAGGATATCCTTCCTTATTAAATACCAAATCAGGATAAAGAGTAGAAAAGTTTTTAGAAAGAGCGATATAGCCTCTATAACCATAACCAAGCTTACACTTAGAAAGATAACATCCATATTGATTATATTCAAGCTTTTTGTTTGCAAAAGTAAATGTAAAACATCCCATTATATTTTCCTCCATATATAAATAATTTTAAGACATACACTTTATAGTCTGAACTAAGAAAAAGTCAAGCTAAGAGAATATAAAAAAGGTCTAGCGACCTTTTAATTATGTTGCATGAAGAAATCGCTTATTTGAGTAGAACCATTATTATCAAACTCAATCTTGTAGTTATATTTTTCAATACACATACAAAGTTCAAGAACATTCATATGGCATACTAAATCATAAACAGGATTTCCATAATCAGACTTGCACTCGTAGTAACTATCAAGTAGTTCACAAACATTATTTCTAAGTTCTATCTCGTTAGTGCAAGTATATTTATTTTCTCCTTCTTTGAGTTCTTCTTCATTTTCAATTGCGTTATTATCTATAATAATAATTTTCATTTTTTCCTCCATATATATAAATTAATTTGCAAAATGTTTATAGTTAAATTTATTTCAAAGTCAAGAAAAAAAGGTCATTTGACCTTTTTACTTAGCGACGTTTTAATATTTCATTTCTGTAAATATATCTTCCAGCTTCATCTCCATTCAAATGCGTTCCACCTATGCATGAAGAATCATATATACAAATTATAACGCCATTTCCATATATCTCATAAATATATTTGAAATGACCTACTGTCTCTTTGAATATATGTCCCTGCATTTCAACTTCTCGATATATTTCATAAGTTGTACCATTAAATGGTAATCCATTTGTATCTATACATTTAAGTCCCATTTCATTTACAGTACCAATCAACAAGCTCGACTTAAAAGTATTATTTCCATACAAATACATATCAGTTATTTTTTGGGAAACTCTTGATACAAATTCTTGAATTAAATCATTTACATTTTTCATTTTTATTTTCCTCCATATATAAATAATTTTAAGACGCATACTTTATAGTCTAGATTAAAGAATAGTCAAGAAAAAAAGAGGATTTTTCCCCTTTTTAATTCAGTTTTCGATTGCGATTAGAATCGTCAGAGGTTATTGGTCTAATTACTTCAAACACATCAGAATTTGGAAATAGTGCACAACCTCCCCATGTTCCATGAATTTGTCCCATATCATCGATTTGTTTGACAACACCAACTTTACCTGTATAATAAGGTTCCCCCTCCATTTTAATGATACGTATTGTATCTCCAACTTTAATTTTTGGCATTTTGCTTCTCCTCCTTCAATATCTTAAAATCGCCATATTTTTCTTTAATGAATGATATGCAAGCTTCTTCTTTTAATAACTGCTCCTCCAATTTCTGAATACGTAATCTTGCTTTATTGACCATATTTGCTTCAGGATACATATTGGTAATAATACCCATGCCCGCAATATAGTATAATGCTGCAATTTCTTTCTTACCTTCTGTATCACTTATTGCTGGATGCCATGTATATACTTCCTCGATAATTTTGTAATCACTTTCCGAAATTGTACATGTAAGTTTTTCTTCATTATGATTTTGCTCGATACAATTCAATAGCATTAAAAATTCTTCTCTTGTCATTTTTTCCTCCATATATTTTATTTTTATTGCAAATGATTTATAGTTAAAATAATCATAAAGTCAAGAGAAAAAGGTCACTTATACAGCGACCTTCCCTTTAATTCCTTTGTGAGGGTTATAATTAATAAGTTCAAAATCTTCATATTTAAAGTCATAGATTGTTTTAACATTTGGATTAATTACCATTTTTGGTAGTTCTCTTGGCTTTCTAGACAATTGCAATTTAATTTGTTCAATATGATTGCTATAGATGTGTGCATCACCAATTGTATGAACAAAATCACCAACTTCTAAATTGCAAACTTGAGCAATCATTATAGTAAACAATGCATAGCTTGCAATATTAAATGGAACTCCTAAAAACACATCTGCACTTCTTTGATATAATTGACAAGAAAGCTTTCCATTATTAACATAGAATTGCATAAAGCAGTGACAAGGAGGTAATGCCATATTTTCGATTTCTGCTGGATTCCAAGCCGAGATAATAAGTCGTCTTGAATTTGGATTGTTTTTTATTTCATTTATTAACCATTCCAATTGGTCAACACCATTAAAATTACGCCACTGTTTTCCATATACAGGCCCTAGGTCTCCCCATTTTAAGGCAAACGAAGTATCAGTTTTAATTTTATCAACGAATTCTTCAATTGATTCTCCTTGATAAAAACTCGATTTTTTATAACTTTCATAAGGCCACTCATTCCAAATACGGACATCGTTATCTACTAAATACTTGATATTAGTGTTTCCACTAATAAACCATAATAATTCATGAATGATACTCTTTAAATGAACTCTTTTAGTTGTTAATAAAGGAAATCCTTCATTCAAATCAAAACGCATTTGATACCCGAATACTGAATAGGTTCCTGTTCCTGTTCTATCTCCTTTAAATTGACCTTTAGTCAAAATATGATTACATAATTCTAAATATTGATTCATTTTTTCTCTCCTTATAGTAAAGATTTATCTAAAATAATTTTAGTTTTCTTTTTATACCTTAAATACCTGTAATTATGAATCGAATCAAAAAGAATTCCTAGTGAAGCAGCTACTAACCATATTATAGCGTAGGCAATATTTATTTTTTCTCCTTTACTTAAACTATAGAAAGTAATTGTAATAAAAACAAGACAAATAATTAAGCAAATAACATTTAAAGCAAAATCTACTTTTCTATATTTTTGTTGTAGATTCCATTCATTATATTCCTTTGTTAATTTCACTTTAAATGTGAAAACCAAATCCAACGCTTCCAGAACCATTAAAAGTAAAACAAAAATTAAATAAACTATATTAAAAACCATAAATAAATTCCTCCAATATATTTTTTCATTATATTTATAGTTTTTTAATGAAAAAAAGCAAGAAAATCTTGCTTTAATTTAAAAGAAAAATAATGCTATTGCAACAATTATAACTAAAATTGGTACTAATATTTTTGTAGAAACTGCTTTTATTTTCCTTGTTTTTTTATTTTTAATAAATCTAGTTATAATTTCCGACTGTGAAGAGAAAGTTTCAGCTACAGATACACCTTTTTCCATATTGTTTTGAACTAATTCAACGAACTCTTTTGTTTCTTCCATAACAATTTTATTCAAAATACTAGAGAATGCTTTTGAAAAATCTCCACCATTTACTTTTTGTGTAGTAATAACATCCTTCATAACCTCTTTTAATACACCATCGTTTTGTTTATTAACAACTTCATAAAAAGCAACTGACATATTACTACCATTGCTTAAAACAAATGATAGGGTTTGCAAGAAATAAGGAAAATCACGTCTAAAAGCGTTTCTTCTATCTTGTATATCACCAAATAAATTAATAAATGGAAACGCAATGAATAATAATCCAAGAATAACAGATACCCAAATATTTCTTAAAAAGAAATACATAACAAGGGCAACGCCAAATCCTATAAAGATATATTTTAAAGAATCAGTGATTAAATCTTCTAACGTTTTATCATAATAACCAGCTTGCGTATATAATGATTTTACCTTTTTATCTAATCCTTTTCCAGATAAGATATTAACCAATGATTTTTTAATACCTTTTTTACTTTTTTCTTTTCCTTTAGCTTCACCGAATAAAGCTTTACTTTCTTTCTTTGATGGTTTATAAGTAGGAAAAATTACATCCTTATATTTTTTAGTAGATATACTTTTCAATGCACTAGCAATAAAGAATAATGTAATGATTACTACTATTGATATACAGATAGCAATTGAAATTTTGTCTTTAAATAAATATTTATCTAGCATAGCAACTCCTCCTATCCTTCAGCAGCAGAACGAACCATACTTTTAAAGAATATTGTTGCAAAAAATAACAATACAACACTTCCTAATGCTTTTATGATTCCAAATTTATCATTCGAAATATCCACATAAAATTCAGACAAAAACAGTTTGACAATAAATAGGAAAGCGAAATAACCATAAATTAAGATATTCATTAATGTTTTATGAATTCCCAATTCCGTATCAATTTCAGAATAATTTTCTACTTTATTTTCGAGAGTTCTTTCAAGGCTTAAAAGAATTTTTGCTAATCCTTTTCCACCTTTCTTTGAATAAAACTGCATCACAATTACAAACATAGAAAATTCCTGAAACAATGAGTTTCTTTTCCAAAATTCTTCTAATGCTTCTTCTCTTGATTTATTGTTTTTTAAATTATTATTTAAATAAGCTAATTCATTTCTAATTTTTTGACCTATAGTGTCACGTTTAATAATTTGCGATATTGCTTCTTCAAAAGTATTACCCGCCTCTACAGAAGCTGTTAAAGTTCTTAAAGCTAATGAAAAACTCTTAATATATTTTTTTCTATTTTTTTCATTCTTTTTATCTATGACTATATAAAATAAATCAAAATAAGCAAGAGCAAGAACTAACGAAATTATAAAATCTCGAGACAATAGTACAAATATTATATAAAAGACTATATATCCGATTATTAAAAACTCAAAGAACCTTGATTTAGAACCATCAAAGAAAATATACTCTTTGTAAAGCCTAAGAAAAATATTTTTCTTATGTTTTGTTTTCACTCTTTTTTTCTTTTTATTTTCATTTAGTCCTTTTATTTTAGTGTTTGTATCGACACCTGTGATAATCATTCTTGTCTTTTTTTTAAAGACAAAGTTTTTTCTAATCAATTTAAAAGTACTTGACAATATTAATATTGTTAAAATTGAAATGATAGCTATAAGAAAATACTTAAAGTTATCAAAGAAAAAATCTGACATTTTCTCCATTAGCAATCACCTTTTTTCTTTTCAATTTTAAATAGGTTTAAATCATATGGTCTATTTTCAACATTTGCCTTATCGATAAGTTCCTTTGGTATATATCCTGTAGTTTTAAATACAAATTTCTTTTTATCTAATTTATATATATCCTGCAAATAAACATGAGTTGGATTATCTACACTCTTAACTCCTAGCTTTTCTGCAGCAACCTGACCTACACCTACTACATGGCATATTTGTGTAATTACACGGCAATACTCACCTGTAACTGGATGTTTCATACGTTCAAGAACGACTAATAAATCGAAAGCATCAGCAAATAATTTTCTTGCATCTTCAGCAGAAATGATTCCAGCAGAGCCTGCTAATGTGCTAAAACGGTCAACAGCTTTTGCTGCATTATCAGCGTGAATTGTTGACATTGTTCCTTTATGCCCTGTAATAGCAACTTGTAAAACATCATAAGAAACCTTGTCACGAATTTCTCCTAATATGATTCGGTCTGGAGAATTTCTCAATGCATGTTTAACTAATTTAGACGAATCGATTTCTCCTCTTCCTTCAGAGTTATTATTTTTAGTTTCCCAGCTTTGTAAGAATGGATTACCAACAATTAATTCTGCAGAATCTTCAATGGTAATAACATGTTCTTCTCCAAAATCTCTAGGTATTTCATTTGTTAAAGCATTTAATAATGTTGTTTTACCTGAGGAGGTTCCACCAACAACAAGAATACTTGCTCCCCAACGAACAGAGGCTGCCAAGAAATCTGCCATCCTTCTATTTGCTGAGCCTATTTCCACATAATTATCTAAGGTAAATTTATCCTTTTTAAATTTACGAATAACAATTTCAGGTCCATTACTAAATGAAATAGGTGGCATTGTAATAGCGACACGTGAACCATCCGCCAAACGTGCATCTACAAGTGGTGTTGATTCATCTGCTTTTCTATTGATAGGAGCTAAAATTTTGTTAATCATTGCAACAATAATTTTGTCATTTTTAAATTTTAAGGGTGATAATTCTCTTTTTCCTAATCTATCAATATAAATGTTTTTAGGACCTAGCACCCAAATTTCTTGAATTTCTGGATTATTTATATATCCCTCTAAAACACCTAATCCAAAGATATCATTTACAATCATATCAACAAACAATTCATAATCTTCTGCTCTTTGGAAAAAGTATTTATTATTTTTAATATATTCTTTTATAAACTCTCTAACTTTTAAAGAATCAGAATCGTCAAATTTATCTTTTTGAAGTAATATATGAAATTCTCTGTTTATTTCCACCTTTATCAATTCTTCTAGTTCATCCATCTTGTCAGTATCAGTAGGATAGATTTTTTTCTTTTCTTCTTCATCATGTATTGAAATATTTGCATTTTCAAACATAAATTTTTTTGATTGTATATAATTCATTTGCACCATCACTCCTTTGGTTTAAATGTTTTATAATTTTTTTCTTGAAAAAAGCAAGAAATAGACTTATTTTTATGGTTTTAAATAATAAAAAAAGCTAATTAGAAACAAATTCTAATCAGCCATTTTTAATTGCTGTCAAATTGACAATTAAGCACCAGGTGTGGTCCCCATAGGATTATCAACGCTCGGTGCATCAGTTGAGCCTAAATCACCAGCAGCATCATTTCCTTTTGCCATTGCTTTGTTTACGGTCGTAACAATCCAAGTTGTTGCTACAGCTGCTACTGCAATAGAAACTACAACCATGAAAATTTTCTCTACCACTTCAGACCCTTTTTTGCTCTTTGCTAGTCTCTTTAAAAACTTTAACATTTTGGTATTTCCTTTCTTAAATTTCTTGCTTATTTCAATTACTTTTATATAAGCATAGTTTTTATAATTTTTTTCTTGAAAAAAACAAGAAAAATTAGATATTTTTTATTTTTTTATTTTGCCTTGACGTCTAGACGACGGTACTTAGCGACGACTGACGGATAGTCTGACCAGTCTGGGATAGACTTTGTCCATGACTTAGTTTTATTATCGTATCTAAATCCATCCTTTTTTAATTCCTCTTTATAATCATAGGTTTCTCCTCTAATTGTAATTTTCACATTACCTTTGAATTCAACAGTATCAGACGACATGACTTTATAGTCGACTGACATCGACGTCAGCGTCTTGACTTCGGCATCCAAGTCGTCAATCGACAAGACCTTTGTCCAAGTCGACGACAGACTGTCAAAACGATATTTTAATTCTTTTAATTTATCTTTTTGATTGAAACAATTGTAAACTCTAATTCTAATAGTTTTTGATTCTGGTTTTACTGAAGGAACATAATTTTCAAGATGCTTTTTAATTTTATTTGAGTCAGAAGCATCAGATTTATAGTTTATGAGATTTTCTTTTGAATAATATCCCAAATCTAATCCTTTTCTCAAAAGTGGAAAAAACACATCATAAAATTTTTGACTATGGTCAGATGTATGACGTTGACAATAATCAACATGATGAGCCAATTCATGAATGATTGTAGCCATTATAGCAGAATTATCTCTATACAAATTATTTATAATAATATGATTGGTCCTTGTATTATAACAGCCATTTCTACTTTTTAAGTTATTACCTTTTTCTATATAGAACTTTTTATAAGTATTAAGGAGCTTATCTTCTTTATATACATCTTCTAAAAGTCTACATAGCATTTTATATATCTGATACATTTAAAATTCCTCCTTACTTGTTTTATAATTTTTTTGCAAAAAATGTCAAGAAAAAAAGAGACTGTAAATTTTTAAGCCTCTTATATAATATAAGGATTATGAATCCTGTTTAGACTAATGGTGGACATTAAAGGATTTGAACCTTTGACCAATCGGTTATGGGCCGAACGCTCTTACCAGCTGAGCTAAATGTCCAGGCCTGCCGAGTTTCCTTTGGCAGTATCGAGTATTCATCTAAATATTCCAGTTATAATATTTCGACTATCTTTCGATAAATAGTTCTCTATCAACGATTTAACTGTCTTGATTGCATTAACGATTTGCTACTGGTCTAAACCGTCTACATCCTCAACTTTGAACTTATTGTCTGTTAAATTGCCAGATTTTGTACTCTTGGTCTGCCCCTCATACACGGTTTCAACTGGCTCTCTATTTCTACCTGCAAGCCACCGTCGATTCCCACTACGACGGAATTACTTTGCTCACAACGACAGAGTTGTGTATAACTTATTAGGTTATAATCGACTCATTTAGTCTAGGGGGTTTATAGTTTTCCTTCTAATTTATTTTTTTATATTTTTTGTATATCATTAAATTATATGGTGACGACTGTGGGAGTTGAACCCACTCATAACGGATTGAAAGCCCGTCGTGTTCACCGTTTCACCAAGCCGTCAATTTATATAATTTTATTATCTCTCTAAAGAATCACCTTTTTCTTTAAAAGATTTTTTTGATAATTTTCGTGCCATTTTAAGATTTTTCTTAATTTGTCTTTTTGTGAGCCTTGAATCATATTCTTGACGAGCTTTATTTAATTCATATGTATCCATTTAAATCACCTACATTCTTAAATGGCGGACTCGGAAAGAATTGAACTTTCATATAGTGATTAACAGTCACTCGTTCTACCATTGAACTACGAGTCCATTTGGCGTAGACTGTTGGATTTGAACCAACGCATGCCTTAGCATCTAACTGTTTAGCAAACAGTCCTCTTCACCCCTTGAGTAAGCCTACATTATTGGTGTTTCCAAAGAGATTTGAACTCTTGACTCCCTGATTAAAAGTCAGGTACTCTACCACTGAGTTATGGAAACATAAAACATAAAATACTATGGCGAGCAATACAGGATTCGAACCTGTAACAAAGTTTTAGAAGAACTTTATGATATCCTTTTCACTAATCGCTCGTTTTGGTGGAGATGGTCGGAATCGAACCGACAAGGGATTAATCCCATTGGATTTTAAGTCCAACATGTTTACCGAAGTTTCATCACACCCCCTTATATGGTAGTCAGAAAGGGATTCGAACCCTTACGCTATAAGCACTAGTTTCTAAAACTAGCATGTCTACCGTTTCATCATCTGACCCTGTGGCGGACAGTCCCTGATTTGAACAGGAATGAATGGTGTTTCAGACCATCGCATAGACCAACTTTGCTAACTGTCCATCATCCTTTTATTTTAATCAATTGGTGCTCCACGTCCGAATCGAACAGACATCAAATGCTTACAAGACATTTGTTTTACCATTAAACTAGCAGAGCAGAATTCCGCCATATCAATCACTTTCATTATTGTGTGACTTCAATCGTACGCATCTAGATATGACTTTACTTTTCACTATCACAGAAAAGTACAAACACTGTGGCCCTCGGCAGTATACTTATTTAGTATTAGGAACAAAACCAAATTATATATTTTGATTTAGTTACTAATGCTAAATAAAT
Source organism: uncultured Anaeroplasmataceae bacterium (assembly GCA_910577745.1). GTDB lineage: Bacteria > Bacillota_I > Bacilli_A > Acholeplasmatales > Anaeroplasmataceae > Pelethenecus. Next base: position 23,042 of record CAJTNG010000010.1, on the reverse strand, counting down.
GAAGCAAAAAAGAATCAATCTACCTTTATTTTTTTGCATTTACTTTATAGTTTTTATTTTTTGAAAAACAAGTAAAAAACAAAAAAAGTTATAATTTAGATTTATAATAGTTTATTTCAGCAGAATATTCATCTTTTTTTGCATCTAAATACTCATTTTTACATGGCAAATATTTATCTTCAACTTGGTGGACAATCTCTACTTCAGTGTTTTCTCTTAAAGTATAAATGTAATTTAACTGACTATTTTTAAAAGCATCATATAAAAACATTTCATTTTTTAATACTTTTAAAATAGTTAACGGAGATACTTTTGAAATTGTGAATTTCAAGTGATTGTCTTCTACTGCAGAATAACAACCTAAATAATCGTTATTATAATCGTCTGTACAACTAAATAGCACAGGAAAATCATTTTCAAGAAAAATATATTTAAGTTTTATTTTCATAGACATTTTCCTTTCTAACTTTTTACATCTTATTTATAGTTTTTTAAAATCAAAAAACAAGCATAAAAATAAAAAAGAGGGTATTATTCCTCTTTATTTTCAATACAGATTTCATAAATTTCATTGAAATCAAATTTAGTCCATGAATGAAAGTAATACTTCTCAATCTCATTCAAAAAAGGTTTTTTCTTCCAAAATTTCACATCAAAATCACGATAAGGGGTAATATAAGATTCCACCAATATCCCATTTTCATCTAAAGGAGCTTTCAAAAGATATTTCATAAAATCAATAGCTTTCAGTTTTGCTGATTCATAGTTTTCATCTAAGTGAACATAATGAAAATACCCATCATAATCATAAACACGACGATATTTAACACCATCCTGGTTCTCATAGTATTTTAAAATGAAATCTGCATATTCTTTTATAGAATCATAGTCTATTGCAACGCCTTTGAGATTTTCACGTCTTACTATTGAATCTTTATTTTTGAACCTAACAGCTTCAACCTCTTTACTTATGTAAGCTATTATATTTTCTTTCTTCTTTGCTAATGTCCTTGCTGGTGCAACATAATTATCTAGCATATCATAGTTATGACAGAAAGGCAGAATGTCGTCTGCAATCGGTCTTTGTCTTGTCGTCTTTACAGTCGTCTTGACAAGACTCCCGTCAGCTCCTTCGACATAGACAGTCGGGTCTACGACTAAGTCACGTTTGTCACAACCTTCTGAATGATAACAAATAATATCACCAATTCTAAATTTAATTTGATGAAATGAAACTACTCCATGTTCATTGACCTCTTTAATAAATTCCATAATTTTCCTCCATATTTATAAATATTAATACAGAAGTTTTATAATTAAGTTTATCAAAAAGTCAAGGAATGTTTATACTTATATATTCATAAAAATAAGTAGAATAACAACTACAATAGCAAGTGCTACTAATACAAACCACAGTGGTGTAAATGTACTTAGCCCTGCCTTATTTTTAATTAATTTTAATAATTTTTTCATAAATTATATTCCTCTTTTCGATTTGAAATTTCTAAATTGTTTAACATCATTTTTATTAGTATTTATTTTTTTAATGTTTAGGATGGTGTCTTTCACCTTAGAAGAACATTTTTTATTAATGAATTTTTGGAATATTGCTTTGTTCTCTTCATTGACTTCCTGTATAATTCTACATATAGATGGGAAGAATGGGTTAAAGAATAGTCGATGCATAATCGATACCTCCTAACGCATTATTTATAGTTTTTTTATCATGAAAAGCAAGAAAGAAAGCTACAATTACGGTAGCCCTATCTATACTATTAAACTTTAAAATAAAGTGTATTTTTTGGTTGTGGAGACAGGATTCGAACCTGCATTTTGATGCGTATGAGACATCCGAGTTACCAGTACTCTACTCCACAATGTTTTGTTACAAATATTAGTTCCTAGCTAATATCAGTAACAAATGATTGGCCTACGATTTATATCATTCATAAATCGAATCATTTTACACGATTGTTTAGTTCTTTGTTCTTGCTTAACAACTTCTCTCAGGTTAAGAAAATTACAATCTAACGTGTTTTTTTCAAAGGTCAATGAGCAAGATATAACCTTATATAGATTTGTCACGCTTTACAACGTATTACCTGAATATACGTCTATATAATAAATCAACAGGAGCACCTTATCAATTTCTTCTATTTTCATTATGGACAGGATTTGAACCTGTAAAAAGTCGTTTTCCCCTTTTCAAATTTCTGTTTCACAATTTAGGCTACTATGTTTCCATTGTAGTCTTCGAGTTGGACAACAGCGTTTACCAATTCTGCCACCATAATAAAATATGCATTATTTAGATTATTTAAAAGAAATACTTAGTGTAGTAGATATATTAGTAAGGTGCCTTTTAAAACCTGTTTTTTTATTTTTCCAAGATTTGGCTCTTGGGTGCGTATTCTTTATAGTTTTTTTTAATAAAAAATCAAGTTTTTTTGGAAATATTTTAGTGTTTAGCAAACATTTCTAAATATTCCCATAATCCAGGAAGTTTTTCACGTCTAAATTTAGCAGTAATGGTTGACCAAGTATTATCTAAGAAAGTTTCACTGTATTTTCCTTTATAAGAATAAAATTCTTTTTTTACTTGCGTTCGTTCTTCTGTTGTTTTACATGCATCCCACTTACGTTGAAATTCTTTTTTAAACATAGTGCGTTTTGAAGCTTCTTTCTTTTGAGCTGCATATTTTTTAGCTGCATCTATTACATCTTTTTCTGATTTCATTTTAGTTCTATTTTTAGAGCCCTTTGGTCTACCCATAAAATCACATCCTTCATCATTATTTTTATAGTTTTAATTCATTAAAAATCAAGAGGAAACCTATTTTTTAGATTTCCTGCCTGAAAAAATTATTTATTATGTTTTAAATACTCTATATATTTAGGGAATATTTCTTTCGTGATAAAATTCTGTATATGTCCATCAACATAAATATTTTTTCTGGAACTTATTTTTTTCTTCAACCCCCACATCGTATTATCAAACATACTTACAAAATCAAACTTAGTCATATGGCCATAAGCTCTAATGCAAGTCGATATAAATTTAAATGTATACAAAACAATTTCCTTTGCTAAAGTATAAGCATCATCAACTACAAATTCAGTATTTAAAATATTTTTTATAGTATTTAAATCTTCTAAATACATGTTATTTTCAACATAATTAGGAATATAACTGCAATAAGAATTTAAAATACTTACCGCATCTAGCATGTAATTTGATTTAAAGTATTCTTTTCCGATTCCAAATCGTTGTTCTAAAGCGAATAAGTATCCACCATTACATTTTTCACCACGTTCTGTCCAATCACTAGTAGCATTTAAAATTTTAATATAATTGTTATCACTAATGTTGTGATAAACTTTTACAACTCCTGTAAAGTCTAAATCATTAATATTACTAAGAAGTAGTCTCTTAAATCCATTTATTAATTGAATTTTGCTTCCATTTTCTTCATCTATATTAATGATAATAGGATTAACATCAAACCTATGTTTTATATCCAAAAAAGTTCTACTATCCATATAACGTTGCAATACAATATTATATATTTTTTCAAATCTAGATTTAATTTCTTCCAAATTTGTCATTTTTTCATAAATTCCTGTATTTTCATGAGTGAATCCTAGAATTTTTAAGAAATTTTTCCCTGTTATATCTTTATTTTTAAAATCTTCTTCTATATTATTTAATATTTCTTTCAAAGAACGATAGTAAGGAAATTTATAATAATGATTAAAATAGTCATAGTTGCCTGAATAATCATATTTTTTTATAACTAACCCTTTTTCTTTAGCCTCAATCTCATCTAAGTTATAATCCATAAAATTATTTAAAATTGTTAATTCACAATTTTGACTATTTTTTTCTTTAAAATAACTTAATATTTTTTGGTTAGTTAATTGGTATTGTTCCTTTATAATTTTAGCTAAATCTTTTAAATTGTATTCAGCAAAATCATATTTTTCTTTTGTAATGTTACAAGTAAATAATGACATACATTTTCCTCCGTTTTTCAATTAATATAATTAAGCATAATTTTTTAAATAATTTATAATTTGCTTTCTAAATTCTATTGTCACTTCACCATTTAATATTTGGCATAGTCTTTCTGGTTCTACAGCAATCATAATACATGAATTGCCATTTTTATCCTGGCAATAAATCATATTTTTAGGTGCTTCATCTAAAACACACCAACGTGCTCCCAAGAATTCAAAGCCTTGAAATCTATATAATTTTTCATAATCTGATAGCTCCAATGGTTGGTCAAAAATATTTAAATTTGATAAATGTAAAGCATAGAAATAATCGGTATAAGACTTCCCTTTCCCAATCATCAATCCTATTTCTTCAAAAGTTTTTCCACTATTTTTGAATAATTCTGCAGCTTCTTTAGTTGGAACATCCATTTCGTTACTATAAATTATATTAAAATCCCATATTTCTCTATCTGGATTATCAGATTCTGGATATACATGCCTTAAATCTTGATAACAATCAAATCCTTTACTTCCCTTTGGATAAAATTCCATTTCCAACAAATCAACATTGTCGCATTCCATTTCTGCTACAATCTTACAATTTAATATTTCTCCTATATCTGTTTTTGATTTAGTACAAATATATTTTTGTTTATTTGTTTCATGGTCGAAAATTTTCATTAACTGTTTTTTCCCTTTTGGACAATATAATGCTACCTTCATTTTCTTTACCTCCTATATTCGTTTTATTTATAGTTATAAAAAGAAGAAAATCAAGTATACATTAAAAAAAGACGTCTGTCTGACGTCTTTATCTTGTCTGTCGATTCCTCCTGCCTGTCTGACGTCTTGTCAGTCAGTTGTCGTCTGACAAAGACGACTAGTCGATGTAGCTTGTGCCGTTTCCGACATGAACTACTCTTTCTGCAATTTCCTCAAGTCTACCTTGATTCCAATCATTTTTACCTAAATATCCGCATGTTCGACGAGTGATATCCATAAACTTTTTTTCATCATTACCACAATTTGGGCATTTGAAATTCCAGACACCTTCAGTATTTACCAAAGGAATCTCACCATTGTATCCACACTTTAAACACTGGTCTACTTTTGTGTTTAATTCAGCATACATGATATTGTTATAAATGAATTTAACAATTGACATAACAACATCTAAGTTATTTTTCAAATCAGGAACCTCTACATAACTGATAGCACCTGAAGTTGAAAGGTTTTGAAATTCAGATTCAAATTTTAATTTGCTGAATGCATCAATGTTTTTAGTCACGTTGATGTGATAACTATTGGTGACATACTTTTTATCTGTGACATGCGGAATGATTCCAAAACGTTTTTGTAAACATTTAGCCATTCGATAAGTAGTACTCTCTAATGGTGTGCCATATATTCCATAACCGATATTTTCATCATGACGCCATTTTTCAGTAAATTCATTAAGTTTTTTCATAATTTTTAATCCTAATTCTTTACCTTCAGGAGTCGTAAGTTCTTTACCTGTCATATAATATACAGTTTCCCATAAGCCTGCATATCCAAGAGAAATTGTTGAATAATCATTATATAATAATTTATCTATTGTTTCTCCTGGCTTTAAACGTGCAATTGCACCGTTTTGCCATAAGATTGGAGCTACATCTGATGGTGTTCCTAACAAATGTTCATGGCGAATTCTTAATACCTTATGAGCAAGTTCTGCTCTTTCAACTAATATTTTCCAGAACTTATCATAATTTTTATCACTAGAGCATGCTACATCAATCAAATTAATTGTACATACACCTTGGTTGAATCTACCATAGAATTTTGCTTTTCCTTTTTCGTCTTTATAAACACTTAGAAAGCTTCTGCATCCCATAGGACCAAATACATATCCATTGCCATCAGAATCCTTTTTAATTTGCTTCATAATCTTTTCGCTGATGTAATCAGGAACTAAACGTTTTGCTGTACATTCGCAAGCAAGTTTTGTCAAATAGAAATATTTAGAATTCTCATTTATATTATCTTCTTCAAGAACATATAAAAGTTTAGGAAATGATGGAGCAGTCCAAGCACCAGCTTTATTTTTAACGCCTTGGATTCTTTGACGTAATACTTCCTCAATAATTAGAGCTAAATCATCCCTGGTTCTTCCTGCCTCAACTTCTCCTAAATACATAAAAACTGAAACAAATGGTGATTGACCATTAGTTGTCATTAGGGTAAGTAATTGATACTGAATTGTTTGAATTCCACGCATAATCTCATCTTTTAAGCGTTTATCAACAATCTCCATTACTAACTCTTCTGAAGGACGAATTAATTTTAATTCATCTCTTACTGTCCTAATATACTTCTGTCTAGACACTTCAACAAATGGTGCTAAATGAGATAATGTCAACGTCTGTCCACCATACTGACTGGATGCAACCTGTGCAACAATCTGTGTGGTGATATTACAAGCTGTATAAAAACTATGTGGCTTTTCAATTGTAACATCAGAAATCACAGTGCCATTTTGCAACATATCTTCTAAGTTAATTAAATCACAGTTATGCATTCTTTGAATCTCATAATCCATATCATGAATGTGAATCAAACCAGCATCATGTGCCTCGATTAATTCCTTAGGAAATAGAAAGCGACGACACAAATCTTTGCTGACTTCTCCTGCCATGTAATCTCTTTGTGTAGAATTAATTGTTGGATTTTTATTAGAATTTTCTTCTAATATTTCCTTATTTTTAAGTCCTACAAGAGAAATCATTTTAGCATCAGTTGTATTTGATTTTCGTGCTAACTCTCTTTCGTAACGGTAAGTTATATAATTTTTTGCTAATTGATTATAACCTAGATTCATTAACTCATTTATGACCATGTCTTGTATGTCTTCGACTGACGGTCTAAGCCCATTCCGTCTGACATAGTCTTCTAGTCGACGACTGACGACATCAGCCGAGTCGTCAGAAATCTTGTCTGCATCTTTTACAGACTTATTTGCTTTCAAAATTGCAACCTTAATTTTTTGACGGTCAAAGTCTACTTCTTGGCCATCTCTTTTGATAATTTTCATTTTTTCTTCCTCCTTATATATAAAATAGTTGCAAATGTTTTATAATTATCTTTTATTCATTGTCAAGAAAAAAAGACTCAAAAGGAGTCTTTTCAAAAAATTAGTTTGAATCATCTTTTTGGAGAACTTAAGTCGATGATTCTAAATCGTTTGTTTATTTTATATATATGGAATAAAATTTAGTAAGGATAGCAATTTCCTTACAACATAATTATAGTTATTTTTTTTAAAAAAACAAGTAAAGAAGCAAAAAATATTTTAATTTTTTAAGTTTTTTTAATTTCAAAAGAAAAACAAGGATTTCTCCTTGTCCCTTCTTCTTAATGAAATTTTAAAATATCTTCTTTCCAACATGAGCCAGTTAATCCGTATACTTCATCAACACTATAACCACGACATGGCTTAACTCTTTCAACTTGAATCATATAAATATTTTTTTCAGAAATCTTTACATCTTTTTCAAGGTCAAGTTCTAAAACAGAACCTCCTCCGTTATAATAATCGAACAATCCACACATAACTGATTTATTTAAAGTTATAGATTTGTATTTTTTTTCGATTAATTTATAATAATCACCTATAGTAATTTTTGCAAGGAAAACCAATGTTCTAGATTCATCTATACACATATTTACGATTTCTTGATATAAACTTCTAATAAATTTGTTGTCATCTTTTGAAATACCTCTAACTAATTCACCTGTCTTATCAGCTGGGTCATAATAATATGGGCTCCCATTTCCAATTGGCATTAGATAGCGATGTTCAGCTAACGCTTTAATAACAGGATAAGAATTAACCTTAAATCCTTGGGAATGCATCAACCATCTTAACCAGCCATTCGTGGTAAAGCAGCTATTCCAATCATTATAAAAACTAGTAATAATATTTACTTTGATTTTCTGATTTAAGAAACTTTCATAATCAAGTTCAACGCAAAGATTTTCAAATACTAAATCTCTTACATTTTCTCTTTCTTCCTCTGGAATATCAAATTTTTCCATTAAAGTATCAACAGCACAATCATATTCAGCATCAAAACTTTCGCTATAACATTCGTAGAGACTATCAACAAAAGATTCTCTTGTATCATTTTTGCCAATAATATACTCTAGGTCTTCAAAATCACGATAATCAATATAGATTTCCCGTTTTCCCATTTTTTCAATTTCATTAAGAATTTGTTTTTCTAGTTCTTCCTTCATAATATTCCTCCATATATATTTTTTTAGACAAAGAATTTATAATCAAATAATTATCTAAGTCAAGAAAAAAAGGAAGAAACCTTCCTTTTATTTTTTAGATTGAATTTTATTCAGTCCAAAATACTAGACAATCATTAAACTGTGTTGCATAAATTTCATTATCACAAGATTCTGAAACAATTTTCTGTAATTCATGAAGACTTTCGACGTTCATATAATCAAACTCGGAAAAATCACAATCAACTTTTTTAATACGTTTTGGTAGTCCTTTATAATTCTTTTCATATAAATCATCCTTGTATTTTGTTATATCAAATTCTTCAGGATTTTTAAGAACCTCATTTAAATCATAACGTTCATAAACATTAAAATAAAGTTCGTAATCATCTTCGATTAAATTGATAGTAGCTCTTCCTTCTTCCCAATCAATTGTTTCTTGCATACCTTCTTTAGTGACAGCAATTAAACCATCATTTCTATTAGGAAAACACTTATTAAAAATACTTTTAATAACTCTTACCTCTGCTTCTGAAAGACCATAAGTTTCTATTTCAAAGAATGAGAAATTAATTTTAGCAAAGTCTACTCCTTTGATTCTGCTTTCCAAAACATAAATATCATTAGTTCTCTCAATGCCAAAACAATCAATAATTGAAGTTAAGGTTCCATCCTTTAATTTGCCAAGTTTAGTTAATTCATCAAAAGTTAATCCACTTCCTGGTAATGCTTTTTTTATTGATGCCACAATTTCATCAACAGATGAATTTTCATTAATGCTATCAATCTTAAATTGATTTACAACTTCTGCCATGGTACTAAGAGTAGATGATGTATATGCACTCCAATGCATATAAACATTACAAACATCTTTATCCTTTGCACGAATTGTTAAATTTAATCTTTGTCCCATAATATTTGTCAAGAAAAAAAGAGGAATCACACCTCTTTTATATTTTTTCAACTTTTAACAAGCCAAAAGATAAAATGCTACTAACTTTAATTGAATCATTTTCATGTACATCTTCATCACATTTATAATTCCATATTCCATCGCAAACATAAATTTTGCCTAAATAAGATTTTGGTGTTGTAGTCACAGAAACTCCTATTTTATTAATCAATTCATATGCTCTTACCATTACCATCACTCCTTTGATATATTTATAATTCTGAAATTAAAAAAAACAAGAAAAAAGAAGCTATTAGATATTTTAAGTAAATAAATAGCTTCCATATTATATTTTATTAACTTTTAATAAATCTGAAGAAAGAATTTCCACAATCATTATTTTTTCACCTACATAAACAGGAAAATCACAAATGTAATTCCACTTTTTATCAAAAATGATTGTTTCACCAATGCTATTATTAAATGTATTAGTTCGTGAGATTACGATTTGTCCAAGAAGTTCTTCATACCTATTTTCAGCGATTGCTTTTCTTCTTCTTTCAAAGGCAGCTCGACAATAAGAAATGTTTGAGTCTACATAATCAAAAATCAATGGTTCTAATTTATTTTCAACAAACCGTTCAATTCTTCCAGCACACTGTATAGTAGTTGAGGGGTCAACTTGAGGTGTAACAAGATGTAATGTATCCAATTCATTAATACTGATTCCTTCTTTTAAAAGACTATAAGTGGCAACTAAAACATTCCAATCTGTTTTTCGATTAATTACATTGTTTCTTTGATTTTCAAAGGTTTTTCCTGTAATTAAAGCCACAGGTAATCCAAGTTCTTCAAGTTTTTTAAATAAATAAAAGCAGTGATTAACTCTATGACATAACAAAATTTGAGTTCTACCTTGTGCATTCAACTGTTTAACATTATTTACGATTGCATCATTTCTAGATTCATCATTTGAAAGAAAGTTAATTAAACCAGTATAATTGATTTTACCACTTTTAATAATTTTATACTTTTTTTCTTTTGATAAATCTGGAGTTACTTCAAACTTAATATGAGTTGCTGGTATTGTTTTTAAATCTTTAGATGAAACTTTATATGTTGGAGCAAAACCATTTTTAGTCATTCCTAAATAAGCATACATTGTATTTATTAAAGAATCACTTCTTTTTGGCGTTGCAGTTAATCCATACTTATATCTTGCAGGTATATTGTTTAAAATTGTAGAGAAGGCACGAGTTGTATCCTCTGAACCAACAACATGAGCACATTCATCACAAACGATAACTTCAAATTTATCTTTATATAAACTAGGATTCAATCGACTTAATGATTGAACCGTAGCAACAGTCCCATCTTCACCGAATTCATATTTTCCTTCCATAACTTTACCGACAGCAAGATATGGATACATATTCTTCATAGCATTATATGTTTGTTCTAAAAGAGATTTTGTATGTGTTAGCCATAAAAATTTTTTACCAATTCTATGGATGATTTCGATACCCATCAAGCTTTTTCCACTCCCACACTTACTTACAAGAATACCACCTTTTTTTCTAACCATTTTAGAAACAGCAACTTCTTGATAACTATATAATTTCCAAGGACAAGGAACATCTTTTATAGAAATATCTTCAGTGCTATTAAATTTGATTTGATAAGGATACCATTTCAAGAAAGGTTCCCAAATTGCATTTAAAACGCCAAAAGGCATTTCTATATAATTATCTCTACAAACATAAACATTTGAAAAGTAAGGAATATCATTTCTCTTTATAGCATTTATATTTCCTCTTTTAGTCATTTGTAAATGTTCAGGATTTCTTACTTTTAAATTATTATAGACCCAATCATAAAGTCCCTTTGTGTAATCAAAAACCCTGATAGTATTACTTATTATGCTATACACTTGTATCTCACCCCCTTGTCTAGACTGTCTACATAGTCGTCTGACGATTTCGACGCCAAATCGGTCGACGAGTCCGACGAGACTAGACGACCGAGTAAATCACTATTTTTGTTTTAATTATTTTTTAAAAGATTTAAACAAAGCTTTTTTAGCTGTATTTAAAAGTTGTATTTCATCTTTAATAGGCTCGACTACGACTTGACGTCTATTTACAATAGTCGGAGTCTTGGTTAATGGATTGTATCCTGTTTTCTGATATTTTTCAAAAAAAGCCATGCTGCCATTCCTATATTCGAAAGGATACTTTATATGTTTATTTCCATATAATTTCATTTTATTTGCATATGAATCATCCAAAAGTCGTGACGCTTCTTTTCTAGACTTATTTTGATTAAGAATAGCATCCCAATAAATAGTATTATTTAAACTATTACCTTGAGCATCTCCTAAACGCCATTTAAAATAATTAACAAACTCTTCCATATTATTCAGTTCCACTATTCTTGCATCAAAAACAAATGGAGCGTTAAAAATCCATGGTTCATTTGAAACTAATGTTTGAGCAAACATAGTCATAAAGCTACTTATAGTTGATGGAATACAGGATAATACTTTTCTATTTTTCATCTTATAAGTAGGATGAATTACAAATGAAATTTCATCACTTTGCATATATGAAAATACAATATTATATTGTGCTTCTTTCATAATTCGAATAACAGCAGAAACAATCAAGTTGTAAAAGGAATCATCATAAGGCTTTTGAAAATACTTTTTTGTTAATTTGGAGAATCCTTTTCCATCTACACGAACAATATAGATTTTATCTGTTGAAAGAAACTTAGTTTCTTCTTTTTCCTTATCTCTAAAGAAAAATTCTAATTCTTCTGAAAACATATTTTTACCATCACTTTCTTATTTTGTTATTTCTTTTATTAAATCCTCATATTCTTTAGATAGAATAGAGCATTTTTCACATTGTTTTTGCCAAAATTCAACTGCAGGCTTATCTTTATTTTTTTTGCATAAATTCACTTTTTTCCTTGCTACATCCCAAGCAACAGCATTTTCTTTTTGACGATTTAATATTAAGTTTATAATTTCTTCATTTGATAACTCAAACATTCTTAATTTCTCCTTCTTATGATTATTTATATAGCATTATATTTATAGTTATTTTTTATAAAAAAACAAGAAAAAGAGGAATCGAGTCCTCTTTTTAATGATTAATTTGAAGGTTGATTTGTATTCTTAATTAATCCACCAATCATGGATGTTAAACTATCTGATGTTAATACCTCTGGAAGTTTTCCATCCCATATATCATAGAATACAATAGATAATACAAGATTTGCAGCATTTTCATAACTTAATCCAGCACTAGTTTGAATGTTGGATATCATTGCATTTATTCTGTCTACATATGCAGTTGCTGCATCAGCATCTGCTTCACCTTTAACTTTTACAGCATAAGCTGCAGCATCAGCAAGAGTCTGTTCTACTTTAGCCTGTTGCTCAGCCATTTTAACTTCATTTTCAGCAGTTATTAGATTAGCTTCTGCTTCCTTTCTAGCAATTTCAATCTTCTGTTCAGCTTCTGCTTTTTGTTGTTATATTGCTTCAATATTATCTCCAGCATCAACATCATCAAAAGATGTAGATATTAAAGTAATATAGTATTTTTCCATTAACGCATTAGAAAGTGTCTGTTCAAAATCTAATCTAGCTACTTCTAATCCTTCTGATAATAATTCGAATATATCATATTTTATTGTAGAAGATTGAAGGGATTGCTTAACTAGATTACCTAATTGTTCATCGTTTAAATTAACATCATTCGTTTGTTTAAAAAACTTTCCTGCATTTTCGGGTTCTATCTTATATATTAAAGATAAAGTAAATGTTGCATATTGTCCATCGTTTGTTTGACCTGTTGTTTGAATTTGTGCTGTTCTATTTGATGTTTTAATTTTTTTAACATGGTGAAAAATACTCTTGGTTTTGAATCCTTCACCAATTGTTTCTTCTAAAACACCCTTGTGGTCGTCATATATAATTCCGACCTCGTTTGCACCTACCGAACAAAAAGAACCAAATAATAATATCAAAAATGCAAGCCCTGACAATAAAGTCCAAAAGAAATGAAATCGACTACAATCATTTTCAATCAAATTATAGAAAACAATGCCAGCTATTACTATAAATAACACTACACATACAACAATACTAATAATTAAAACAGTCATTTATTATCATCCTCCTCTTATTTTTTGATTGTTTAACTCTTAGACATCATCATCATTGTCTATGTCACCGTCGTCGACATATTCGATTTTGACGCAGTCGTCTTTATGCCAGACCGCCGTCACGACTGTCAGTCCCAGAGTCGGAGACAAGACGTCAGATGTAAATGAATAAGTTTTTCCGTTACCTGAACGCATATTATTTTCCATCACCGCAACCAATAAACTTTTTTCTCTTTCTTCTTCAGTGACTTCTCTTTGATACTTGATTCTTGCAAGTTTGAATCCTGCATTTCGTATTTTTTCATTTACTACTTTAATACTAAGAATCTTAGTTTTTAAGTTTTCATTTTTTTTCATGTGTTAATTCCTCCAATCCAAACTATTTATAGTTTTTTTAAGAAAAAAAACAAGTTATTGATTCAAACGTTCTTTAATTATATTGAAATATTTAGATTCTTTTTCAATTCCTATATAATGTCTATTTAAGTTTTTAGCAGCTAACAAAATGCTTCCACTCCCCGCACAACTATCTAATACAACATCACCTTCATTTGTATAAGTCTTAATGAAATATTCTGCACATTCCACAGGTTTCTGTGTAGGATGCAAAGATGATTTTTGTGTATCCCATTTAAATTTTAATACATCTCTAGGATATCTTTCTGTACTTCCTCCACCAGAAATTCCTGCTTTAGTTTTGCCATAACATGACCCATCATTTGTATGTTTAGAATAATTATGAACAGGTGAATGTCCTGATGTTTTTTGTGGATTATATTTGGGTGACTTTTTATAAAAAACTAAAACATTCTCATGAGCTTTCATAGGCATTTTTTTTGAATTTAAATGACCTGTAGCTTTTGTTTTTTCTATAATCCACTCGTATCTATACATTTTTAAATTGCTACAAGCTAGTATTTTATCGTATGGACTTTGAGCAAATAATAATATTGCACCATTATCTTTAATTATTCTATTAAATTCCTTCCATAATTGGTTTAAATTTATATTTATATCCCATTTATTGTGAGTGGTTCCGTAAGGCAAATCAGTGAAAATTAAATCAACGCTTTTATTAGAAATGTTTTTTAAATGTATTAAACAATCTCCTTCAAACAATAAATCTTTCATTCGGTTTTCAACTCCTTGTTTTACAGGGAATTTATAGTTAAAACCAAACAAAAATCAAGGTAAAATAAAAAAACTATTAAAAACATTTAGTTCTTAATAGTTTTTTTAAAAATTTCATCTTTTACTGATTGCCACAAATCTCGATATTCCTTATTCCTAAAATCAGGTTCAAAGCCTAATTTTTCTTCGCAAAAAATTCTAAGTGAATATTTGACATCATAAGCATCAAAAAATTTATCATTATTATGTTTTTCCCAATATTTCAAAAATTTTTTTGTAATTTCTTCACAATCCATTAAACTCACTCCTATAAAAATTATAGCATAAAAACGATAAACATCAAACTTTATTTATGTTTTTTTATTTAATCATTAAACAGATTGTTATATTGTATACTATTTTTTGGAACGACGAACGTATAACTTATTATTTTTTCGGAATTTTTAAAACCCCAAAATTGTTCAAAACTATCAGACCGACTTTCAGTTCTAACAATTAGTTTTGATGGAAGATTTATGTCATTTTGAATATCATAATAAATTTTTATATCACTATTTTCATTTATTGTTATAGTTTTTCTTTCATAAACTTCTCCTTCTGTTTTACACAAAAAAGTAATTTCATATTTAGAAGAACTATTAAATTTATTTCCTCCAATGAACAAAAAATAAAAGCCATGACCTTCAACGATTTCCTGAGTGTTGTCAGAAAAAGCATATAATTCAGAGACATAATCTTTATAAACCATTTCATAATCAACTTTTTTATTTTCTTGCACAAAAAGAATTATAAGCCATATTTCTAATCCAATCATTACTGAAAGAGAAATCGAATAGAAAATTACTGAAATTTTATTAAGTTTTACTCTTTCTTTAAATGTTCTTTCTTCTTCATCCCTAGAATAAAAAATGAAAAAATCTTCATTTATAATAAAAGCTCCGCCAGTCAATATGAGTACAACAATAATTATAACTAACAAAATACAGAAACTTATAAAAAGCATTTTTATACCTCCTCGTATCAATTTTTTTAATCATCTAGAAATAATACTTCATTGATAATATTTTTATATCCTTCAAATTTAAAAGATTTTAATGTTTGAAGCTCAACAAGTTTAGACTTTGTTAAAACTGTTATTTCATCACATGCCCAACTTCCAACTCTTTTATAACAAGGCGAAGCTTCATAATAATCTCCTCCACCTCTGCCATTTCCTATTGAAGATAAAACAGGCAGCGGATGCAATATATTTCCCTGATTTCCCTGTTTAGAGCCAAGAACAGATAAATATTCTTCAACATCAACAAATTCTTTTTTTGTATTGTTGTAAATAACATATTTATTTTGATTGATTTCTGAATTTTCTAAGTCACTGATTGGTATTTTTTTACAAGGTGATAACTTATTGAATTCGTAATTAATTTCTTTTTCTTTAAAATTATTAAATGATATCAATAAATCTGCTGCATCCTTAGTTTTTACATCATCCAAATCAGCATAATCCCCTAACCATGCCAATTGCATTGGATTGTTTGTTAAAAGTTGAATTGTTCTTTTTACAAAAGAATTATTTATGTAAGAATGCTCTAATAATTTTGCTCCTTCATTAAAGACATGCGGATTAAGAACAATGAACTCGCCATTGTTCGTCCTTAATACTGCTTCATAATATTGTCCCATAATAAATCCTCCAATTCTTTTTAAACATACAATTTATAGTTTTTTTTGAGAAATAAGCAAGTAAAAAGGGATTTTTCAACCCCTTTTTTTGTTATTTAAGTCATATTTTTTGTGTAGTTCCCAACGAATTTTACTAAGGACTGTTTGGTTGATAGGCGAATGAAAAAGTTTACCTTCCTCTATTACCTTATCAAAATCACTAACAGAAGCAATTGGTTTTGAAGAATTTTTACTATATTTCTCAATACAATCTTTTACGCATTCATATTGAAATTCAAGATTTTCATAATCAAAAGCATTTTTAATTGAATAATCCATTCCGACAAACTCATCAATTTCTTCTTTTGTCATAAGAGTCGCATTTGTCTTGATAAACTCACAATTTTCCTGGTAACAAATTTTATCTTTTTCGTCGTGAAAGTCTTTGTTGTTCATATCAACATCATCCCACTTCATATACTCTTCTGGAGTAAGAGCCTTAGAAAAGTTATAATCTGTTAATGCATATTTAATATAGGCTTCATCTTTATCATTACTTAAGATATCGATTAACAAACACCCATCATTATTATCTTGATTAAATAAAACATCTCTTGGTTTATCGTCATTTTCCCAGCATTCTTCAAATATATCCGAAGGAATTATATCAATCGTTCTCATATCAAAATTAGCTGTGCAAGCAACTTTAAGTTGCTTTTTAAATAAACCAATTCTTAATGCAGATAATTTGAACTTTGTTCCATATTTTAGTAGGTCAAGACTACCCTCAATAATTTGTCTAGCTCTTGATACCATCCTTTCACCATAATTCCATTGATAGTACAATGCAATTAAACCTTTTCTAGATTCCATACGATTGTCGTTGAATCTAATATAAATTTGTGACCTTTGTCCCATAATGTTTTTCCTCCATATTTCATAATTTTTAAGACAATGAATTTATAGTTTAGATTGAAGCAAAGTCAAGAAAATAATAATCTTTTATACTAAACATTTATACTATGTTATCAATCTTTTCCAAATTTGTCCAAAAAGTCCACATTTTGAGACAAAAAAAGAGGAATGAATCCTCTTTTACATTATTGACAAGTTCAGTTAATCTTCATCATTAGAACCATAATACTCATCTTCCCAGGCATCTTCGTCAAAGTTTTCATAGTCTGGATTAGCTGCATCTCTACAACTTTCACAACAATATAACAATCCGTTGTCGTCTTCGATATACCAATCATTTTCATGGATTTCTTCTCCACAATAATCACAATAGCCTATAACTTCTTCTTCAACAGGTTGCATTCCTTGATTAGGGTCGTCGTCTGACGCATCGACGTCGTCATAGGACAGTCTGTCGTCTTCGACAAATTTTAAAGGCTTAAAGTTTTCTAATTGCCTTAAAAATTGTGTACAATCAAAAGTAATTCCCAATGAACGTAAACATTCTGTATAGTCTATGTCTCCGTTCTCGACCTTGTCGACAAAGACGTCATCTGGAATAGACAAGTCGTAAAAGTCGTCAATGATTGACCGTCTGACGTTTACGACTTCATTCTTCAAAGCAGTTTCTTTTTTAAAATCTTTACCTTTAATAATTAATTCTCTATTCCATACGGCCAAAAGTGCATAAACATCTACTTCAGCATTATTAGCTGGATTTTTTATATGTCCATAGCCATCATATTTGTCATTTGTCCAACGACGTCCATCAGGAAAGAGTAAAGTGAATTTGTCACCATCGATAAGAATATTTTTTTCGGTGTTATCTGCATACTTCCAACTAAAGCATCCCATTTTCTTTTCCTCCTATTTTAGTCATACATCATAATATCATTTACAAAATGTTGAAACGTATCGATTTCCCATAATTTATGGAATCCTAATTCTAAACAAATCAAAATCCACAAAACAAACTTTTTGAACGCTTCCATACCAACTTGTGTGATATCATAATAAGGCAATCCTTCTCTTAAAGTGAAAATTTCCTTATCATCATTTTCATCACCATCAAAGTATGATAGTATTTCATTAGCTATT
Organism: uncultured Anaeroplasmataceae bacterium; assembly: GCA_910577745.1. GTDB lineage: Bacteria > Bacillota_I > Bacilli_A > Acholeplasmatales > Anaeroplasmataceae > Pelethenecus. The sequence goes on along the minus strand of CAJTNG010000010.1, from coordinate 4,858 downwards.
TCTCTATCCTTGTTGTCTGCATCAATTTTACTTAATTCAAACATATTGACTAAATTATATAGTCTAGTTGCAAAATCCTTAGCTTCAACAACTTTTACGAGCTTATCTTTAATTGATTCTAATCTCACATGAACAAAGGTTATTGCTTTTGATAGAGCTTTTTCACCATATTTAGATAAATTACCATCTTTTTTGAACACTTCTCTTTTGGAAGGCATAATCAAGCGTAGTAATGTTTCAAGTGATGTGGAATACATTTCATCGACCTCATAAGTTTCAGGAAAATCAGGATGAATTTTTCTTGGTACACTTTTACCAAAATTACTGATAGCAAACAGATTGATGTCATAAAATGGAGTCATTGTCATCTTCCCTTTTGGAGATTCTGGACCACGGAAGTAGCCACAAAGAATTTTACCAGTACTCACATTCAATGGATTAGAAATACTTACATTATCATTTCTTATAAATGCAAATTCCATCTCACTTATCCTCCTTTGGAGAAGATACACAACCTAAATCGTATGCTTTAAGTGCAAGTTCATTTAAAACTTTGTCAGTAAGTTTTTTTTCTTCATCTTTAACGATGTGAGTTTCAAATTCAAACAAATCCTCATCACAATTTAAGCATTGATAAGTATAATCTTCATGTAAACTCTTCAAGACGTGACCACCACATTTATTACAGTGAACTTGTGGTACAAACAACTTTTGAACATACTTTTCTTCTGCTTTTAAATTTAATTCTTTAGCAACAACAACTGTATATCCATCATTATCTGGATACATATCATCCACTTCAATGAATTTAGATAATTGTTCTTCACTAAAACCATCAGCGTACATATTAAAGTATGGATAATCTTCATTTCCATTTAAATCATAAAAAATAACATTATTATAGTCTTTTAAAACTAATTCTTTCAATGTCATTCTATCTCCCTCAGAAACCCTACCTATTGCTTTTATACGTTCATCTTCAATATCGTACACAGTTGCTTTTTCACATATCATAGAGAGTAGTTCCCTTATCTCCTTGATATTTTCCACATTATTCAAAGAAGCTATGTACTCTTTCACCTGTGCAAAATCAATTGTATTTGTCATATATTTGTTCCTCCTTTATATTTTTCTTCCATATTTTATAAATATTTGACTTGACAAAACTTTTATAGTTATAAAAAAACTATTGTCAAGTAAAAAAGAGGATTGCTCCTCTTTATTTTAATTAAATTAATTTCAATAAATCTTCTACTGACTCAAATACATATGTAAAAAATTTTTCATTGTCTTTCCAATTTTTTGTCATAGTTTGAATACTAATATAAGATTCGATTGATGCTTCAGTTGAGTTTTTTGTGGTCAAAAATGAAAAAACATTATTTGAATCATATAATTCAGATGGCTCTTTCAATACTATATAGTATTTAGAATATTTCCCATCTTTTGCCATTTTTTTAATCTTTTTTTCAAGAGTTTTCATAGCTAAACAATGGCAAACCATAGTTTCTAAATTGCAAAATCTCTCTACTGCTTCTAATGAAGCTGAAGAATATAATCTCGCAAATTTATTGTTTTTAAAATATTCTACGCAATATTGATTTAATTCCTTATTGCTCTTAACTGCAGGATTATCAAAACTCTCAGGTTGGAACACATATTCTCCACCTTCGCCAGCTTGATGAAAGTAGCCTTGTTTAACACCATCAAAATAAATATCTGCACAAAAACCGCCATCTGGTCCCCATTCTAAACTTGGAAATGTTTTTAATTTTTTACATGTAATTTTATTATTCATAATTTTTCCTCCATATATTTTAAATTAATTACACACTCTTTATAGTCTAAATTTACCACAAGTCAAGAAAAAAGAGAGTTATTTTCTTCTCCTTATTTACTTAGGAAAAGATGCATAACTCTATGTTTTTCATACATATTTTGTTTTTCTTCATATGCAAGTTTTATAGATTTAGAATCCATATTTAATTCAGTGAATAGAGATTGAATTTTTTTACTGATATACAAATACTTTTCTATGAATGTAATTATAATACTACATCCAATTGATAAAAAAATTTTTTCTCCATCAGAGTAGTTTTCATCATATATCTTTTGGAATTTATCAGCAGATTCTCTAATTAACGCATTCAGCTCATTTAAGCATTTCAAATAATCATGAATTAATAAAGCTTTACCAATAGAATCAAGTTGAAATTCTAATCGTATAAAATCACGAAAAACTTTATCAACAACACAATTTTTTGCATATAGAAATTTATTTAATTCATTTATCTTGTTTAGTGCATCCATTTTATTTAAAATCACCCTTTTCTAATTAAATCTTTACGAATTTTCATAAGGAGTATTCCTAAATGGTTTTTGCCAACACCACCACATACACCCCAAAAAGTGTCATTCCATGTATTTCCTTCTACCAATTCTGCATCATATGTATCTATTAACTTTTGTTTTAATTCAGGATTTTTATCGGAAAATTTTTCTCTAAGCAATTGCTCCATGACAACCAATCGATAATTTCTTGCATCATCCCAATCGGCACGCATTTTAACAGTCCTACCAAGTTTTTTAGATTCTGCAGCACTTAAAAATCTAAATTTTAAAGTATCTTCCCATTCTTTACACTTTGCAGCTTGAAATGCAGCTTCAACACTTAAAAACTGAACACCAGCATAACTTACCCTGCATGGTGTAAAATTACTTAGAAAAGAATTTTTTTCTGTAAACGAATCAATTATTTTACTCATTTTTTGTCTCCTTAATATTTTTTTTACATTCATTTATATCTAATTCATTTTTAATATCGGAATATTTTTTATAATTTTTAAAATATTTAGATTTTAAAAAATCGTAATGAGCAAGAGGAATTTCGTGAATTAATATAAATTCTTGAATTTTTTTATTTAGAAAAAGATAGTTTCCTACCATATCTTTTAATATTTTTAGAAAATCATTTTGAGACAAATTAAACTCCTTATTTTCTTTTACAGAATCATAATATAGTTGCCAATAAAATTCGTTTAATAAAATCCAAGTTTCTATTTTTAATAAATATCCAAGATAATTATGTAATCTCACAGCTTTTTCTTTTACACTTAAGTAAATGCAAGACCCATTATTCGTAATGATATCCTCTTTAATTTCAATATCCATGTACTTATATTCTTGCATTAAATCATCCGAAAGTTTTTTATTTAATTTAATTAATTTTATTTTATCAAAATCATCCAATGACACCATTCCACCTCTTAAATTCATCCAATCTTTCAATAGGAAAAACTTCATTAATTCTATCTAAAGCTTGAATTTGTTCTTTTGTAACATCTCTAACTTCACAAAATATAAGGGAGCAATTATGAATTAATACAAGGCCCCGTCTCATTAAATATTCACCATTAAGAACTATCATTCCTGCAACTCTATCTTTTTCTTCTTCAGTCATTTCTTCATCTTCACACCAAAGAGATATTTCCTCTTGTATCATAGGTTCAAAAATTTTTGCAAGTTCTGGATAATATTTTCTCGACGTCTGAATGACTGTCATCGCATGACTGCCATCGTCAGTCTGGACAGTCCGTCCGTCAGGAAAGACGACAAAAGACGGTTTCGGATGTCTGTCGACAGTCGACAAGTCGAGTTTTAATAATTCATCAAACATAATAGTAGCCTCCTTTTCTGTGTTTTGTGCACTATTAATTATACAGACAACAAATACCCCTCTGCATCCACACAATGACCATTATCCTCAGATTCGTTATACCATTCAATTTTTTTGCGAATATATGCAATATGATTATCAATTATAAATTGCAATCTATTTGATGGTTTACTTAAAAGATATATTGCTTTTTTAATTTTATCTACCATATTATCTAAATAATCATCAGTATATAAATAGAGTTTGTCTTTATCAATCTTTAAATCTTTAGTTCCAAGTGGAAATCCCAAGTCATCAACTACAACATTATTAAACCAATTTTGCAATTCAGAATATTGTGTTGTCCATGAACCACTATAACTATCATATATTTGTTTTCCAATGTCTTCAGCATATTCTATTGATAGTCTGAGTTCTCCATGAAATTCAAAACCAAAAATCAATTCTCCTATTTGATATTTTTTGGATAAATCAACATCATTGTTTTGAATTTTTATCAAAAGGTCTATTGTAATTGAGTACTCTCTTTCCAAATAATAGCATGGACGTGAAAGAAAAACTGAATATATTTCTTCGTTTGCTGCATGTAGTAAAGATTTACTTTTTTCTAACAATTCAATATTTTTTTTAATTTCAACCATTACAATCTCTTCTTTCCAAATTATTTATAGTTTTTTATTAAAAAATATCAAGAATTTTATTTCTTAACATAATAATTGCTTACTTTTTTAAATCCACAATCCCATGTATCCTGCAAAACACCATTTTTTATACAAGTGTGATGATGAGCTATTGTAATTAAAACACCCTCTTGTAATTGTTTTCTAGTAAGTATAGCATCCAACTCATTAACGTTATATTTTGTTCCATCCCGTTTTCTAGGTTGAGGCATTTTAATATATCCAAACTTTTTCAAGACTCCTTCTATTACTTGTTTATCTGTAATACCATAACAAGTCTTAATTGCAACTTCTGCCTGAAGGTTTAACGCTTCAGCATAGCTAATGTCTAAAGTTCCAACTAAAGCCCGAGTGGAACAATCACCTGTTTTTCTTCCTTTTGGATTTACGTTTTTTCTAACAAACATTAACATTTCATTTTCACCTCAAAGTATTTATAGTTAAAATAATAAAAAATAGAATGATAAAAGATTATAATCTTCCATCATTCCACACGAGGGCC
>CAJTNG010000009.1 GCA_910577745.1 uncultured Anaeroplasmataceae bacterium | reverse complement strand
ATAAGAGACAGGTCCGGCAGTCAGCCGGACAGGGAACGGCAAAATTTTTTACACTTCTTTTACTTCTTTATCTCACATGAGCAAATGGAGTTGGAATCAAGTATAGATTTAACTTTGATTACAATTCAAATATTTTTATTGATAAAAATTATTCAATTTATCATCAGATAAAAGATGTTGAATATAGTCAATATCTTTTATCTCATAAGGATGACTCTTTCTTAAGTGAAGAAATAAGCCTAATATATGGCAGCGCCAAATTCAAAATGCAAAATTTTGTTCTTTTTAGCGATTTAGAAAGAGTGTGCGTATATCAATATTATGATGGACATATTGATTTTCATTGTTCCTATCGATACTATAAAATTAAAAAAACTGATGGTTTAAAAATTATGGAAATTGTAAAGAACTTAGGCAATGACAAAAATGAAACAGATTAATGTATTTAATAAAGTATAGGGAGATATTTATAACTAAAATGATGGTATTTAAGAACTTAGATATGAAAAGTATCAAGACCTATACATCAGATCTAAATCACTTGATTGAACATACAAACGGGAAAATATCCCAAGAATCTATTATGAGTTATATACAATACTTAACTCAAAATTATAAGGATACAACGCTTACAAGAAAGCTAATTACTATAAAGATGTTCTTTAGATTTATAGAAGATGAAACAAATTGGACAAATCCATTAGACAAATATAAAATAAAAATCAAAAAAGAAAAAAGACTACCTAAAACGATACCTATAAAAGATGTAAGTAAATTGTTAGATTATATGTATGAGAATCTTAATCAAGCTACTACTTCTTTTGCAACTTTCAAGCAGTAAGAGATTTATGTATTATAGATCTTCTTCTTTCTACTGGAATGAGAATAGCTGAAGTATCCAATTTAAAGTTAGAAGATATTATTACTTCTGAACGTGTATTACTTGTGCATGGGAAAGGAAAGAAACAAAGGTTACTATATATATCCAGTATAGAAACCTGGAATAATTTAAAAGTTTGGCTAACAATAAGAAAAAAACTTAAAGTAAATCATGATTACTTATTCGTTAATAAGTATCATAACACTTTAAGCATTTATGGAATCGAAAATATATTTACTAAATACAGAGATAAAAGTGGAATATCTCTTTCTGCTACTCCACATTATTTAAGACATACATTTGCTACTAACTTGTTAGCTAATGGGGCAGATTTAAGAAGTGTTCAAGAATTACTCGGTCATTTTTCCATTTCTACTACAGAGATTTATACTGAAGTTAATACTATGAGGAAAAAGATTGTTTTAAAGAAATATAATTTGAGAAATAATCCAAATCGAGATAATGTTTTGCCATTTTTTATTTTTAATATAATAAATATATAAGTTTTCTGACTCTCTTCTAGTGTTTAATACCACTTTATAAAAAGACCCAATTCACTTTAATTAGCAATCTAGTATTCTGTTATCATATTAAAATATAATAATGCAACTTACTGGATAGGATTTTAGAGATTCGCACCTATAGAAATGAAAAAAGTCATTAAATTATAAGGAATTATGAACTGACCCTTATGTCTAATGACTTGAGTTAATTAATATTAAGTTTTTTTGGAACCCTAAAAACAAAAACGTATTAAGGGACAATCTTAAAATATGAAAAATTGATTAAAGGCTATATTTTATGTAATTAATATTGTTTTCATTTTTAAATTCTATATGAATACTTGATTGAGTATTAAAACGATTAGTAACAGAGGCGAGTATGGTTAAAGTGTATTGTTCTTTTTTTGATATTGTAAACATATTTGTTTTTTCATAAATATCCATATACTCTTCCTCTGAACAATTAATTCTATACCACTGATTCTCTACCAAATAGAATGAGTGAGTAAAATTATCCCTTTCTTCATTTATAAAATAGCTTGGTGCAAAAAATAATGCTTTTTCTTCATTAGATTCAAATAGGCTTATATGAGGTTGTTCAAAGATATAATAATTTTTATATTTAGTGATAATCCCTATTTGAGTCGTTCCATTTAAAGTTTTTTCTATAACAAGATTGTCTTGATAAAGAGATACTTTGCAGTCATTTTTTTCTAAAATTTCTTTTTTTATTTCTTCTAAAGATTGTTCTGTTTGAAAAGATCCACCATGCCCATTCGGATTATATTTTATTTTATGAAATTGAATGTTAAGGTCTTCTCCTATATAAGGATTAAAAACTAGAGAACTTGTTGTATCTGTGCCTGTAACACAAGATGTTAATAGAAACAAAGTAAATAATAAGCATAAAATATATTTTCTCATATCAATAATCTCCTTTTTTTGTTTACTTAAAAGAAACTTAAAATCATTGTTCCGCCAATGGCATTATAATTAAGAATTACATCAGAATAGCCACTCCAGCCATAATGAACTCTATAATTAGAATTAGAATATCCATAAGCAACGACAGCATGATTTGAACCGCCATATGCTCCATCATCACTCAAAGTATTATTCATAACTGTAGATGTATTACTACTCGTGCTAGGACTAATCATATTACCAAATAAAATTGGAGGTTGATTTTTACTAATAGCCCCTGTGGAATTTATTATTCCCCACCATGTCGTTACTTTCCAAGATTTGGTTCCACCACTAACATTCTTTAAATAATTTCTAACACAATCTCCCATACTATCTGCTGTAGTTCCACCGATACTATCCCCATCTGGATCTTTGCCATGTTGACGTATTAATTCCCTTGTTAACGCACTTCCCTTTAATGTCCTATTGGTTTTGTCCAAGTATTTATCAAACACTAAAAAAGTATCATAAGCAAGCGCATTGTAAGCTAAAACTAAATTTGCAGCAATATATCCACATACACCACTATTTCCAACAGTGGTATATCCAATATCATAACTTGAAGTTAATGGCTTAAAAAAACTCTCCATTGATATTTTCGGTTGAACATTAGCATATGCAACTAATTCCCCTTCATCTTCCCATGAAGATAATACATAAGACATATCTGTTTTACCACATACGAAATCTAGATTATTTTGATTTGGTAAATCTAAATTTCTATTATAAATAATACTAGAATTTTCCTTCAAATATGAACTTTCTTTTTCAGGGACTATTTCATTTTCAATTAAAGTGTTATAATAAATATCATTTTCTTTATAAAAGTAATTCTTCATTCCACCATAATATAAATTTTCATTATAATTTACATATGGTGATTTGCTTTTTGAAGCATATTCAAACATTATACCTGAATCATTGTGATAAATGATATATCCAATCGGATTTAATTCAAATAGTGTATACGTGGAACCAACAAAATCTTTTAATTCCTTAATACTATTAATATTTCTTTGACCATCGCCTTCCATTGCAAATTCAATATGAGATTGAACCAAATTAAGTAAGTTAATTTTTTCCACTTCATTCTTCATCGCAGTTAAATTGCTACTTAATTCCAAAGTTTTTGATGAGTTTTCATCAAATTCAAACACCTTTGCACTTACTTGAACCTTCCCAGCTCCCATTAAAGTAAGGACTACAAGACCACAAGCAAATACTGAAATTAATAATTTCTTCATATTCTCCTCCATCTTTCTTACTGGAATAGTTATTATCTTTCAACTTTCATTAATGTTGTATTTCAGAGATCATCTCTTTTTACACTCATTCTAAAAAACACATATTAAAAAGCAATTGAAGCTTCATATCTATTACCTCCCTTTTTAAAAAATTTATTTACCAACCTTTCTTAATAGTCAACCTAAATTTTATTTTAAATTAATAGAAAACATTAAAACAATTCCTATAATTATTGTTAAAGCTAAAACTATAATATTCATTTTAGAAATTTTCACTGTTCTTTCAAACAGTGCATAGGCACAATATTGCAAAAACAACACTACTCCTAACAATAATAAATTAAGAGGTGTAAAATTAACAATCAAACTAAAATAAATAAGTAACATTATAAACAATGTTGGTATAAGAATCTTATATCCAAAAAGCTTTGTATCTGGTAGTTCTACTTTTTCTGCAAAGGAACGAGTACTATGAAGGTAAAGTGGAATAAAGGATAACCCACAAATAGCGGTGATACTCAAGCCAAATGCTGTATTAAAAGAATAAAATGTATCTTGTGTATTACATACATAGTATTCACACCAACTCCCTAACATAGAATATAATCCAAAATCTAATGCATAATTACATAAATTATTTAATTGTATTTGTTCAATACTATATGCTATAATCATCAATGCTATTTTTGGGATAAAAAGAATAATTAAAAGATATAAAACCGAATCTATGTAATGATTTGCTCTATTAAAGAACAAAAGAATTACATTCATTAATCCTATTCCTGATATCAATTGAATTAATATTGTATAAAATATTTGTAACAATTCACTTTGTTTTAAATAAATATGTTCTCCACTAAAAGATACACCAACACTTAATAATCCAGCAAAGGCATACGAACACCCTGATAAAACTAAAAGCATAATTGCTAATTCAACTAAAGTAAATAAATATTTTGCTAAAAATAATTCCTTATGTGTAACAGGTAATGCATAATATAAATCTAATGAAATTCTCTTTTTGTTATACCCAAAATTATAAAAGACTATTAAAATAATACTCACAAAAACAAAATAACCAATAAAGCCAGTAAAGGTATTTACGCTTACATAAATGCTTCCCAATAATATAAATAAGTATATGATGATTCCAGTCCCTAACAAACTCGGAAAAAATGGCAAACTTCTTTTAAACTCATACTTAAATACATCTTTCATTTTACATACCCACTTTCTCTTAACATTGTCGTAAAATAATCTTCAAAACTAATGGGTATTTCCTCTATAAATACAGGCTTCATTCCTTGTAGTTCTTCTAAATAAGATAATTTTTCCTCTCTTTTAAATACGATTTCTATAATTTTATTATCAATACGAACAGATATTGGATTAAGAAATTCAAAGTCCTTTAATTCTTTATTTTCTTTAAATGCAAGTTGATATTTAACATATTGTTCAATTTGATTGTTCGTATTTCCACTAGAAACAACCTTTTTATTATCTAAAATAGCAAATGAATCCACAATATCTTCTAAATCCTTTAATGAATGAGAGGATAAAATGATTGTCATATCTTCAAATTCTTCATATATATCAGTAATCATATTTTTAAATTCAATACGAGCAAGAGGATCAAGACCATCAAATGCTTCATCTAAAATAATATATTCCACCTTACAGGCTAAAGCCATACAAATAAAAAACCTTCTTTTCATTCCTTTGGAGTAATTAATAATTTTTTCATTTGGATCCAAAGCAAACTTATCCATATAATAATAGAATTTGTTTTCATCAAATTCTTTATAAAAAGATTGATATAGCTGAAGTAATGATTTTACAGAGGCATTTAAAGTATAGTAAGGTTCATCTGGTAAGAAAAAGACTTTTTTCTTAATTTCCTTTGATTGAAAAAGATTTGTTCCTTCAAATAAAATCTCACCAGAATCAGGCTTATATACCGTTGCCATAAGTCTCATCAATGTAGATTTTCCTGCACCATTAATCCCAATTAATCCAAAAATACTCCCTTTAGAAATAGTAAAGCTAATATCTTTTAAAACCATTTTTCCGTCAAAACTCTTGGTAAGATTTTTAATTTCGATCATCGTCATCGCTTCCTTTACTATTATAAACAAAATTAATATAGTCTTCTAACTCTTCTTTTGCAACATTGTTTTCTTTGAAATGTTCTAGTGTTCTTATAATCTCATTTTGAAAAGTACATTTTGATTATGCACCTTTAACAATAATTCCCTTTTTAGGTAATGTATAAATTACACCTCTTTATTCCAATAAAGAATAAGCACACTCAACTGTATTTGGACTTACGCCCAGTTGAACACCTAGTTTTCTATAAGAAGGTGATTTTTCATATTCTTTGTAGACGCCAAACATTATTAAAGATTCAATTTTTTCTGCTAGTTCTAAATATTTGAATCGTTTTGTTGAAATTTTAATTTCTATATCCTTCACACTTATATCATACTGTAACAACTGTACCAAGTCAAGTTTTTTTACGACTATTAAAAAGTTCTTTGCATTTTAATTTTGATGAATTTGATTATAAAATTTTGAATTACATTTGAATCCTTACCTTGTTTGACTGAACTCAAAATTATTTATTTCGCTAGTTGCTTAAAAAGAAAATTTTTAAAAAGATTTAAGCTTGATTTTTTTAAAATTAAAATTATAAATACTATAAAAAAAGAAAGGAGAAAAAATGATACATTATTTAGGATATTTAAAAGGAATACTTAGTGTAGTAGACGAGTTTTTTTCAGTATTATGATTGATTGTAGCATTTTATTAAGGTTTAAGAAAATAGGAGGACTTAAATCCTCCTAAATTTTATTTTTCATAAAATATTTTATCATAAAAATCAACATTATGAAAGAAATTTACAAATTTCATCAAATCAAATATAATGGTTGTGTAGATATAGTTTTCACCTTTTTCTTATTTTAAGAATAGCATAAAAAAAACATTTTGTCACTCTATTTGTCACTCTATGATTACCAATGGTAGTCGTTTGGCAACCTGTTGGCAACCAATGTATGCCATGTTGTCCCCCATATATTCCAAACAATACTATTATTCAATACACCAGACAGTGTCTATCTAATTCTACAATTTTATCATTTGAATACTATACGCAGTGCGTAGAGAATTTCATTTTAACTACTATAACAAATAAATAGTCGCGACATGTCGCGACTATTTCACCTCTTGATATATTTCATTTAATCTTTTTTAGTTTCTACTCTTACTAAAGTTGCTATTGTTTCAACATGTGTTTGAAAGTTTTGTGTAATATATCATTCATATTCAAGTGATATCATAAATTAATACAATTATTCCCCTGCTTGACAATTAAATTTAAAATATTTATTGAGTCTCTAACAAATTTTCTTCTTTGGAAGAATCAAAACTAACTAGCACATCTGAAATTTTTTTTATTAATTCATCTAAAAAAATTTTCACATTATCATATAATACATCAATGGCACTCTTGTTATCGACTATACCTTTCTCTATTTTATTTTGAAATTCATCATCTTTTGAAATAGACATATCCTTATATAATTGTTCTATGTTTATAGATTTGTCAGTTATGGATACTTTAAATAACTGAATATCATTCATCATTGCAACGATTGTATCATCTGTTTTTAGAAGCTTAATTTGCTTTATCATATCTTTTCCACCTCTTCTTAATTACGTCTATTCCACCTTCAAGGGTGTTTGCCACAAGTTTAAGCATATCAACCTCATTGTTCACCAATTCAAGTGGACCACTAAACAATTTAATCAAGTCATTACTATCATCTTTTTTTATGACGATGACATTATCTACATCCAAATTAACGACTAATTGAGGATTATGTGTAATAATGATTACTTGAGCTCTTTTAGCAAAATTCTGTAAACTATTCAATAGGACTGAATTGATTTTAGTTTGGGAAACATCGTCCTCTGGTTGATCAATAATAAAAACTTTTTTATCAAAAATTAAACTTAAAATATCTAAATAATAAAGTGCATTTATTCCTGCTGAATTACCTTCATTCAAATTGTCTAATCCATATTTCAATTCGACTGTCGTAGTAAAATACTCTTTTTTAAATTCTTCAACTAAGGATGACTTCAACTCATTCAAATTTGAACATACCTTATTATTAAATGTTTTTGTTCTTATGTTCGCTAGCACTTCACTTTTTGTGGCTTTAAAAACATCAATATCAATCTTATTTTTTATAAAATCAATAATAGTTTTTTTATCAATCTCTTTAGAATATATTGGTTTTGAAATGAAGTGATAGTCACCTTGCTGATTATCAATAGGTTTTAAAGAAATATTTTTAAAATTATCAAAAGGATCAATTACTTTTTGGTCATCATTCTTTATTTTTGCAGCAAAGGTATCCGTTATATCAGAAATTTTCGATAGATAAGTATTATAATTACTCTCCTCTGTTGATTTATTTTTGTCCGTTTCTCTAATATAATAACTTTTACTTGAATTAAAAGCGTTAATCAATTTATTTTTTAAAATAACTGATAATTCTTCATAAGCATATTTAGATTTGAAATTGATCATAAAGCGATAGAACTCTCTTAATTTTTCTAAATCCTCTTTATCAATCGAATTTCCATATTTTTTTCCAAACTCAGAAATATTAGATTTAAGTATTGAAGAATCTTTAATTATTCCTGATAATTTATTTTCTAAAGATGAAATGTCAGATGTAAAAGTTAAATAGTATGAATTTTTTCTATCATATGTTGAAATATTTAAATTTGTTTTTAATCTATTATTAGTCAAATGTTTTTGTTCATTTTGGCTCCATAAATTAATAAATGATTCTAAAATTTGATTAATAATTCTAATATATCCAGAGATATCAATTTCTTTAAATTGGTTCTTGAAATCCTCTCTAATTGGCAATTTTGCTTCTGTTGTTTCAAATTTTTTTCTTATTTGTCCTTGCTCATTGAATTGATAATCCGACTTCAAAATTGAATCTTTTAAAACATTTATTCTATGGTTAGAAAAAAAATCTATTGCTTCCTTAGGAGCTATTCCAAGCAAACTTTTTATTAGAGTCGATTTCCCTACTGAATTATCTCCTATTATTGCATTAATTCCATATGACAAATTTATTTTCTCTTTTTGCCCATTAATAGTATAATTAATGGATTTAATAAAGGCTGATCGTACGTCCTGAACATCAACTACAAATCTTTTAGTGTTTGTTATTGCCATAGACAAACCTCTAAAAGAAGGTAATGCTTTCATACTCAACAATAAAGGTATCTCTTTACTTGTGGCGTCGTGTTGTGGATAATGTTCCCAATCATGGCAATCACTCCCTGAAATCAATGCTTGATTTTTAATTTTATCTTCAACAAATCTACTCTTAAGTATTCCTTCCACTTTAGAACTTCTTACTTCTAAAGAATCAAAATATTCAACATCAATCATTCTATAGAAATTTTCTATTCCTGTCGTACTTAAGTTAGTAGAATGTTGCGTTTTAGCTTTATAATCTGTTTTTTGATGAGCAATAAGAATAACATCTAATCCAATGTTTGACAAGATTGTACCAAGATCACTTAATGTATAGCTTTCCTTTTCAGAAAAATTCTCTTTGATTTTTTTCGAATGATTATCATCTTGATCATTAAACAAGCAAATTGTATGAACTGGAATATGATCAATTAATAAATCTAATTCTACACCAGGAAGAACTTTCTTAATACTACCTAAATTCTCTTGTTTTTTCAATTCGTGATATAACTCTTCATCAAAAACATTGTGGTCAGTAATTGCACACATATTCACATTGTTTTCATTTAATTTTCTCACTAATACTTCAACATTTTCAATAGTTGAGTTCTTCACATAAGGCATATCTCCAGTTTTTGTTTTGCCACTGGCGAATGAATGAATATGTAAATCTATTTTAGTATATATGTCCACACAATTCACCCTTCACAAGAATAATCAAAATTTCAAAAATCAGCATCTATATTAATTATTAATTTATATCCATTAGTAAACAAATTAATAAAATGTTAATATTATAATACCAAATTATGACAAAGATGTACACATTTTTCACATTGAATCGAGTGACAAAATTCGACATTTCATGCAAAACCTAATAGTTTACTCAATGATTATATTTGCACAAAACATAAATCCTTATTTTTAAATGAAATTTAATATGCTTCTACTATTTATAAAATTACTATGTCATAATTGTTATTATGAGAAGATTGGTAGTAACGCGCCTATAATGCTTAAAGAATTACCTTTTGATATACCTGATAATTGGATGTGGGTCCGATTAAAAAACATATCAAGCCTTAATGGTGGATACGCATTTAAGAGTGAAAAATTTTGCAAAGAAGGAATAAGAGTTATACGTATTTCCGACTTTGATGAAAAAGGAATAAAAAACAAAGATATCAAACGTTATCCATACTCAATAGATTTGGATTCATATCGAATATTGCCAGAGGATATTCTTTTATGCATGACTGGTGGAACAGTTGGCAAGAGTTTCCATATAAAAACTCTTGACGAATACTGCTATATAAATCAGCGTGTAGCATTAATAAGAATTCAAAATATAAGCACCGATTATTTTTATTCTGTATTAACTTCCTCATATATATCCAATGTCATTAACACAAGTAAAACAAGCACTAATGACAATATATCTATGAAGTTAATTGAGGATTTCTTAGTACCTCTTCCACCCTTGAATGAACAGCTAAATATCATAGAAAAAATAAAATCTTTTGAACCATTGATCAATAGATATGATGAACTTGAGAAAAAAATTACATCTCTTGAATTGGAGTTCCCAGAGAAGTTTAAGAAGTCTATTTTACAATATGCAATTGAGGGTAAACTTGTAAAACAAGACCCAAATGATGAACCCGCTTCAGTGCTACTAGAACGCATTAAAACTGAAAAAGAAAAACTAATAAAAGAAGGTAAAATAAAGCAAGATAAAAACGAATCTTATATCTATCAAGGTGATGATAAAAATTATTATGAGAAGATTGACAAAAAATATGTTTTTTGCGACACAATTATAGGATTTCCTATTCCTTCAAATTGGGCCTTTTCTAAAATTGGAACTATTTCATCCTATGGTTATACTATATTGAAACGAGAAGCAAAAGAGAATGATTGGTTACTTGAATTAGAAGATATTGAGTGTGGTTCTTCAAAATTAATTGCTAAAAAATTTCTAGCGAAAAATACAAATTTAAAGAGCAAAGTATCCTTTGAAAAAGGTATGATTTTATATAGCAAACTTAGACCTTATCTTGATAAAGTTTTGATAGCAAATGAAGATGGTGTGGCAACAAGTGAAATAGTGCCATTCTACTCATTTATAGATGCTAGATATCTAGTTGTTTTTTTGAAATCTCCTTATTTTCTTCAAAGAGTAACAAATTTAATGTATGGTGTAAAAATGCCTAGATTAGGAACTGTAGATATGAATTCTACAATAATTCCAGTACCTCCAGTTAAAGAACAACAACATATAGTAGAAAAACTAGAATTAATCAATCGATTAATTTAAATATTTGATTTATACAATTAGTTATCCTTATTTGTTCATTATATGGTGGAATAGGTATTCTTATACAAGCAAGTCGATTATTTGATAAATGAACTATAATATCACCTGTCGCTAATTTTCGTTTAATATTTATTCCATAAGGAGAATTTAGAGTATAAACAATAAACAATGGATTCATATTATGATTAGATAAACATGCCATATCTCCACCCATAGCTATTTCCTCATTACCAAGGTAAGCAAGACCTTTGGAAATATCTTCTTTGTTTTCGCCAGTTAGTGACATTAGAATATCATTTTTATGAACTTTATATGCTTTTGAATACACCTCAAATGAAGTGTATGATTGTGCCACAGTAAAACTTGTTTTATATGTTGTATACAATTCTCCATATCTTATACATGGATATCCTGATTCAATTGTTTCAGACCGTTTAATACCCGCTCCTCTAGTCAAAGTTCCAATCTTTCCTAAAGGAACATATTCCCATCCAGATGGTAAGTTTTCATAATAATTTTTAATGTTACTTATTAATCATAAAATATTTGTGCTAATATTAAAATTTTAAAATGTATTATATAATTCAATTATCCATAAAAGGAGGTTGAAAATATGGATGCATTTAAATCTTTTTTGGTGTCAGAAAATTTAGCACCAAACACAGTATCTGCTTATCTTACTGCTGTAAGTGGATATTTAAATATGTATGAAGATTTTACCAAGAGAAATCTTCTAGCATGGAAAGCACACTTGATTGAAAACTATAAAGCAAAGACAATAAATTTAAAAATCCAAGCAATCAATAAGTATCTCGAATTTTTAAAAAAAGAAAAGTTGCGAATCAAGTCTATAAAGGTACAACAAAAACCATTTCTTGAAAACGTAATTAGTGATGCTGATTACGTTTTTTTCAAAAGAAAACTAAAGAGGGAAGAAAATAAAGAATGGTATTTTATAGTTAGGTTTTTGTGTGCGACTGGAGCAAGAGTAAGCGAACTTATAAAAATTAAAGTTGAGCATATAAATCTTGGTTACATTGATCTTTATACAAAAGGAGGAAAAATCCGACGAATTTACATTCCTATCACTTTAAGAAAAGAAACTATTAGCTGGTTAAAAGATGATTTAAAAATTGAATCTGGTTTTATTTTTCTAAATCGATTTGGAAATAGAATCACTACTAGAGGAATCGCACAACAGCTTAAAAATTATGCAGTAAAATATGGGATAGATACTAAAGTAGTTTATCCTCATTCTTTTAGGCATAGATTCGCAAAAAACTTTTTAGAAAAGTATAATGATATTGCTCTACTAGCAGATTTAATGGGGCATGAATCTATTGAAACAACAAGAATTTATTTAAGAAAAACAGCAAGTGAACAACAAGCAATTGTTGATAAAATAGTAACTTGGTAATACAAAACAGGTCCCTTAAAGAGACCTGTTATTTTACTTATAGAAATTATTATGAGAACTTACCATCTGGATGGGCTGTGTCAAGACTATCTCAAATCATATTTTTGACTTCTGGAACTGATTTGTCACCTGAAGAATATTCTGCAAATAATATTGGCGTTCCATACTTAACTGGAGCAAGCAATATTTCTGATAAAAATGAGATTATTATAAATAGATATACAAATGAAAAATTTATAAATTCTCATTTCAATGAAATTCTTTTATCCTGTAAAGGCACGATAGGAAAAATTGTATATAATAATATAGGTGACATTCATGTTGCTAGACAATTTATGTCTATTCGATCTTTTATTGATAAAGATTTCCTTATTTTTTATCTGAAAACACTTGTAGATAGATTAATATTTGAAGCAAAAAGTATGATTCCTGGAATTGATAGAAATCAAATATTAACAAAAACCATATTTTTGCCACCAATTCAAGAACAGTCTAGAATCAAGAAAAAGGTAATATCTTTATTTGACTATATTCAATAGTTTATTAACTCGATTTACAATCCGATTTTGATATTCAAAAGAATACACAAGAACCAGTGATCTAGACAATTGATTTAAATAGAATCCTTTTTGAGCAGTTCCTGTAGCTTCTTCAAGTACTTTCTTTTGAAATTTTGGAGAATCTAAGTAAATCTTTAAATAATAAGGATTTATTAATGTACTTATTATTGATACGCTTCTTTGAAAGCAAATGTTTAAAACTCCATTATATACACAAGTTCGTCCTATAGTTCCTACACTTGTAAACAATATATCATTATTAGAAATATTAGTTCTTTTATTTTCAACATCAAATTGCTCCTTAGTCAAATATCTGCATTTATCCAGTTCAACAATTGCATCATTATTTATATTTTGCGATGATAGCATAAGAAAATCGGTTTTGTAAAATTTTCCTTTTGGTGGATTGTGATTACCATCAATAATTTTTTTACTAATATCTGATAATCTTATCCATTTGGATACTCGGTTGGAGTTAAAGGGAACTTCTATTTGCTTTACATTATTCCCTATCTTCTCATAATAATTTTTATCATCACCTTGATAGATATAAGATTCGTTTTTATCTTGCTTTATTTTACCTTCTTTTATTAGTTTTTCTTTTTCAGTTTTAATGCGTTCTAGTAGCACTGAAGCGGGTTCATCATTTGGGTCTTGTTTTACAAGTTTACCCTCAATTGCATATTGTAAAATAGACTTCTTAAACTTCTCTGGGAACTCCAATTCAAGAGATGTAATTTTTTTCTCAAGTTCATCATATCTATTGATCAATGGTTCAAAAGATTTTATTTTTTCTATGATATTTAGCTGTTCATTCAAGGGTGGAAGAGGTACTAAGAAATCCTCAATTAACTTCATAGATATATTGTCATTAGTGCTTGTTTTACTTGTGTTAATGACATTGGATATATATGAGGAAGTTAATACAGAATAAAAATAATCGGTGCTTATATTTTGAATTCTTATTAATGCTACACGCTGATTTATATAGCAGTATTCGTCAAGAGTTTTTATATGGAAACTCTTGCCAACTGTTCCACCAGTCATGCATAAAAGAATATCCTCTGGCAATATTCGATATGAATCCAAATCTATTGAGTATGGATAACGTTTGATATCTTTGTTTTTTATTCCTTTTTCATCAAAGTCGGAAATACGTATAACTCTTATTCCCTCTTTGCAAAATTTTTCACTCTTAAATGCGTATCCACCATTAAGGCTTGATATGTTTTTTAATCGGACCCACATCCAATTATCAGGTATATCAAAAGGTAATTCTTTAAGCATTATAGGCGCGTTACTACCAATCTTCTCATAATAACAATTATCATCACCTTTAAAAATATAGGACTGATTCTTTTCTTTTTTTATCTTGCCTTCAGAAATCAATTTATTCTTTTCTTCGTAAATCCTTTTGACTAATTCGCTAGCTGGTTCATCATTAGGATCTTGCTTTACTAGTTTTCCTTGAATGGCTAGTTGAAGAATTGATTTTCTTAATTCTTCTGCTTTTAAATTTTTAATTGTCTTCATCTAACAATTCCAAAATTTTTGCTAGCGTTTTTTCCATTTCAAGATTGTAGGAATCTCTTTTTTCTTTAAATTGCCTGATTAATTCCTTTGGCTCTAAGATATCTTCTTCTGTGTGAGGAAAACCACACAAATCTAAATTACAATTAGATTCTAATAATTGATTTGCTGTATATTTTTTTGCTTTAGGAAAATCATCAACAATTATTTCTTCTCTATTATTCCACCATTCTACAACTGGATCAAAATGAGTAAATTGAATTGGTTTGGTTTTGGAAAAGTTTTTATACCCTTCTGGCATATCCATTCTATAGAACCATGTTTCTTCTGTCGGACGAGAATTATCGAAGAATAAAATATTTGTAGTTATTGAAGTGTATGGTGCGAAAACACTATGTGGTAATCTTATAATTGTATGAAGGTTAAAATTTTTAATTAACATTGCTTTTAATGATAACTTTGCTTTATCTGCACCGAACAAAAAACCATCTGGCAATACTACTGCAGCTCTACCATTTTTCTTTAACCGATACATTATAACTGCCATAAATAAATCTGCAGTTTCACTTGATGCAATATCATCTGGAAAATGACTTTTTACAGAAGATTTTTCACTTCCGCCATATGGTGGGTTCATTAATATGACATCAAATTTATCCTCTTCTGTATAGTCTAAAACATCTTTTAACAAAGAATTATCATGATGAATACTTGGTGCATCAATGCCATGAAGTAACATATTTGTAACACAAAGCATATATGGAAATTGCTTTTTCTCTATGCCATAAATTGAATTTTGTAAAGCTTGTTGTGCCTCAACTGAAGTTACTTTCTTTTCAAGTTCTTTAATCCAACTGGTAATAAATCCACCAGTACCACAAGCAAAATCTGCCATTTTTTCTCCTACATTAGGCGAGATCATTTTTGCCATAAAATCTGTAACAGCTCGTGGTGTATAAAATTCACCTGATGATCCAGCACTTTGTAATTCTTTTAAAATAGTTTCATATATTTCTCCAAAAGCATGAATTTCATTATAATCGCCCAAATCAATGGAATCAATGACATTTATTACTTGTCTAAGTAATGTGCCATCTTTCATATATTGATTAGCATCTTCAAACATTGTTTTTACAATGGATTTTTTTATTGGTGTTTCTGAATTAACTTCTAAATTTTTCAATTTCGGAAACAATTCGTTATTAACAAAATCTAAAAGTGTATCTCCAGTCATTCCTTTTCCATCGTCATTATGTGCCCAATTACACCATCTTAATTCTTCAGGAATAATTGATTTATAATTGTCATCATCAATTTTCCAATCCTGCTCTTTTGAATCATATACTTTCAAAAATAACATCCAAGAAATTTGTTCTATTCGTTGAGCATCACCATTAATTCCCGAATCATTTCGCATGATATCTCGTAAACTTTTTATAAAATTAGACATATTAGACATTTTATGCTACCCCCATATAAATCTGTTTTTCTAAATCATTGATCGCATTAAAATATCCTTCTTTGCCACCAAAAAGATTAACAATTCTTGATGGTGTCCCAAATTTTTTAATAGGATCAAGTCTCAATATATCAGTACTTTCTATATCATAAATTCCAGAATCCATATATTTATTTAATATAGCTTCTAATACTTCTCTTGCAGCACCACTATATTTACTAAAGAAATCTTTTTTAATAACATTATGTGCTCTTTCTTTTCTCGTTAATGGTTTTTGATTAAATGCTATATGACAAATAAAATCAAAATCATCTACATCCTCCATTTTTTGTTCTTGTTTTATTTTTTCTAAATCAATACCTCTTTGGTATAAAAGATTTCTAATTGTTTCTTTCTTTTGCTGTGATGTCCATTCAAAAATAAAATTATCCAATGAAGCATATTCACCAATAATATTCGTTTTAGTATAATCAATTATGCCCTCTGTTTTCAACAATTTTCCATTTGAATCATAAACAGATACAACTCTATTGATGATAGTCACAGGACAACCATTTGAATCAACAAAAGGCGTTTCATTTTTTGGTGGCACTCCAGTTGGTCCAGAAGTTTTCTTTTGAGATTTTCTATTTGGATCAAATCCGTTATCTATTTCAATCGGACCATCCCAATCTGGATCAGCAAATAAACCAGTAACTCCTCTAAAATCCATAATTGTAAATGACATTTTTCCTTCTTTTTCTCTAAGCCTGGTACCACGACCAATCATTTGTTTAAAATCAGTCATTGAATTTATCATTTGATCTATAACAATGAGTTTTGTCATTTTGCAATCAACACCTGTTGACAATAGTTTAGAAGTTGTTGCAATCACAGGATAAAGAGAGGTAACAGAAATAAAATGTTTTAGTTTGCTTTTTCCAATGATATCACTACCTGTAATTCTAACAATATATTCTGGATTAGATTTTGTCAAATCAGCATTCAAATTATTTAATGCATTTCGCATTCTTAAAGCAGCGTCCTCAGTTGGGCAAAATACTATAGTTTTTTGCATTCTATCTGTAGCCTTAAGATACTCTGTAATTTCCTTAGCCACCTGATTAATTCTATCTTCTATAATAATACTATAATCATAATCTCTATTGTTATATATTCTATCCTCTATAATATTTCCGTAGATGTCACATTGCCCTTTTTTAGGACGCCATCCATCACCAATATCTGTAGTTATTTTTATAACTTTAAAAGGAGCTAAAAAACCATCATCTATTCCATTTTTCAAACTATAAGTAAATATTGGTTCTCCAAAATAATCTATATTGGAAATATACTTAGTTTCTTTAGGCGTTGCAGTCATACCGATTTGGGTGGCAGAATTAAAATATTCTAATATTTTTCGCCAATTGCTATCTTTTTTGGCTGATCCTCTATGGCATTCATCTACAATAATCAAATCAAAAAAATCAGGTTTAAACAAAGCAGATAGCTTTGATACAATATTTTCGTCATCCTCATCTTCATCATTTTTTCTTTCTGACAATTGTTGATATAAAGAAAAATAAACTTCATATGATGACAGTTTTTTTATATCTTCTTTAGCATAATTGATTTTATGAATAGTTTTAGCAAGTGGAGAAAAATCTTGTTCTATAGATTGATTAACTAAAATATTTCTATCAGCTAAATATAATATTTTCTTTTTTAATCCACTTCTTAGTAGTCTATAACAAATTTGAAATGCAGTATATGTTTTACCTGTTCCTGTTGCCATCACCAAAAGAAGTCTATCTTGACCATTAGCAATAGCTTCTACAGTTTCATTTATAGCTACTCTTTGATAATATCTAGGAGAAAATGTATTTGCGCTTGAAAAATACGGTTGATTGATAATTTTTTCTTGCTTTGGAGTAATGCCTGTACCATTATTCATTTCCTTCTTATATCTTTCAACTAATTCTTCATAAGTTGGAAACTCATCTAGAGCAATTTCTCTTTCTAATCCTGTAAAAAAATCATGCTCATAAAATGCATCTCCATTTGAAGAATAAGCAAATTTAACTTTAAGCATTTCAGCATAATCCATTGCCTGTTGTATTCCAGAGGATACTTTATGTTTGTTATCCTTAGCTTCTACAATTGCAATCGGATTATTGGCATTAATATAAAGAATATAATCAGCTTTTTTAGGATCTTCTCTAACTGTTATATTTCCTTGTATATTAATTTTACCATCAGTAAATTTTACTCTAGTCTCCATCGTTATCTTATCCTGCCAACCTCGATTTACTAATGCAGGAGTAATATAATTTAATTTAATATCCTCTTCTGTCATATTTTGTTTAGGAATTATCGACATAAACTTACCTCCATACTCACTCATTTTATCTTCCAATAATAAATTATTATACGAAGTTTAATTTTAGAAATTATATCATTTTTTTTAGAAAAAATAAATAAATATTGCACTTTATTATCGAAATTAAAGGAAATTAAGTCAATAACCTTGTATTCTCTTAAGGCATCTTCTATTGCTTGTACCTTTTCTAGTGGTGGATGAGGTCTTGGATGCTTGAGTTGTTCTACTGCGTTAGGTGCATCATACATACGGATTCCATGACTTCTTTTTACTTCTGCTATATAAGCAGTATGGACTTTGAAACCATATTTATTTTGAATGTATTCTTGAATCATTTTGTAGGTGATTTTTCTTGGTTTGATTACTGGAGCTGGGGTTGGTTCTTTTTCGAGTTCTAATTCCATTTCTAAGGTTTCCTTAGCTGTTATTGGAAAATTGAATTCGATAGTTTTTATAGACAAGTTTTCTCTCATATGAATTCTTTTGATAAGAAGCATAAGCAATGTTTTTTGTTCTTCAGGTGTAGCATTATCAAAGATAGTTTCAAAGTTCTTTAGAAGGTTTAATAGATTATCAAAGGAATAGGTGTTGATTTTTGCTCCTTTGATTTTAAGGGTTACATCTTTGATTTTGTTTTCAAGGTCTACGATGATATCATAGAAAGAATAGAGTCTTTTTTCCATATCTTCTATAACTCTTTGTCTATGAGGAGTATCTAGAGGTAGATAATCAATCTTTTTTTCAAGATTTTCTTTAATGGCAAGAATTTCATTTAATTTGCTTTCATAATTCTTTTTTTCATTTTCTAAGCATGTGGTATCTTGTTTTACTTTTAACTTATCTTTTAGTCTTTCTACAAACTCTTCATTTGTGATCAGATTTTTTACGATTTGTATGACCATAAAATCTACCTTTTCTTTCCGTATGGTCTTGTTGAAGTCACATACTATTCCTCTTTGTCTATTTCTATTTAGACATTGATAATTAAAATGTTCGTAGTATTCTCCATAGATGTTGGTATGAGAGTTTTTTTGGGCATACATTGGTCCTCCGCATTTTGGACAACGCATAAGACCTGATAATAGATGGGTTCTGACATATCCTATTCTAGATTCCTGTAGGATACCTCTTTCTTGTCGTTTGATCCTTGTCTTATTCCAAATTTCTTCTGAGATAATGGCTTCGTGCTTACCATTTTCTAGGATATAATCTTTTTGTTCTACCATGTGATATTGATTTCTTGTTCCTTTCACTCTTTTTTTGGAGCGTCTCCCAAAGGCTATTTTACCTATATAGACTGGATTATCTAGAATTCTTTTGATAGTACTATTTGTCCATCTTTCTAGTTTACCATTATGTCTAACTTTCTTTTTAATTCCTTGAAGATTGAGTTCTTTTGCAACTCCGTTGATTCCTAGTTCAGTAGTGGTAAACAAATCAAATATTTTTCGGATAACTTCTGCTTCATCCTCTGCTATATGAAGTTCGCCTTGGATTAGGCTGTATCCATAAGGAGCAAAGCCACCATTCCAACCACCTTGTCTTGCTTTTTCTTTTCTCCCGTTCATTGTTTGTTCTAAAATATTTTCTCTTTCAATTTCAGAAACAGCTGATAGAACAGATATAAGTAGTTTCCCACTAGTTTGAGAGGAATCAATTCCTTCTTCTGTGGCTAGTAAATTAATATCATAGGATTGAAGGAGTTCTAGTGAGTTTAAAATGTCTGCTGCATTTCTACCAAATCTTGAAAGTTTGTAGACTAAAACGTAATCAATTTTTAGTCCATTTTCAATATCATTTAGCATTTTAGAAAAGGCGGGTCTACCTTCAATAGATTTTCCGGATTTTCCTGCATCTTCATAAATGTTTTCTACAATTAATCCTTCTCTATCAGCATATCTTTTTAGTATATTTCTTTGTCCGTCTAATGAAAAACCATCCACTTGCATTTCTGTAGATACTCTAATATAGATAACACATTTTTCTCCTTCTCTTATCATGGGCAGACCCTCCTTGTAATTATTTCTTGTTTTTTATAACTTGATTGCTGTACTTACGAATAAGCATAGCAAGGTACTCAACAAAGCGTTCTTTCATTTTCTCTTGTTGAATTTTTAAATCTTTCTCATTCAATTCTACCTCTCTTTCTCATCATTGGTTAAAGACAATTTGCTTATGGTCATTTACAAATTAGTCATCATTTAATATTTTTTTAGTTTTTATATAATGATCTATTAACATTTGTACTAAAGGAATTGAATTTTTACATTGTAAGCCATACTCACATTTTAAAATAATTTGAGCCATTGCTTCTGCATCTATTTCAATTTCTTGAATTGCATAGGATAGATAATCCTCATTAGAGGTGTAATTTTCTAATTGTTGTTTCCATCTTCTAGCCTTTGGTGTAGAATAGGTATTCACATAATGAATTTGATAGAGATGTTCTATCTCATGAATTAGGCTACGTAACAATTTCTTTTTATTCCTTTTGTTCTTACGATTTAGAAGAATACAGCCATATGCTTGGTTTAACTCTGCTTCTGTATCTTCTAGATTTTCAAAGTAAATAGGTACTATTTCTATTCCACCAAAATAAGTATTTGCTAGACTTTGAAATTGGTTTTGTAGATATTCTAATATATTTTCCTCTTCTCTTAAGTTTTTGTCAAAATAATTTATAGACATTCTTTCTGTACTATTACGTTCCACATTCCACCCCAAAAGTTGTTTTAATCAACTTGTGTTCTTATTATACGTTGTTATGTCCAACTTGTCAACATTTTTAAGTTGATTTTTTCAACTTTTTATTTTGTTTTGAGAAGAAATAGGTTATAATACTTACAAAGAGAGTTGATAATGATGACGAATGAGGAGTATCGTATTCGATTACGAACAAATTTAGCAAAATATCTCAATGGAAAAGAAAATATTGATAAGAGACGTGCTGTTATGGAACAGTTAAATAAAACGGATAATGCAATTAAGAGTTGGTGTGCTCCAAATAGTTCAGCAATACCTGCAGCAAATGATTTACCTGTAATTTGTGAGATTTTGGGAATTACTTTAAATCAACTATTTGGCATTGAGGATAAGAGAATTGAGAAAGCTCTTATGCTTTATAATTCCTATGAAGAGCATCCTTTAGAGCAGTCCTCTGTTAATAAATTATTAGATTTTGTGAAGGATAAATAGATCCTTCTTTTTTTATTGACCACGCTTGATGAAGCGTTTATTGCTTTAATTCTGTTATGAATCTAGATGGAACATTTCTATGACTATCGTTTGGTCCATTTTTCTCTGTAGAACCGATATAGAGTTCTTCTTTTGCCCGAGTTATAGCTACATAGAATACTCTTCTTTCTTCCTCTAAATTCATACCTCTTTTTTTACCTGGCATAAGTTCATCTCTTGCATCTACAAGAAATACGACTTTTGCCTCTAAGCCTTTTGCTTGATGTATTGTCATAAGACGAACCACATCATTTAAATCATGTGTTATAGGTTGGATAGATAATTCATTTAAGAATTGATTTAATGTTCCATCGAAATCAATGAGCATTTGTTTTAATGCTGAAAGGTTATTCTTTCTACGTACTTCATCATAATAGTTTTTAGAAAGCTTTCTGATTTGAATCAGTTTTACTATTTCATCAAAGAAATCTTCTAAAGCTAGATGTTGTTGCAGAGATTCTAGTTTCTCTATTAATTCAACAAATTCATTTAATGTAGAATGATTTAATATTTTAGCAGTTTCATAATAAGATTTTTTCATCAAATATGCCTTTGTTCTAATCTGTGCCATTAGGACATCTGCAATCCCTCGTTTTGGCCAATTACAGATTGTAGCAAAGGCTTCATTATCGTTGTGATTTAAGATGATTCTATAATATGCAAGAGTATATTTTACTTCTTTATATTCTAAAAATCCTATACCATAAAGATAATGGGGAATACTATGCCTGCATAAGGCTTGTTCGTATATTCCTTTAGACTGGTTTTGACGAAATAGAATTAAAAAATCTTTATATTGATAATTTTGTTCTTCTACTTTCTTTTTTATAAGACCTGCAATATATTCAGCTGCAGAGGTAGTGTATCTTATGTTTTTAAATATGGGTTCAATTCCATCAGATTGAATTGATTTTAGAGGAATGTGAAAAGGGTTCGTATTATGTGAAATAAGTTGATTTGCTGATTCTACTAGTTTTGTGGTAGAGCGATGATTTATTGTTAGGTGCAAGATTTCTACCTCATAATCATTTACGAATGCAGTTAATATGGAAATATCGGATCCTCTAAAGGAATAGATGGATTGATTGGGGTCTCCTACCATAAATAGTCGATTATTTTTCTCTGACATAATTTTTAAAATTTCATATTGAATCCAATTGATATCCTGTGCCTCATCTACAAGTAGATAATCATAGGATCCCTGGATGATTTTTTTAAAATTAATATTTTTTTCAAGAGTTCTAAAAAGAGACAATTCATTCCATTAAAATCCACTTTACTATTTTCTTTTAGATATTCTTCATATGCAAAATAAAGCTGAACGATTTTTAATCTTTTAAAGAGAGATGGTTCTTCTATAATTAGATTGTTTTTAATTCTAGATATTTCTTTACAAACATCTTTAATACTTAAATCAACAAAATTTCTTTCAAGAATTAAATTTTCCAAAATCTTTTTCTTTTCTATATCTGTTACGACAGTTATTGAAGAAGATAGAAATTGTTTTAGATACAGAAAGGTAAAGGAATGAAAATTGCTGATGCCTATAGAATGTGTACGATTTATTCTTTTTGAAATGCGATTTTCCATTTCTCTTGTTGCCTTATTCGTAAAGGTAAATGCATGAATTCTTTCTTCTGGAATGTTTTGGTGTTCTATCAAATAGATAATACGTTCTGTTAGAACTGTAGTTTTTCCTGTGCCTGGTCCTGCAATAAGTAGAGTATAATTTGAAGTGGTTTGAAGTGCATGAATTTGTTCTTTTGTTAGCATTGTTTTTTCTCCACAAACTCTTGAATTACTCCTAGCATATCTTTTGGTTCAATTTCCTGATTTTCTAGAAGTTTTGAACATGAAGATATATATTTTAATACGGCTTTTATTTTAATAGATTCATCTAAATACAAACTTAGTTTTTCTGGATGCACAAATAAATACTCTTTAATTACTACAGCAATTTCTGGAATCAATTTATTTTGGTACTTTTGAAAAATTGGAGTTTCAATTCCTATATAATCTTCATATTTCATTAAAATGGTAGTTCCTCTTCTTTTAAGTATTTTTTTAATTTCTCCTGCTCGTTAAGGATTTTCAATTTATCCATAGGCACATTTCCTAAGTCAATCAAATACAAATTTACTTTTCTTAATTTTTTGTCATCTTCTAAAAGAACAGATAAATTCTGTGCTAATTCTTGAAGCATAGATTTGGTGTATTGCTGATAATTACATCCATTTAGGATATATTTACAAGCATTATAAAGTGGCAGTGTTTGATGGATATAGGAATCAAATTTATTCCATTTGGATTCCTTATTTTTGGGTGAAGGAATTTTTGCCTTTACTATGGTTTGAACAAATTGCAACCATTGTGGATCTGTAGAGACTTTATGAATATTAGAGGCATCATAGGTAGATTCCATCTTTATATCTAATAGACCATAAAGAAGAGAGGACGATAAAATTTTAAAGCCCTCTTCACCTTTAGGTATTATCCTTTTTTCAGGATACCTAATTTCTCCATCAAAGGCAGAAATGACATCAATGAATACGTATTGTGCTTTTTCATGCATAAATCGCATTTCATATCTTGTCCAATAAGATTGATCGCATAGTTTTCCTTTACTTAATTGTTCTTTATTTTTTTCATAAATACATAGCTGCTGATTTATTTTAGAATTTAGTTTTCTCTGACCAAAGGTAATAGAATACCCATCATACTTATTTCCATGTATAGAAAAGATCTTTTTAAATGCAGAGGTATACATTTCTCTTTCCAGCTTATCCTTTAACCAATCAAAGCTTACAATATTTCCTTCATAATCATCTATGGTTAAATCAATACGCGTGCATTGAGCATCAAATTGAGCAGACATAGTTAGTAAAAATAAATACCAGTTTTCTTTTCCATTATGTCTTTCAAATTCTCTACAACCTTCTCCTTTCATCTCTAAAGAATTTGTATGCATTCCTCTAGAGTTGAGTGGTCCACATATCTTTAAGGTAATTCCCTCTTCTAACTCATAGACATATCTATAGTTTCCTTTTCCAAACTCTTTTTCATAAATGTTTTCTTTGGGAATTTTAAAAATTTGGGAGAATATTTCTACTATTTCATCTACCACCTCTAGTTCTTTTTCATCATCTAAAGAATAGAACTCAAAAGTACAGGTAAAATAATCAATTAGAACTTCCTTTCCTGGTTTTATTTCTATCATTTCGATTTTTCCTTTCATTTGATTTTTACGCTACAACGGGGCTATTAGTAAATTGCCCGTTGCCTTTACATTTCATTCATATGACAATAGAATGCTATAGCAGGTGCTGGCATCCGCCTTAGCACCTTAGCTATAAATGCATTCTTAAACTCCCATTGAAATTGATGGTTAAAATTGTTGTTTTTCATATCATAAGAGGACAAAAAAAGCTATAGAATTTTTGTTTCCATAGCTAATCAGTGTATGAGTAAAATAGTAAATTATTTTTACTCATACTATTTTTAATGTTACTAAAAAGAATTTAGTGACTTATTTTATGTATATTATTAAAGATAGATCTTAGGAGATAAACTATAACCTTTGGTTACAATTTATCTCATTAAATTTATTTCTAGCAATATAAATAATGTATTCAATTTTATCTCTATAGCTCATTAAATTTAGCTATGTTTTAGTCTGAGAACAAGGGAGGAGTTTCCTCCCATATTCTCATCATTATGATTTCATAATTTCTCTTACCAGTGGTGAGAATTTTCTATTATTGATGCAAAAAGTTTATTTTCTAATATATTTTTTATTTCTAAAATTTTAGAATTGCAGTCTTGCTTTCTTGATCAAGTTGTTCTTATTCTTTAGTAACAAAAGTACTCATACAATTCTTGAAAGGTAAGATATTATCGTTCACTCTCGTCCGCTCTCGTTCACTCTCGTCCGCTCTCGTTTGGTTTCTCACAAAGAACATATTTACTACTAGAACCTATACCTACATTTTTAATAATTTGTTTTTTAACTAAATCATTAATGATTTCACTAGCCCTAGTTTTCTTTACGTTTAATATATCTTCAACAGTACTTCTTCTAATAAATTTATATTGTTTAATATAATCCATAATAGTTTGTTCCTGTTCTGATAAAGATGAATCTACTGTAAGGGTGATTGACTTAGAACCTAACATTTGTAAAGCATTATGATTATATTTAAATGTGATTGTAATGAAGTTGTCTGTTATTTCAAAATCTTCTTTTGTTAAAACCTTCATAATTCTTCGCATTCCACGTCCTAAATGCTCACCTAAATCCAAATCTATCATTACTCGCATCAATTCTCTATTTCTAGGAAGAGATTTAGCCTTAAAGAATTCTTCTTTTGTTAAACCCTGTGGTAATCCACCATAAGAATACAATTCAAATCTATCATCGTGGATTATAATATATGGTTCACTTCCAACTGAATAATCATTATGGCAGAATAGGTTGATGATGGCTTCTCTTAAGGCAGAAGAATCTACTAAGTTCAACTGATCTCTTTCAGCTTTGCCTGTGATTTTTATGGCAGTGGTATTTTCTACCTTTAACTTTTCTAAGACAGTATTAATTGCTTTAATGAGACAACATTTCCCATAGTCATTTCTTTCAACAAAATCATCATTATGATATTTAGCTACACGAATTGAGATACTATTATTATCAGCTAATAAATATGCCAAGTAATTAAATTTATGGTCTTCTGTGTATAAATCTAAAGAATCTAAAAAATAATCACTTGTTACTTCTTCATAACCTTTTTCCTGATAATATATTTTAAGCTGTGAAAAAGTTAAATTTTGTTTTGGAGATACCATATTCGATAAAGTGTTTTTGACCTTTTTAGAATAGAGCTTATCTATTTCATTTTGGTCAAGTGGAGAAGCTTGCGTTCCAATTCTAATATAACATCCTTTAGGAGACATACCATACTTTTTGATATAATATGGCTTTTCAATTCCACTTGCAACTTCAATTTCAATATAATGTAAATCATTGTAAGTTAGAATATTAACATCAAATAATCCTATGATAGAGGGCATTATATTGGTTTTTAAACGATCAATAATTTTTAGTGCTAAATTATCATAATCATTAACACCTATGATGTTCCCCTTCTTATCTACTCCAATATAAATAACACCTGAATGACTATTTAAAAAAGCTACAACTTCTTTTTCTAAATCATCAATTACAGTACCTTTTAATTCCACTGATTCAGTTTCTTCATATTTCATAAGCTTTCCTCTTTCGTTTGTTAATTTAAAAACACAATACTTCTTATGCAAAAATTATATCACTTTTCTTTAGGAAAAGCATTACTTATTTAAATATTTATTCATAATAGTAAGTAAACTTTCTCTTAAAAGTACACCATTATTTGTAATATCTTGGGATAGTTTTTCATACTCTTCTTCAATAAATATTGTTAGATTTGCCTCGAGTTCTTCTCCTTTAAGATGGACGTAAGAAAAATCACCGAATAATGCCATATATCTTAAAAGAGCTTCTTTTCCATCTTCAAAAACCTCTATCCATGCATCTCCATCTTGAAAAGAATCATTAACCCCAAAGTATTCATATGGCTTATTTTCAGGAAATAGCTGTCCTTTATAAATGAAATCATCCTCAAAAGAATCAATGATGAATACTTTCAATTCTGGAGTTTCTGCATGAATATCTATCATAAATTTAAAATGCTTGTTCGCAGGATTATACTCATTGGTTTTATTCACTTGAAAATAAATAAAGCATAATGCATCGTATGCAGCTTTTTTCTTGGCTTCTTTCTTTGATTTGGATGTTCCTATAAAAGCAGTGATATAATTATTAATCTTGCAGGTGACTTTCCAATATGGCTCTTTATTTGTACTAAAGCAAGCATCATCTGTGTAATTGATTTCTCCTATATATCCTTTTTGATTTAATTCTTGTAAACAATTAATAGAATTTTCAAGAGTAAAATTCATTTTAGGGAACGCTTTAATATCATACCAGCCATAGTGTTCTAGAGTATTGATTAGATCTAAAGCAGCATTCTGTTCAGCTTGTTTAATATTTTTACCATATCCTGTGCCTGTCCAATCTCTACCCTCTTTTGGAAGAAAATCTAGGGTAATTGTATAAACCGCTTTAAAATTGTTTTCTATTTCCTCAACTTGCTTGTCTAAGATATATTTGTTCTTATCAGCATATTCAAGAATTTGACTCACATAATTTTTTTCCACATTGATTGTTTCAAACTCAATATTTAGCATACTATAAACAATGCTTTGAATTCTAGAAATGTCTTTTCCTGAATCAATCCAAATAGCTCCAACTAAGGATTCAAATAAGTCCTCTTTTACACTTTCATTCTTATTAACCTTTTGATTGATATCTCCCTTGCTCATAATCAAATACTTTGCAATTCCTAAAGCATCAATACACTTTGATAGCATTGACTTATCTGTCCAATGAGAATTGAATTCAGATAACTTTCCTTCTTTGTATAATACATGCAAACCCGTATTATCCATTACTTTTGTAAAATGATCCAGCTGTCCACACACTACTAAATAGTTAAGTACAGAGTCTCCAAAGTACTCTAATTGCTCATTAGATTGTACATCTAGTCCTTTCACTCTTTGTTCCTTCGCATAGGATTCTCTAGTAAAGGCTTGAACTAAAAGAGTCTTATTATTAAACTCATATCCTAGCTTCTTTGCAATTAAATCGATTATCTCTTCTGTCATTTTTTGTCCTCCTTGATTTTGATTTAATTTTTCATCAAGGCAAAATAAAAGCCTATAAATACATTATTTTCACAAATAGTATGATTTCTATAGGCTTACAAATTTTATATATAAATTTATTTATTAATTCATAGTTTAACATATCACTTGTCGACTTGAGTTATAGGTTAAAATATCAATCAATATACAAACTATAAATAACGCTTGTGCCTTGACATTTATAATTATACACAAAATAAATTGATTTGCAAGCGATTCTTTTGATTTTTCAGAATCGCCTGCAAGTTATTACTATAGTAATAAAAATTCTAAAATATTTTTAAATTTGTTTTAATCTTTATGGATATCTCTCAAAAACATTGAAACAACACTTTCAACATGAGATGTTTGAGGAAACATATCTAATGGTGTAATATGATTAACTCGATATATCTCACTCAATTTCTCTAAGTCTTTTGCAAGAGTTGCCGGATTACAGGATACATATACCATGCGTTTAATTTTAGCATCTAATAAAGTTTTAATAAATTTATCTTCTAACCCTGTTCTTGGCGGATCAACTACCACAACATCAAATGGCTCTTTCATCAACAACTGTGGTAATAACTCTGTTGCATCCCCTTGTAAGAACTTGGCATTTTTAATATGATTTTCCTTTGCATTCTCATTGGCCGCTAAAACAGAATCCTTATTAAACTCTATTCCAACCACCTCTTTTGCCATATGTGCTAAATATAAGCCAATCGCTCCCACCCCACTATATGCATCCAATACTCGCTCTTTACGGGATAGTTTGCAAGCTTTAAGCACTAAATCCATCATATTTTTTGCTTGCTTTGTATTTAACTGAAAGAAAGTGTTTGGATAAATCCTATAAGAGATATTTCCTAATTGTTCAATGATATATGGTTTTCCTTCTAACAATTTTGGCTCTGTTCCAAAGAATCCAATTTCCTTTTTAGCATCATTAAAGGATTCATAAACGCTAACTACCCCATCTAATGTAAGAGTTTTTTTAGCTAATTCTTTAATTTTGCTATTCTTTTCTCCACAGATGAAGCAGACTAAAGCTTCATTTTTTTCATTGACACGAATCACTAAATATCTTAAAACTCCTCTGCCATATTTTTTAAGATAAAATGATATTCCAAGTTCTTCTGCCATCTTCAAAATTTTCTCATTTAATTCATTTATCTTTTGTTTTTGTACCAAACATGTATCAATAGGGACAGCAATGTTGGAATTTGGTTTTAGCATACAGACTTTTAAAGATTTTTCAATACTTTTTACAGTCAATTGACTACGATTTCGGTAATGAAAAATTTCTTCAGACGGAACCGTTTTTCTAATTTCAAAAGATTTGGGATTTAAAGAAGTATAACGATTTAATGCCTCAATCACAGATTCACGCTTAAATTCAAGCATCTTCTCATAAGAAATATGAGAGACATTACAGCCTCCACAATCCAAATAATAGAGACAACTAGGCGTGGTTCTATCTTTTGATATATTTTTAATTTCTAAAGTTTTGGCATATGCCATCTTCTGATCAGCTTTGCATACTTCTACATTATGCCCTTCTCCAGGAATAGCACCAGGCACAAAAACCGCCATACGATTATAAAATCCTATACCTTCTCCATTAATTCCTAAGCGTTTAATATCTAATATAAAATTATCCTTTTCTTTCACTTCTATTCACAGCCTTTACTTTAAAAAATTTAAATCGTCCTGAACCATAAGAGTTCTTCTGCCCTTTGGCATAAATGCCCACTTTTCCACCTATCCACTTTCCTGGATATGCTGTATATTCCTGTTTGAAAATTGTTCTGTTAAAGCCGAGTTTATAGGTCCCAGGATATGAAAACTTTAAAGCAAATTCAATCTCCTTATTTTGATATAAACCATCAAATACTGTAACATCATGATCTTGATTAAAAGCTCCTGTTCGAACTTGAAGATGATTTTGCCCTTTGATTCTTGTCACACATATATAGCTATATACACTCCCCATATAACAAAGTCCCACTTCATCACCATCGTGAGTTAACATCAGTTCACATAAAACAGCAATTTTGAAGGAGGGGTATGCCAACTTAGTCAAAAATAAATTAGGAGTTAAATGTAATGCCTGGTAAGCTTTTTGGGTATGAAAGTAACAATTCAATACAAGACCTTGATTGAATTTATACCAGTCTGGTTGCTGATTTGCTGGAGTTTGCCACATCAGGCTTAATTGCTTTGTTTTAAACAAATCTGAGGTTTCTAATTGATAGTTTGATTTTTTATCAACTAAAAATTCATGCTGTAACACAGGAGAACCTCCAAGAAGTTCATCCTTTGCCCATCCACATATTGGCCAATCATTGACCCATTTTACGGGCTGTAAATGACATATTCTCCCATAACAGTCACAATCCTGAAAATGGATAAACGCCCATTCATCTTTCTTTAATTCTATTAAAGCTCCCTGATGTGGTCCATTGATTTTTGTATCATTTTGTAACAAAACGATTTTTGGTTCATAAGGCCCATAGATATCCCTACTTCTTAAACAGACCTGCCATCCTGTTTTAACACTCCCTGCAGGTGCCATAATATAAATCCAACCATTTCTGTAATTAAATTTAGGTCCCTCTATTGTAGGGTTCATATGGTGTCCATCATAAATGATAGTATAAGTTTCAGAAATTTTTTGTTTTAAATCTGGAGTTACCTCAAATAAACCTAAGCATGAGTTAAAGCCCATTCTACTTTTTGCAAATGCCAAAACCAAATAACACTTTCCATTTAACCAAATAGGACACGGATCTTCATAGCCTTTCCCCTCGATCAAGCACCAAGGACTTGTCCAATCTCCTTTTTCTATGTCTGTACAAGAACATACATATATTCCCTCATCTGGAAAAGGAATACAAGCATAATACTTTCCTTGATGATATCTCAAAGATGGTGCCCATGCACCATCTCCATGACAGACATCCTTAAAACGCTCAAAAGGAAGATTTTGAAATACATATCCGATTTGTTTCCAATTGACCAAGTTTTTACTTTTTAATACAGGAATACCTGGCGTATGATTAAAACTTGACGCAATAAGATAAAAATTATCTCCTCTTCGAATAACATCAGGATCCGAATAATCCTGAAAAATGATAGGATTTTTATAGTCCATAGAATCTCCCTTCCTATTTTCTAATCAATCGAACAATATCATTGTATGTCACATAAACAAACAGAATCATTAAAAGAATAAAAAACACATTATTGATTATATTTTCAACTTTCTTACTAGGTTTTTTTCTAGTAACCAGTTCATAACCTAAAAATACAATTCGTCCTCCATCTAGTGCTGGAATAGGAAGTAAATTCATTACTCCAATATTCACCGATAACATGGCAGTAAATGCCATCAAAGACAACAATCCTGATCCCACAAAGGTTTTCACTAAATCAAAGATACCAACAAAACTAGAAAGGTCACTTACTCCGACTTGACGTATACCTCCACTACTTGGAAAAATTAATAATCCCAATGTTCTAAAGATGAGTGTGAAATCATCCCAAAAGTCTACAAAGGCATTTCCAATACATCTGAAAAAATCAAATTTGGTCGTTGGAGAAATGCCAACCTTTACCTGAATCTTCTCAATTCTTTGATTCTCCAAAACCTCATTACCATACGTCTGCAATGCACTACATTCTTCTATAGATACAATTCCTTTTTTCTGATAAGAATAATATTCAAAATAAACATTGACGATATCTGCATCCTTAAATACTTTTATCAGCTGATCCCAAGAAGTAATATCTACCACATTACCAGGTGTAACTGTCTTATCACTATTCACCTGATCCACTCGCATTTTAGTTAAAATATCTCCAGACTGAATCGGATAATCCCCTTTATTAGCATCGTCTAAATATCTTAAGCCTATAGCTCCTAAACGAACTCCATGTTTCACTTCACTTGGAAATTCCTGATTTTTCACTTGCATATTAGAAATTCCCAAAGAAACAATATAGGTATAGCAATCAAAATCAAAATTCAAGAGGGTTCCATTTCTTAAGACTTCCATTTTGACTTGAGTTGTACCTGTATCTAATAATTTGTCTAACTCTGTACTTAAGTCATCCCAGCTTGAAATCTTCACTCCATTAATACTTTGAATATCATCTCCAGGAAGAAGTTTAGTTGTAGAACCATTTTCTGTTTCTACTAATAAATCACTATTCGCACGAGAAACATCCCCAATTATAGTAGATGCCGTATTAGGAACACCCGTTGCAAAACTTACAATCAAATATAAAATAATAGCAAGAATGAAATTCATAAGAGGTCCTGCAAAAAGTGTTAAAAATCTTTGCCAAATGGTTTTAGATTCAAAACAACGATTATAAGGCGTAATCTGTAATTTTTCACCTTTTTTCAAAACATAATAGGCATCTTCTAAAACTTCAAAGTATTGTTCCTGAAATCCATCATGAATGGTAATATATAACGGATTTCCTTCCTGTCCATAGAGATCAACACTTATAACCTCGCCACGCACCATTGCATCCACTTCTTCAACGGTGACAATCTCACTGATTTTATTATCTAAAATATTTATGCCAATGGTATCTCCGACTTTTACCAGCTCATTACTAATTTCTTCACCTGCCATAGACACGTACCCCCCGATAGGAATCGCTCTAATGCAAAATGTCGTTTCATTAAACTGTTTTTTATAAATGGCTGGTCCCATTCCAATTGAAAATTCGTGACATAAAATTCCAGCACGTCTAGCAAAGAAAAAATGTCCACCCTCATGAATGATGATGATAATTCCTAAAATAAGTATAAATGCAATAATACTAACAATAACTAATGGAACTCCTGTAAGTGCTAAAATCATAAAATCTCTCCATATTCTTTTAATATATTTTTATAAACTTCCCTACCTACCGAAATACGTTCCTCTAAAGAACAGATAGAATCTCTTTCATATTCCTTCTTATAAATCTCTTTTTTAATAATATGCTCAATTTCTAAAAAACTTATCTTTTCCTTTAAAAACAAATGAACCGCCGCTTCATTACTTGCATTCAAAACAGCCAAATATAACCCACCTTTTTGAGCTGCATAATAAGCAAATTCCAAACAAGGATATCGCTTTTTAGACAAGAAAGAAAAGTGTAAATTTAAATCTAAAAGGTTTAGTTCCTGAACTTTAGTTTCTGTATGGTTCGGATAAGCTAAAGCATACGCAATCGGAATACGCATATCAGACACTCCTAATTGAGCCTTGACAGATCCATCCTGAAATTCAACCATAGAATGAACAATACTTTCAGGATGTAAAATCGTATGAATTTTATCATAGTCTATTTGAAATAAATAATGTGCCTCTATCACTTCAAAGCCTTTGTTCATCATTGTTGCAGAATCAATGGTAATCTTAGAGCCCATTTGCCAGTTAGGATGATTTAAAGCATCCTGTACTGTAACCTCTTCCAATTCTTCACGACTTTTATTCCTAAAAGACCCACCACTTGCGGTAATAATCAGTTTTTTAATCTGACGATCATCTTCGCCTCTTAAACATTGCAAAATAGCAGAATGCTCTGAATCTATTGGTAATAATGTAACCTGATACTCTTGAATAAGTTGTTGAATGATGTCTCCTGCAACAACTAAGGTTTCTTTATTTGCAAGTGCAATATGCTTCCTTGTCTTTATTGCTTCTACAGTAGGTTCTAATCCTGCAACACCGACTAAAGCATTGACTAACCATTCATTTTCAAACTGATGATATCTTGCCACTTGTAATAATCCTTCATCTCCATATGTGACGATAGGATTATACTCTATGGAAAAAATATGCTCCATCTTGCGGAAGCATACAATCTTTGGTTTAAATTCCATAATTAACTTTTTAGCAAGATCTAAGTTGGAACCAACACTCATTCCAATGACTGTATATTCTGTTGGGTGATTTCTTACGATATCTAGTGTCTGCGTTCCAATAGATCCACAAGCGCCTAATAAATATAAATACTTCATATTACATCCCCATTAGCGGTAAAGCAATTCTGATTATAGTGATAAAGCATAAAAAGACAATACAAGCAAATAACGTTGAATCAAAACGGTCTAATATGCCACCATGTCCTGGAAACACTTGAGAAAAATCTTTAATTCCATAAGTACGTTT
Source organism: uncultured Anaeroplasmataceae bacterium (assembly GCA_910577745.1). Taxonomy (GTDB): domain Bacteria; phylum Bacillota_I; class Bacilli_A; order Acholeplasmatales; family Anaeroplasmataceae; genus Pelethenecus. The sequence continues at coordinate 38,195 of CAJTNG010000009.1, read as the reverse complement.
AAATTTAGAACATACCAAATCCCCGATTTGAGAACTAATAGAAATTAATATAGTTAAAAGAATTAAAAGGATTACCATTACAGCCATAGGAACTTTATCATAATTGAAGACGCCTTCAAAAAATTTGATTGGCTCTGCTCCTGGAACAAAGAAATGACCAAATTTATCATAAAATCCAGCAAATAAGCATCCAGCTATCGTTGCACATACTGTACCACCTATAGCTCCTTCCCAAGTCTTTTTAGGAGAAACGGAAGGACATAGTTTATGTTTTCCAAACCGAATGCCAAAGATTAGGGCAAAAATATCTGTAAACAAAGAAACAACCACCATATACATAATAAATCTCATACCATTAAATAAAAGTACAGTTATAGCGGAAAAGCCTAAAGAAATATATAAAATGATCATAAAACATCTGCCAACATCTCCTGCATCAAAGTCCTTAACAAAAAGTTGACAGGCAAAAATTATGGCACATACCAATGTCAGTGTCGTCAAAATGCTCAATTGAAAATCTATATGATTCATCATTTTGGTAATCAAAGATTGCTTACAAGAAGGATCCTCGTTCACGATACCCAAATAAATTAACAATGTAGAAGCTATAACCATAACCTTAACTGGAAAACTCATAGGCTTGGTTTTTTCACACATACGAATCATTTCTATTGTGGCAATAATACAAAACAGCATAATTACACACTGCAATAATGGAAAAAGCGCATCTACCAATAGTAAAGGAACTAATATGATTCCTAATATGATTCCAGTAATAACTCTTTTCTTCATTTTATTTCCTCTCTTTCTAGGGGCTAAAGAAATATATACACATTATACCACTTAATCTTATAAAATAAAAGTCTTTCTCATGATAAAAAGAAAAGCCTAAGCAAAGGCTTAAGCTTAAATTGACATGACATCTTTGTTTTTCTTAGATGCTATTTCTTCTATAAGATTGATCTTTTTATCTGTAAGCTTTTGAACATCATCTAAAGCTTGTTTTTCATCGTCTTCAGGTAAATCAAGCTTTTTAATTTCATCATTTGAATCTCTACGAACATTACGAACCGCAACTTTAGCTTGTTCTTCCATTTTACCAACAACTTTTGTAAGTTCTCTTCTTCTTTCCTCTGTCATCTGAGGTAAGATTAAACGAATCCCATTACTATCACTTTGAGGAGTTAGTCCTAAAGATGATGCATTAATTGCTCTTTCAATATCCTTACAAACGGATTTATCAAAAGGCTTTATATATAATTGATTTGCCTCAGGAACTGTAATTGAAGCAACCTGTTTTAACGGTGTCATAACACCATAATATTCAATAGAAATACAATCTAATAAAGATGCATTTGCTCTACCCGTACGAACGGTTGAAAGTTCTTTTTCTAAAGCAGCCAAAGCCTTATCCATTTTATCTTCTGCTTCTAATAATACCATTTCTAATTCTTCCATAATTTCACCTACTTTACTTTAACAAAAGTTCCTATCTTCTCACCCTTTACAGCGCGAACAATATTACCTTCTGTATTCATATTAAATACAATTAAATTTAAGCCATTATCCTTACATAAGGATGCAGCTGTTGAATCCATAACCTGTAAATTCTTTGATAAAATTTCTGTAAATGTAATTTCATCAAATAAAACTGCATTTGGATTTTTTCTTGGATCAGAATCGTATACGCCTTCTGCTTTATTTTTAGCCATAAGGACAATTTCTGCACCAATTTCAGTTGCACGTAAGACACAAGCTGTATCGGTAGAAAAATAGGGAGATCCGATTCCACCAACAAATATACAAACACGTCCCTTTTCTAGATGACGAATTGCTCTTCTTCTTATGTAGGGTTCTGCAATTTCATTAATCGTAATTGCGGATAATACTCGAGTAGGAACTCCAATTTGTTCCAAGGCATCTTGCACAGCAAGACCATTCATTACCGTGGCAAGCATTCCCATATAATCTGCTTGAGCACGTTCCATACCAAGTTCTGAAGCGGTTTTGCCACGCCAGATATTTCCGCCACCTACAACAATCCCAATTTGTACTCCCAAATCATGAGCAGCTTTAATTTGCTTAGCAATTGAGCGAACCGTTTCAGAATCAATTCCAAAAGGGGTTTCTCCTTTAATTGCTTCACCACTCATTTTTAATAAGACGCGTTTATACATAGTTTTTTCCTCCATTTTTTTATAAAAATAAGGAAGGCCAGTAGCCTCCCCTAAAAATTAATTATTGAAAGCTGCTGATTGTGCTGCAACCTCAGCGGCGAAATCATTCACTTGTTTTTCAATTCCTTCGCCAACCTCAAGACGAACAAAAGTTACGACATGAGATTTCGCACCATTAACATATGCTTCAACAGTTTGATCTGGATTTTTAACAAATGGTTGAGATAATAAGCAAGTTTCCTTTAAACTCTTATCTAAACGGCCTGGAACAATTTTTTCAGCAATAATGTTTTCAGGCTTTGGTTTTGGTGATGCTGCATTTTCATTCAATGCTGCTGCCAAAATAATTTCTCTTTCCTTTGCAATGTAATCTGCAGGAACATCTTCTCTAGATACATATTTAGGGCTTAAAGCAGCAACATGCATTGCGATATCCTTCGCTACAAGATCATCATTTCCAGATAAAATAGCTACTGTAACGATTCTACCTTTCATATGCTTGTAAGCACCAAATACTTGATCATTTGATTTTTCAATCACACTAACACGACGAAGTGTAATTTTTTCACCAATCACTCCAGAAGCTTCTAATATAATTGTATTTAAATCTTTACCATCTACTAGTAAAGCTAAAGCTTCTTCTGTATTTGTTGCGTTAGAATTAGCAATGATTTCTCCAACCTTATCTAAAAGATTTAAGAACTTCTCATTTTGTGCAACAAAGTCTGTTTGTGAGTTAAGTTCAAAAACAACACATTTATTCCCTGAAATACGGTAAGAACAAAGTCCTTCTGCAGCAACCGCACTTTCTTTTTTCACGGCTTTTGCAATACCCTTTTCACGTAACCATGTAACTGCTTGTTCCATATCACCATCTGTTGCTGCTAATGCTTTTTTACAATCTAGCATACCAGCAGATGTTTTTTCACGTAATTCTTTAACCATTTGAGCAGTAATATTTGCCATAATTCTAATCCTCCAATTATTCAGCTTTAGTTTCTTCAACCTTAACTACTTTTTTAGGAGCAGCTGGTCTTTTTGCTTTTGGTGTATCTTTAGTAGAAGGCTTTTCTTTAGAAATTTCTTCACTTAAATTAACCTCTTCAGGCTCATCAAATTTTTCTACTTCTCCACCATTTGCTTCAATTACAGCATTAGCCATAACCCAAGTAACTAACTTAACTGCACGGATAGCATCATCGTTAGCAGGAATTACATAATCCACATCATCTGGGTCACAGTTGGTATCTACGATTCCAAATACTGGAATATTTAATTTACGAGCTTCTAATATAGCATTACGTTCCTTGCGAGGATCAACGATAAACAATGCATTAGGAAGCTTTTGCATTTCTTTTATTCCACCTAAAAATTTTTCAAGTTTTTCACGTTCTGCAATTAACTTAATAACTTCTTTCTTAGTTAATTTTTCAAAATCTCCATTCTCTTCCATTTTATAAAGATCTTGTAATTTTTGAATTCTTTTCTTGATTGTTTTAAAGTTTGTTAAGGTTCCACCTAACCATCTTTGGTTTACATAGAATTGGCCAGAACGAGCTGCTTCTTCTTTCACAGCTTCTTGCGCTTGTTTCTTTGTTCCTACAAAAAGAACCTTTCCTTCATTTTTTGCGATTTCAAGTAAAGCTGCATATGCACTCTCAATTTGGTTTGCAGTCTTTTGTAAATCGATGATGTAAATACCATTTCTAGCTGTAAAAATATACTTTGCCATTTTTGGATTCCATCTACGAGTCGCATGTCCAAAATGAACACCTGACTCTAATAATTGTTTCATTGAAACTACTGATTCAGACATTTTTCTTTCTCCTTTTTATTTTTGTTTTTGTCCTCTGCCTTCTTCTTTGCCGACCTCCATCAATTTCTTGCACACGACGATCAGCTCCAAAAGCATGTGTATTTTGTGCCTTTAATATCATAACACAGCTTTAAAAAAAATTCAAGAAAAAATTAAAAAAAGAAAAACTCTAAAATTAGAGCTTTTCATTATTTTTACTTGGTAATAATCCTTTATCATCCAACTCAATCTTATACTGTTTTATATCCTCTGTATAAGTGGGTACTGTTGATTCATATGCAAAGGCATAGTAAACTGGAACAAGCAGAAAAACTTTTGTCCAATCCTGGGTTCCATCGTTGTATGTACAATAGGTAGGAAGATACATCACCACAAGTTTTGCAGCATCATTTTCTTTTTTCACATAATCTGCAGGTAGAGTAAGCACAGTGGATAAAGCTAGTTTTCCAAATAATGTATTACTAATATTTTCTGTGATTTTAAAATCATATCCTATTTTTTCTTTACTTAATCCATAATCTGCATGATTCATTTCTTGGATAAAAGAATCTGCATCACTGGATGGAAAATTTCCATTGAAGAATAATACATTCAAGTTGATTTGTTTAAATCTTTCTGTCATATATTCATCTAAATCTATCGTTTGATAAAATAAAGAAGACTTTGTTTCTTCTGCAATTTGAACATTCGTATAGGCAAGATTATGATCTAAATCCTTATTTAGATTTTTGCCCTGTTCTACCAAAGATAAATTTAAGGCCTCTTTAATTTCTGTAGCGGGTTCGTCTCTAATGATTTGACGTTCTGCTTTGTCACCACAGCTACTTAAGCTTATTGTTATTAACATCATAAAAATAATGGCTATTTTTTTCATAATTTTACTCCTTTTCAAACATTAGAATTATACCAAAAAAATATGGTTTATACAAGTAAATTTCCATTTGTCCCTTTTATTTATTGGAATCTGTTGGCTTTGATGCTCTTGGATGACTGATTTCATAGGATTTTTTCACATTATCGAATGTAACATGTGTATAAATTTGAGTTGTAGACAAATTCTCATGTCCCAATAACTCTTGTACACTTCGCATGTCTGCCCCATTATTTAATAATGCTGTGGCAAAACTATGTCTAAGCATATGAGGAGATAGATGAAATGTTTCACCACAATCTTCAATAATTTTATTTAAAATAACCCTTACTCCTCTAGGTGTTAAAGATGTCCCATTTTTATTTAGAAAAACTGTACGATTCTCTTGGTCTTCTGAACGATATAATAAATCCAAACGATATGTAGAAATGAATCTTTTCAAATCATAGGCTAAATCTTCAAACATAATAACAACTCTGTCTTTACTTCCTTTTCCATGCACGACAATCGTTTGTTCAATAAAATCGATATCTTTAATCTGCATGCCACATAACTCACTAACACGTAGTCCACAGCCATATAATACTTCTAAAATACAGTAGTTACGAAATCCTAAAGGTGTATTTTGATCACATGCATTAAATAGCATTTCTATTTCTGCGGTTTTAATTGTTTTTGGAAGTCTCTTTGGAGCTTTAGGTGCTTCGACCTCATCAAAATAATTGACTGTGACTGCCTGCTTCTTTAATAAAAATTCATAAAAACTTCTCAGTGCGGATAGTTTTCGATTGATACTTGTAGAGGCAAGATTCATACTAGATAGATAAGAAACATAATTTTTACATACGCGATTATTTCTAATCTGCAATAATCCTGGTGCCATTCGCTCCGAAACGATAAAATCATTAAATTCCTGAATGTCTTTTTTATAACTGATTACGGTATTTGAAGAATAATTTTTCACATTGGCTAAATAGTCAACAAAAGCCAAAATAGCTGTTTCATTGGTTAAGGCATCTTTTTTTCTTAAAACGATATCCTCTATCATAGTTTTTCTACTTCCTTGCGCATAATTTCTAAGGCTCGTTTGGCATATAAACTTTTTCTTTCTTTTTTCTTATGCGGAAAATCCAAATCTGCCATGATGCCAAAATTTGCATTCATCGGCTGAAATCCTTCTGGATTCGCATTACAAATGTATAAAGACATACTTCCCATCACCGTAGTATTTGGAAATATAACCAAGTCTTCGTTTCTCAAAAATCTGTCCATATTTATTGCAGCATAAATACCACTTGCTGCAGATTCAACATACCCCTCTACACCACTTAATTGTCCTGCAATAAATAGATTAGGATATTTTTTGGTTTGATATGTAGGATTTAAGATTTTAGGAGCATTTATATAAGTGTTCTTATGCATGCGTCCATACTTGGCAAAACGAACATTTTCAAGTCCAGGAATCATCTGAAAAACTCTTTTTTGTTCTCCAAATTTTAAATGGGTTTGAAATCCTACAAGATTGTACATTTCTTTTGCTGCATCATCTTGTCTAAGCTGTACAACTGCATATGGTTTTTCTCCTGTAGGAGTTTTTAAACCAACTGGTTTCATCGGACCGAAAGTAAGTGTCTGCGGCCCACGCTTTGCCATGATTTCAACTGGCATACAGCCTTCAAAGACTTTGATTTCAAAGTCTTTCACTTCCACTCCCTCTGCTGTAATTAATGCATCATAAAATTTATCAAATTCTTCTTTTGTAAAAGGACAATTGTAATAAGATGCCTCTCCTTTGTCATATCTAGATTTCAAATACACTTTCTCGTAATTGATGGAATCTGCATAAATAATTGGTGCTTGCGCATCAAAAAAATAAAAATCATCCACTCCAAAAAGTTTTCTAATTTCCTCACTCAATGCATCACTTGTCAGAGGTCCTGTAGCTAGAATCGTCGGCTTTGATACATCAATCGTTGTGAGCTCTTCATATACGATTTCAATCGTATCCAAGGCTTTTATGACCTCTGTCACATAAGCAGCATAGCCCTCTCTGTCCACTGCTAAAGCTCCTCCAGCTAAAACTGCGTGACTTCTAGCCGCCTTAATAATTAAGGAATCTAATAGTTCCATCTCTTTTTTTAAAATTCCACAAGCATTTTCTAAAGAATCACTTCTTAATGAATTGGAACATACTAGCTCCGCAAATTTATCTGTTTGATGTGCAGGAGTCATCTTTTTAGGACGCATCTCATAAAGCTTGATTTTATACCCTTTTTTTGCCAAATAATATGCAGCCTCACATCCTGCAAGACCTGCACCTATGATATTTATTTCCATAACATCACTCCATAAATAAATCAAATTTCAAATCTTTCATAAAGTTTTCTATAAACCTTTTTTTCTCTTCCCAAAATTTCTTTGCCAAAGGAGTTATCATATAATTTTGTTCTACTATATGAGCCGAATGAATCATAATCTCGTTAAATACAGAAGCATAAGATTCTGGTTCTTTATACCCTTCAGCCAGCAAATCAAATACAATCCCTAAAGCTCCCTCTTCATCTAATAAATCGGCTTCCATTAAAAGTATAAGTTCTATAGAAGTATCTGAATGATGCAAGAGTTCCTTATAAGAGTGCTGCTGAATCAAATTAGAAACTTTCTTGGTAAATTCTAAATCAAAAGCATGGTCTAAAGCATAGGTTTCAAATATTTGGCTTCCTAAAGCTGCATGATTTTTTCCAATTGAATCCTTATATCCCACATCATGAAAAACAGCTGCAGTTAATACCACATCTACATTACAAGTTTCCACACCAGGTAAAATACGATTTGCCCAACCAAATACACGTTGAATATGTTCATATCGATTTCTAAAAAACAAATGGGGTTTATCACTTTTTAGACCCTTGTTCATTTTTAGTGTTTCATAAACAAAATCTAGCATTTCATTATAATCTAAATTCATTCATCTCACCCTTAAACCCTATTATAGCATATTCCCTAAAATATAAGAATACTAAAAGTAAAATAAAGTCAGGTTTCCCTGACTTTATAAATTAAGCATTTATTTTTTGTAAATAAGCTTGATAACATGTGTAGGCAAAGCCATTAGAGGCTTTGATGAAAATTTCTGCAAAACTATGAATTTCATCATGCACTTTTTTAGAACCCCAAATTCCTGTCACATATTTCGTAACATAGAAATTTTTACTGCTATCGGCTAGTACTTCAAACTTGGCTTGTAATTCTTCTTTTGAACACGCTGGATCATTAACACTTTCCATAAAATCAAAGGCATACGCAAGGATTTTAAACTTAGTGAATGCATCAGCATCATTATACCAAGAAGATAGTTCTGTTTCACTCGCATAAGTGAAATAGTTTTTCAATGCTACGCCATACGCATAATTCATTTCTGTAAATACCAGTTTAGAATAATCATAGTAGTAAGCCTTTTGCGCATCAGCAAATCCATAATTCACATACGCAATGGCAAGTTCAAATTGATCTAAGAGTTCTTTGGTTTCTTCAACAAATTTAACTTGCGCAGGCTCTAACATACTTCTTAATTTTTCCATATCATATCGGAAGTAAGTTTTAAACTCGTTACTAAATTTTTGATATTCATTTTCTAATTGTGGAATTTGGACAACCAATTCAGAAATAATGCCACCCTCAATTGCCTTACCGATTTGCTTATCTAATTCATTTACATAGTTCATGTAGATAAAGTCTGTCAACAAATCCCAAGCAACCGTTTGCTTGCTATGATCTAATCCATAGGTTTTTCCCTTCTCAAAGTCATAGTTTATGTAAAGCATTTGTGCTTCTTCTAGAGTATACGTATTGGATATATACTCGTAAATCTTCTCATTTAAGAAAATGGAAACTGCTTTATCATATTCCTCTACAAGCTGCATTAATTTTTCATAGGAAACTGAATAGAAGTTTTTAAAAGCTTCTTTATAAGAGGAGGACAACATATAATATTCATTATTTAATGCATTTAGTTGATTTCTATACTCTAAAATTTCTAAAGAATTATGTTCAAAATCTAGAATTTCTAATCGAACAAAATCATTTACACGATTTGCAAAATCTAAAAGACTTTCTAAAGCCATCGTATTATAAATTGAAACATAAAGATCAAACTCAGCTTCTGTTAATACGATTTCATTTTTTCTAAAGTACTGATAAGCATCATAGCATCCCAATACCATTTCATAATCTAATCCACTGAACCCAGTTTCATTATAAGTTTCTAAAATGTGTTTTAAATTTTCTTCACTTACCGCAAGTTGTTCATAATAGCTTATCATTTCTGATGGATAAGTTGAACTATAAGATGCTTTGGCTAGTTCTGACATAGAATCCAAGTAATTTTGAACCTCTTTCGCTTGGGCATAAAACTCAGGGGTATATTTAAATTCTCCTAAGGCATTAACCTTTTCTCTAGCAATTGCCATTTCAGATTTTGCAGTGATATATGCATCTTCATTCGCCTTTGCGATGGCTGAATCAAAATAAGATGCATCTAGTTTACCACTTGCAGTAATCGTAATAGGTAGCTCTGTCTTGGTATATGTTCCGTGACGATATCCGCTTAATACAACTTTTAAATGATCCAATTGATTTTGATCATTCCCAGAATAAACGAGTGTAAATCCTGTGACATCCATATTAAAGTTTGAAATACTATTAATTAAACTAGTCAGTGCAGATACATTTAATGAAGCAATTTGCTCATTTGTCATATCCACTAAACTTCTCCATAATGTATGAACAACTTCCACAGCTGCAGGTGCAAGACGTAGGGTTGTCGTAGTTCCCGTCTGTTCTGTGGTAAAGCCATTCATAATACGATTTAATAAATCATTTAGATAAATTGTACTTACCTCATCAGAAGAAGTTGCTAGTCCTTCTGCTAAAGTACTCTTCAAATCAATTATCATTTCTGAAATCTTAAATCCTATACCAGCAGCAGTACCATCCACCACTAAATACAGATAACCATCTCCAATGTAAAATACCCAAACATTGATATTGATTTTAACAAAAAGTTTCGTTTCCGCTTTTATATTAATTTTTGCATTCACTTTGAAAGAAGACCAAAGATCATTGCCATCTAAAATGCCTTGTAAGTCTAATGCAATGCCTAAATCTCCTGTAACCACACAAGATTTGATTAATCCATTATCCACTTCTAAAGGAATATTCAGATTAAACTTTTGACCATCTCCAGAATAGTCTAAACTTACAATTCCTTTTACCATCGTTAAAATATCTAATAGACGTTTAGCAAAAGGATGCTCTTTAAAGTCTGTCGTCCAAAGGAATAATTCTTTATCTGTTTCTGTCAAATGAGATACATAATCAGAAGCAGTAGTTTTTGTTGATAAATTTAAATATACATCCAGACCAAGTGCATTTACAGAAGCATTAAATTCAAAATCTGCAGTTGTATCCGTTAAATGATTTAAAGCCAAGCTAATATCCTTAAGTTCTATCTGTACGCCCAGTAAAGTTTCTAGAATTTCATTTAAAGTTTGGCTTAGTTCTGAACTGAAAGACATCATTAAACTATTATAGCTTACTTCAAATGCTATACCATTCAAATACTTCGTTATATCCATAAATGTATTGGCTATATTTAAACTTTCTTTATTTTCTTCTGCTGAAGATAGTAAAGCACCAATGTTCCACCTTGGAAGCTGATATTTAAATTTGGTATCCATAGAATCTAAATAAATGACACCTTGAACAATAGTCAAAATAATAGGACTATAGAATTCTGAATCTATAACAAGTTCTAATTCTATTGCATCAAATAAATTTTGACCTTTAATTAATTCTATCAAATCCAGTTTAAATTGCATTTGATATGGCAATAAAATATTATATCCCATAGCATCTACAGATATTTGCCCTGTAGAAGCCACTCCCTTTTCTAAGTTTTCAAACATAGAAATCAGATGAGAAACATCTAAATACTCCTGTTTTAATGCAGGGATTTCTTCTAAACCATAAGTTAGACGCAAAGCATTTAATTCCATATGTTCACTGATCTTACCACGTAATTCTACAGAATCCTTTAAAATAGAGGTTTCAATTTGAATAGCATCAAAATCCATAAGTTGAAGGACAAAACGAAGGACACTTTCTTCTTTTGAAGTGTTCATTCCGATAAAGTCAAAGCTCATAGAGGAAAGTAGTTTCTTGATGTATTCTAGGATTGGTCCAATCAATTCTTCTACTGTATTCAAGATGACCATAAAATCGGCGGATTCAAATACTAAATCTATGCCATTAAAGGAGACATAAAGTTGTTGTTCTACATAAGCCACAGTAAAGCTTAGACGATACTCTTGACCATCTAAATCTATCATACTGGCGGAAAAATCTGCATAAACATCCATACTTTTCGTTAGTTGAATCGTACCAAGAAGGGAAATGCCATAGACGGTCATATCAAGGTTAAACGTTAACCCATCACTTTCTTGAACTCCTGTGATGATATTACCGATGGATGTAATGAAATTCTTTACATCTTCACAGGATAAATTTGCCTGTGGTATCACAATTTCTGTTCTTGAAGAAGGTTCTAGAACCATATTTAAACGAAAAGCCTGATTAGAAATTTCAAAATTTGTCCCCACTACAGCGTTCTCTTCATAGATGAGTTGCATTGAAACTAAAATACTTGAAAGTGTATTTAAGATATGACTCAAATCTAAAGTAAACTCCGTCTCATCTAAAGTGATTAAATTTAATAATTCTGTTATAGAATCCAAGGAAGTAAAGTTGCTCTCTCCTAGTTGGAATACCTCTTTTATATGAGAAATTAATCCTGAAATTTCAAAGAATGCTAATCTCAAACTGAAATTACCATAGGTAATATAAATCACTTCATCAACAATTTGGAAAGAAATCTCTTGTCTTGTGGAGGCAATATCTACAATGAGTTTCCCATCTACTGCATAAGTACCATTCCGTAAAACCAAATCGATATAACTTTCACTATTTATGCTTATATTTAAATCTTTTGGTAATGCATTTGAAAATTCAGATAGGAAAATCTCTCCACCAAAACTAATGTGAATAGATTTCTTAAATAGAAGACTCAAAATATAATTTAATTCTTTAAGATAATTTGATAAATCCACATAATCTGCTTCATTCCATACGATTCTATCTGTTTTAGTTGTATCAATATGAATTTGAATATCATATAGATTTAAAGCTACGTCAAATCCCACTTCTGTATTTAAAAGTTCAATCTTCACCTGAGACAGTTCAGGAAGAAATTTACTGAAGTCTAACAACACTTCTACCATAGAATCTGTAATTTTAATTTCATTCAGCATAGATACAATATCCCCTATATGGAATTGTTCTAGTCCTTTTGCCTGTGGTAAATAATCTTTAACTATATCTAATAGCTCTTCTACAGTAACCTTTACTTTAATGTTTTCATTTACCTTTAAATAAATAGCATGATGAACATAATATAGAATAACATTTATCTTCTCTTCATTATACTCAATCGTCAAATCTGCTTTAACTTTTACATCTGCATCCCATTCCGCATAAACATTTCCATTCATGCTTACACCTTCGTATATTCCACTCAATCCAATAGAAACTCTTTTGTTCTTTACAATCGTAATGATATCTTCTACATAATGCAATACGTGAAATACATCTGTTTCTGTATAATATATAGTTGGAACTTCTACTACTCTTTCTTCGATTGGTCGGATCACAAGATCTGTCTTTAAGATATCACTCTCAATCGTTCCATTGACCTGGTTTCCTTCTATTAAATATCCAATACGAATGATTCCTAAAAGTTCTACTATTGTCTCTAAATTCAGCTCCACTTGATTTTCAGAAACTTGTATTGTGTTCAAAATTTCTAATAGTTGATTTAATTGTAAATGAGTCATTTCAATCTCAGGAAGTTCTATTCCTAAGCGTTTCGTCATTTCCTGAATTGTTTCATTTAAGGTATCTAGATTAAATTTAAAAGTTTGACCATATAAAGTGATATACAAATCTTTTGCAGTAAGTAATATATTTACATTGATTTCATTATCTGCATACCCTATAGTCATTAAAGCATCTATGATATAGGTATCCTCTTTACGTAAAAAATCTATAGTCCCGTTTAGCGTTATCTCCTGTCCTGCAACGTTTAGCGTTCCATTCATCTCAACTCTAAAAGATTGTTGTGTCAAATTTAAGAAATACTTAATTAACTCAATATATCCAGATACGTCAGCATATTCTGCTTCATTTAATAAAATAGTTTCTGTCTTCGTAGTATCCAGATGAATTTGAATATCTAACATATTTAATGCGATATCAAATCCTACTTCCGTATTATAAATATCAACAGAAATGGAAGAAAAAGCGTTTTGGAATTGTGATATATCTAACACAGCCCCTATATGATTTTCTTCAAAAACAACATTCGATAATAAAGTTTTAAAATCCACCTCAAAAAGAAGGTCTATCCATTGATTAAAATCGATTTTTGATTCTGCAGATAAATCTGGCAGATATTCCTTGATTAAATGAATTAATTCAGATTTCGTGATTTTTATTTTTATATTTCTATATGTAACAAAGAAATAAGAATCTTTATATAATAGTTCAATATGCTCATTAAAATTTAAAGCTTGATTTACCACATCTAGTTCTACTTTTACTAGATTTTCGCTTAAATCCGCATAAATATTGCCTTGAATTATGTATTGTTCTAAAGAAAAACTAAAATCCACAGCAACTTTATCTTGTTTTATGATTTCTACAATATCATCTATTATAAAATCTACATGCTTTACATCCTGATATTCCCCTTGAATTGGGGCAAATTGAATCGCTTCATTCTTCTCAATCACAACAGATAAATATGGATTAGATAAAATATCAGATGTTATAGATAATAAATCTAATTCATTTCCATTCTTTGATATATCAAAGGTTAAAGGTAAATCAATCACCATAAGATTTAATGAAAGGTTTAACTGAACATGATCTTCTGTTTCAATTACTTGTGCATTATTCAAATCATTCATAATTTGATTCACATCAAAGTCTAACGCAGGGGAAGTATTTCCTCCCATATTTTTTAAGATTAAAGCATCTATCAAAGGAGTTATAACTTCTTTAACTTCATCTACATTTCCTTTAAGTTTAATAGCATGATAATCTATATACACAGTTTTATTTTGATATATAATTTGTAAATCTCCAAGACTGAGTTTTACACCCACATCATTTAAGTCTGTAATATTTAAAGCCAGTTTTCCTTTGATTTCTTTATCATTGATCTTTACAAATATATCAAACGTTTTTTCTTTATTACTACCGCCTAATAAAGATCCCGTGATATAAGATAATGGGGTATTCTCACTTGGCTCAACAGCTCCATCACTAGGGGTTAAATCCTTAAATCTATTAAAAAACTCTACCGCATCTGCATCTAACTCGTAATGCTCATAGTCAAATTTTTCACTAATATTTGTATCACAATTTACAGTGATAGGTGCAACTTTCGGCGTTACTGAATACTTCTCTTTGGTTTTTATTTCATGAACTCGCCAATTTGCATCAAATATATATTCTAATTTAATTTCTGAGAATATTGGTTCTGATAAAGATGAGGCATTGGTTGACACTTCTCTACGATACCAAAATGGAGCGTACTCCCAGTTTGGATTTAAAGTGACCGAAATGGAATACTGCCCATCCTCTAATTGAATCGTTTCAGAAATTTCTAATATCGTATCTTTACAGATAATATATGCAGAAGGATAAGTTGGTAAAGATCCATAGCGACTGATAAAACCTTTAAATGTAATACATTCTGGATCATCCTGCTTCCAAGTAATTTGATCTCCCTCTTTAGAGATATAATCACGTATTAATACTTTTCCATCTTTAAAATATTTCTGTTTACCAAGAGATACTAAACCACTAGTCACAGTATCTACCAGTTGTTCATCACCATTGACCACTTTATGATTGTAAATCACTTGAGTTTGTCCTACAGAAACAGAAGTTCCATTTGTAGTGGAAGAAAAGTGTTCTTCATGCTCTAACACCCAAAGAACATATGCCAAGTTATCATAGGAATTATGTTCTAAAGGTAAGGTTCCATCTAAAGGAGCTTCCTTTGTTTCTGTTTTATATTTAGCATCGCCATCTGCGAAGGTAACTGCGTCTCTATTAGACTGAGTAAAGTAAAAAATCCCTACTCCACCTGCAATAAGTAAAAGTATGAAAATGGATAAAAATATGATTTTTTTCTTCATAATTTAGCACTTCCTAACATAAGTTAATAACTTACATTATAGCATTATACTAAAAAATTAAAAAAATGTCAAATTTGTTTTACAAAGAAAACGTTTGACAGATTGATAAAATAATATAAGAAAAACGGAAAAAGGACCATTCCTATGGTCCTTTTATCCTTTGGGAGAGTTATAGTTTGCTTATGAAAAAGCCTCTATCTTAATAGGGAAAGATAGATTGTCTTATGTAAGACAATTATAGTATTATCCCCTTCTCTTCTTTTTATACATCAGTATATAAAATTTATAAGCCTGCCACTCGAACAGTATCTCTAGCAATCATTACTTCTTCATTTGTAGGAATGATGTAGAGCTTAATTTTTGAATCCGGAGTAGAAATGATTCTTTCATCAGAGAAAGTATCATTTAACTTCTCGTCGATTTGAACTCCAAGTGGTGCAAGTCGCTTTGCAACATTCAAACGTAAGTGTTTCAAGTTTTCGCCCATACCTGCCGTAAAGCATATAGCATCACAGCCACCTAGATATAACCAGTAAGAAGCTACATAATCTGCAATTCTTTTCGCTTGTATATCGAAAGTTAATTTACAACGATGATCTCCGGCTTCCATACCTTGTGTAACATCTCTAGCATCATTAGAACGACCAGAAACCCCCAAATAACCTGACTTTTTGTTTAAGATGTTTACAACTTCAGCCGCAGTTTTGTTTTCTTTTGCACAAATATAGGAAACCACGGTAGGATCAATATTTCCTGTTCTAGTTCCCATAGGAATTCCCTCAAGCGGAGTTAACCCCATAGAAGTATCTTTACAAACCCCACCATCAACTGCTGAAATAGATGCTCCATTTCCTAAATGACAAACGATAATTTTTGTATCTTTTAAAGGTTTGCCCATAATTTCTGCACAACGTTCAGAAACATATTTATGGGAAGTTCCATGTGCTCCATATTTACGGATTCCATACTTTGTATACCATTCATATGGTACAGCATACATAAATGCCTCTTCAGACATGGTTTGATGGAAAACTGTATCAAATACAACCACTTGTGGAACCTGTGGTAAAGCCTTTTGAAAAGCTTTAATACCAATGATATGAGCAGGATTATGAAGTGGAGCTAAATCCGCCAATTCAGAAATTTTGTTAATGACTACTTCATCTACCAAACAAGAATCCTTGAAGTATTCTCCGCCTTGTACCACACGGTGACCAACTCCTGCAATTTCCTTTAAATCTTTAACGATTCCTTTTTGAACTAATGTCTGAAGTAATAATTCAACCCCTTCTGCATGCGTTGGTAAAACTGGATGAGTTTCTTCCTTTTTCCCATTATACTTTAAAGTGAATATTCCCTCTGCTAGTCCAATTCTTTCCATTACCCCAGAAGCTATTACCTCTTCTGCTGGCATATCTAACAACTGAAATTTGATGGAAGAACTACCAGCATTTACTGCCATAATTTTTGCCATTATACTTTTTCCTCATTTCTATACTTATTATTTTTTTCAAACCACGCTTCAATTTCCATCAAGGATTGATTAAATTCTTTCACATCCGTGAAGCTTGGCAGTTTGACCATGAAACAATTCTTTTTATCCTCCATAATTCTTTTTTGAATTACAAGAATAATTTTTGGTTTTGACACAAATATATTGTCGGGAAGCTCCACCAAGCCCACGATAGAACAATCCTTTAATAACTCTTTTTTAAATGCTTGATTTTTATCATAATCGAAAAAATCATTTGACACAATGCCTATCATACAACCGTTATCCTTTAACATTTTACTATAATGTAAAATGGATAGATAAGGAAAGTATTCTTGCTTGTCCTCTTTTTCAACGTTTGGCATATCAAATACAATACAGTCCAGTTCAGCAAAGTGCAGATTTCTTGTATCTTGTAAGAATATCTCAACATCAATAGAAAGTAAGTCACTTACCATTTTGGTAAGCTTCGTCATCCATAAATCATGATCACAGGCATAGACTGTACAGTCTTTATCCATATGATTTAGAATTGTGTGTAACAAATTCCCCGTGCCGCATAAAGGATCTAGAATGGAAATCTTTTTATCCAAGCACAATTTTGAAATCAGATAAGCCATGAAGATTCCTAAAGTATCAGGGGTAGTATTCCCATTTGCCATTCGCATCTCTTTAAAGCCTTTTAAAATGATAGCTTGCATTGCCTTACGTACATCTTCCACTGTGAAATCAATATTTGCAATCTTATCATAGATTTCATTTAATTTCTTTTCTGTTTCCTCGTCACAATCACAAATGACTTCCCCAGCTAGTATGTTTTGAACGGTAAGTTCTATCAATTCAAAGTAGGACTTGTGATAAGCATCATATAAAACATTATTTGATTCATCCACACAATCATAAAATGCTTCTAAATAATTCGTTTTGACATCTTGCATAAACTTCACCATTGATAATTATATCAAATTTAGAGATTAAAGTAAACTTTTATCCTCATTTAATTTTACCTTAGGAAGGTTTAATTGAAAATGAAAAGCTAGATATCGTATGATGACTACAATAACAATAGCTAGGATGGAAGCTAAAGGATAAAGATTACTATTTAAAATAATTATGTAATATAGAATGGCACCAATTATTGCAGCTATGCAATAAATATGTTTTCTAAATATTGCTGGAATGCGTGCAGCCATTATATCTCTTAGCATACCACCACCAACGGCAGTAAGAACAGAACAGAAAATAATGAAAAAGTGATTTGTAATGCCAACTGCCATAGTTTGTGTTGCTCCTACAACCACAAAAACTCCCAAACCCAAACTATCCGTTATATTAAATCCTATCTTATAGATTTTACTTTCTGTCACTTTATTGTCCTTAAGAATATACATAATTATGAAAACCAATAACGTAGTTAAGGCTGCCACAATCACATAACTAGGATGTGCAAACATAGAGGGCATATCTCTTCCTAGCATAATATCTCTAAAAAGTCCTCCACCAACTGCTGTTGTACTTCCAAGAATTACCACACCTAAAATATCCATTTTATTCTCTATGGCAATTAAAGCTCCACTGATTGCAAAAGCAATCGTCCCTATGTACTCTATTATATTTAAAAGTAGTTCAAAATTCATCTCATTACCTCTTTAAAAAATTAACAATGTCCTGTGGTGTATCTACCACAAAATCCGACTTTTCTAACAGACTCTGTTTAGTTCGAAACCCATAACTCACAAACAAACCATCCACTCCCGCAGCTCGTGAAAAATCAATATCCACTTCACTATCTCCTATATATAAAACTTCTTTACAACTCAGCTTATACTCTTTCAAAAGTTGTAAAAAGAAATCAGGATTCGGTTTCTTCTGCCTTCCTTCTTTATCTCCATAGACAAAGGCAAACTGGTTCCCAAAATGTGCTTTACATAAATTCTGTGCTATGTCTTCTACTTTGTTTGTCAGTACGCCCAGGATTAGATGATTTCTTTTACAAAACTCTAAAACCTCATCTATCCCTGGATAAGGCTTAGTAGTCCCATTATAATTTATGCTATAATATTTCCGAAAGACTGTTAAAAGTTCATCCGTATAGCTAGAATGCTGAGATGCCTCATAAATCAGATGGCGAATCCCATGACCTAAATACAGCATGGTTTCCTGTATACTGATATTTTTCAAATTGTATTGATTCAAAGCATAATTACAAGCATTGCACAAGTCTTCTATTGTATTTAAAAGGGTTCCATCTAAATCAAATACTATCATTTTATATTTCATGACGCATCACCTTCTCATAAAACATCAGATAAAACTCCTCCGCCAAACTACCTTTCGCAATATGCGTTTTCCCATCCTCTATGCTGAACCAAGCATAATCATCTACTTCATGATTTGGTGTAACTTCCTCGTTTTCTACAATTGCAATATAATTGATCATTAACGTATTTGTTTTTTCAAAATATTTTGTCTTTTGAAAAATTAAGGATTGTACTTTCAAGGAAACTTCTTCAGCAAGTTCTCGTCTGCATGCTTCTTCTGCAGATTCCCCACAATTCACATAACCAGCAACCAATATGTATCTTTTTTTCCCATATTGTTCAATCAACAATACCTGATTCTTCTCAGAATTTACTACAACCATACTTACTGCCACATTAAATTTTTTGAAACGAAACACTTTACAACAGGGACAATAAGGTACTATACCTTCATGTTCTAAATCTTGTTCTTCTAATTTAGTTCCACATACTTCACAATACATAATCAATTCTTTATTCCCTTCATTATATCTATTCTATCACTACTGCTCTTAGATTTCTATAAAAAAAAGAAAATAACTATCTTTCAATAATTATTTTCTCTCCTGGAATTAAGAGCTTACTTTCATTTAATTTTAAAAGATCTAATGGAGATAATTGATATTTAGATAAAATGTCTTCCACACACTCTCCATACTCAACAATATGAACTTTCTCATTCCGATATGGAATAGACTGATTTGGCATTACCTTTAAATTGGAAAGGTCCTTTATGCTCAAATTATATTTATTAATCAGTCCCTGAATACTATCATTTGTTTTCGTTAAATAATCTTTAGTTTTTGGGATAAATAAAATCTGATTTGGATAAATCATATTGGATACTAAATGATTTGTATTTTTTAAATCTTCTACCGTAACCCCATATTTTTTAGCAATCATATATAAAGAATCATTTTGTTTAACAATATACTGCTCATACGCACTTAAATTTGGATTATAATAATTCACTTTCTTTTCACCCATAATCATAATATGAAAGAAAAAAGCCTACGATTAGGCTTTTACCCATTTTATAGGTTCTACTTGATGTTCTATTAAAAATTGATTTGTTTTAGAAAATGGCTTAGAACCAAAAAAACCTCGATATGCAGAAAGTGGAGAGGGATGGGGCGCAGTTAAAATGTAATGATTTGGATTATTTAACATTTCTTTTTTCCGTATCGCGTTACTTCCCCATAAGATAAAAACGATAGGCTGAGGTAACGTATTTAAAAGCTTAATGACATTATTGGTAAATATCTCCCACCCTAATCCCTGATGTGCTAGAGCTTGACCATTACGAACAGTTAAAATGGTATTTAATAATAAAACGCCTTGTTTGGCAAGATAATCCAAGTTGCCGTCCTGCCGAACAGGAGTTCCTAAATCCATTTCCATTTCTTTATAAATATTAACTAAAGAGGGTGGAATCTGACTGCAAAGAACAGAAAAAGCTAACCCATGGGCCTGATTTACCTCATGGTAAGGATCTTGTCCTAGAATGACCACCTTCACCTGATGTAAAGGAGTTGCAGAAAAAGCATGATATATTTTTTTGTAATCTGGATGACATAGATGCGTTCTATACTCTTCATCAATCCTTCGTTTTAATTCTAAATAATATTCCTTATTTCTTTCTCCATCAATAAAATCTTTCCATTCCATATGAGTCACTCCCTATCTATATGCCTTATTTTACCATAATCTAACAAAAAAAGAAACAAGGAATAAGACAACTATATTTGAATATAAAAAAGACTCTTCCAAATTTGGAAGAGTCTTACAATTTAAAATTACTTTAATTCAGCAAAAAACTTAATAGTTCTAACCATTTGGCTAGTATAAGAGTTTTCATTGTCATACCAAGAAACAACTTGAACTTGATATAAATCTTCTCCTACTTTAGCTACCATTGTTTGAGTTGCATCAAATAATGAACCATATCTCATACCGATAACATCAGATGAAACAATTGGATCTTCATTGTAACCAAAAGATTCAGAAGCTGCTGCCTTCATAGCTGCGTTGATTCCTTCTACCGTAACATCATGACCTTTCACAACTGCAGTTAAAATTGTAGTTGAACCAGTTGTTACTGGAACACGTTGTGCAGATCCGATTAATTTACCATTTAATTCAGGAATAACTAAACCGATTGCTTTTGCTGCACCTGTTGAGTTAGGAACGATATTAGCTGCACCAGCACGTGCTCTACGTAAATCGCCCTTTCTATGTGGTCCATCAAGAATCATTTGATCTCCAGTATAAGCATGAATTGTACTCATAATACCAGATTGAATAGCTGCATATTTATGTAAAGCATCAGCCATTGGTGCTAAACAGTTTGTTGTACAAGAAGCTGCTGAGATGATGTTGTCATCTTTTGTTAAATTCTTCTCATTAACACCAAATACGATTGTAGGTAAGTCATTTCCAGCTGGAGCAGAAATAACAACCTTCTTAGCGCCTGCTGTAATATGAGCTTGTGCTTTTTCTTTCTTTGTATAGAAACCAGTACACTCTAATACTACATCAACACCTAAATCACCCCAAGGTAGATTTACAGCATCTTTTTCAGCATAAATTGTGATGTTCTTTCCATCTACAGTGATAGATCCTTCACCAGCTTCTACTGTGTGTAAACCTTCACCGATATGTCCACAATATCCACCTTGTGCTGTATCATACTTTAATAAATTTGCTAACATTTTTGGATCAGTTAAGTCATTGATTGCAACAATCTCATAACCCTTTGCACCAAACATTTGTCTGAAAGCTAAACGTCCGATACGTCCAAAGCCGTTAATTGCTACTTTAATAGCCATAATTTTAAATTCCTCCTAAAATTGAATTTTTACATTTATTATTTTACCACTTAAATTTTTTATTATCAATATTTTATCCTCGACATTTTAAAACAAAATAATGTAAACGTTTTTGTTATCATACCTTTGGAAAGTAAAGGTGATTAAATTGACGTATATTCCATATGTATTAGAAAAAGGATCTAACGGGGAAAGAAGCTATGATATCTACTCTCGCCTTATGCAAGACAGAATCATTCTATTAGTTGGTGAAATAGATGACCATATGTCTTCCATAATTATTTCTCAGCTTTTATATTTAGATTCTGTAAGTCACGATGCAATCGATATTTATATATCTTCTCCAGGTGGCTCTATTACTGCTGGACTTGCTATCTTTGATACAATGCATCATATACAAGCTAAAGTTAATACGATTGTCGTAGGTATGGCAGCTTCGATGGCCGCATTTCTTTTAGCAAGTGGAACAGGAAAAAGAAAAGCACTTCCCCATGCAGAAATTATGATTCATCAGCCTTATGGGGGTATGCAAGGTGTTGTTTCTGATATAGATATTCAAGCAAAGCGCTTATTAAAAACGAAAGCATTAATGAATGAACTGCTTGCAGATCTATGTAACCAAAGTATAGAAAAAATAGCCCACGATACAGAACGGGACTATTACATGTCAGCAAAAGAAGCTTTGGAATATCATATTATAGACGAGATTCTGTCTTAAAGATAGAATCTTTTTTATTCTTGAAAAAATGCTTTTTTTATACGTTGGATAAAACTTCTTTTCGTGTGACAGCCAATTTTGATTTGACTTTCCAACAAAGAAATATCAGCTTGCATAAAATCTTTTAAATCATAAGATTGATTATCTATGGTAACAAAAACATGCTCTTCTTCTTTCGTATGTAACGATACAACTCTCTTACTAGAAAGTACTAAAGATGTAGATAAGGTTCTAAACTGATTAGAATTGATACCTGCAATTTCTGCCAGTTGAATGGAGTGAATCGTAGAGTCAACAATAGCACCATCTAAAGATTTATTATAAGCTGTAGATCCATAGGCTGTAGATAAACATACCCCAGTGCCACGAAAGGTTTCAAGTAGTTCACCATCCACTTTAACATCAAGGATTAATGTCTTAGGAGGCATAAGAATCGTCATCTCATTTATAGCATAAGTAACAAAAGACGTATGACTTGTTTTCAATTCACATTTCAAACTATCTATTTTTTCACAAACAAAGGAAGAATGATTGATGTCATCTATTAAGGTATCTATATCTGCAAGTGTATAATTTGCATAAAATCCCAAATGACCTGTATGTAGTCCAAAATGTATGGCTTTTGGATATTGATGCACTGCAGAAATAAATGTGCCATCTCCTCCGATTGCTATAACAATGTCAGGCGCTTTTTCATCTAAATCCAGTTCTATTTCTTTATGCAATTTTTTTACATACTTTTGAGAAGTTTCATCTTTTTTTGATATTATCCAATATTTCATCCTATCATTCCTATCTATTTTAAGATTTATTGCTAATATTTTAACACACTACTTGATTTTTTTAAATAAATATTAGATAATAATTATATAACATTTCGAAAGAGGTACCCGAGATGCATAAGAATAAAGAAATTGAATTTAAAACATTTATCACTAAGGAAGTATATGAATCTTTGCTAGAAGAATTTCATTTGACAAATAATATATTTTCACAAACGAATCATTATTTTGATTCTGAAGATACGATGCTAATGAAAGAACAAACGGTTTTAAGAATTAGACAAAAAGGTCAAAATTTTAAACTTACTAAAAAAACAAGATCTACGATTGGTGCAGATGAAACGCATATTCTTCTTACAAAAGACCGTGCATTAGAAATGCTGGAAAATGGATTTGATGCATCTATTATTGGAGTTCCCTATCAAGTTTCTAAAATAGCTGAACTAACTACATATCGTGCTTCTAGCCCTTATAAGGATGGAACAATCTTTTTTGACCGTAGTGAATACTATGGACATATAGATTATGAAATAGAATATGAAGTCGATGAAGTAAAACAAGGCATGAAGGATTTTAAGACATTTTTAGACTCACATCATATTGAGTATAAAGAATCTATTAGAAAAAGTAAAAGAGCATTTGATAATAGAAATAAAGCATAGCCCAATGGCTATGCTTTTTTTAATCTTTTAATATTTTCTTATAATCTTCTAATTCTTTATGATTACAATAAATCAAATGTCCAGGTTTAATTTCTACTAATGAAGGTTTATCAGTAGAATAATCATGAACCGTTTGTGGATTATAAACAATTCTCTCTCTTGTCTTTTCCGTCAATGGATTAGGCTTTGGAATTGCAGAAAGTAAAGATTTCGTATATGGATGTAGAGGGTTTTTAAACAATTCATCACTTGAAGCCAACTCTACAATTTTACCAAAATACATTACAGCAATTCGATCACAGAAATACTTAACCACAGATAGGTCATGAGCAATAAATATAATTGTTAAACCAAGTTCATCTTTTAAATCATTTAAAAGATTGATAATTTGAGCACGAATAGAAACGTCTAAAGCACTGATTGGCTCATCACAAATCAATAATCTTGGATTCATGATTAAGGAACGAGCTATACCAATTCTTTGTCTTTGACCGCCTGAAAACTCATGTGGATAACGTGAAGCATGATCTGCAACCAATCCTACTTTTTCAAGCATTTCAACAACTTTGTTGTTATTTATGCGTTTCACTTCTTCAATAGCTTCTAATCGCTTGGCATTCAATTGCTGTTTTTCATTTAAGAATTCAGCTGTTGCTTCTTCAATTTGCTTTTGTAGTTTCTCTTTTGCTTCAGGAGTTATCGTTTTATCCTTTAAGCTTTGCTTCAATTCTTTTAAAGGTTCTTGAGCTTGCTTTAATTCCTCACGATACGCTTGATTAATTTTAGCCTTTTCTTTACCAACAAAATTTTGAATCTTTAAACCTTCTCTGATAATATCTTCTACTGTCATACGAGGATCTAGAGAATCTACTGGATCTTGGAAAATCATTTGAATTTCATTGACAAGTTTTCGAGGAACATGACGATTGTCAAAACGAATCTGTTTTAGTTTTTCCTTTTGTACAGCAATAATTTCCTGTGCTTTAGTCTCTGCTTGAGTTTTTAAAGCTTCATATTTTTCTTTAATTGCTTTTGTCTTATTTTCAAAGTCCATAGCATTAGGTGTAAGAACTTCTAACTCTTGATTCATTTCTTTATCCAGTTGGGCTAATCTTTCTTTCAAATGGATTTTGGTATATTTGATCTCTTTCTTATTCCAACGATTCCCCGCTGCTATACGATAGCCCTTATAGTAAACAGACCCAGAAGTAATATCATATAACTTAATAATAGAGCGACCTGTCGTTGTTTTTCCACAACCAGATTCTCCAACAATACCAAAACACTCACCCGTATGAACATCAAATGAAATATTACTTACTGCTTTTAATTTTGTTCTAGATGGTCCACTACCAAAGAAGAAAAATTGCTTCAGATTTCTAACAGAAAGTAAAACCGGACTATTAATTAATTCATTTCTTCTTTTTAATTTAGGATGAATACCATAATACTTCTCAAATTCACTTTGTTCTGCATCATAAGAAGCTTGATGATTTTCTACTAATAACTCTTGAAGTTCGTCGTTCAACACCTTTTCATCTTCATGATCATCAGAAATAGGTTGGCCTTCTTCATTTGCAGCGATTTGACTTCTTAACTCTTCGTCAAGATTAAAATCTCCATCTTTTCGTGTATTACTCATTAGAAGAACCCTCCTTTGACTTCTTTGTAGTTTTTTTAGCAGGTGCTTTCTTAGCAGTTTTCTTTTCTGGTTTCACATCTTCTTTTACTTCAGTACTCTTGGTAGATGCTTTTTTAGCTGCTAAAGATTTCTTCTCTTCAACTTCTTTTGGTTGTTCAGCAGAAGCTAATGCATTTTTAATTCTTTCAGAAACGATCTTTGGCATTTCTACCTTTGGAGCATCCGGGTGCAATAACCAAGTTGCTGCATAATGTGTATCGCTCACTTTAAAGAAAGGTGGTTCATGCTCAAAATCTATCTTCATTGCATATTTACTACGTAATGCAAAAGCATCACCTTTCGGAGGATAAATCATATTTGGAGGTGTTCCAGGAATTGCATCTAGTCTTTCTTTACTATCTACATCTGGAATGGAGGATAAAAGTGCCCATGTATATGGATGTTTAGGCTCAAAGAAAATTTCATTTGCCTTACCATATTCCACAATTTTACCCGCATACATTACGGCTACTCTATCTGCCATATTTGCCACAACACCAAGGTCATGGGTTATAAATATACATGCAATATGTCTTTCTCTTTGAATCTTTTTAATTAACTCAAGAATTTGAGCCTGAATGGTTACGTCAAGTGCTGTAGTAGGCTCATCACAAATTAAAATTTCTGGAGTAGCGGTCAATGCAATCGCAATAACGATACGCTGTCTCATACCTCCTGAAAATTCAAATGGATATTGTCTAAATCTCTTTTCAGGAAGAGGGATACCTACTTCTCTCATAATCTCTAACGCTCTTCTTTTGGCCTCTGCTTTTGTTATTTTTAAAGCGTTAATCTTTTTTAATTTTGTTTCTTTTTTAGCACGATCTAATTCTGTAAGTTGAGCTTGTAGAGAAGTCTTTTCCGTATCACTTACCGTATTACTCAATTTATTCTTAACTTCTTGTTCTTGCTCAATTAATTTAGACCAAGCTTCAGCATATTCTTTTAAAACTTTATTCTTATACTCAGAAACCTTAGTTTTAGCCTCTGCTTTTGCTTTAATTAACTTTTGTTTTAATTCCAAAACGATAGGCTTATTGGTTTCTTGAATTGTTTTTATCTTTTCTTTCTGATTTGCCTTTGCCTGTTTTAGTTCTACCTTTAAAGCCTCTTTTGCAGAAAGATCCAATGTTTTATCTTTAAGTTTTAAAACCGTATCCTTTTTCAAAGCTTCATAATTTTCTTCTATTTTCAAAATAGACATCTTTTGGCGATGTACAGAATTCTTATAAGCCGTTAATTCTTCAGAAATCAAAGTATTATACATGTTCTTTAACTTATTAGAATTAATCAGCGTTGCTTCTGTAATTTGTTTACCAATACGAACAATCGGATTTAAACTTGAAAGAGGATCTTGGAATATCATACCAATTTTATGTCCACGAATCGTATGGAATTCCTCTTCTGAAACCTCTAAAAGGTTTTCCCCATGATACATAATTTTTCCGCCTTCAACGATTGCGTTGGCAGACAAAATACCCATAATAGCCTTGGATGTTACAGATTTACCAGAGCCAGATTCTCCAACAATACACAAGGTTTCCCCTGGTTCTAAATCAAAGGATACCCCACGAACAGCTTGAACTAGCCCATTATCTGTACTAAAAGAAATTTTCAAATCTTGAACATCTAATATCTTTTCAGCCATTCTACTCACTTCCCTTCAAAGATGGATTTAATGCATCTCTCAATCCATTACCAAACAAATTGAAAGAAATCATCAGTAGTGAAATTATAATAGATGGGAAAAGAATCAACATTGGGAAACTCTTTAAGAACTTCTGATTTTCACTTAAAATAGTTCCGAAAGAATCACTTCCCTGAAGACCCAGTCCTAAATAGGATAAGGATGCTTCTGTAAAGATAATTCCAGGAATCATTAATACAGTTGAAGTGACAATGGTTCCTAAAGCATTTGGTAAGATATGTTTAAAGATTAATCTTGTATCTGAAGCTCCTAAAGTTCTAGAAGCCAAAACATATTCTCTTCCTTTAAAACGATAGAATTGTGTTCTTGTTCTACCTGCGGTTCCCATCCATCCTGTTAAACATAATGCAAAGCCAAACACCCAAAGATCTTCTCCTAAGTGTAAACGGCAAAGTGTAACAATGATGATGGTAGGAACACCGCCTAAAATATCCATAATTCTTTCCATGAATAAATCGACATTGCCTCCGAAATATCCAGAAACAGATCCCCATACCAAACCAAAACAGAAGCAAATTGCTGAAATTACAGTAGCAAATAATAAGGATTTCAATAACCCTGCAAAAGCAAGTTTAAATATATCTCTTCCTTGCTCATTAGTTCCAAATAAGAAGGAAGGCATACTGTCATATCCTAAATAACGATATTGAGATAAAATTACCGTGTATTGCCCATTTTCAACAGATAACACTTCACGTACAGGACATTGATCATCTAAAAGCTTGAATGTAGTTACATCATTTAAATCCGTAAATTCACACCAGCCATTATTAATATATCTCTTGATATAAACGGTGGCTAATGTGGTTTCTGTGTCTCCATAGTGTGCATAGTAATCATCATATACAAAATCTACTAGCTTAACCCCATCTTTTTCATAAACATATTGGGATATAATAGCTTTTTCATTATAATTTGCTAATGCACCATAATCTAACCCTTTAAACTCTTTTGTACCATCCCAAAAGCCTGTTCCAGCCTTAAAAAGTTTAGGAACAATTAAAGTTTCTGATGGATGAGTTTCTTCAATATCATGTGTATTAAAAATAGGAACAAATATAGATAATAGAACGATAAATAAGATGATAAAAGCTGCTACTATAGAAGATTTATTTTTACAGAATCTTTTAAAAGCATCTTTAATAAAAGTGGTTGGTTTTGTTTCAAGTTTTGCATCATGAATGCTAACATCACTTTGAACTAACTTGAAATCTTCTGAAGTTAATGAAAACTCCTGACCATAAGCATCTTTAAATTTTGTCAAATTCTCCATTATTTCTTCGCCCCCATTCTAATTCTTGGATCAATGAATCCATAAGAAATATCTAGGACAACCCCTGCAAGTAATCCAATGGAAGTAAATACTGCCATATCTACAAATAAAACATTATAATCCTTCTGATTCATAGCGGTAACAAATAAACTACCAATTCCAGGAATTCCGTATAGGTTTTCTAGTATCATCGATCCACCCAAAATTCCAATAAATTCAGCCAAAATGGATGGAACAATCGGAACCATTGCATTTCTTAAGGCATGTCGCAAAATTGCCTGACGTTTTGTTAGTCCTTTTGTTCTAGCAAGTAATAAATATTCACTAGACATAACTTCACAAAGCTCAGCACGAGTAAATCTTGCATATCCACAAATAGAACCAAAGGATAGAGCCACCACTGGAATTATATATCCACATACCCGTTCGGCCAGTGGTACATTTGTTGATGGAAATTGTGTTGGCAACCATCCTAAAACATATCCAAAAATATAAATTAAAATGGTTATCATGATAAAGCTAGGAATAGATATAAATATCATTACCCCTGTTGAAATCACATGGTCTGTAGGTTTGTTTTTCTTTAAAGCTGCTAATATACCTAGAAAAATACCTAGCGGAACAGATACGATAACAGAAAGTATATTTATAGAAATAGATGTTGGAAGACGTCCTCCTATGATAGCCATAGCTGTAACATTCGGCATAATATAGGTTGAAGTTCCCCAGTCCCATGCTGTAAAAATCCCCTTTAGCCACGCACCATATTGCGCTAATACTGGAACTTCATAAAAAAAGTGTCTACGATTTGCACCATCTCTATACTCAAATAAAGCATCCCCATAACTTGGTATGGCTTTCCTTGAATCTAAAACATATCCTTTACTAACCTGATTCATAAAATATGCAAACTTTGTTTCATCATTACCGACAGGCATCTGGAATGGCAACAGTTTCATTAATATAAAGGTTAAGGAAAGAATTATGAAAATAGTGACAAAGCATAAGCCCAATCTTTTTAATACATACTTCCACATTTAAAATCACTCCTTATTGTTTATGTGTTATTTTACAAAAAAAATCGAAGATTTTCAACTTTTTTTGTGAAATAAATAAGAAAAGCTGGCAGAAAATGCTCATACCAGCTCATTTCTTATTTAAAATAAATTATTATTCAGTATATACAGGGAATTCTGAATATAATGATACTACATGTTGTTGAGGATCTGCACCTTCAACAGTACTCATAAAGTAAATATCAAATCCTACTTCTCCCTGATAACGTTCAGCTAATTCTGCAGAAATCGTTATTATAAGTTCTCCACTTTGATGATCATATTCAACTTCTATTTCTTCATACTCTTCTTCATAAGAATACCAGCAAACAACAACACCAACAACTTCAGTTTTAACAACATTTTCAATATTTGATGCTGCATATTTAATTCTTACAGTTCTAGAATTATCATTTTCATTCTTTACATTTGAAACTAAAACTGCATCACATACTTTTGCTAATTTTCCATCATTAGTAATAACTGCACCTGTATCAGCTGCTTGGAATAAAGCATCAAATGTATACATTTTGCCCTTATATTCAATACCAGCGTCTTCATTTGTATTTGGACCCCAGTTTAAAGTAAATCCAGATGAATTGTCAGATTTTAATACTTCCATGAAGTTTAAAGGATTTAGAGTATTACCAGAAATACCACCTAATGCGATATCAAATTGACCAACCATCATCTTCTTATAGTAAACATCAGACCATAAAGTTACAGCAACATTGTTAATTTTTAATTTTAACTTACCGCCACAAACTTCATCTGCATTAAATGCAGTTTCAAAATATTTAGCAATGTCTTCACCAGAAGTTTTAATTTGAGAATCTGCTTGCCAGCAAACTTCTAATGTAATTGTATCGCCTTCTTTATATGTACCATCTGCTAAGAATTTAGTTGCAGCTTTCTTGAAGAATTCAATAGCTTTATCTAAATCATAACCAAAGTTAGTTTCCCAACCTGAACCATAAACAGCATCCATAGCTTTTTTATGAGCTTCTGTGTCATTATAAGAAATACCATCTTCTGGATTTGCTAAATAGTTATCTGTGAAATAACTTAAACTAGGAGTTACACCACGGTTTTCAGCAAATTCTTTACGATTCATAGCCCAGCTTAATCCTTGAAGGAAGTCATCATTGCTTAACGCAGGTTCTAATTCCCAATATGCATTCTTTGGAGTTTGAGTAATTGTTCCATTTTCTCCAAATAGATATTCCCATTCATCAGGTGTACAAGTATTGATGTTAAGTTTTGTACTTGAAGAACCTTTGGTAGATTGTGTCCCAGCAGTATGTGCTTCACCCTCTTTAATCTTAGTTTGAGGAATACCAACTGCATCTAATTTACCAGCTTTAAATTCATTCCATGCTGCTTCTGGATCTGTTGCAGCTGCCTTTAAAATGTTAACATGTAATCCATCAAGAGTATAACAATTTGCGCCACCCTTAACAGCTGGATTTAATGATTTATTATTTTTGAAAACAAATTCTTTTTCTTCTTGCCAATCTTCAACCACATATACACTTGTAGATAATGTAGTATCTACAGGAGTAAGGGATTTATCACTATTATATGATCCCCAAACCTTAATTCCACCAATTGCAGTTAAGAAATCTTCAGGAATTGGAGCATATAATGAGCTTGATAAATAATACATAGCATAGAAAGGTGTACAAGGTGTAACAAATTCAAAATCTAGATAAGAACCAGTAGAATCTGTACCACTCTTCACTCCAACTTTCTTCCAAGCTTCTTCATTATATCCATTAGATGAAGCATTATAATAGTCTGACATACCCTTTAATGCAGCAGCACCTGTTAAATTTTCTGCACCACGAGCAAGACCATTTGCTTGGGTAAATAATTGTTTGAATGGAGTTACATAGTCTTCTAATGCAACTTCTCTTCCATTGAATGACTTAACCTTATCATTGTTTGATGCTAATGCATAAGTCAATTCAGAACCAGTTCTAACATAAATACGATATGTATTAGTCAAGGTTTGAAGAGAAGGATTACTCATTACTTTTCCATCCTTTAAAGGAAGTGGACGGTAATCATCACCAATTTTATTTGCATCTGTTGCAGTAGAACCAAACCATTCATAACCATCTTTCGTTGCATTCATCTTTGTAGAAAAATATCCACTAGAAACATATCCAATGTAACTACTTACTACAGAACCTTTGTCATTCATATAGTTTAATGTTTTAGGATCTTCTGTTTCATATGTGTGATAATATGTTTGATAAGATGAAACAGCTGTTAAAGGTTTAGATAATGATCCATTTTCTTGAATTCCGAATCCATACCCTGTTATATAGTAATATTGTGGAGTTCCAGCAATATATCCATTGTCACCCTTTGTCGTATCAATATTTGTTGGGAAAACAATACGGTCGCTATATTTCGCATAACCACCATCGTCATATAATACTAGACCTGAAAGATTATTTTTCATAGCATACTCTTCCAATAAGCCTAATATTTCTGTTCTTTCCTCATAAGATGAAGCTACAAAGTTTTCTGCTCTACCAGCTGTTGCAGCGATTGCAGAAGCAGTTTCATCTGTAAAGTCAGTGTTTGACCAGCCTTTAGTTTTGTCGTCACAAGACGCTAAGCCTAATGTTAATAAGCCTGCAAGAGCTAAAGAACCAAATAATTTACTTTTCTTCATTTTTCTTTTCCTCTTTTCTTCTTAAATCAATTATCCCTATTATAAAGATAACTCTCATAAATAACATCCTTCTCATAAAAACAGGTAATTTTATGATTAATAAAGTTTATTTATGTTTATATACAATTATACACATAAAAATCTTGAAATCAAGATAAAATTTCAAAAAAAATTCGTCGCAAGCGTTTTCTTATCTTATTTTGTTTTCTTTTTGTGTTTTTTTGAAAAATATTTGTTGTCGAAAAAGCATTTTCATTAAAATTAAAAAACAAGCCTATAAAAAAGCTTGTAAAATAACAGATATTATAATATACAGAACACCTAATACAAAATAAGGAATACAATAAAATCTATTTTTATATCGTTTTTCCTTTTTAGAATTACTATATTCGTAAAGACTAGGTTTGGGTTGATTCTCTTTAGATCGCACAAACATATGTGTAAATATATCAAAGGTTCCTAAATTATTTACAATAGACAAGCCTCCAATACACACCAAAGAAAAACCCGCAATAAAGATAGCATCAATATAATTTACCAACTTGGACCATTCTCTGAAAGAATTATAAACAACGATAATAACAATACCGTAAATCACACAAGATAAATATTTAATCCAGGAATGCAAAAAAATAGTTTTGAATTTAAGAAACATTATAAGACACCTTCTTCTCTTCCTATATTTATATCATATTTCAAAAAAAATATAAAGAGGTTTGCATTTTTCCGAAAAAAATACTATAATATAAATACTACTTTTTTATTTAAATTGAAAAAGCGAATGATGAAGGGTGAAAGCATCATAATACTTAAAAAAGGAATTGGATGTAAAAACAAAATAAAAAGAGCTGAGAAATCAGAATTAAGGTGGCACCGCGCTATATGGCGTCCTTAAAAGTTTTTGCTTTTTAGGATGCTTTTTTTATTCAAAAAATGGAGGTATAATTTTATGCGATTAATTTCTGGAATTCAACCCACTAGTGCAATCACACTAGGAAACTACTTGGGAGCTTTAAAAAACTTTGTCAAGCTGCAGGATGAACTAACTGATGTCGACATTTTAGTCTTTATTGCTGACTTGCATGCAATTACGGTTCCCCAAGATAAAATAGCTTTAAAAAAGAATATCAAATCCCTGGCTGCCCTTTATTTGGCTTGTGGATTAGACCCTGAAAAAGTACATATATTCATTCAATCCGAAGTTCCTGCCCATAATCAGCTCGGCTGGATTATGGAGTGTAATGGATATATAGGCGAGTTGGAAAGAATGACACAGTTTAAGGATAAAAAGGTAAAACAAGTTGCAGGTGTTTCTGCAGGACTTCTAACCTATCCATCTTTAATGGCTGCAGATATCTTATTATATGATGCCGATTTGGTTCCTGTAGGACTAGATCAAAAACAACATTTAGAACTAACTAGAAATCTTGCTGAACGGTTTAATTCAAAATATGGAGAAACCTTTAAAATTCCAGAACCTTTTATTCCTAAAGTGGGAGAAAAAATTATGTCTTTGACAGACCCAACAAAAAAAATGAGTAAATCTGATGAGAATCCTAAAAGTAGCATCTTCCTTCTAGATGATATCAATGTTATCAAAAAGAAAATAAAATCTGCTGTTACAGATAGTGAAGCTTCTATAAAGTATGATGTAGAACATAAACCTGGAATTTCAAATCTAATGACTATATATGCATGCATCAGTAAACAAAGCATACAGGAAATAGAGGAGAAATACAAAGCTTCTACTTATGCCGAATTTAAAGAGGATTTAGCCGAAATCGTTGCATCTGAAATAGAACCAATTCAAAAAAAATATAATGCTTTGATCCAATCTAAAGAATTAGATATCATATTAGATCAAGGCAGAGATTATGCAAACTTCCTTGCCCAAAGAAAAATAACAAAGATATACCAAAAAATTGGGATAGGAAGAAAAAGATAAAAAAGGAGATTTACAAAAATGAAAAAGAAACCAATTTTCTTAACGTTATTCGCGTTATTCGTATTATCTGTTTCTCTTCTTCTTACCTCTTGCGGAAAAACAGAATTAGAATTTAAAGATAAAACGGTAGTTGCAGATGGAACTACACAGTCCATAGAAATTGAAGGAACTATTCCAAGTGGATATACTGTGGAGTATAAAAATAATTCTGGATCACAGGCCGGAGACTATTATGCAACAGCCATTGTAAAAAATGGGAATGAAGTTGTAGAAACACTTTATGCAACATTAACCATAGATAATCCAAATCATCAAGCATTTGAAGATTATCTAGATCAATTCTTCATAGAGTATTTAGAAGGGGATCAATTATCCATCAATATCATATGTGAAAATCCAGAAAATTTTGGATTAGACCATTACGATGCTGTTTGGTATACCTATCATGGATTTACACAGGAAGACCAAAAACAAGCAAAAGCACAATATGAATTACTCAATCAGGAATTAAATGCGTTTGATTATGCCCAGTTAAGTAATCGTCAAAAAATTGCATATACCCAAATTCAAAGCATGTTTGAATACAATATGAATTATTATGCGATAGATGATATTCTCTATCAGCAAATATTATATGTGGATCAGTTCGGCGGCTATGTAGCAGACTTTGGAACATATTTAGAAGCCTACACAATCCGAAACAAACAAGATGTAGAAGATATCATTTCCTATGTCACTTCTACTGGTTCCGCTTTTCCTTCCTATGTAGAGTTTGTCAAAGACAAGGCTGAAAAAGGCTATGCTTTATCTGATTTCACAATTCATGAAATGACTAGTTATTTAGATGATGTGCTAAATGATGGTGAAAACTATTATCTTATAGATGTATTAAATACGAAAATCTCTTCTACTACTGTGCTAAATGATACAGAGAAAAACGATGCAGTTCAAAGACTGAATACAGCGTTTAAAGAAGACTATTTAAAAGGTGTGGAAGCATTACGATATGGAATCCAAGACTATTTAGGCAGACTTTCGACAGAAGGCTATTGGGCCTCTTATACGAACGGAAAACAACTCTTCGAATTAGAATTAAAAGATGTATTAGGTATGAAAAACCTTTCTATGGACCAATACATTCAAGAATTAGATGAGGCGATTGAGGAAACAAATAAAAGAGTGACTTCTGCCTTAAATCAATTACTTCGCATTGGCAAAATTTCTTCCTATGAACAACTTGAAAAATTTATATCTGAGCATTTTATCTTCGAAGGAACTCCTGAAGAAATGCTAGAATATTTAAAAGAGTTTGCAAAAACCATTGTTCCCGATTTGAAAACCACGCCTAGTATTACCATTAAGGAGATGGATGAGGCCTCTGCTAAAGTTTCAAATGCAGTTGCCTATTATATGAAATCCGCTTTAGATAATGACAAACAAGAATTTATCACTTTAAATCCTGTGAAATTAGGGGATGCAAATGATGTATTAGGAACTTTGTCACATGAAGGCTATCCAGGACATTTATATGCATATACTTTTACAAAACAATTAGATTTACATAATATCTCTAAAATTATGACTTCAACGGCTCATGGAGAGGGCTGGGCAACTTATGTAGAACTGGCGTTATATCAAAATATTATAAATACTACGAAAGATTCCGCCTTAAAAGCTATCGCAAGGTATCTCTATGCAAATCAATTATCTGGGTTCCTTCTTGAAACCAGAATAGATGTAGGAATCCATTATCAAGGCTGGAATATCGCCCGTATCGCTTACTTTATGGACAATTTAGGCTATAGTTCTGATGCTGCACAAGATATCTATAGATTGCTCATAGAAACACCTACAAGTTATGCTGCTTATGGATATGGTAAATTATTCTTCTACAATCTTCATGAAGAAGCAAAAGAAATTTTAAAAGATCAGTATAATGAGGTAGAATTTAATGAAATGCTATTATCTAAAGGCTGGACATCACTAGATGTATTACAAGAAACCTATGATAATTATATGAAAAAGAAATGTCATAAATTGGGAATACCTTATTAATTTTTAGGATGCTTACTGCATCCTTTTTCTTATAACAAGAAAAAAGTTCACAAATTGTGAACTTTTAAATATCATATTTGCTTAATATTTCTGCCGGTGTCTTCTTTAATAGGAAATAGATTGGAAGTAATCCAAAGAATATATTAAGAATGTATAGAGCTAATACACCTAGTCCAATATACCCATTTAGCTTTTCAGCAACACGAATTAAAAGTGTGCTATTAAAATTATAAACAAATATATCAAATAAAAGAATCGGAACTAGATACCCTAACAAAGAAGTCAATGTGATAGATATCAATATGTCAATCATAAACTGTCCAAATATTTTACGTCTTGGTTGTCCCAGACTTCTATAAATTCCAATACTTTTTATATCCGAAACCATTCTACTACGCATCATCAAGTAAATGAATAAAGCTAAAACAACAAACGTAGCAATAGAGGTCAATCCAAAAACCAGCTGTTCTACCTTATGTTCTGCTAGAAGTGGTTCTACAATATAATTATAACTATTTTGAATTTGGATGATATCTGTCTCGGGCTGAACTAAACTTTGTTCATTTTCCATATAAAACCAGCATTCCATAACATTTTTGGATACAACAAAATCTCGATGATATAAAATCTGAAAATCCATATAGTTCTTGGTTGAAACATATTTTCCTACAATTTCTACATCCCCAATATAATCTCCTATTTTATATTTAGAATAAATAGAAGCTATAGCTTCTTTATAACTTGTTGCTTCTCTACCTTCTATAATTTTATGTGGCGTATATGCATACGTTTCATGAGAATCGACAAAAGCGGATAATTCTGGTTCATATGAAGTAAAACAGCCAATAAAATCATTTATTCCCGTTTCTGTGCCATTAGCTTCATATAACCCTACCACTTTAAAATGGGCAATGGGTTCTATAATATTATCATTCATGGGATTTTTCCAATACTGTGTAAAGGTTTCCCCATCCAAATACTTTTGTGCTTCTGGATAATCTGCAGGCATTAAAATATTTAAGGGTGACCCTGTCATATCGGATTC
The DNA here is from genome assembly GCA_910577745.1 of uncultured Anaeroplasmataceae bacterium. Taxonomy (GTDB): domain Bacteria; phylum Bacillota_I; class Bacilli_A; order Acholeplasmatales; family Anaeroplasmataceae; genus Pelethenecus. The sequence continues at coordinate 779 of CAJTNG010000009.1, read as the reverse complement.
CGTTAAGTCTCTGCCTTTTACTATCGTGTATACATCCTCATACTTCCTCTCTATCATCCATTCTCTTCGAACGATGGTAGGAAACGTAAGTTTGTTGATTTCAGAAGTAAATACGATGTAACGATAGGAACTTAAATAATCTTTATCTGAAATAAAACAAAGATTGGTTGTACTATTGACCACTCCCGAAATAGTCAATTGTTTTGGAAAATAAACATCTTTAGAAGAAATATTTACTTTGACACCTTGTAGTGATTCATAGGTAGGATAAAAATATCCATAATCCCTAATAATTTCATCTGCAATTTTTCTACTTAAAACCATTTGATTTTCTGTTGGAGTAGTACCAAATACCATTTCAAGTTCTCTATTGCTAGTTGAAATCGCATTGAATTCAAAACTAGCATTCATCTTCTCATTATAATTCACATATTTAGAAATTTGCCCTTTAATTTTTATAGGCTCTTGCGCATCACGAATCGTTCCTGCCAAAAAGTTTGCAGATAAAAATTCTTGTTTCTGACTGTAATCCAAATAACTATCAGAACTAATTTGACTGTAATAGGGATCTGCAATCACATTTGAATCATCAATCGTCATAAAGTTTGCATAACCTATCAAACATGTTGCAAGCATAACTCCTATTAAAATAAATGCAAAATAAACAAACTTTGTCTTTTTCTTAGCAAAGCGCATTTTATTGAAACTCTTGAGTATTGCTTTGCCAAACTTCTTAAAGGGATTCTCTTTTCTTGTAGTATCCTTATACCATGAGGTGT
>CAJTNG010000008.1 GCA_910577745.1 uncultured Anaeroplasmataceae bacterium | reverse complement strand
GAAAAAAGATGTTTATAAACACTTTTTTGTGTCTACAAACATCTTACCACTTCATCTGGTCAGTTTTTATTTTTATAAAGAAAAAAAGCTAGATGACCATCTAGCTATAATGAATAAGAAAAAGATTTATTTCTTAGTTTGGTCTGGAAGTTTCATAATAGAAACCAGTAAAATAAAAAGTACTAATCCTAAAATAATTTTTTCTTCCATGGTATCACCATTAATAGTATATGCAAGAAAGATAAAATGTATCTATTTTTTTAAGAATTTGCATAGAATTAATTGGTGATACTATTGCGGACTATAAAAGAAGAAGTAATCATAAATAATATTAAAAACATTATGAAGACAAATGATGTAATTCTAGTTGTAAAAGATAATGCCTATGGATTTGGCATTTGCTATATGGTACACATTGCTAAAAAACTGAATATAAAGAAATTTGCAGTTAAATCAATTTCAGAGGGTATATTTTTAAGAAGTCTATATGTAGAGTCTGAAATATTGTTATTAGGAAAGACGAAAGCCTCTGAACTTTCTTTTATAAAGAAGTATCAATTGATACCAACCATAAATGATTATGATGATTATTTGTTATTTAAGGAACAAAATATAGGCTGTCATTTGGGGATTGATACGGGGATGAACCGCTTTGGTATGAAAAGTGGATATTTAGCTATAATTAATGATGGGATTGTCAAAGGAATATATTCCCATTGCTATGATTCTAATAATAAACAAAAAATTAAATTTATGGAAGAATTATCCAAAAATTACTTAAAACCGCTCCATATAGGTGGAAGTATTGCTTATAAACAGACGACTGCAACCTTGAGAGTTGGGAAAATGCTATATGAAAATGCCTTATATTTTTATGGACATATTGTGAATATTAAAGAACTTAAGGAAGAAGAAACCGTAGGGTATGATGGAGTATATCAGGCTTCTCGCCCAACAAAAATTGGAGTATGTGATATAGGCTATGCAGATGGACTACATCTATACTTCAATGGACGTGTCCATATACGTCAAGGCTTTTACTCTGTAGTCGGACGATGCTGTATGGATCACTGTTTTATATTGATTGACGATCATGTGAAAATTGGGGATGAGGTTGAATTTTTTGGAAACACCATTGCAGAAGATGAATTTATCAAATATAATCAAATGACGAAGTATGAAATGTTTTTACAAATCAATCATCAACCTCTTACAAATTAATCTTAAATTTGTTATAATAAAATAAGAGATGTGTTTTAATTTTTGCTGGTAAAATCCTAAGTAAAATTATTTTATACATTTCTTGAATTGAATTCTCTTTCGACAAATTCTCTTTCCGCAATTTGTTAAAAATATTAACTAAGGGAGGAAAGAGAATAGATGAATATAACAGATATGATTAGTCAGTCATCCGAGCTTTTAACTGAAATTAGAAAATGTCAAAGTCTTTACCATTATTGTGAAGATAATCATATAATTTATCGATTCATTTTACAAGTAATTTATCGTATGAATAAAGTAGATGTTTTATTAGAATTTTTAGCAGATGACTTGAGAGAAAATTGTAGTCTAGAAGATTTGAAGTTAGAATTATTAAAGCTTTATAAGCTTCTAACCCAGGATTTTGTACAAGAGATTCATAGATATTCTAAATCTATGGAACCAGCTTTTTAAGTAGTCATGTCGTTTTCTTGTTAGTATCTGTTGTAGATTTTGAAAGAGATGATTTTACATCTCTTTCTTTTTTTTGAGGTAAAATATGGAACTTGCAAAAAATATAAAAACTATATTACATTCAATTCCTAATACAATTCAGCTTGTAGCTGCAACCAAGTATGTGGAAGTTGAGGATATGCTAAAGCTTTTAAAAGAAGGGATTTATCACTTTGGAGAAAATCGAACAGATGCTTTTTTAAAGAAATATGCACAATTAAAAACTTATCCTATAAGGTGGCATTTCATTGGTCACTTACAAACCAATAAGGCTAAAGAGGTTCTTCCCAAACTTGATGTTTTGCATTCTTTAGATTCTTTAAAGCTGGCAAGAGAGATAGAAAAATATCGTGAAGAGGTACTTCCCTGCTTTATAGAAGTAAACATTAATGGTGAACAAAATAAAAATGGAATTTCTCCTTTGGAGTGTGTAGCTTTTATAGAGAAACTGAAGAAGTATCCAAAAGTAAAAGTGATTGGTTTGATGATGATGACCACAAAACTAAGTACAAAAGAAGAGAAATTAAGACAATTTCAAAGTTTAGCAAAACTTCTAGAAGAGATCAATGCTAGATTAAATATGAGTTTGAAGGAGTTGTCTATGGGGATGAGTGAGGATTATCTAGAAGCAATAGAAGCAAATTCAACGACGATTAGACTAGGAAGAATTTTATGGGAAATACGGAATTAGATTTTTTTATAAAAACTATTGCTTCCACATTTGCAAGGGTGAGAAATGGGAGTATCACATTGACAAACTTTTTGGATGAGGAACGTCAAACCCTCCTTTTAAAAATGAAGCCCTCAGATATTCATATGCTGATGGATGGTGGCTTTAAAAATGCAGAACATAAGCGATGTTTCATTTATGGTGAAAGCATTCAATCTTTTCAGTTTAAGATAAAGGTTTTTGAACTGGTATATAACTCAAGGTATTTAACTGTGACTCATCGAAAACTATTAGGAGCTCTTTTGGGGCTTGGCTTAAAAAGAGAATGCATTGGAGATATCTTTATTAAAGAAAATAAGGTTTATTTTGCCTGTACAGAAGAAATTTCAAGCTACATTGTTGCTAATCTTACGACGCTTCAGGGGATTCCTGTGGAGTTGAAAAACTGTACGGACACTATTGAAATTGAACATACTTTAGCAAATCAAACGTATACCGTATCTAGTATGCGATTGGATGTAATTTTAGCTTCAGCTTATCATCTTTCTAGAACGGTAGCATCATCTATGATACAAGATGGACTTGTTCAAATTCAACATGAAGTTTGTCAAAATAGTAGTAAAATTTTAAAAGAAAATGATATAATAAGTGTAAGACATAAAGGGCGCTTTAAAATACAGCGAATATTGGGAAAAACGAAAAGTGACAGAATTAAACTAGAAATGGGCTTCTGGATGTGATTGGAGGATTGTATGGTTATTGGTATTATTGCAGCAATGGAAGAAGAAATGCTATTATTAAAAGAAACAATAGGTTGTGATGAGGGGAGTGTAAAACACGGAGTGTCCTTTTATGAAGGAGCTTTGAATTCTCATGATATCATCGTGTGTTCTTCAGGCATAGGTAAGGTAAATTCCAGTATGGCTACCACTTTGTTAATTGAATGTTACGCATGTGATGTTATAATCAATACAGGAATCGCAGGAGGAATTACGGGAGTAGAACCTAAAGATATTGTGATTGCTACAGGCTTGATGTATCATGATGTTGATGTGAGAGCCTTTGGATACGCCTATGGACAGGTTCCACAGATGCCCAGGGTCTATTTACCAAGCATGCCTCATAACGTGGAAATTAAGCGTGTTTTGAAGCTTTTAGGGTATTCCTTTAAGGAGGCTATGATTTATTCAGGAGATAGCTTTGTCCATTCCTTAAATCAGATTACACATATGGATACCTCTATCCCTTGTATTACAGAAATGGAAGGTGCATCTATTGCTCAGGTATGTGTTAAGGCAGGCGTGGATTTTGTTGTTCTTCGATATGTTTCCGATGTGGTGGGTACAGAAAATCAAATTGAAGATTATCAAGCTTTTGAAAAAGAGATGGCAAATCGTTCTGCCAAAATTTGTGTAAATATCTTAAAAAATTTAGAATAATTGACAATACTTGGTAAATAATAAAGATGGTGAGAATAATGTATTTAGCCATCTTTATTTTTGTTATCATGATTGTTATACTAGCAATGGATATTGAACTTAATGTGAAAAGTGCAGATGATACCATTAAAATTGATGCTAAAATTGGACTAATAAGATTTGCCATACCTCATCATAGATTAATTAAAAAAGCCTTAGAAAGTGAACAGCTAAAGGATAAACAGAAACAAAAAGAAGATTTTAAAAAGCTATTTAAAAATAGACATTATTTAAATAGACTATTTAAACATTCCAGTTTGACTATGTTTTACATGGCAAAATTTACAAAAGAGGAACTTTATCTAAATCCTATAATAAATGGTGTCTACTTAATGGTATCTAACCAAATTCATGCTTATTTTAATCATCATTTTAAAATAGTAGATAATAGTAATATAAAACTGATTTATGATGAACAATACGAAAATATTGATTACTTTATTTGTGTAAAAGCAGATCTTATTAGCATTCTTACCGCAATACTGATAAGGAAATGATAAGAATGGGAAATATTGCAGATTTATTAAGTGTATCTATGAATAAAATAAAGGAAATGATTGATGCAAATACAATCATCGGAACTCCGATTGTAGAGGGTGGTGCTGTCATTATTCCAGTATCTAGACTCCATTTAGGCTTTGTGAGTGGAGGTAGTGATATAAAGCCAAACTCTAGTAAGGAAGAAGTTTTATTTGGTGGTGGAGCAGGTGGTGGCTTTGGCATAACCCCTATTGCTTTTTTAGTTATTGCGAACAATGAGGTCAATCTTTTATCTATTGATGAAAGTACGCATATTGCTGAAAAATTAATTGATTTGGTTCCAAAAACAGTAGAGAAATGTAAAACACTTTTTAAAAATAACGCTCCTATTGAAAAGATATAAAAAATTTGGTAGTATTATGAATAGGGTGATACTATGAAATATTACGCTGTAGTGTGGAAAGAAACAAAAGAACTCTTTACCTCATGGGAAGAATGTAAAATGTATATCGATGGAAAAAAAGGCTTTTCTATGAAAAGCTTTTTATCACGTGCAGAAGCAGAAAAGTTTTTAGAACAGAAAAAGGAACCTATAAATTTTACCATTCCCACAGCGTATATTGATGGATCATACAATGTAAAAACAAAGCGATACTCTTTTGGAGGAATCCTGATTATAGGAGATAAACTTTATAAATTTTCTAATGCCTATGAAGCAGATGGTTATGCTTCAGCAAGAAATGTGGCAGGAGAGATTAAAGGAGCAGGCTTTATTATTCAACATGCCATAAATCAAGGTATAAAAGAACTTGCCATCTTTTATGACTATGAAGGTATAGAAAAATGGTATACAGGCGTATGGAAAGCCAATTCCCCTATTGCTAAAGTATATGTGGATTTCCGAGAAAAGGTAAAGAATAAAATTCAAATTCATTTTATCAAAGTAAAAAGTCATAGTCATGATATGTATAATGATATGGCAGATCAACTAGCAAAAAGCGCCCTAGGCATCTAAGGCGCTTTTTAATAATGTATAATCGTTATGTCTAAAATGATAATCTTCCACCTGTTCAAAGTTTTCATTGCCTTTTCCAGTGATTAAGATAATGTCATTGGGATTAGAAAGTTTTGCTGCAAGCTGTATAGCTTCTCGTCTACTAATAGTCATATAGTATTCTTTGTCTTCTAATGATTTGGTCAAGTCGTAAAGGATTCCAAATAAGGATTCATGCTTTGGATCCTCTGATGTAAATATGGTTATATCTGAATAGTTAGTAGCTATTTTCCCCATTTTGGAACGCTTGGAGGAATCTTTTTCCCCCTGGGCACCTAATATCATAATGATTTTTCCTTTCTTAAACTCTTTAAGATTAGATAATAGGTTCAAAAGTGCATTAGGGGTATGGGCAAAATCTACGATTCCTGTTATATTTTTTTTATTTTTTAAATACATAAATCTTCCATCAATGGGTAATAAGGTTTCTACTCCCTTTTTTATGTATTTCAAATCAATACCAAGTTCATTTGTATAGGCGATGGCTGCAAGTGCATTATAAATGTTATACTTGCCAAAAAGAGGTAGTGTAAAATGAGCAAGGAATATGCCTTTATAATACACATCAAAATCAGAAGATAATAAAGATAGATGTATATTTTTGGCCTGATACATTCCACTTTCTAATCCATAGGTAATGACTCTAGCCTTTGTATGCCCTGCAAGCTCTGTGGCGTAAAAATCATCACTATTTAGTATCGCAAGACCATTAGGTTTTAAATTTTGAAATAGCTTTGCTTTTGCTTTAAAATAGCCATCCATGGTTTTATGTGAGTTTAAATGCTCATGACTTAAATTTGTAAAAATTGCTCCATCAAACTCTAATTTTTGAATTCTTCCATCTATGATGCCTTCGCTAGATACCTCCATTACCAAATCGTTAATCTCATGTTTTTTAAATACACTATAGGCTTCATAAAAAAGATCTGGTGTAGGTGTAGTATGTGTTGTGGGGATTTTTTTGTTAAGATAATGGATGCCATTCGTACCAATGTAAGCCGAACTTTTTGCTTCATTAAATATTTGATTTAAAATATTTGCGGTGGTTGTCTTACCATCAGTTCCCGTAATTCCAACGGTATAAATTTCATGGTTGTAATGATAGAAGAGTTGTAGTAAGCGAATATACTCTTTCTTTGCATTTTTAACTCGAATATGAGCATAAGGCCTTAACACCATTTGATCTGTTACAATTAAACAGGCCCCATGATCCAAAGCTTCCTTTATAAATTTTTTACCATTCTTTTTTTTGCCCTTTATCGCAACAAAAATAAAATTTTTTCTAACCTTTTTGGAGTTAGAAGTAACTCCTAGCACTTCACAAGATATATTAAGGTTAGGATATATTTGTAGTAGGTTCATTTTTATCATCTCTATTTTTAGTATTAAAAAAATTGCAAATTTTATACAAAGAAACCAATAAAAATGGAAGATTATGGAAAATCATAAATTTCCATGAAAAGGAGTCGAATTTTTAGAGAAATTGTGATACAATAAAATTAATTAGGAGGGATAATATGAAGAAACTTCGTGTTATTGTTCGAGATAGAAATACCTTGATTTTAGAAGAAGATGGAGCAAAAGGAGATATCATAGATTTATCTGATATTTCTAATATTGATGTCACACAGTTAGAGCAAATTCTTGCAGAGGGTAAAGATGCGATTTTAAAAAAGAGATTAGAAGAACAAAAATATTCGCTTCAGCAGGAAGCAGCCAAAGATCAAGAACTTTTAAAACAGCAGTTTGATAGTAAGATAGAAAAATTGACTCATGAACTTTCTTTAGAAAAGGAAAAGTATCAGCATGATCTGGAAACTAAATTGAAAGAAGTTCATTACAATAAAACTTTAGAACTACAGAAATTGCAACAGGAGTTAGAATCTAAAGCAAGTGAATTTCAGCAAATTTTGGAAACCGAAAGACTATCCGTTGAAAAAGAATTTCAGTCTCAGATTCATGCGTTAAAAACAGAACTCTTACAAAAGGAAAATGAGAAAGACCTTGAAAAGACGAAAGCATTAACAGACATAGAAAAACTAAAAAGTGAAAATGTATTGAAGCTTCAAGAAATAGAACGCCAGTTCCATCAGGAACGTCAGGAAGCTGAACAAAAATACCAGGAACTAAATGAAAAATTTTTAAACCTGCAAAGACAGAAAGCCTCTTTAAATGTAAAACAAACAGGAGAGGATTTAGAGGCTTGGTGTGATGCGGAAGTCAAAGCATATATGCAAAATGGCTTTAGAAACTGTACCTGGGAAAAGGACAATTTAGTAGTGAAAGAGATCTCTGAGGCTAAAGGTAGTAAAGCAGATTACATCTTTAAAATCTTTTCCAATGAGGCTTGTAAGACAGAAGATGAGCTTGCAAGTGTGTGCTTAGATATGAAGGATGAGAATCCTGATTCCCTCAATCGAAAAAAGAATGCAGATTACTTTAGGGCCTTAGACCATAATCGTAACAAAAAGCATTGTAAATATGCAGTCTTAGTTTCCAATTTAGAATTAGACAAGCCTAATGATATACCGATTTATAAGGTTAGAGAGTATGAGGAGATGTATGTGGTACGTCCTGCTTACTTGATGACGTTTTTAAATATGCTGGTTTCTTTAACAACTCGTTTTTCTACACTAATTACGGTAAGACACAAAGAATTGCTAGCGTTAAAAAATTCATTGGAATTAAAAGAAGAATTTGAAAGATTAAAAAATACCTATTTAGATAAACCTTTACAAGCCTTAGAGAAGAATATAGAAGAAATTCAAACTAGTTGTTCTAAGATTGAAGCTTCTGCTTTGAAAATCAAAGAAACCTGTGAAAGCATTAAGAAAAGTTATCTGAATGAAATAGAAAATAAACTCTCTCGATTTGAGATTCAGATGGAGAAATCTTATAAAAAATTACCAAATTAGGACAATGAAAATGCATTGTTCTTTTTTTGGCAAATCTTTGTCAAAAAGAAGCATAATTTATAGAATTTATGTTATAATGATAAAAGATGAACATTTCTAAGGAAAGGGATGATTTTATGTTTGATTTGCAATCCAAATACAAACCAACAGGAGACCAGCCTAAAGCGATAGACACCATAGTGAAAAATTTTGAACAAGGGATAGATCGCCAAGTTCTTTTGGGGGCAACAGGAACAGGAAAAACTTTTACTATGTGTAATGTAATTGCAAGATTGAACAAGCCTACGTTAGTGTTAGCCCATAATAAAACTTTGGCAGGACAACTTTACAATGAAATCAAATCCATATTTCCAAACAATCATGTAGAATATTTTATTTCGTACTATGATTATTATCAGCCTGAGGCATATGTTGTCAGTAGTGATACGTATATAGAAAAGGATTCTAGCATCAACGAAGAAATTGATGAAATGAGACATAGTGCAACTGCAGCCCTTATGGATTATAAAGATGTAATAGTCGTAGCTTCAGTATCCTGTATCTATGGTATAGGTGATCCCGATGATTATCGCGATTCTATGCTAAACATTAGAGTAGGAGAATCATATAATAAAAAAGAACTTTTAACTCGATTAGTTGAGATGCAGTTTGAAAGAAATGATATTGATTTTAAAAGAGGTAGTTTCCGTGTGCGCGGAGATGTAGTAGAAATCATTCCCATCAATGAGCATGCAAAAGGGATTCGTATAGAATTTTTTGAAGAAGAAGTAGAAAGAATTAGAACCTTTGATGTTACAACAGGTGTTAAAATTGCTGATGTGGCTTTTGCAAATATTTTCGCAGCAACACACTTTGTTACCAATAAATCCAAATTAGAAGAAGCATTACGCAGAATCAAAGCAGAGTTACAGGTAAACCATAAGAACTTTATTTTAGACGGAAAGCCACTAGAGGCAGAGCGCATAGAGCAACGAACAAAATACGATATTGAGATGTTAGAACAGACAGGAACCTGCAGTGGTGTAGAAAACTATTCTAGACATTTATCTTTAAGAGGAGAAGGAGAAACTCCTGCCACTTTGGTAGACTTTTTTGGAGATGACTTTTTATTAATCGTAGATGAATCTCATGTTACGTTGCCTCAAGTTAGAGGAATGTATAACGGGGACCGTTCAAGAAAAGAAACTTTGGTGCAATATGGCTTTCGTCTTCCGTCGGCGTTAGATAATCGTCCCTTAAGATTTGAAGAATTTGATAAAAAAATTCATCAAGCTCTTTTTGTTTCAGCAACCCCAGGAGATTATGAGAAGCAGTATCCTATAGTAGAACAGATCATACGACCTACAGGCTTACTGGACCCTATTATTGAAGTACGTAAAACAATGGGACAAGTGGATGATATTTATGCAGAAATCAGAAAAAGAATGGCTTTGAATGAACGTGTATTGGTTACAACGCTTACGATAAAAATGAGTGAAGATTTGACTGCTTATTTAAAGAAATTAGGACTAAAGATTGCTTATTTACATTCTGAAATTAAAGCTTTAGCTCGGTTAGAAATTTTAAGAGATTTACGAGCTGGCAAATATGATGCGTTAGTTGGAATCAATTTGCTAAGAGAAGGACTGGACTTACCAGAGGTATCTTTGGTATGTATTCTTGATGCAGATAAGCAAGGGTTCTTACGAAGCACAAGAAGTTTAATTCAAACGATTGGTCGTGCCGCAAGAAATGCTAGTGGTAAAGTTATCATGTATGCCGATCAATTGAGTGAGGCTATGGAAGAGGCTATCACAGAAACGAACCGTAGACGAGAAATTCAAATGGAATATAATAACGAGCATGGTATTACACCAGAAACCATCATTAAAGCATTGCCACAAATGGTAAGCATTAAAAAGCAGGATGCCAAATCCTCTAAAGCCAATAATAAGTTGACATTAGAAGAAAAGATAGATTTAATCAATGAATTAGAAGAAGAAATGCATGCATATGCAAAAGATTTGAACTTTGAAATGGCAGCCCAAATCAGAGATGCAATATTAGAATTAAAGGCAGGAAAATAAAATGTATTCCTTAAAAGAGTTATTTAAAATAGGGAATGGTCCTTCAAGCTCTCATACAATCGGACCACTCATGGCAACAAAAGAATTTTTAAAAAGATATCCTAATGTTGAGATGGTTAAGGTGATATTATATGGATCTTTAGCCTTAACTGGCAGAGGTCATTTAACGGATTACATCATTGAAAGAACATTATTGCCGATACCATGTAAAATTGAATTTGATATGGATACGATTATGAAACATCCAAATACTATGGAACTTTATGGGTATAAAGGAACTGAAGAACTTGCTCATATGATTTTCTATTCCATAGGAGGTGGAGCAATCAAAATAGAAGGGGAAGCAGAACAACAACAGGCGCACATCTATCCTCAGTCCACATTTGAAGCAATAAGAGCTTACTGTAAAGAAAATGGGATAACTTTAGCAGAATATGTTAATCGAATTGAAGGGCAAGAATTGGAAGCTTATATGGAAGAGATTTATGAGGCTATGCTAGCATCCATAGATCGTGGGTTAAGACACACAGGTGTACTTCCAGGAAAATTACAGGTGAAAAGAAAAGCGGCCTATATTTATCGACAAAACAGTAAGGATGAAGGTGCAGAATTACTTAGGAAGAAAGTTATCGCCTATGCTTACGCAACGAGTGAGGAAAATGCTTCAGGTGGTACGATAGTTACGGCACCTACATGTGGAGCTTCAGGGGTTTTACCCGCTTGCTTAAAATATGCTTTAGAGTTAAATCTATATCCTCATAAAGAAATTATAAATGCATTAAAAGTGGCAGGACTTATTGGAAACATTGTTAAAACCAATGGTTCTATTAGTGGTGCAGAAGCTGGATGTCAAGCGGAAGTTGGTACAGCTTGTGCTATGGCGGCAGCATTTTTAGCTTATCTAAATGGGAAGAGTACAGATATGGTAGAGCGTGCAAGTGAGATTGCCTTAGAACATCATTTGGGACTGACTTGTGATCCGATTGACGGATATGTTCAGATTCCTTGCATAGAAAGAAATGCTGTGGCAGCTTTACGTGCAATAGATGCCGCAAAGTTAGCCTCTTACTTAAATAGTAATGATTCAAAAATATCCTTTGATTTAGTCGTAGAAACTATGCTAAATACAGGACAAGATTTAAGTCCGACTTATAGAGAAACTTCAGCAGGAGGACTTGCTAAAACATATCACGAATAGGGGAAGGTGATACAGTGGAAGAGAAAAAAAGTTACAAGCTTCACATAGAAAGCTATGATATGAACGGACTAGGTGTTGCAAAACTGGAAGAGAAAATTGTATTTGTTTCAGGAGCATTAAAAGGAGAAACAGTTTTGGCAGAACTTACCAATGTACATAAAAAATATGCTTTCGCAAAAACAATTAAAGTTTTATCTCCAAGTATGCAAAGAATTTTAAGTCCATGCTCTTATTATGAGGGCTGTGGTGGATGTGATCTTTTACATATGCCATATAGGGTAGAATGTGAAATAAAAGAAGCTAAAGTGAAAAATACTTTTCATAAAATGGTCAAAGATGAAAACATTCAGTTTAATCCTTTAATTAGAAACAGAAATATTTTTGGGTATCGAAATAAGGTGATGACGCCTTTTGGATATGATGAAGATGAGAATGTCATCTATGGCTTTTATGAAAAATTGACGCATAGTTTAATTTCTATTGATAAATGTGAAATATCTAACCATAATGTGAATGAGGTTATTGAATTTGTAAGACGATATATCAGTGTTATGCATATTAAAGTGTATGATGAAATGACACATACAGGAATCTTTCGTGGAGTTATGGCTCGAACCAATTATAAAGATGAAGTTATGTTGGTTTTAATTACCACCAAACTGTTTGATTTTTCTAGAATGCTAGAATACATTGAAAAAGATTTTCCTTTTGTTAAATCCATATATATTAACATTAACCCTGATAAGACAAATGTGATGTTATCCCATCAGTATGTTCATATTTATAAAGAAAAAACTTTGGTAGAAGATATCTTAGGGTTGAAGTTTAGTGTATCTGCTGCATCCTTTATGCAGGTAAATCATGATATGTGTGAAAAACTTTATGAAGAAGCTTTTCGTATGGCAGGCTTATCCAAAGAGATGACGGTTATTGACGCATATTGTGGAATGGGCAGTATTACCTTAAACATTGCCAAACAAGTAAAACATGTGTATGGTATAGAGATAGTAGAAGAAGCTATTGAAAATGCAAATCATAATAAAGAATTAAATCAAATCTCGAACGCAACATTTATATGTGGACCTTGTGAAGAGGAAATTCAGAAACTTGTTCATTTAGAACAGATTGATTGTATATTCTTTGATCCTCCAAGAAAAGGTTGTGAATCCACTTTTCTAAAAACAGTTATAGAAATGAAGATTCCTAAAATAGTTTATATTTCTTGTAATATATCAACTTGTTGTCGAGATTTAACAATACTACAAGCGGGTGGTTACGATATACAAGAGGTAACACCTGTAGATCTTTTTAGTAAAACATCTCATGTTGAGAGTATTTGCTTGCTTGTCTTGAACACTGAAATGAAATAACTCCACCTAAAAATGAGACTAGTTCATTTAAAAGAGCTAGTCTTTTTTGAAATATAAACTAAAGTGACATTTTTTCTTAAGAATATGTTTATTAACTGAGTCTTAAGTTTAAAAGAGATTTTAGTGTAGAGGTTCGACAATATAATCTATAATATAATATTTTTTAGTAATACGTATAGAAATAATTTTTATCAAAAAAAGTCTTTTGCTCTTGTATTTTGTAAAAAATTATGATCTAATATTTTTGGGTGATAAAATGAAGCAAGAGATTATAAACAAGATTGATAGTTTAAGAAAAGAATTTCCATTTTTGATGAAAGAAAAAGATTATTATATTTTTAACGCAGTAGCTGTGCAAACTATTTTTTATAAAAATCCCTCTCATCCTTTAGAAGCAAGTCATTTAGAAAAAATTATTGTTGATGGAAAAATGGATGGAGGAATTGATTGTATCTTAACTGATGAAGACTCTGATTTTAGCGATATTATATTAATGCAATGTAAATATAATGAATCCTTTACATTAGAGGAAATAAAGGCTACATTAGATAAACTATATGCAGCATATTTACACTTGATAGAGGGGAAATATAGTTATTTTAAAGATAATTTAGTAAGCCAGTATACAGAATGTAATTATGAGATGGAGGATAATGCAAAAGTTCACTTTGTTTTATGTATTTCATCTCCTCAAAAAAATATAAAAATGAAGTCTATTACAAATTATTTTAATACTATTATAGGAGATAATACAAACTTAATATTAGATGTTTATTTTGAAAAAGATATTGTAGATAAAATAGTCGAATTTGATTCTCTGAGAAGAACAGTGAGTAATGGTATTATAAAAATGGATTATGCTCAAAATTATTTATCATATAAAGAAATAGAAAATGAATTAGAAGCAGATGCAATTATTATTAATAGTTCCGCCTGGTCTATCAAGGAGTTATATTCTCGTCATCATTTGGCTTTGTTTTCTCAAAATTTAAGATTCTTTGTAAAATCCAAAAATATAGATATAGAAATTAAAAAATCAATTGATAAGTATAAAAAGAAGTTTTGGTATAAAAACAATGGAATAACTATTATATGTGATAGTTTTGAAATTACTGGAAAAGAAGTACGATTAACAAATTTTTCTATAATTAATGGTGGACAAACCACTACATTATTAGGATTACATGATTCTTTAAATGAAAAGAATGATTTTTTCTTACCTTTAAAAATTATTAAAATTCAAGGATTAACAGAAGAAGAAAGACAACACTTTATTTTTGAAATTGCTATTGCAACAAATTCACAAAAAGCTATTAAACCAGCAGATTTAAAGGCTAATAGGCCAGAACAAATTCTTTTTGCAAATGAAATGCGAAAAATAAATATCTTTTATAGAACAAAGCGTGGAGAAGCTATCCCCAAAAATTATTCAAGTAAAGAAAAAAATTTAGATTTATCAAAAGCTTCGAAGCTAGGTTTAGCTGGAATATATTTATTGCCTGGAACTTCACGAAGTAAACCAAGTATTATTTACTCTGAAGAAACTTCATTTTATGATGAAATATTTTTAAAGTATAGAGAGAATAGTACAGTTACGATAAAAGATCTTTTATATATTGATAACTATTTTGATACAAAATTTAAAAAAGAATATCAAAGAAAAACAAAACAAACAAAAAAAGTGACATTTGCTAATAATTCTAGAACGCTATGTTTAGCCTATTGTGGATTTTTATCTAAATATTTGAACAATGAATTTAATGATAATCAATTATATGAGATTTGTAATTTTGATTATAAAGACAGTAAAGAAGTTAAGAACGTTCAAAAAACATTGTCAAATCCTACAAAATTGAAAGGTATATTTAATCAGCATGTTTATGAAAATTTAGATGTGTTTGAAGATAATCTTTACAAAATATTTGCTTTTATTTGTAAACAAGGATTTTCAGTATTCGAAACAGTAAATGTTGAAGAAACAACTGATGAATCAAATTGGTTGAAAAAAGATGTTTCTTTTTATAGAATTATCGCAAATTCTTTTGATGATTTACGTGAGATGATAGAAGAAAATGGTAGTGTATTCCAAATGTTTAAGAAATAAGATATTATAAATATGACTTGATTTTTCTATAGAATGTTGCTCGAGAAATATTACTAGAGGCAAGAATATCCTCTATTGATAATTGTCCTAATTTATATTGAATGCAAAGTTCTTTAAAATTATAAGGGAGTTCTTTTGGTGGTTTGCCAAAGCGAACTCCCTTTTCTTTTGCAATTTTTATACCTTCCATCTGTCGTTGTCTAATATTTACTCTTTCATTTTCAGCAACAAAAGAAAGTATTTGAAGCACTATATCACCAATGAATTTACCAATCAAATTATCCTTTCGTTCTCTTGTGTCTAATAAAGACATGTCTAAAACGACTATATCACAATGTATTATTTTAGTTAACTCATTCCATTCGTTAATTATTTCTGTATAATTTCTACCTAAACGATCGATAGATTTTATAAAAACACAATCTCCTCTTTTTAATCTTTTTTTTAATTTTTGATAATTTTCTCGATTAAAGTCTTTTCCAGATTGCTTATCTATATATATTTTTCGTTTTTCTAGACCTACTTCTAGCAATTCAATCGTTTGTCGATCAGTCTTTTGTTTTTGAGTTGAAACTCTTACATAACCATAATTCATAATATAAACTCCTTTGTACATAATTAAGTTTATCAAAAATCGACAAAATTCTCAAAAGCTAAAGGTTATAAGAATGCACATTTGCTTAAGTAATTATTTAATTTTTCAACAAATTATGATAAAATTGTTTTTAGAATATATGTCTCATAATGTTTAGCTTTTGAGATAAATGTAAGGATGTGCGAATATGAGTTTAACTCCAATTGTAAAGTGGGCTGGTGGAAAACGACAGATATTACATAAAATTATGTCTAGTATGCCTAAAACTTTTAATACATATTATGAGCCTTTTGTTGGAGGAGGAGCATTGTTTTTAGAAATAGAACCAAAGAAGGCAATTATTAACGATGTAAATTTTGAGTTAATGTCTGTTTATGCTTGCTTAAAGGATGAAGAATTATTTCGTTTAATGCTAAAAGAATTAGAAGTACATGAAAATAAACATAGCTTAGATTATTATTATGAAGTAAGAGATTGGGATAGAAATCCTCGATTTGAATTATTTCCTCTTTGGAAGAGGGCTTCAAGAACCCTATATTTGAATAAAGCATGTTTTAATGGACTTTATCGTGTAAATTCAAAAGGTTTTTTTAATGTCCCTTTTGGGAAAAAAGAAAAAATAAAATTGTACGATCAAAATAATGTAGAAGCAATTCATAAATATTTTAAAAATAGTAATATAACACTTCTAACAGGTGATTTTGTAGAAGCATGTAGGACGGCAAAACTAGGAGATTTTGTTTATTTTGATCCTCCTTATGATCCTTGGGAAGAAAAAAAATCTTTTACGGCCTATACTAAATTTGACTTTACAAAAGAAGATCAAATACGTTTAGCAAATTGTTTCAAGGATTTAACGAAGCGTGGAGTAAAATGTTTATTAAGTAATCATAATACAGCTTTTATACGAGGCCTATATTCTGAATTCAATATAGAAGTAATTCCTGCAAAAAGAATGATTAACTCAAATGCTTACGGCAGAGGTAATGTTGAAGAAGTTTTGATTTCAAATTATTCAAATGAGGACTTTTCTTATGCAAAAAAATGAGGCAACTTTTAATCCTTATTTTAAAACAGAAGATTTTAATCTATATCTAGGGGATTGTTTTCAGCTTTTAGATCATATGGAAAAACAATCTATTGATATGATTTTTGCTGATCCACCTTATTTTTTATCTAGTGGTGGAATTAGCTGTCAAAGTGGAAAACAGGTCATAGTGGATAAGGGAGAATGGGACAGGTCAAAGTCAATTATAGAGCGATTAGAATATCATAGATCATGGTTGGCTAAGTGTAAAGATGTTTTAAAGGATAATGGGACGATTTGGATTTCTGCAACCCTACACAGTGTATATGCAATAGGAGTAGCGCTAGAGATGGAGGGGTTTAGTATAATTAATAATGTGATTTGGCAAAAAACAAATCCCACTCCTAATTTAGCCTGTAGATCCTTTACTCATTCTACAGAAACTATTCTCTGGGCAAGAAAAATAGATTCAAATGGAAAAAAAGGGAAGCATATTTTTCATTATAATCTTATGAAAGAAGAAAACAAAAATAAACAAATGAAGGATGTTTGGCATTTTGAGGAAGGAGAAATATACTCTCTTTCTACTACACCAAAATCTGAAAAAAGGTGTGGAAAACATCCTACTCAAAAGCCTCTAAAACTACTAGAAAGAATTATAAAGGCATCTACAGATGAGAATAGCTTAATTTTAGATCCCTTTTGTGGAAGTGGATCTACAGGAATTGCTGCAATTTTAAATAAAAGAAGATTTATAGGTATGGATATAGATAGAGAATATTTAGAACTGACTAAAAGACGATATGAGGAGGCCAAATATGAAAAGAGATTTTGATGTATGGATATCTAATTTTAAAAGTAGTATCGCAGATTATAAGTATTACATTGATTTTAATACAGTTGTAAAAAATAAGGATGCCATTAAAGTAGAACTTAATATCATGAATTCTTTAATTGGATCGGAAAATATAGAAGAGGAATTTGATCATTTATTAGAGGAATATCCTCAAATTTTAAAATGTATCCCTATTCTATTAGCAAAAAGAGAAATGGAAATTGAATGCAGAGATCAAGATGGAGCATATCAATTTCGTTTTGATAAAAAGACATATACAACAGTAGAATATAAAATGTTTATGCAAAAAACAGGACTATTTGATTTGATGCAAAAACATTTGGTCAATAATTTGGTGGATTATGTTTTAGGAGTTGAAACAGGTTTAAATTCTAATGCTAGAAAAAATAGAGGTGGACACCTAATGGAAAATCTAGTTGAACATTATATTATTCTTGCTGGATTTATAAAAGATAAAACATATTTTAAAGAAATGTATTTATCTGAAGTTGAACAAAGATTTCATTTAGATTTATCCGCTATTTCTCATCAAGGAAATACAAGAAAACGATTTGATTTCGTTCTTTTTAAAAATAATAAGATATATGCCATAGAATGCAATTTCTATGCATCTGGAGGATCTAAGTTAAACGAAACTGCAAGAAGTTATAAAAATATAACTTTAGAGAGTAGAGCTATTCCAAATTTTCATTTTATATGGATTACAGACGGTAAAGGCTGGGAACTTGCAAAACATAATTTAAAGGAAACTTTTGATGAGCTAGATTACTTATTTAATATAAAAGAATTAGAAGAAGGTATTTTGAAAAAAATTTTATAAAGAAGGCTTGTAATCTTAAATCTTTTATGATTTTACCAAAACATTTCTAAAAAATTATAAAAAATATAAAAATATCTTTTAAATTCCTTAATTCTAGGTATAATTAATACTAGGAATAGAAGGTAAATTTATGAAAGTATTTAAAGTGGAAATAACAGAAATCTTACAAAAAAGAATTCAAGTTGAAGCTAATTCTTTAGACGAGGCTCTTAAAAAAGTTAAGTTGAAATACCAAAAAGAACAAATTATTTTAGACTCTTCAGATCTTATTGAAATGAATATATTACCAGTTATAGATGAGGAATGCAATGATAAGCAACCTTAAACTGAATTTTTTATTATAGGAGAAATTTAGTGGATTATAACATTTACTTTCTATTTGGAGGATAGAACATATGAGAAAAAAGATGCTTTGGATTTTTGGCGGGATTTATACTTTATTAGAACTTATTTTGCTTATACTCATTTTTACATCAAAAGAATCTTCTATTCCCGTAGGTGTTTTTCATGTTTTTATCGGTTTATCTTTGCTTGGTATTTCTTTGTTTTTTCCATTTGAATTTTCGGTTCTGATACGATATCTTGTTTTGTTCGTCTTGTGGGCAATTCATATAATTATTTCTATTATTCTCCATTCTAGTTTGTCATCAAGAGAGATATTTTTGGGTATTTTTGCTTTTCATTTTATTCTCACATTTGCAAGCTTTATGCCTACAGAAAAATTAAATTTAAATAAGTATATAATTTTGTTTGAATTAATTGTTGGACTTATATCTTTTCTGACATTTCCTTTATCTATTCCAATGGCTTTTATAGAAAATGAAACAACTCAATTTATTGTTGTTGTAGTACTAGGAATATTATCTTTTATTGGTGAAATAGGAATTGGTCTTTTTAAACAATTTAAATTGAAACAGTATTGAGACATCATTTTATTGATGTTATTTTTGAAAGAGAAATATAATTTCTAAATCAAAATTTTATTTAATACAAAACTATAGAGTTTTGTATTATCTTTTAACAGATTTGTTTTTAAAATCTGTTAATTTTTTTTATGTTGAATTTAGTAAATACTGTGTTAACAGGATATAGATCTATATGAATAATACTCTATTAATATAGAAAATATTCACCCAAAACCAACGAAAATAAACATTGTTTCGTTTTATCTGTGTTTTATAGAATATAAATATACATTATTAGAAAATCAATAAATAAAAAACGATTTTTTGTTAAAAAAATTGACAAATATATCATACAAATGTTATAATTAAATAAAAAAAGGGGGAGATAATATGTCGATTCATAGAAAAAAGCATAATAATTATAAACTAATATTTCTTTGAGTGTAATTTGGAAATGAAAAAACAAAAAAGTATGATAAGAAAGGGATAGAGAAAATGAAAAAAATATTAGTTAGTTTAGTTTTATTTGTGTTATTTTTATGTTCTTTTAGTATTTGTAATGCAAATGCAAGTTCTAGTGATGCAGTGGTTAGAGGATATAAAATTTCAGATAATTGGACTTATGTAGATGACACTACATTTAATTTTAAAGAAGTGCATGGTTCTACTTATTATCAAGGAAAAATGGATTCTTGGATGGGAATATATAAGCATCTAGATGAAACAACAAACGAAATGTTTGTTTTAGTTATGTGTACAGGCAGAATGCAACCGAATCAAAATAGTTATTGGGATCAATATAGATGGAATAATCAAGAGATGCGCATAGAAATTTATCCAGAAATTAATGATACATCTATGATTAATTTGGTTACTTATGGTCCACAAACTTCAGAGGGGTCAGTAAGTTGGGGAATTTCAGGAGGCATAAGCGGATTAGATATTTCTCTGCAAATTAGTCAATCTTATACATCTCCAGAAGTTAAAGTAAATACAAAATTACTAGATAATCAGGACAATGGGATAAAAATAATTCATTCTTTTGAAAAGTACAATAGTAATAAAAATTTAGATTCTCCTTGTTGTGATCTTGTGACGAAAAATAATTTTGCGATTTTTAAGATAAAAAATTTTGACAGAAAAAAAGACTATACATTTAATGTTGATTTTTATGCGACATTTTATAGATATGGATATTTTAATTCCTCTTCTGTTTCTGATAGTATGAAACAAAAGTTTACAATATTTGCTACTGACATTCCGCCTCATGTACATAGCTTTACTTATAAAGCAAATAAAGATGGTATGACACATATAGCTAAATGTTTATGTGGAGAGACTATTACAGAACCTTGCCTAGGCTATGCAGAATTGGGTGGGATTGCACAATGTGCTAAATGTCATCGATTTATGAAACAGGCCTAGATAAAAAGTAGAATTAAAAGTCAAGTGTTCACCATATTTTAATTTATAACTCCTAAAGGTTTATGTTAAAATACAATTATAAAATAGTATGTGAGAGAGGTTATTATGGCAACAACAAAGGAATTTAGGGATTATGTAGTAGAACAGTTAAAGTTGGTTGATAATGTGTTATGTAGACCAATGATGGGAGAATACCTTTTGTATGCAGATGGTATCCTTTTTGGAGGCATCTATGATGGCAGGGTTTTAATTAAAAAAGTAAGTAGTAATTTGAAATATCAACTTGAAGATGCCATTCCTTATGCTGGAGCTAAACCTATGTATTGGATAGATCATTTAGAAGATATGGAATATTTAAAAATATTGATTAATGACACTTGTCAAGATTTACCAAGAAAAAAAGGGAAATAAGAAAAAAGAATATCTTAGTCTTGTATACTAAGATATTCTTTTTTTAATCTATCACTTCAATTTGTTTGATTTGTATTTCATTCCCTGTTAACAAATATGTATGTTGACTTTTACAGTAAGGACAAGTTTTTCCATAATTTAACGTAGAATATTCTTTTTGGCAATCCTCACAATATGTAATGGCTGGTATGGGCTCAATGATGAGTTTTGCATCTTTCAAAAGAGGTTCTTTTTTTATTGCCCAGTTCCAACAGTCTTCAAAATAATAAGGAATCACAGTTGAAACTTCCCCAATTTCTATTGTAACAGAATGGATTTTTTTTACATTATTTTCTTCAGCAATTTGATGAATTTGTTTTATAGAATGAAATACTACACCTAGCTCATGCATTAGTGTTTCTCCTTATAGGCTTTTTTTCTTTCCTTTACAAATTTTTTATCTGCCTTATCATTTTTAGAAAATAAGATTTTAACGCCACGTTTTGCGGCATATGGTAGAATATGCTTGAATTTATCCTCTGCAATCACCATTTTACTAGCTTCAGGATGATCTCGATGTAGGGTTATTGCTTCAAATTTACATTTGGTTGTGCATAGACCACAGCCGATACACCTGTTGACATCGACTATAGTTGTTCCACAGCCTAAACAACGTGCAGTTTCTTTTTTAACCTGTTCCTCAGTTAATGTAGTATGTAAATCTTTGAAGGCATCTTTTAAAAAGTTTTCTTTCGTTCCTGCTTCTTGACGAGAAGACGTATCATAGCTTTCTACTTTGATATCTCCTGTATTAAACTGGATATATTCTCTACGGTTTCTTCCAATGGTCATATGTCCATGTTGTACATACCGATGTAAGGACTCTGCTGCCTCATGACCCTGAGCAATTGCATCAATCGCAAATTTAGGACCTGTGTAAACATCGCCACCAACGAAAATGTCTTCTTGGTCCGTCTGATATGTAAGACAATCTGCTATAGGACCATTTCCTCTACCTAATTTCACATTACTTCCTTTTAATAAGTCTTTCCATTCTATAGTTTGACCTATTGCAAAAATGATACGATTTGCAGGAAGGGTGATAGTTTCATTTTCATCATATAATGGAGAGAATTTATTTTGTTCATCATAGACTCTTAGACATTTTTTAAATACGATAGAAGTAGCAACACCTTCAGAGGTGATAATTTCTTTAGGACCCCATCCACAAGATAGTTCTACACCATCTGCTTGCGCTTCATGAATTTCCTCTGGACTTGCAGGCATATTCTCTTTATTTTCTAAGCAAAGCATTGTGACTTTTTTAGCACCACTACGAGCAGCAACTCTTGCAGCATCTATTGCTACATTACCACCGCCAACTACAAGAATGGTTTCATTTTCTGTAGATATATTTCCTGTATTTGCTATTTTTAAGAAATCCACAGCGGTAGTAACGCCTTGTGCGGTTTCCCCTGGAATGCCAGGTAATTTTCCGCCCTGACAGCCAATCGCAATATAGAAAGCTTTATACCCTTGAGAACGTAGTTCATCTATGGTAATATCTTTTCCAATTTCAACACCTAAACGAAGGTCTACGCCCATCTCTTGCATAATTGCAATTTCGGCATCAATGATGTTTTTTTCTAACTTATAGGATGGAATGCCGTAAGTTAGCATGCCTCCTGCTTTTTCATTTTTTTCAAAAACGGTAGGATAATATCCCATTTGTGCAAGATAGAAGGCACAAGATAGCCCAGCAGGACCTCCACCTATAATGGCAATTTTTTCTTTCCATCGCCCTTTATTTGAAGCTACTACAATTTCAGGAACATAACGATGTTCTTGGTTTAAGTCTTGTTCAGCAATAAATTTTTTGACAGCATCAATAGACACAGCAGAATCAATTGTTCCACGCGTACATACATCCTCACACCGACGATTACAAATTCTACCACAGACTGCTGGAAATGGATTTTCTTTTTTTATAATGGCAAGAGCTTCTCTATATTTGCCTTGCGATGCTTTTTTTAAGTATCCTTGAACCGCAATATGAGCAGGACAAGCAGTTTTACAAGGAGAAGTACCTGTATCATGACAATTGATTCGATTTTTATCACGATAGTCCTCATCCCACATATATTTGCCCCATTTTAGTTTATCAGGTAAAGGTTGTTTAGGGTATTGTACTGGTTTGCCATCTGCTTTGCATAATTTTTGTCCAAGTTTTAAAGCACCAGCAGGGCAGTATTCTACGCATGCTCCACAAGCCACGCATTTTTGGGCATCCACATGTGCGCGATAAGCAGAAGCTGACATATTTGGCGTATTAAATAATTGAGAGGTTCTTAAGGCATTACATATTTTTACGTTACAGTTACAGATAGCAAATATTTTATTTTCTCCATCGATATTGGTTACTTGGTGCACAAAACCATTATCTTCTGCACGTTTTAAAATTTCTATGGCCTGGTCATATGTGATATCTCGTCCTCTTCCTGTTTCACGACAATAATCGGCCATATCTCCAACACTGATACACCAATCCTCATAGTCATCAGCACACCCTTCATCTAATTGTTTTCTACCATATCTGCAGGAACAGATAGAAGCTCCAATGTGCCCTTCGTATTTTTTTAACCAATAAGAAATGTGTTCAATATCCATTGTTGTATTTTCCATAGAGATGGCTTGTTCGACAGGGATGACATGCATACCTACTCCAGCGCCTCCTGGTGGAATCATTGCAGTGACATGTTCTAGTGGAAGAAAGGTCATTCTTTCAAAAAACATTGCCAGTTCTGGATGCTTATCCATAAGCTTGGTATTCATATTTGTGTATTCTGCAGAACCTGGAACAAAAAGTGGAATCCAATAGTGCCGATCTTCTCGTTCATATGTTGTACCTTCTATAGGGCCGTCTTTGGTATACTTGTCGCCATAATCGTATTCAAGCATACCTAAAAAGGCTAGTTTGTCTACAATTGCATCAAAAGTGGTTGTATCATACTTAGACATCTTTTTTAAAATGGTATACGCATATTTTTTTCTTAATTTCATTTTTAAAAGTAAATCCAAAGCTTTTTCTTTTTCATCAGATGTCATTTCATCTTCAAAAATACATGCAAATCCCCAGTATTCAGGATCCTCTGTATGAATTCCCTTTACTTTTCCTGGCAAACGGTCAGTGACTCTCCGAACAAACTTTAAAAGTTTAGGATCAGGTGTTTTGTCATGCATATGTGCAGGAATATATTTTTTACTGATTTCTGGCATACTATTTACCTTCCTTCCATAAACGAACAGATTCTATAATCCAATCTGCAAATTGATCAATCCCCTCCCCTGTTTTTGCACAAATTGGAAGGATTTTTGCTTTAGGATTTCTCATTTTAATATAAGATTTACATGCTTCTAAGTCAAAATCAAAGTAAGGTGCTACATCCATTTTATTGATGAGAACCAAATCACAGATGGAAAACATTAAGGGATATTTAAGCGGTTTATCATGACCTTCTGGAACAGAAAGGATCATACAATTTTTACTGGCCCCAGTATCGAATTCTGCAGGACAAACAAGATTGCCAACATTTTCTAGGATGACCAAATCCTTATCCAAATTTAAATGGTCTAATCCTTGGCGTGTCATTTCAGCATCCAAATGACACATTCCACCAGTATGAAGCTGGATAGATTCAATTCCTGTTGACTCTTTAATTTTTTTAGCATCCACATCAGAATCAATATCTGCTTCCATCACAGCAATCTTTAATTTTTCTTTTAAACGATTTATGGTTTGAATCAATGTGGTTGTTTTACCACTTCCTGGAGAGGACATAAGGTTGAGTAAAAATACACCTTTTGCTTTCAATTCCTCTCTAAGTAAATCTGCATCTTTGTCATTGTTCTCAAAGACACTTTTCTTAATTTCAATTATTCGTACATTTTGCATAGTCTTACCTCATTATCATTTACTAATTTTATAACATTAATCGCGAGGTATGTCAATGAAGAACGAATGCTTTCTGTAAATAGATTTTGAAAGTAGTATAAACTACTTTTTAAAAGCATAGGATTAGTAGGTGATACTATGATTTTTTATCTTATTGGAATTAAAGGTTCAGCAATGAGTGCTCTTGCAAAAATATTATATCAGCAAGGTCATATGGTAACAGGAGTAGATGTGGAAAATGATTTTTATACCATGAAGAACTTGGAAAATATTTCTTTAGAAAATTTTAATAATATGCAACTGAAACGCCATTACTTTTATATCATTGGAAATGCTTATAAAAATCATAGTGTTACAAACTATATAAAACATATGAAGTATTATACTTTAGAGTATCCTCAGTTTTTAACAAAGCATTTTCGAAAAAAATCATGGATATGCGTTGCTGGAACTCATGGTAAAACAACTACAACTAAAATGCTTGCCACCTTATTGCCTAATTCCACTTGTTTAATTGGAGATGGTTCTGCACAAGAGAATAAAAAAGGTCCTTTTATTGTAGAAGCCTGTGAGTATCGCAACACATTTTTAAATTATAATCCCTCCATTTCAGTTATTTTAAATGTGGATTATGATCATGTGGATTTTTTTAAATCAAAAGAGGCGTATAAAGCATCTTTTATAACTTTTGTTAAACAAAGTAAAATCTCTATAATTAATGGGGATGAATTTGATTATAGAGGAAGTAATGTCATAACATTTGGTATGAAGCAGGGAAATGATGTAGTGTTTACCTATTCTAAAGGAACAGTTACAATTTTGAGAAAAGTTTTTAATTTGCCTGTGATGGGAGAAAAGTATGCTTATGATTTTGTGGGAGCATATTTAGCAGCTAAACTTTCAAATTGTAGAGATTGGGAATTGCAACAAAGGATATCTCAATTTACTATGCCCAAAAGAAGATATGAAAAAAAGATTATGAAAGAGCAAACGATAATTTGCGATTATGGTCATCATCCAGCAGAGATAAAAGCAATTTATGATGCAGTCAAAGAAGAACATCCAAAACAAAAAGTTATCTGTATTTTTGAACCTCATACCATATCTAGATTACAATGCTTTATAGAGGATTTCAAAACTACATTAAGTTTATTTGATGAATGTTATTTATATGCTTTATTCAGTAGTGTCCGAGAGGCACACAATCTTGTATTAGAAAAACAATTATATAAGTATTTGGATTTTCCACTATATGACTATACTGCCAAAACTAAACTATTATCAGAAAAAAATATTGTTCTATGCTTTATGGGGGCTGGGGATATAGACAAAGCTTATCAAGAATATACTGAAAATCTTCATAGGGTCGTTTGAGATAAAGTTTTTTACTTTATCTCTTTATTTTTTTAAAGATATGGTATAATATGTACGCAAGAAATTTATAATACACTTAAGAGTAAAAAAGTAACTTATGAAACAATCAGCTGATTTGGAGGAAATCATGTTTTCAAAGAAAGAATTTTAAAGGGGAAAGGAGTAAAACTATACATTAGGTAGGACGGTTTTAGTTTGTGGTGAAAAATGAAAAATTTAAAACTATGCAAAGCATTGACCTTTATCAGGTATTTTGCGGAATCTTTATTTTATCCCTTTATTAGCTTGTTTTTATCCTCCATTGGTTTAAGTGTAAGTCAAATTGGAATTATTATTGCGGCTATCCCTATCACCAGTATCTTATGCGCTCCTATATATTCTAAACTTTGTACGAATCCAACGAAAACCAAAAGAGCGTTAATGATTATGTCTATTGTTGAAGCTATTTTTATTCTTGTGTTTGTTTCTTTTTCATCGTTCGTGGTATCCTTAATTTTAATCATATTGATTAGTATTGTTTCTTCCTCAAATTATGGAATGCTTGACTCATTGCTGACACTTTCTGCACAGGAATGTAAACGGCAGTATTCTAGCGTTCGAATCTATGGGTCTATCTCTTATATGCTTGGAGTACTCGTATCTGGAAGTATTACAGCCTACATTTCTTATCAAGGGTTATTTTATATAGCTTGCAGTTTATTTGTTTCTGTTACAATATTATATATTTTTATTCAGCCACCAATTCATCAACAGGAAGAATCAGAAAAACCTAGACTTAAAGAACTCTTTATAAATAAATCATTTATAGGCTATTTGATTTTTTATGTGCTATTTGTTGGAAGTATGCAAGTGGGAGATGATTTCTTTTCCTTATATATGGTTTCAAAAGGAGTAGAAGAGCATTTATATAGTTATGTAATGTTTGGATTTATTGCGGTTGAAATTATAACGATGTTCATTTTAAATAAATTTGGCAAAAAAATTAGCATTCGCTTATTTTTTCTTTCTTTAATTTTATTACTCATTCGTTTTATAATTCAGGGAATGGAAGGTACACCTGGATGGCTTTTGATTGCTTCTCAAATGTTAAGAGGTATCATTTGGGCTTCTGCATTATATTTATCTAGCACCTTTATTAGTGAGATTTTGGGTTATAATCTTGCGACTTCTGGAATTATATTGGTTATGCTCGGTGTACAAATCTTTAATTCTATTTTTAAATTTTGTGGTGGCTATATGATTGAAAGGATTGGATTTGCAAGTTTTTATTTGATTTTATTAGGTATGACAGGTCTTGCTTTTCTATATTTTATTTTTTATTATATTCAATTGAAAAAAAGTCGGAAAAGTCTAGGAAAAGTTTTATAACTGTCGAATTATGAAAAAGAGAAACGTTTTCATGAAAATGATTGAAAATGAATAATTATTATGATATAATAAAACAAAGATTACGAGGTGATTTTTCTATGGCAAATACAACTATATATGATGTAGCAGGTGCAGCTAAGGTTTCTTTAGCAACCGTTAGTAGAGTAATGAACAATCCCGAGAAGGTTAATCCGGAAACAAGGGAAAAAGTATTAAGAGTAATTAAAGAATTAGGATATCGTCCAAATGCAATTGCCCGTGGCCTTGCTAGTAGAAAAACCACAACCATTGGTATCATTATGGCAGATATCTCCCGTTCAGCAGTAGCTCAGTTACTTGGAGGCATTCAAGATATTGCGAAAAAGTATGAGTATTCTGTTAAAATTTTTTCCATTCGAAATGATGAAGATATTACAGAAGCGATGCGTGCAGTTATTGCAGAACAAGTAGATGGAATCTTATTTTTAAATGATGAGTTAGAAAAAGAACAGATGAAAATTGCGATTGATGCTATCAAGGATGCAATGATTCCTGTAGTGTTATCTAACGTTTTCTATGAAGATGAGGATATCCCTTCTGTAGCAATAGATTATGAAAATGCATGTTATCAGATAACAAAGAAGATGCTTGCCTACGGTAGAAAAGATATTTATTTATTTACGACTGCTCGAAATTATTCTGTAAATATCAAAAAGGAAATTGGCTATAAAGAGGCAATGGAGGAAGCAGGTCTTGAACCAAAAGTATTTAGAACTAGCGGAGATGTTTCTATTAATTCGCTGCACTTCCAAGGCTTTTTCCAAAATAATTCTATTGATGCAGCTATAGCAGTTCGTGATAGTATTGCAATCAGTTTTATGAATGTTGCACAAGACAATGGCAAAAAAATTCCAGAAGATATCTCTGTAGTGGGACTACAAAATACAAAATATGCAATTTTGTCTCGTCCAAACTTGACATGTGTAGATATGCCAGTGTATGATATAGGGGCAGTTTCTATGCGCTTGTTAACAAAATTCATGAAACAAGAAGAAGTAGCAAATCATAAAATACTATTGCCTTATCGTTTTATTAAGCGTAAGACAACAGTTTCATAAGCTTTGATGAGAAAAGACCAAGTAGAACTATAAGATTTTTATTAGAGAATCTGTGGCTGGTGAAAACAGATGGATTTTATAGCTTGAAATACACTTTTTGAGAAGCAAAACAATGAGTGCCATAGGAATTTCTATGGAACTAAGGTGGTACCGCGATATTTCGTCCTTAGAGTTTTCTAGGGACTTTTATTTTTAAATATAAAGGAGAAAAGAATAATGGGAATTTATGAAGAGTTAGAATGGCGAGGACTAATTAAGGATGTTTCTAATCCTGAATTAAGAGAAAAATTAAATGCAGGAGGAATGACATTTTACATCGGTACAGATCCTACAGGAGATAGTCTGCATATAGGTCA
Source organism: uncultured Anaeroplasmataceae bacterium (assembly GCA_910577745.1). Classification (GTDB taxonomy): domain Bacteria; phylum Bacillota_I; class Bacilli_A; order Acholeplasmatales; family Anaeroplasmataceae; genus Pelethenecus. Next base: position 50,371 of record CAJTNG010000008.1, on the reverse strand, counting down.
TTTTTCAAGTTTTTTGATATGTAAAAGATTAAAAGACGCAGGACATCATCCAATTGTATTAGTAGGTGGTGCAACAGGACTTATCGGAGATCCAAAACCAGATAGTGAACGTCCAATGATTACTAAAGAAACGGTAGAACATAATTTTAATTGTTTGAAGCATCAGTTAATGACATTGTTTGATTGTGAAGTTGTAAACAATTATGATTGGAGCAAGGATATAAGCTTTATCAATTTTTTACGTGATTTTGGTAAATTTTTTAACGTCAACTATATGTTAAATAAGGATATTGTAAGTAGAAGATTAGATGAGGGAATTACATATACAGAATTTTCCTATATGATTATGCAGGCCTTGGATTTCTGGTGGTTAAATCAAAATAAAAATGTCACTTTACAGGTGGCTGGTCAAGATCAATGGGGAAATATAACGGCTGGAATTGAATTGGTTCGTAAAAAAGAGCAAAAGGAAGTTTATGGTTTTACTATGCCACTTTTAACTAGAAGTGATGGCGTGAAATTTGGAAAAACCAACGGTCAGTCTGTTTGGCTAGATGCGAAAAAAACTTCGCCATATGAAATGTATCAATTCTTTATTAATTCAGAGGATACCAAGGTTATCGATTATTTGAAATTTTTAACTTTCCTTTCCAAAGAAGAGATTTTAGAATTAGAAAAGAAGCATCAGCAAGCCCCTCATTTAAGAGAAGCACATACGGCTCTTGCAAGAGAAGTAATTACATTCATTCATGGCAAAGAAGCTTATGAAGAAGCACTAAAAATTTCTAAAGCATTATTTAGTGGAGATATTAAATCATTGACCGCTAAAGAAATAGAAATGGGATTTAATGATTTACCTTCCACTGAAGGAAAAAATAATACGTTAGTCGATGCATTGATAGAAGTTAAACTGGCTTCTTCTAAACGCGAAGCTCGTGAATTTATTCGTAATGGAGCTGTCAGTGTAAATGGAGATAAGGTTACGGATGAGTCTTTTACCTTGACACAAGATATTGCCATTGAAGGAAAATTTATTGTTTTAAGACGTGGTAAAAAGCTATATGCGTTACTAAGATTTTAAGGCTTCAAATTTATATTAGACTAAACAGGAACTTAAATTTTAATATAGTTCCTGTTTTGTTTCATTTCCCTATGTTTTTATTAAGAAATATAGAGGTATGAATTGTAAAACTGTATGACAAATGTTATAATTTAAATGATAGTTGCAAGAGGTGATAGCATTGAACCGTAAATTAATTATATTGGAAAATAGAACAAAGGGTCTATTGAAAGGCCATCGTCCTGCCATAGTTTTTTTAAAGAAAAATCAAGGCAAAATTTATGAGGGTGGGGCAGGAGATTTCATTATGTCCATCGGAAAGGATGCATTGCATTTTCAAAGACTTTCCATGTTTACGAAAAAACTCGTTCCAGAGAAGGATTTTATGCTACCGCTACATCGAATCAAATCTTATCATCTGCGTACTGTCAACATCATTACCAATTGCTTGACACTATATACTACTGAAAAATTTTATATAGAGATTTCTTATAATACAAAAACTCCAGATACTTATGAATCAGAAATGAACATTCAAAGCATTCTGAAAATTTTAAAAGAAAGAAATATTATGGAGATGAAGCTATGAAGCCTTTAACAACAAAGGAAAAGAATTTAATTAAAAAAATTGAAAGTAATCGGAAGACGAAGTCCTTCGAAAGCAAAAAAGAAATGTATTTAAAACAAACAGATCGCAATTACAAGGATGGGGATAGAAATTGATCAATATAGGAAAAAAGAATGAACTTACAGTTCTAAGAAAAACAGATTTAGGATATATGTTATCCGATGGAAAAGAAGAAATTCTGCTACATTATCGAGAAGCACTTAAAGAATTAGAAGTGAATGAAAAGGTAGAAGCTTATGTGTATACAGATAAAGAAAATAGAAAAACGGGTACATTAGTGAGACCACATCTGCTACTAGATGAACATGGGTTTGTAGAAGTAGTTCAAGTGTTAGAATCTGCAGGTGTATTCATCAATAATAATTCCCCAAAGGATATTTTGATTTCTAAAGATAATTTACCATATGACCAAGAACAGTGGCCAGTAGTGGGAGATAAAATTTATTGTAGTTTAAAATTAAAAAAAGATACTCTTATGGCAAAACCCTTGAATCGGTTTGATATTTTAGGATTACACTCTAAAACAGCTTATGCAGAAAAGGAACAAGTAGTTGCTTATGTCATTCGTATTGCTATGAAAGGCATAGGCTTAATCACAAAAGATTTAGTATATGTTTTTGTTCCGAATACACAGTATAGAAAAACATATCGGCTAGGAGAAGAAGTTCTTGTGACCATCACAAAAATGTTAGACGGAGAGGCCTATGGGACATTAAATGCGCATAAGGAAATCTTAATGGATGAAGATCGAAATCAGATTTTAGAGTATTTAAAGCTTCATCAAGGAACGATGCCTTTAACCGCTAAATCTAGCAGTGAAGATGTGGAACAAATTTTTCAGATGTCAAGAAAAGCATTTAAAAGAGCCTATGGTGCACTATACAAAGAACAGCTAATAGATTTTGATGAGCAAAATACGTACTTAAAAAAGCTATAGAAATATAGCTTTTTATCCTAATAGAAAAGTGGTGAGAAATATGGAAATCAAAGAAGGATATGTTATATGCAGTTCCAATAGAAAAGAAAAAATTTTACGGCAAGTTAAAGGATTTAAAACGTATATTTTTTTAACAGAAACAGAGTTGTTTGAAAAATTAACTTTTTCGGTTCGAAAAAAAGCAGTCTATCTTCTGATGAAAAAATATGGTTTTTCCTATGGTCTTGCATTAGAATATATAGCCGCTTTGCCATACGTTGAAGATAAAACATATAATCATCCAAAACTAGATAGTTTAAGATCAGTTTTCCAATATTTGAATGAAAAGCATTGTATCATAAGAGATGAACTTTTTCTATATAGGCTTAAACAATTTCCTGTCACATTTGTAGAAACTGTTGCATCTAAAGAGCATTGTCATTTAGTAGAAATCGTCTCCCAATATACTACAGTCTATGAAGTGAGCAGCAAAGCAATTCAAAAGAATCCTTTGGTATATGAGTTTCAAAAACAAATAGATGAAGTACATTATGTTTTTAATCGGATAAAAGAGCTATTAATACAGGGGGTGCCATTACGTCATATTTATCTTATTCCCTCAGACCCTTCCTATCTATATTTCTTAAGACGATGTGCAAATGCGTATCAAATCCGTGTACAGTTTGAAGCTTTTAAAAATCTTCTTTCTAGTAGTTTTATAAAGTCTTTTTTAGAACTATGTAAAGAGAAGGAATCATTTCAGACAATATTCAAAGGATTAGATTCTTCTCATCAGCTTTTTCCACTCATAAGAAATATAATCAATACATATGAACTGACAGAGGAGTCCCCTGCTGCATGTCTTTCCTTAATCATTGAGCTTTTAAGACATCAGCGTTATCCAACTTCCAGTTACATAGATAGTGTTCAACTTACCGATGAGAGTATGGTATTTGGTGATGCAGATTATGTCTTTTATCTTGGTTTTAATTTAGGATATGCTCCAAAAGTTTTTAAAGAATCAGGACTTTTATTAGATGCGGATTTAGAAATGCTTCATAAATCTACTTCCTATGATAAGACCTGGCAGAAGAAGGAACAGCTTATGAAATTCCTGCAGTCTACACCGAATCTTATCATCACTTATAAATTATCTGCAAATACAGAGGTTTGCCTTCCGTCTTTATTGATTGAAGAATTGGGGTTAACCGTTATTCATCAGCCAAAGATAGCTTATGGATTTTCCAAAAGTGAGGATGATCTTCGTTTGGTAGGACTATATGATACCTATATTAAATACGGTCATTGGCATGAAGACTTAGAAACTTACGGGTTGAATTCCGTGGACTATAAGAAGTATTCCCATCAGTATAAGCCAATGGTTAAAGAAATTTTAAAAGAACATTTTGATAAAAAACCATTACGTTTGGCGTATTCTAGTGTAAAATTATTTTTTGCTTGTCCTTTCTCTTATTTTGCTGACCGTATCTTGAATCTTAATGAATTTAAACCGCAAATGGCTGCAAGATTAGGAACCTTTTCTCATGCGGTATTAGAGGATAGCTACCAACCAAATTTCAATTTTGACACCTCTGTTGCAGTTCGTAAAAACGAGAATTGTATGGATGAAAAAGATGCGTTTTTCTTTCAACAGATGACTACAGTTTTAAGAAATATTATAGACTTTAATAAAGAACATGAAAGCCTGAGCCAGTTAGATACAATCCTCCAAGAAGTTCATATTGAAGTTATAAAAGATACCTATGTTTTTGAAGGGTATGTGGATAAACTTATGTATAAAATTATCGGCACTGAAGTTTACGCTGCGATTGTAGATTATAAAACAGGAGCAGATATAGTCAGTTTAGATAATATAGAGGATGGGTTTCATCTACAACTTCCTGCCTATATGTATTTACTATCAAAATATGAAGTGTTCCAAAATCTCAATTTGCATATTATAGGGATATACCTGCAGAAGGTAAATATTGTAATCTATGATCATAAAAGTGATATTGCAAGTCAGATGGCAAAAAAATTTATGTTAGAAGGTTATACCGTTGCAGAACCAGATTGGATTGCAGTATTGGATCCTACGCTTCCTAAAAGTACATATATTAAATCTTTATCTATGACAAAAGATGGATTTAGTCGGTATGCAAAAGTTTATGCTAAAGAGGAGCAGAATAACATTATCTCTATGGTAGAACGATTGTTAGATTCTGCATCAGAACAAATTCAATCAGGTAATTTTGCGATTGCTCCTAAAAAAATATTAGGTAAAAATGTATCCTGTACATTTTGTAAATATAAGGATATTTGTTTTTATGAATATGAAGATTTGGTAGATTTATCTTATAAACCATTCGGAAAGGCAGGGGATACGCATGGCTTGGACTGAGATGCAAAAACAGGCGATTTATACGCGAGGTCAAAATATATTAGTTTCTGCAGGAGCAGGGTCTGGAAAAACAGCGGTATTGTCAGAACGAATTTTAGAGTACTGTTTAGATGGACAGGATATACGAAGATTTTTAGTATTAACCTTTACCAATGCCGCAGCTTCCGAAATGAAGGAGCGTATTAGAAAAAAGCTGATGGAACACCAATTATTCAATCAAGCAAATTTGATTGATAGTGCCTTTATTACAACCTTTGATGCTTTTAGTCTGGCTTTGGTAAAAAAATATTATTATTTATTACATCTAGAAAAAGATGTTAAAATTATGGATAGTGCTTTATTAGAAGTTAGAAAAAAAGAAATTATGGATGAAATTTTTGAAGAACACTATAAAAGTCAAAATGAGGAGTTCCTAAATTTTTTAACCAAATATACAAAACAAAATGATGAGAATGTTAAAAAAATAATACTATCTATTTTTGAAAAACTGGAGCTTGTTGTTGATGAAAAGAATTTCTGTGATACTTATGAAGAGCACTATCTGAGTTCTAATTTTCTAAAAACATTAACGAAAGCTTATGAATCCATTGCATTAGAAAATGTAAAGAAACTAGAGGGGGAACTTAAAAAACTAATGGATTATGCCACCTCCGATAGTGCAAGCACAAAACTTTATGAAGAAGTAGAACAGATTTTAAAGGATTTAAAATATTCTAGTTATGATGAGGCAGTCCTTTCTTTAAATCAAATGAGTCTTCCTAGAATACATCCGAAAGCCTTAGATTTTGTTAAGGAACAAAAGACAGTTTGTTCCAATCTATTAAAAGAGATTAAAACCACCTACTTTTCAAAATATATATTTCTAGCAGATGCAGAACAAGAATTATATTCAATTAAAGGGGATGTTTTATTTCTTCTTCAATTAGCGCTAGAGGTGAAAAACAGACTAGATGAGTATAAAATAAAACTAATGTCCTTTGGCTATATGGATATTGCAAAACTGGCAATCCGATTAGTAGAAGAGCATGCATCAGTACAAAAAGAACTTCAAAAACATTTTGTAGAGATTTTAATTGATGAGTATCAGGATACCTCTGATATTCAAGAAACGTTTATTCAAAAGATTTCAAATCATAACTGTTATATGGTTGGAGATATCAAACAATCCATTTACCGATTTAGAAATGCAAATCCTTATATTTTTAAAAATAAATATGATAATTATTCAAATCTGAAAGATGGAAAGAAGATAGATTTAACATTTAACTTTCGTTCTAGAGCGGAAGTTATTGCAGATATCAATTCCATATTTACAAGATTAATGACGAATTCGTTTGGTGATGCAGATTATGCAAAAGAGCATATGATGCGGTATGGGCAAAAAGGCTATGAGACATTATCTCAAAACCAGTCCTTTCAGATGGAAATCTTAAGTTATGATTTGGAAGATTCTTATACAGAAGAAGAAATGGAAGCTTTTATCTGTGGAAAAAAAATTAAAGAACTTATGGAGCAGAAAGTTAAAATATTAAAAGGGAAAGAATTTGTACCATTAACATATTCTGATATTGCAATCATTATTGATAAGACCAAAAGCTTTACCACCTTGAAACGCGTGTTTGAATATTTAGGAATACCTTTATCTATCGAAGCTGATTTAGACTTGGCAACCTCTATGCTCCCTAAGCTCATCTCCAATATTTTAACCTTAATTTCACTACATAAAAAAGAAAAAGAGGATAAGAGCTATGTTCATGCTTTAGCGAGTGTAGGAAGAAGTTTTTTATTTGCTTATGATGATTCAATAATTTATAAACTTGTACATGGTCGGATGGAAAATGAATTGACAAATAAAATAGAGGAACTTTCTGTTCAGGCGCGAGATATTTCTTTAGAAGAACTCTATTTCCTAATTCTTGAAGAATTTCAAATTTATGAAAAATTACCTGTAATAGGGGAGGTCAATACCTCTTGTATCACCTTGGAGTACATGTACTCTTTGTTTCAGACTATGGCTCAGGCAGGAATGGGACTAGATGAAGGATGTACTTACCTATCTGCCATCTTTGAAAAAGGTATTTCTCTTAAATTCAGAGCAAATGAAGATTCCCAAAATAGTGTCCATCTAATGACGATTCATAAATCTAAAGGATTAGAATTTGCCTATTGCTTTTTCCCTATGCTAGGTGGTAAATTTAATCAGCAAGACATGAAAGACAATTTTGGATTATCTAAATCTTATGGAGTATATATTCCCTTTTCAGATGAAACCAATAGTAATACAATCATCAAAACTTTAGTTCAAGAAGAATTACGTCAAGCCGATTTGTCAGAAAAAATTCGTTTATTCTATGTTGCCTTGACGAGAGCGAGAGAGAAAATTATCCTGATTTCTAAAGAACAAGACAAAATCATTCCTTTGGATAAAGCCAACTCTTTTAATGATATCCTTACAGGGTTAAGTTTCTTAAAAGAAGAAAGAATCAAAGTTTTGCCAGAAACTTTAAATTTGTCTAAGAATTATCTTTTAACTAAAACCAAAATGAAACAAATGAAGGGTAAGAAAATAGAATATGTAAACACATCCTTTTTAAGTGATATCAGAAACAGCCAAAGAATATCAAAGGAAATGGTGGAACTTACTAGTCCTGATCTATTATCTGCTTTAGAACTAGGTAAAAAATTTCATGAATGCTTAGAGGTATTGGATTTATCTGATCCTGATATAGAAGCTCTGCCTGTAGATGAGATGATGAAGCAGTCGATTAGAAAAGTATTAAGTACAGATCTTTTTAAGAACATAGCTTCCGCTAAAACCTATCATGAGCATGAGTTTTATTTTGAAAATTATCATGGAATTATTGACCTTTTCTGTGTCTATGAAGATCATATTGACCTTATAGATTATAAGCTTGCAAATACGGAGCATGAGGAATATGTAAAACAATTAGAAATATATAAAATGTATGTTTCAAGCATCTCCAATCTTCCTGTATCCTGTTATTTATTATCCATTTTAAAACAAGAAATTAAGAAGGTGTTATAAGATGATTAAAACCCATCCATTTCAGCCAGTTTATGATAAAACATCCAAGGTGCTGATTTTAGGGACTTTACCATCCATAGAATCCGTGAAGCAGGGGTTCTATTATATGCATCCACAAAATCGATTTTGGAAGATGCTTTCGGCTATATATCATATGGATTTATATACTGCCTCTATTGAGGAAAAGAAAGAATTTCTTTTAAAACATTCCATAGCTCTATACGACATTATACAATCTTGTGAAATTCAAAAATCAAGTGATGCCAGTATTCGAAATGTATCTTGTACAGATTTAGAGAATATTTTAAAAGAATCTCAAATACAACACATTCTGCTGAATGGTAAAACCGCATATGAGCATTTTTTGAAATCTTATCCCCAGTATAAGGATATTGCGCGATGTGTACCATCCACTAGTTCTGCAAACGCAAGAATTTCTTTAGAGGAATTAATTGAACTGTGGAAAAAATATTTATTCTTATGATATAATTATTTAAGGATGAAAGTATTTAGAAAAGATGAGGGGTAAAAATTATGAAGTATTATCGTTGTGGAAAAATTATGACCACCCATGGAATCAAAGGAGAATTGAAGGTTAAAAATCTTTCAGATTTTAATCGCTTTGTTCCAGGAAATACACTGTATATTTTACATAAAGAGGAATATATTCCTGTGGTCGTTCAAAAGGCTTCTGATTTTGGAAAATATGTATTAGTCAGTTTTAAGGACTATTTAGATATTAATTTGGTAGAAAAGTTTCATCTAGATGATATCTTTGTTCATGAAGAGGATCGGGTGGATGAATTAGAAGAGGAAGAGTATTATTATAGTTCACTGATAGGTTGTCCAGTTTATAATCAAGATGGAGAAGCCAGAGGAATTGTTGAGGAAATCAAAGAGCTTCCACAATGTGATTATTTATATATATCTTATCAGCATAAACATTACTATGTTCCCTTTATCAATGAGTTTGTTTTGGAAGTCACAGATCATATTGTAATTAAGGAAATTGAGGGGTTAATTCATGAGAATTAAGATTCTTACTCTTTTTCCTAAAATGCTAGAGGGGATAGTCAACGAATCCATTCTGAAAAGAGCTATAGATAAGAAGGTATGTCAGGTAGAATTCATTGATATGCGAGGGTATTCATTAGATAAACATCATCATGTGGATGATACACCCTATGGTGGTGGTGCTGGCATGGTGTTAGCCTGTGATGTGGTAGATCGAGCTATCCTTGCGAATGCTGATGCAGCTTCTTATAAAATACTAATGACACCACAAGGCAGACCGTACCAGCAGAAGATAGCAAAAGAATTATCTTTGAAAGAAGAATTGATTTTAATCTGTGGACATTATGAAGGATTTGATGAACGAATCCGGAGTTATGTAGATGATGAAATTTCAATCGGAGATTATGTTTTGACGGGCGGAGAGCTTGCCGCTGCAGTGATATGTGATAGTGTAATACGTCTTTTAGACCATGCGATCAAAAAGGAAAGCTATGAAGATGATTCTTTTTCTAACGGATTATTAGAATATCCTCAATATACTCGACCAGCAGAGTACAAGGGGATGACAGTACCTCCTGTACTGGTGAATGGAAATCATAAATTAATTAAAGAATATCGTTTGAAGGAATCTTTGAGGAAAACTTTCTTGCGCAGACCAGAACTTTTAAAGGAAAGAAATTTAACAGAAGAAGAAGTCAAACTTTTAAAGGAAATAAAAGAAGAACTAAAATAGAATCCAAATAGGGATTCTTTTTTTGTATGTTTTATTTATCTTTTCAACATACTAGATAATGGTGAAGATAAAATGTTTTCAAGAGTATATCATTTTATAATGGATAAAAAAATACCTACACTCGCAAGTGCTATTGCATTTAATTTGATTATGAATGGTGGCTCTTTTTTATTTTTGTTTATCATTTTATCTGGATTATTTTCTAACTCTTTTCAAGAGCTTATTTTAAATACAGTAGAAGAGGGGAAATTAAAAGATTTGATTTCCTATTTTTTTGATTATCAGACAAATATTTCCTACTCTATTTTACTGGTGATTACCAGTCTGTACTCTGCTTCCTCCCTTTACTATCATTTGATAGGAATTGTGGAGTTTATTACGGAAACTACGATTCCAGTGCCTGTATCAAAACGAATTTTAGCTATTGGTATTACCATTGCTTATCTGTTTGGGCTGAATTTAATTACTTTACTGGCAACAGAGCTAATTTTATTATTTCATTATATTTACATCCTATTATCCTTGTTATTATTGTTGATTATTTTTATAATCACAATCTATGTGATTCAAGTTGTAAGTCTACATACATTTCAAATAAAAAAGCTATATCGGGGAATTCTATTTACTACTGCTTATTTCATTTTGTTTACCACAGGCTTTATTTTATATTTAAAATTGTTTTCAAATTTTAAAATAGTTTATGGAATATTATCCTTCTTTATCATCTTATTTTTTTATCTTTATATTCTTTGTATCGGTGTTTTGCTGGGAATCAATTTGAATCATTTAAACATAAAAAGACAAATTTCAACTCAAAATAATATAGAGGAGGTGAAATGATGAAAAAGATATTCTTTTTAATTATGCTTTTTATTTCTTTTTGGGCGGGTATTCAAAGCAGTGCTTATGGCTTTGGTCTTGTCAATAAAGGAAATGAAAGACCAAGTGCTGGTAAATATGCAGCAATAATAGAAAAGAATGGGGGAGTATATATAGCAGAGAATACAAAAGACATCTATCTGACCTTTGACTGTGGATATGAAAATGGACATACGAAAAAAATATTAGAAGCGTTAAGAACTACAAATACCAAAGCTATATTTTTTATCACGGGGCATTACTTGACTTCAGCAACTGATCTTGTGTTAGAAATGATAAAAGATGGTCATTTGATCGGTAACCATACGTATTCTCATAAGGATTTTACTAAATCAACCAATGAAGAAATTCTTAAAGATATAGAAAAATTAGAAAATAAATTTTATGATTTGACGAATACCAAAATGTCTAAGTATGTTCGACCGCCAAGAGGGGAATTTGATGAACGCAGTTTGAAATTATTAATGGATAATGGATACCATTCTGTCTTTTGGTCTTTAGCTTATGTAGATTGGAATCAACACACCTTTAATGGAAATCAGTATAGTTACCGTCAGGTGATGAAAAGAATTCACAATGGCGCGATTATCTTGATGCATACAGTTTCCAAAGACAATGCTGAAGATTTAGAGTCTATTATTATGAAACTAAAAAATGACGGATATAATTTTAATTCTATAGAGAATGTGTTATAATAAGCTTGTTAAAGGCTAGGTGATAACAAGTGGCATCAAATTTTATAATTCTTGCAGATGATGTTTTAGCAGTAGAACAAAAGATTACAGAAATAAAAAAAGGTATGGAATATGAGGAAGAGCCTATACTTTATAATTTGATGGATGAAGGAACCTACGCACTTGTAGATGAACTTTCTACAATTTCTTTGTTTGAAACCACTAAATTTATCATTGCTAAAAATGCAGAATGTTTATTAAATAAAGCGGATAAAGCTTTTGTGGAATTGCTGAAGGTGATGAATGCACCCTCAAATCAAAATATCTTAGTTTTAGTTTTTATGGGAGCTATTGATTTTAGTTCTGAACAATATCAAAAACTAAAAAGATTCAGTTCTGTATTTGAAATTCGAAATAAAAATATTAACCTAGAAGAGTATGCATCTCAATCATTTTCAGAAGAAGGATTTACTGTAGAAGCAGATGCCATTAAGTTATTGACAAGCTATTCTAATTCTCTTTCTCAGTTGAGAAACTATATGGATCAACTAGAGTGTTATAAAGCACTGGAAAAAAAGATTACATCGGATGATGTGACTTATATGGTGCCAGAACCTTTAGATGACAATATCTATGCTTTAATTGATGCCGTTTTGGCAAATAATAAAAAATTAATGTTGAAAGGTTTTGCTGATTTGAAGTTGAGGAGTTTGCAGGCTTCCAATTTGGTTACCCTTTTGATAAATAAGTTTCAGGAAATATATAATGTACATATTCTAATTCATTCAGGAATGAATCAAGCTAATTTATCTGAGCTTTTTCATATTTCTTCTGGAAGGGCTTATTATATGATAAAAAATGCGAAAGAGTATACATTATCCACAATCCAAAAGCAGTTAGAAGAATTGAATCGATTGGACTATAATATTAAAACTGGAAAAATAGATCAAAATATCGGTTTAGAATTATATTTTCTAAATATTTAGAGACCAGAAGTTTTTGCTTCTGGTTTTATAAATTGACATCAGTTTAAAACTATTGTATTATATAAATATAACAACGAAGCGGGTGATATGGTGGAGTGGAGAAATGATATTGCAATCTACTTGCAGGTGGTAGATTTATTTAAAAAGGAGGTAATTCTTGGAAAGTATATGCCGAATGACAAAATTCTTTCTGTAAGAGAATATGCTTTAAAGTTAAATGTCAATCCTAATACGATAGTTAAGGCATATGATATTTTAGCACAAGAAGGATTAATAGAACCTAGAAGTACAAATGGATATTTTATTACGGAGAACAAAGAAATATTAAGTAAATTGAAACCGTCTTTTGCTACAACGTATTGTAGGGAATTTTTAGAACATATGAAAAGTATTGGATATTCAAAAGCAGAGGCTGTGCTTATGTTAAAGGAGAGTGAATGATTTGGTTTTAGAATGTCAAGAGGTTTGTAAAAGTTATGCGCATAAAAAAGCTTTAAATGGGATATCTTTAGAGTTAGAATCTGGTAAGATTATTGGGTTGTTAGGTCCAAACGGAAGTGGTAAAACGACATTAATCAAGTTGATTAATGGACTACTTAGTGCAAATAGTGGGACGATTCGTGTATGTGGTCTTCCAGTAGGGGTGGAATCTAAAAAGCATATTTCTTATTTACCAGAGCGGACCTATTTAGATTTAGATATGAGGGTAAAAGATTGTGTTAGAATGTTTAAAGATTTTTATGAGGATTTCGAAGAAGAAAAAGCTTTACAATTATTAAAAAGGCTAAATATTGATGCAGAAGAAAAAATGAAGCATTTATCAAAAGGCACGAAAGAGCAGGTTCAGTTGGTTTTGGTTATGAGTCGAAATACGGATTTATATATTCTAGATGAACCTATTGCGGGGGTAGATCCCGCAGCGAGAGACTTGATTTTGAATCTAATTGTGTCAAATTTAAATCCCAATGCGTCTTTGTTGATTTGTACACATTTAATTTCAGATATTGAATCCATTTTAGATGATGTGGTTTTTATCAATGAAGGAAAAATTATTTTACATCGTGATGCGGATGAACTTCGTACGGAGTATAATGGCAGTATTAATGATGCATTTAGGGAGGCGTTCCGATGTTTTTAAAAGTATTTAAATATGATTTTAAAGCCATATTCTTTAAATTTATTCCTATGCTAATCATTTTACCTGTTTTAGCTGTCTTGGTTCGGTTATTTAATTTGGTTTCTTTTCAAAATGTATTTCTGTCTTTAATTATGGGATTGGTGAATGGCGTTTTCGTTTTAGGCTGTATAGTAGCCATTATCTATAATATTGTCATATGTATTATGCGCTATGTAAAGTCGTTATTTAGAGATCAGGGATATCTAACTCATACATTACCACTGAATAAGCATCAGCTTTTACTTTCTCAAATTTTAGCAGATGTACTTATGAGTTTGATTACTTTTTTGCTTATATTTCTTTGTTTGATTATTGCATATTTTTCACCATTTATAATCCCAGATTTAATAGAAATGTTTAATCAGATATATGAGACAATAATTTCAGAAGAAGAAGTTGCAAAGAATTTGCCTATCACGTTAGTATTAACATTTTTTACATGCATTGCGTCTTCTTTGATGGGCTTATTTGTAATATATTTAGGGGTTGCTATAGGACATGCTTTTGCTAAAAATAAAGGAATCCTTTCTGTTGTATTTTGTATTGGGTTAAATTATGCGATTAATTTTGTGTTTGGGTTTATGAATATAATTTTTGCTATGTCCTATGACCCAGCAGTTGTAGATATTAGTACGAGCTTCTATATTATAAATATGTTTTTGTCTATTACATTAATAGAAAGTATAGTTATATGTATTGGTGGATATTTCGCAGTGATTTATATTATGAAACATAAGTTAAATTTGGAATAAAAGAAAAATGCTTGTATTTTGATTACAAGCATTTTTTAAATTTCAGAAACAAAAAAAGACATTCGAAATGTCTTTTTTGTCATTTAGAAAATATATTACTTTAATGTATTAACTGCAGCAGCTAATTCAGACTTATGTCTAGCAACATAGTTTTTATGAACGATATGCTTAGATTGTGCTTTATCTAATTTTTTATAAGCATAAGATAATGCAGCTGTAGCCTTTTCTAAATCTTTAGCTTGAACAGCAGCTAACACAGATTTCATTGCAGTCTTTAAAGATGATTTGAAAGCCATATTTGCTTTTCTTGCTTTTTCATTTGTTCTAACTCGCTTGATTTGTTGTTTAATGTTTGCCATAGTCTCACCTCCGCTAATCAATGCATAGAAGATTATATCATTTCATTTGATTTAATGCAAGAAAAAAATGAAATTTGTGTATAGGAAAAGTGAAAAGATTGATAATAATAGTGGTGATAAAATGAAATACAGAACAGATATGGCTGTTGAGAATATGGAGAGTGATTTTAAATTTGATGTGGATAGAATCATTCATGGAATGCATTTTAAGAAAATCAAGGTAAATGAAGCACTATCAAAAAAAATAAAAAAAAAGCCTGGCATTTATTATACGATAGATCAATTAGATTATAGAAACAAATCTAGAGAGATTGTAAAACTTCTTTCGACAGTAATCTTTGATTTTTTGGAAAACTTAAATTTGAAAAAAGAAAGTGATATATTAATTGTTGGTTTAGGAAACGATTTTGTGACTCCAGATGCTTTAGGTCCGCTAGTAATCAATAAAATAGAAGTGAACCGACATTTAGAAAAACATCCTGATAAATATAACATTAGTGCCATATGTCCTGGGGTAATGGGACAGACGGGGATGGAAACTAAGGATATAGTTCAAGCGATTGTAGATGACTTTCATCCTAGTTTAGTGATTGTGGTAGATGCTTTAGCCTGCAGTGATGCAAAACGTATGTGTAATAGTATTCAGCTTTCCACAGCTGGTATTAATCCTGGTTCTGGAATTTATAATTTCCGTAGAGAAATCTCCAAAGACACTTTAGGTGTAGATGTATTAGCCATAGGAATTCCAACAGTAAGTGATATTGATAGCTTTGTAGATATGGAAGACAATTACTTTGTCACCCCTAAAGATATTGACCTTGCAATGGATATATTATCAGGGATAGTTGCCGCAGGAATAAACCAAGCACTTAGAAAAAATATTTCCTAAAATTTTTCGACAAAATGCTCCAGCATTTTTATGACTAGCATTGTAAAATTTACATAAAGAGTATATAAAAGAACAATATTTTCAAATAAAAGTAGAATTCATAATATAGTCTTATGGAAAAATTATTCCAAATGTGGTAAAATATTTCTTATTAAAGAAAGGAGAAAATATTGTTATTTAGTGCTTACTATTTAAAAATATTACATACGAGTATGGGAGAGTTAATACAATGCCCCTTTTGCCAAGCACATCAGATTAGAGAAAATAATAGAGGATTTTTTTACGAATTTTTCAATAGAAAAGAGAACAAGAAATGGATTTGCAACAATTGTGGATGTGCATTTTCAACTGAGGAAAGTAAAATGAATAAAATGACTGCAACATCAATTTCAAAGGATGAATTTTTTGCAATCATTTTTGATGCAATAAAAGAAGTAATGGGAGATAATGTATTAACCATTGAAAACAAAAAAAATATAGAAAAGTTATATAGTTCTATGATAAAAACGTATTTTAAAGAAGTGGCTTTAATGCAGGCTGAAGCCCTTTATGAAGCGGATTGTGAATATCATGAGGCTATGCTTTTACAAGGCTTAAGAAATAAATGCAATTCGAAAAAAATAAATAATGAAACCATCTAGATTCTTTCTTTTTTTGACATAGAGAATACTGTAATATATGTGTGGTGATACGAATGAAGAGAAAGACACTTTTTCTTTTATTAGCTTTTGGAGGGTTAGTAATTATTATTCTTGGAAGTATGTTAGCAGATGACTCTAAAGAAGTCAGTGGAGATGAGTATGACACATCATTTTATGTGGAAGATAGTGGAAATCTATTTATTAAAACTGCAAAAGTTTTGGATAAGTGTTGTTATTATGTAGTAGATATCGTGGTTTCTGGAATTGGAAGTTTATTTAATTCCATATTGGGAGACTGATTAGATAAAAATGTCATGCATCTCAAGAAAATATAAAAAAGAATGCCCTTTTTTAGGGTATTTTTTTCTTTAAAAATAATTTTTGAAATCTTTTTATTTTTTTTAAAAAAGTTGATAATTTTATGTTATAATAACAAAGAGGTGTTAATCATGAATTTACCAAACAAATTAACTATGGGAAGAATTATTGCAATTCCTATAATGATTGTTATTGCATATATACCTGCATTGCAAAGTTTTATATTCAGTAAGGTTAGTTATGCCAATTTTATTAATTTTATTCTATTTGCCTTGGCATCAATTACAGATTTTTTAGATGGATATATCGCTAGAAAATATAAATTAATTACTACCTTTGGAAAATTTGCTGACCCATTGGCTGATAAAATTTTAGTTTTAACTTCTTTATTAATTATACTTGTACAAAATCAAAAGGTTTCCTTTGGAAGTTTTGCTTTAGAGTTAATTCCAATGTGGGGATTTGCGATTTTACTGTTTAGAGAATTTGCAGTTTCAGGTGTTCGTTTAGTTGCCTCTCAACGAGGAGAAGTAATTGCTGCTGGATGGGCAGGAAAAGTAAAAACTTTTGAAACTATGATAGCAATTGGCTTTTTATTCTTTTTTGGTTTACATGAAGGCATTGCAATTACAGGACTTGTATTAACGTATATTTCCATTTTATTAACTTTATATTCAGGGATTGAATATATTTGGAAAAATAGAAAAATTATATTTGAATCAATTTAAGGAGAACTTATGGCAGAAAATCGTGAATTAGCTTTAGAAGAAGCTTTAAAAAAAATAGAAAAAGAATTTGGTAAAGGCTCTATTATGCGCCTAGGTGATGAGGTTGATCATAAGATTGAAGTCATTCCTAGTGGGTCTATTGCCTTGGATAAAGCTTTGGGTGTTGGTGGATATCCAAAAGGAAGAATCATTGAAATTTATGGTCCAGAATCTTCTGGTAAAACGACCTTTGCTTTACACGCCATTGCGAATGCTCAAAAGAATGGTGGATTTGCAGCATTTATTGATGCTGAACATGCATTAGATCCTGTTTATGCAAAAGCATTAGGAGTAGATATTGAAAATTTAATTTTATCTCAGCCAGACAATGGAGAGCAGGCTTTAGATATAGCCGAAGCATTGATTAAGTCAGGAAGTATTGATATGTTAGTAGTGGATTCTGTAGCTGCTTTAGTTCCTGAGGCTGAATTAAATGGAGATATGGGAGATTCTCATGTTGGGTTACATGCGAGATTAATGTCTCAGGCAATGCGTAAATTGGCGGGTATTATCAACAAAACAAATTGTGTTGCAGTGTTCATTAATCAGATTCGTGAAAAAGTTGGAGTTATGTTTGGTAACCCAGAAACCACCACTGGAGGTCGAGCTTTAAAGTTTTATGCTTCTGTTCGCTTGGATATTAGAAAAGGTGAAGCAATCAAAGATGGTACAACAATCTTAGGAAATAGAACCAACGTAAAAGTAGTTAAAAACAAAGTTGCTCCACCTTTTAAGACGGCGGAAGTTGAGATTATTTATGGTCAAGGAATATCAAGACTTGGAGAAGTTGTTGATTTGGCTGTGAAATATGATATTATTCTTAAGTCAGGTGCATGGTTTTCCTACAATGGAACTAAGATTGCTCAAGGTAGAGAGAATACGAAAGAGTATTTAAAGAATAATCCTGAGATTTTAAAGGAAATTGAAGAAAAGGTAATTGCTATAGACTAAAGGCAAAAAATATTTGACAAGCGCCTTTTTATAGGCTATAATATAGAGGCGTTTGGTAGTGGAGTAGTACTCAAGAGGCTCAAGAGGCTTCCCTGCTAAGGAAGTAGACCGGGTAACTGGTGCATGGGTTCGAATCCCATCTGCTCCGCCATTGGAAATATTAAATTAGTTTTAAAACTGATTTTCAGAAAAACGGGATTTCCCGTTTTTTATTTTTATAATAAATTAAAAAGCTTAATATTGATTAAGCTTTTACATTATAGTCTCTCTATTAATTTTTTTATGGCTTGAAATGTTTGGTCTGAAAGGTCATGTTCAATTTTACATGCATCATCCTCTGCAACGTTTGGTTCTACGCCTATTTTCTCTAAAAATTGAGTTAAGCATGTATGACGTTCATAGATTTTGTTGGCTATAAAAAGTCCGCTTTCTGTAAGGTGTATATGGCTAGAAGAATCAATAGTAATATATCCTGTTTCTTTTAATTTTTTCAGCATAATTGAAACAGAAGGTTTAGAAAACCCTAGTTGATTCACAATATCTATGGCATGAATTTCAGATTGTGTTTTTGATAGTATTAATATGGTTTCTAAATAGTTTTCTCCAGATTCTAATAAAGACATATCCCACACCTCTTATTAATACTATTATACTCCATTTCATATGGAAATAAAAGTTAGATTATTTTTTATTCTTTTTTTCTTTTTTGTTTTTCCCTTTTTTCACATTCATAGACATATGAGATTGTTGCTGATTGTTGAATGACCGATTTGTCAAGTCATCCTTATAATTTCGAGCTATTTCATTCATTTTTTTAATCACCATTAATAATATATACCAAATTTTCTTTTTTTATGATAAAATATACTTTGGTGATAAAAATGAAATCTTTACATATTATTTTAAATAATACGAAAAATACTAGATCGTTATCGACATTAATAAACAGAGAAGGTAGACATATTAAGCCTCATGCATTGATTCGAAGTGATGCATTGAATAAGTTAGATAAAAAAGATATAGATAAACTTTGTGATGATTATAAACTGAAAAGAGTCATAGATTTACGCTGTTTAAACGAGATACAAAATAATCCAGATGTTCAAATGAATGGAGTAGAGCATATTTCTAATCCGATTCTTCCTAATGAACGAGTAGGTGTTACGAAAAAAGGAAATCCTGAAGAAGACTTTATTGATTTCATTGAGGCAATTCAAACAAATGGGGCACAAAGTTCAGAAGAATTTATGAAAAAAGTTTACAAAGAAATTGTAGAATCTGAATTTTCTAATCAAGCCTATAGTAAATTTTTAAATATTTTATTAGAAGAAGTTCCAGGTGCTACCCTTTGGCATTGCAGTGCGGGGAAGGATAGAGCTGGATTTGCAACGATTTTAGTCTTGTATCTTTTGGATTTTTCAATTGAAGATATTTTGAATGACTATCTTGCTACAAATCAATACTATCAATCTAGCATTGATGAATTCTTATGTAAATTTGGAGAAGAGTATAAAGAAACCTTAGAAACAGTTTTTGGTGTTTCAATTCTGTATATGGATGTTTTATTTGCGAATATTAATGCTTTATATGGCAGTATAGATCACTATATTGAACATGTTTTAGGATTTTCTAAAGAGAAGAAGGAAGCTCTAAAACGTATATATTTAGAGGAGTAGTAGGATGGAATTATTTGAATTATTAATCAAATATAAGCATCTACCTGTAATACCACATGTATTGGAATCTGACATCTCTGATGTAACCAATCTCATAAAAATTACGCCAGAGGATAATCTATATAAGGTGGAAGCTAAATCAGAATTTTCGCGATTCACATCGGCGATTTCTTCGGAAGTTATTTTAGATTCAAATTTTCAGTTAAAGGAAGCACAATGTGGGTGTTTAGAACATTTTCGTAAAAAGCAATGTGTCCATACTACATTGCTTTATGCGCTAGCTTTAAAACTTTTATGCCCAGAAAATTTTCAAATTCAATACGATAAATTTAAATGGGTAGATTTAAAAGAAAAACAAGAATTGATTTTAACTCAGCTTACCTCAGATTTAAGAGCAAATGCTTCTTATTTCAAAAAAATACATTTAACACCAGAGATAAGTTTTGAAGGAAATTGCTACTTTCTATCTTTAAGAATTGGGTATGATAAAGAATATGTGATTAAAAATATTTCGGAATTTATCTATGAGATGGAAAATAATATATATTATTCCTACGGTCAAAAGTTAGCATTTATTCATTCTTATGAGGTGTTAGATGATGCATCTAAAGAACTATATAATTTGTTAACGAGTGTAGCACATGAGGATTCTTTTAAAAATATTAAAATTAAACGTGGGCATGTATTGAGTATTTTAGAAATATACCATGATAGTGGTATATATTTTGCAAGAGAAAATGAAAAGTTAAAATATTTTTTAATAGAAGAATTACGGGATATTCCTTTAATTTTAGATCAACATGCTCTTTTTATTGAACAGCCTCAAAAAACAAAAAAATTGATTTGTGGAGTAAACTATGCTTATTTTATAGGGGAAGAAAAAATATTTAGTTACCATTTTCAAAAAAGAAATGAAGCTGTTATTTTTAGAGCGTTATTTAAATGCCAATCTGAAGGGTTACTGATAGAGGCAAATGAAACAGATTTTATATCAAATTTATTACCTATAATAAAAAAAGATATCATTATAAAAGATATGTTTTATGATGCATATAGTTTACCATCGGTGAAGATATCTTCTTATTTTCAGTATAGTAAAGGTAAAATTATCAATATTCCTGTTGTAGAAGTGGAGGACAAGTATAAGGAAACTTCTTATGTGAGACAAATTCAAGATAGTTATTTAAAATGTCTTGAAGCTTTTGGCTTTGAATCTATAGATAAGAAAATATACGCACTGGATTCCCTTGATTTACAATATGCTTTTTTAACAGAGGATATTTCAGTTTTAAAAAATTATGGAGAAGTATATTTTGATGATTCTATCAAACGCATCGTTTTAAAAAAATCAAACCGAGTCCATATTCAGATTTCTTATAATGTGGGATTATTAGATTTTAAATTCGATGGTAAAGCTCTTACTTTAGAAGAAATTGAAGCAATGCTGATTGCCTATCGTCAGAAAAAACACTTTGTCAAATTAAAGAATGATATTATTATCAAGATTAAAGAAGAGGATGCAAAGGAATTAAATAATTTCTTAGAAGACTTTAATATATCCATAAAAGATATTCATAAAAAAACAACGAAACCTTTAAACTATCTATTAAAACTAGTAGACGGCTTAGAGGACTCTATTCAATATGATGACAATATCTATTCTATGATTCAGGAAATTCAAAATTTTAAAACGAATCATTTCCAGCCTAAAGAGGAATTTATGAATATTCTAAGACCCTATCAGTTAGAAGGCTTTCGGTGGTTAAAAACCTTGGCAAAGTTTGGCTTTGGTGGTATTTTAGCAGATGATATGGGATTGGGGAAAACCTTAGAAATCATTGCCTTTTTGGCGAGTGATGATGTAGAAGGTCCAAGTTTAATCGTTTGTCCTATGAGCTTGGTTTATAACTGGGAAGCAGAATGTTCAAAATGGAACTACCATAATCCAGTTTATTTGGTGATGGGAGGTGCACAAGAACGAGAAAATATTATTAGATCTATAGATGAAAAGAAAAAAGCTATTTATATAACCTCCTATGATTCTTTAAGAAGGGATATTGATTTGTATTCTATGTCTTTTCGCACCATTATTGCGGATGAGGCCCAGTTTATTAAAAATCAAAATGCTTTAAAATCTGCCGCAATAAAACAAATTAAGTCTACTTTACGGTTTGCGTTAACAGGAACTCCAATAGAGAATGGACTGGCTGATTTATGGAGTATTTTTGATTATTTGATGCCAGGATATCTTGCAAGTTATGCTCATTTTAAAACTCGTTATGAGTCTTTAATAATGCAGGAAGATACAGAAACTTTAACGCTTCTTAAAAAAAGAGTTCACCCTTTTATTTTAAGAAGAACGAAACAAGAGGTTTTACATGAACTTCCTGATAAACTAGAAGAGATCTATTACTGTAAGATGGAACCCCAGCAAGAAGAAGTATATAAAATGTTTGTAGAACAGATTAAAACTGATATTCAGACGAGTGGCACGCATATTTTATCGTTACTGACGAGATTAAGACAGGTATGTATTTCTCCTCAATTGATTTATGAAGATAGCATAGCAAGTGCAAAATTATCCCTAGCTTTAGAACTTACGCAAAGAGCTATTTCATCCTGTCATAGAATCTTATTATTTTCACAGTTTGCTAGTATATTTCCGATCCTAGGTACTATGTTTGAAAAGGAAAATATTTCTTACCAAATACTAGATGGAAAAACTTCTGCAAAGCGACGAATTGAATTAGTAGATAATTTTAATAATTCTTCCGATATAAAAGTATTTATGATTTCTTTAAAAGCTGGCGGAACAGGATTAAATTTAACTGGAGCTGATATGGTCATTCATTTAGATCCATGGTGGAATATTTCCGCAGAGAATCAGGCAACCGATCGAGCATATCGAATCGGTCAAACCAAAAATGTACATGTTCTTAAACTAGTTTGTAAAGAAACCATTGAAGAAAAAGTACTGAAACTTCAAGAATTAAAAAAAGAACTTGCCAATAGTATCATCTCTTGTCAAGAAGACAAAATTTCGTTGTCTAAAGAAGATATTTTAGAACTTATTGATTGACAAATTGGAAAAATATGGTATAATCTTATTAAGAATGATTCTTGATAAGGAGGAAGCATGCAAAAGAGAAATACATCCCAAAAGAAGATAGTTTATGACGCATTAGATGAATTGGGGCATGCTAGTACAGAAACCTTAATAGAGTTCATTAAAATGCAACATGCACAAATTTCTTTAGCTACCATTTATCGAAATATTGCCAGTCTTTTGGAAGATCAACTGATCAAGAGAGTAAAGCTAAACCATCAAGATGTACTGGAAACTGTAAAATCAGAACATGCCCATTTTGTATGTGAGGTTTGTGGTAATATTTTAGATATGAAATTAGATAAGCAGGATCTATTAGATATGTACGCTAAAGAAACGCAGCATCAGTTAAAAAAATGTGATATAGCCTTTTACGGACTATGTCAAAATTGTCAACAAGAAAAGGAGAACAAAAATGAAGTATGTATGTAAGGTTTGTGGATATGTTCATGAGGGCCCTGAAGCTCCAGAAAAATGTCCAGTATGTAAAGCTCCAAAAACGAGCTTTGAGATTCAAAAGGAAGATCTAGCTTGGGCTTGTGAGCATGAGGTAGGCGTAGCTAAAAATGCACCTGAAGATATTCTTAAAGATTTAAGAATGAATTTTGAAGGGGAATGCTGTGAAGTAGGTATGTATTTAGCAATGGCTAGAGTGGCACACAGAGAGGGCTATCCTGAGGTAGGTCTTTACTATGAAAAGGCTGCTTGGGAAGAAGCAGAACACGCAGCAAAATTTGCTGAACTATTAGGAGAAGTTGTAACACCTTCTACTAAAAAGAATTTGGAATTGAGAGTTGCTGCTGAGAATGGGGCAACTGCAGGAAAGTTAGATTTAGCTTTACGTGCTAAAAAGTTGAATTTAGATGCCATTCATGATACAGTTCATGAAATGGGCAGAGATGAAGCTAGACATGGTAAAGCATTTGAAGGCTTATTAAAAAGATATTTTAATAACTAACAGAATAGTTTAAAAGGATTAGATGCTTATTCATATAAGCATCTTTTTTATACTTATGTCTTAGTATAAATTAAGGCTTTTTTCTTGATATATTTTAAAAATTTGCTATAATAAAATAAGTGAAGAAATGAGGTTTTAATATGTCTAATTATCATGATCTTGCAAATATCATATTTCCAGAAATAAAGTTAACAATAGAAGACTTAGAACGAAGATATCCTAAAAGAAATTTACCTGTAGATGCTAAAGTCATTCGATTCGCACCATCTCCTACAGGATTTTTACATACAGGTAGTTTATTTGCGTCTTTGGTTGGATGCTATTTTGCACACCAAAGTAAGGGTGTATTTTATATCCGCCTAGAAGATACAGATACCAAAAGAGAAATTGTTGGTTCAGGAGAATCTTTAGTCGAACAATTAAAAGCTTTTGATGTTATACCAGATGAAGGATATATTTCAGAAACAAAACAAATCGGAAATTATGGACCATATAAACAATCAGAACGTTCAGAAATTTATAATACTTGTATCAAACATTTAATAGAAATAGGAAGAGCATATCCATGCTTTTGTAGTGCAGAGGAATTACAAGCTTTAAGAAAAGAACAGGAAGCAAATAAAGAAATACCAGGCTATTATGGTAAATATGCAAAATATCGTGATTACCCGATTGAAGATGCAATTCAAAAGATTCAAGCAGGAGAACCTTATATTCTTCGGTTTAAATCAATGGGAAATCATAATAATAAAATTCATTTTCATGATGAAATAAAAGGAGATTTAGAACTTACAGAAAATGATCAAGATATTGTCATTTGTAAGTCCGATGGTCTTCCTACCTATCATTTTGCCCATTTAGTAGATGATCATTTTATGAGAACCACTCATGTCACCCGTGGCGAGGAGTGGCTTCCAAGTTTACCTATTCATTTAGAATTGTTTGATTCTATTGGATTTGAGCGTCCAAAGTATGCACATATTCCTAATGTAATGAAGGTTGATGAAAATGGGAATAAGAGAAAACTTTCAAAGCGTAAGGATGCAGAAGCCGCAGTTAGTTATTTTTTAGAACAAGGATATCCTAAATATGGATTTATAGAATATCTTTTAACGATTGCAAATTCTAATTATGAAGCTTGGCGTGACGAAAACTTAGATAAAGATTTTAAGGAATTTCAATTGACTTTTGAAAAAATGTCACTAGATGGTGCATTATTTGATTTGGCAAAAGTTGGAAATATTTCTAAAGAACGAATGGCTTATAAAAAAGCTAAGGATTTAGCAGAAGAAGTCAAAGTTTGGGCAAAAGAATATCAACCTGAATTTTATGAGAAAATTATAAAAGATGAAGCATTTTTTATCTCTATTTTGAACATTGAAAGAGAAAAAGAAAAACCTCGTAAGGACTATGCAAAATACTCTGATATATACCCTATTATCTCTTTCTTTTATGATGAAGTTTATGATGCGATAGATAAGAATAATATAGAGTGGAACCCTAATATCTCAACTACTGATATTAAAGAAGTTTTACAGGATTATGCTAAAACTATGAATTTGAATTTATCGGAGGAGGAGTGGTTTACTTCCATTAAGGAATTGGCAGTTCGTCATAATTTTGCAGATAATATTAAATTATGGAAAAAGGATAAGGAAGCATATAAGGGGCATGTTGGAGACGTTTCAGAGGTTTTAAGAATTGCTTTGTCAGGAAAGAAAAATTCTCCAAATCTTTATTATGTAATGCAGATTTTAGGAAAAGATAAAGTTAAAGAACGAATTGAAAAAGTTATAGAAACTTTATAAAAACCTTGCAAATTTTAAAAAATATGGTATATTTATATATGTGACTTTGGGTTACATATATATCTTGGCCTGTTGGTGAAATGGTTAACACATTGCCCTCTCAAGGCAACATTCATGGGTTCGAACCCCATACAGGTCACCATCTTAAGAGAACACAGATAATACGTTGGTATTATCTGTTTTTTTATGGCTAATTACACAGAATTAAACAATAATAAATAATAAGGAAAAGCGAGTTTATAGTTATTTAGGAAAAAAATTTTATTAGAATTTATCACAGAGTGAAAGTTCAAAGCACTCATTGTTAAGTAGGTAGGAGCACTTTCACTTGGTAAAATAATTTCCTCAAAATGAACGTTAGTTTTCTCTTCGATTAATAAAAATCATATACAAGATTTTCTTGAATTCAATATTTTGATGAATTCTGTTTCTATTAGGTTTTTTTATGCAGATTATTGTTGTTAATTGTTTATTGTAATAATAAATTATGATACAATAATTATGATGATTTACTACTTTTATGGGAAGTGATAATATGTTTAAAAATAAAAATTTTTTTAATAAGCAAATAGAACAAATGTATGATGATATTAAAAAAAAGATTGACGAAACAATTAGAGTTTCATTTAAGAACATAATTCAGCCATCATTTTTAATTAAGATGAAATATAGAATTATGAATTCAGAAGAGTTTTTATCAATAGCAAAACAAAAGTATGATCCTATAGGAATGTATCAAAATTTGGAAATAGATTTAGTTACTGTAGAAGATGTTTGTAAAAATATTGCATATATACATCAATATAATATGTCTATTGTAAAAAATCCAAGAGACTTTGAAGAAGAAAGTCTAAATGGCAGAGAATATTTTGAAAAATTGAAGAAACAAGTAATAGATAATATCAAGTTTAGAAAACTTGGTAGTGAAACATTTAGTGCTCATTATTCTTTTGGATACTATCCGTATCTTTATGCATTAAGAGTTGTTGTACATTTTTTCTCGTTAGAACTTGAAAAAGTTATAGCAATCCATTTCAATACTGCTAATGGAATAGAGAGATTTCGGTTAAGGACAATAAGTGATATCTTTAGAAGAACTAGAGGTATCCTTGGTTTAATGGATGATGATTGTACGGATGCATGTTATGGTATTTGTAGACAAATTATAGAGTTTAATACACATTATAAAATATTAGTTAGATTTCCTGATGCAATAGAAGAATATGGAAAATTTGTGAATTATCAGATTCAATATGACCTTACAAAGAATTTTCCACCTGAGTTTGAAGAAAAATATAATTTGACATTAGAGCAGGAAAAAACAAATAGGCAAAAGAAGATTAGATATTTAAATTATGGTTGGATGGATAAAATAGAAGAGTTTAAAAATTTGAAAAATAAGAAATATTCAGTAAAGGGGCTATTCGAATTTATTGATATTCAAAATTCTCTAAGAAATAGAGAAATAAGGGATGGAGAAATAATGAAAGACTATTATGAAAAATGCTCATTATTATCTCATGGTAATCAAGTTATATTTAATTATTTTTTAGGTAATATAGAAATTGCTATTTATATTTTTCCAATCATAGAGGCGTTAGCAAAAGACTTAAGAGATATGTATGGTATTGCAGAAGAAATTGATGGGATTAATGTATTAGAATATACGAGAAAAAGAATTGTTGATGCGGAATCTAAATTCAAGACTATTTCTAATGATAAGGAACTAGGAGAAAAAAACCAAAAATTATTTATGCGATAAAATTTAGATTTGTTAGAAAAAATTGTGAGAATGTAAATTGAGGTGATGTTGAGATGAAGATAATATCTACAAAAATGATTAATGAGATTCTTATAAACAATAAGAAAGATTTTGAGGCTCTGTTCCCTGAATTAATAAAAAGATTAATAATATCAAGTTTGGATTATAAAAATATAAGAATTCCATCTCATGATGATATTTGGGCAAGAGGATTTGATGGTGATGTTGAAGTACTATCAGAGAATCCCTTTTTAAATATAGGGAATAATGTTATAGAAATAGGAACTGATTCAATTCCTATCGCGAAAATAAATAGTGATTATGAAAAAAGGAAAAATAATTCTTTAGGAAAAAAGAAAAAAGACACTCATTTTGTTTTGATTACTCCATTTGTATGGTCTTACAAAATTTCTATTGATCAGTGGATAAACCAGAGGAAAAAAGAATGGAAAAGTATTAAAATATTTGATGGAATAGTAATATGTGATTGGTTAAACAGCCAACCTAATGTTTTGTGTTGGTTTTTAGAGCGTTATTCGAATACTAAGTTGGATTTCTATTCTGTAGATAATTACTGGGATATATTTTCTAATAAAAGTGATCCTATCCTTTCCGTAGATTTGTTCTTAAATGAGAGAGAATCAGCTTGTGAAACATTATTTTCAAAACTTTTTAATCACAAGGAATGTTTAGTACAAAGCAATTGTGTGATTGACGCAATAGGTTTTTCTTTAGCAGCAATAAAAACTAATAATGAATTACTCAATAATACGATTGTTGTTGAAAATGAAAATACATGTAAGATAATAGATAAGGAGTGCAAAGGAAAAATTATTTTTTGCACTTATCCAGTATTAAGTACTAATTATATGCCAAGAAATAATGTGCTAGTTTCTTGCTATAGCAATGAAAATAGATTAGTAAATCCTATTTCACTTGATAAAATAGCCAGACAATCATTTTTTAACTTTTTAAAAAATACTGGACAAGCAGAAAATGAAATAAATAATGAAATTGACTTATTTAGGTGTAATTTGCTTGCATATATAAGAAGACATCCTAATAAAATTACTGAATTGACTCCTAAATGGGTTGATTTTGAAAATATAAAATTAATTGTTCCATTTATTTTCTTTTCAAAGTTAAATATAAGTAATAAAGAAACAAAAAAATTGATAGAGTATATTACAGGAGAGAATTTTGGTTTTGTGGAAGAAAAATTAAATAAAATTTTGAAAATGGATGACTCACCCATTTATAAAGATAATAATGTTATTTATGTTTTTGACCATGATGAATGTATAAATAATTTACTATTGCCTCTAGATTCAATTGAGATTCAGGGGGTTATAAATTTAATAAAAAAACAATTTTTAGAGGATTTTTCATATATAAGAGTATTTGATTTTTTCTCGTTATTAATGAATTTCGTAAAGTTTTTATATATACAATATGGCAATTCACAAAAAGAGATAGATGAAGTGCTGACTGACATTATATCGTGCCCAATAAACAAAGGAAAAATTAGTTGGGCTAAATATCTTCATTATTTTGTAGATGCTTCTCCTTTAATATGTATGGACTTTATTGAAAACTATTTTTTAAGTGGCATTAAAGATTTATGTTATGAAAATGAAATAAGGTGGTGTCTAGAGAAACTTTGTTGTTATGAAAAAACTAAGTTTAAGTCTGTTAAACTTCTTTTTAAACTAGTTATGGAGCAAGATGATTCAAATCATTTTATGGAGACATTATCTAATGTTTTGTGTTTATGGTTAGGATATAGTTCATTTTCTTTAAATGAAAAGAAAATAATAATTAAAAGCTATTTAGATAATTATGATGAAAAAGTTTTTAAATTTGTTTTAAAATTGATAGTAAAAGATTCTGCCTTTATTGGTTCTAGTACCAAGACTAGCAATAATGATAGGTATAATTGTTCTCAAAAAGATTTGAGTGATGCTATAAATGAATTAGCCATTTACACATTAGAAAAATCTAACTATAAATCTGAAGTGATTTTATCAATTTTTGATTCTTTTAAATATTTTAGAAAAGATGTTTTTAAGAATATTGCTAATAATGTATATGAAAGTGAAAAATATTTTTATTGCATTTACAAACTCACAAATTTAATGACACACTTTAATAAGTTTTTCATAGGAGACAACAACTGGTGTTCATATAAAGAATATTATTTTGATACTTTTAAACTAATTTTAAGTAAGATGATAGGAAATAGTCTATGGCTTAAATATGGTTGCTCATTTATTGATTATAATAAATGTTTTTATGGAAATTATGAAAGTAATGAATTTGAGTACAAAGATTCTTATATAGAAGAAGTAAGAGCCAACTATCTTGAAATTTTAATTAATGAATATCCAGAAGAATACTTGTCTAAATTATCTGTTTGTATGTCTAATACTACTTATTGGGGATTTTTCATTGCCAAAAATATTTGTTTAAAAACTATTGCCAAAAATATTAATCTTTTTTACAAAAAAAAGAACATATTGGTTGGTATATTGTCTAAAATTGAAAAAGTAAATTTTATGGAAATTCTTCAAAAATTAGATAAAGGCTTAAGATTGTTTGTAGTTTCTAACATTGTTAGAGATGATGCTGACGAGATTTTTAATGATGAAGATAAAAAGACATATTGGAAAAATAAAGTATATTACCCAAATGGGAATTGTAGTTTCAGTCAAATAAAAAAATATAATCCTTCAGGACTACTGCATTATTATTTATACTGGAATAAAAAGGTTTCTGACATAAATGAATATATAGAATTATTAGAATTAATTAGAATAGATTTTAAAAATAATCCCGAAAAAAAGAAGCAAAATAAAAGTGACTATTATTCTTTAATTGAAATGATAGATAATATTTGCTTTGATGAAAGATTTGCTAATATTTGTTTGGAAGAATATTTAAATGACAGTTTAAGAATAAACAACAATTTAAAATTGTATCTATTTGAAAAAACTGATGTTTTGATTAAAATCTTACCTAAAAACTACAATTTGTCATATAGTTATGAGTTTCCGAAAGATGCTTTTTTAAATAAGCCTAAATTTATGAGTTTTATTAAAATAATGATTAATCAAGGTGATTTATTTAAAGATTTTTTAGGACAATCTTTGGCACGAGGGCCAATTGGAAGTGATGAAATATTTCCTCACGAATTTATAAGAGACATTTTGGAAATGAATGATGAAACTATAATAACAGGATTTAAATGTGGATATATAGATAAAAAAGGAGGTAGATTTGTTGAAAACGGAGATGAAGAAAGAAAAATTTCTATATCATTGAAGGAAAATGCAAAGATACTCTCTATTAAATACCCTATAACTGCAGAGATTCTTAATTACTTTGCTGATTATTATGAGACAATTGCTGAGAATAATCGCATAAATTATGAAATTGGTTCTAGATTTTAGAATAGATTTATATTAATTTTAATTATATTTAAAACAAAATCAAATCGTAATATTTACATAAAATAATTAATAATAAAATTTTAAAGGTGAAGTAGACTGGAAGAATGATAAGTGATTTTGAAAAGTAGTTGAGTGTGAATATAAAGATTAAAGATATTCTGTTCTTGATAATGGAGCTATTGAAGAGATTCATCCAAGTTTCGTAATGCTTTTATTAAGCAAGATTTTGAGTGGATGTGAGCAGTAAGTAAAGAGGAAGCTTCCATAAGTTTGGAACATATGCAAATGTGGTCAAAAAGTGATAAACAATTTTCTGGTGTAACATTAGGAGAATGAATATATATATAAGATCCATACAGCACAAAATTATAGAAAATCAAAATAATACTAACAGTATTCAAAATTTAACTGAAGATAAAATATTAAACGAAGAAATATGCTTACAGATATTTCATCTAAACTGAAGCAAAAAAAAATTCTTATTAACACAATTCTAAAAGTAATTCATTTAATTTTCCTAGAGAAGAAACTGTGACTGAAAGTAAAGATATATTATTTAAAATAAAGGGAAAAAATATTTAACTAATTAAAAACACAATTAGACCTTGAAAGAGTGATAATGAAGCATTCTGAAAAAATACCTCAATATCATGAAAACTATCCTAAATGCAAAACTACAGTATTTTTTTGTTTGCGATGAATTTAACAATAATATTCAAGTCACAAAAAAAGAAGATTTAAAGAATGATTGTTAATATCATCCAATTCTTCAAAACTTCATACCGCATTGTTGCTATTTAGATAGTAAGTTTATTGGGATTATAAAGAAATGTGACACTGATTACATAATTTGGTTAAATCTTTATAAAGGGATATCTGTTGATGATAAAAATATAAAATATCTGCGTGTATGCATTTATGATGTAAAACATATGAGGGGAATTGGATATAAATATAATTATGAGCTAATGTTTAAAGTAAAGGAGTATAGATAGATTATGATTAAAATGGTAGATGTTCTTGGGTTAAAAGAAAAAGAGTATAAAAACTATAAGATGCACTTTGCAACAGGTGGGAAAGACAACAAAGAGCCATATAATTTGTTCTTGCTCAACCAATTTTCTGAATGGCAATTGAATCAATCAAATAAGAATTTCCAACGTGATTATGTGATATCTTTAATTTATTACGATAAAGATGTGTGGCTATATGCAGGTGTTTATAAAGTGACCGATAAAGATCCACAACCTGTTACTATAGGTGATTGGAATGGTTGGCACTATAATGATATGATATTAATGGATATTCAAAAGGATTTAATAGGTAGAATGTTACTTTCTTTTAAGAAGACTCCTCGTAATTCTTATTTGACTTTGGAATATCAATCCGATGATTTTATGGAAGGTCCAAGATATATATATGTTCATTCCATTTTAGATAAAAGAGTCACCATAGAAGACTTTAAGGGTTTTGATAAGGTAGCTATTTCTTATCAAACTTTAAAATACATCATAGATAATAATTTGCCAACTTGGAAATCTGCATTGTCTAATGTTAAAGGTATTTACTTGATTGTTGACACAACAAATGGCAAGCAATATGTAGGTAGTGCAAATGGAGAGAATTGTTTATGGCAACGTTGGTCTGACTATGCGAAGAATGGACATGGTGGAAATAAAGAGCTTCAAGCTCTATTAAAAGCACATGGCAACAACTATAAAGATAACTTCAAGTACTCTATTTTAGAAGTTTGTAATTTGAATTTAGGAACTGAGTATATTTTAAGTCGTGAAACATATTGGAAAGAAGTATTGATGACAAGACAATTTGGTTTAAACAGTAATTAACTTTTTTAGAAGAGAGGAAAACAGTATGAAATATTTAAAAACAATAATTATATTATTTATAGTTTCATTTATATTGGTGAGTTGTAATGATAATAATCAGTTTAATGAAGTAACAAGAGTAACGTTTACTTCAAATGGTAAAACTCAAACAATTTACCCTATTTGGTATGTTATAACATCAGGTATATATGAGAATGCAACAGAAGAAGAATATAAAACAGCTGAATTCAAGACGTCAGTAATGGTTCCTAATAATACGACTGTAGATACAATTGCTTTTTATACTACTGACTTCTTTTCTGGAAATATTTATGGTGCAAGCTCAAAACCTTATAGACCCTATAATATTTCTAAGGATGATGTTGGACAATATATATATATATATATATGCTCATGATTTAGGAGATTATTTTAGGAAACTTACATACAAGTGAAAGTTAAAAATGATACTACAATAGTTATAAAATATGGTACTAAGGGAAGAGAAACAACTTATACCGTAACAATATACTCATAGCAAATTTACGTTGTGCAGATTTCTTTAACAATTATAGTTTTGCATTGCTTTTTTTTTGCAATAATCATAAAAATTAAATTTGAAAAAAAGTTTAATTTTACAAAATGAGATAGTATTTTCTCAAAAAGGATAATCCCTATTAATAGGGTTAATGAGATTCAAACTGCCTCATTTTTGTACACGTTTTGAACTTTGCTTAAGACATCTTAAGAGAACATAGGTAATACATTGGTATTATCTATATTTTATACATATATTAACCAAATTTTATTTTATGTAGATTAATATAGGGTTGCTAACTATATTGACTTTGAAACAACTTTATGTTATCATTAACTTAATCAATTAAGTTGCGTTACAGGAATATTAATATAGGCAAGAAACTATAAAAAAGAAAATCTTTTAAATGAGTGGTATAATAGTTAAACTTGTCCCAGAAAGGAGGAAGTATTTTTATAATAAATTAAAATTTAAAGAACTATTTTAAATTTATTTCATTGAGTCTTATTTGTAGTTTCTTCAATTTTTATCTTTAAAATAACTTACTTAGTTAGGAGAAAATGAAATGTGTAAGAAAAAGAGTATTCAAGTCAGTATTTTTTTCATTGCTTTAATTTTTTGTTTTGGTTTATTTTTTTTATTAGTAAATTTATTAGAAACTAGATCTTTTTTAGAAACGGATGAAATATCATCAAATTGCGTGGATACATCATCTATTGACTCGGAAGTAGAATCATTAAATCCTTCAGAAAATTATTCTTATTGCGAACTACCAATTGAGTTTGATCTTAAAAATACTTTTGGAAATATTGAAATAACAGAAAATCATATCCTGCTTACTTTTGAAGGTATGATTGTTGAAATTCCACAATTTAAATATTATAGAATTAAAGACAAAAGGGGAAATACAAGATACTTTCAAGCAGATACATATTTAGAAGGGCTTCAAGATAATCCCTTTGCGTTGATTGCTATTTATTTACCCTCTTACGATTATGATGCAAATGTATATACTATGATTATCCAATATGGTGATGCAGATTTGAGAATTCTATATAATGTAAAACTTTCTCTAAAAAGTTTTGAAGTCGAATATTTTGAAAGTATAGCCATAGATTGGATTTTAGGTACAGATGAAATATCTACACGTTTAAAAGCTTCTGTAAGAGTTCAAGATAAAGGAAAAGGATTAACAAATAGATTAAATGTAGATTCGCATCAATCTTTCAATTCTATCCAGCCTTCCTTCTATGATTCTTATACCGATAATGATGGTATAATTCATTCCTATGTGGATTCACATTTTGGTAATTATCAAGTGAATGGATTCATAACGGATGATCCAATTGTTCAAATTATTCCTAAGAACTTATTTTTTATTCCTGGAGAACACTTATATGTAGGAAAAGAGTATGGCTTTTTTGTAAACACGATTCATACAAATGCTGGAGATCGATATGCTGATGTTTTTGTATTTGATATTTTACATATATTACCAAAATTTCCAAATTATACAACAGGGTTTTCAAGAGTGACTCCCCTTTTTCAATATCGATATAGAACGTATGATAATACAGAATCTGCAGAAGGCTTTGATCCTAGTCTAACCAGTATTGTGTATCCACATATCCATTATGATGCAGCAGAATATTTTATAAATAATATTGGATTTAAACACTCTCTAGCAAATCCTACACTTTTAAATCCAGGAGATACAGGATATAAAGCAGAAGAAGATGATGGTGCATTTATTATTCAAACGAGATATAATGCTAGAGGTGTTGGATTAAAGAAAAAAGATGGAAATTTTACAAAAGACATATTGCTATTTGGCTTTGGTTTTATTCCTTATGTGGGAAGTATTTTGAGTGTAGGAGAGTTTGCAGTGTCATTGTATGATGGATTTGGAAATCAAGGATATTTTTATAGTAGGGATACTTGGGTAGAAGATAATGAAGCAAATATAGAAACTTATCAAACCAATAATACAGATCAAATAAGAGTTCATAATAATCTAATAAAATCTGTATCTTCCAGGTTAGTTCCAGATATAAATAATCCTAGAATTATTCATGTTGGTGGAGGGTATGCTGAATCAAAATATGTAGTTGCCCGTCGCTCCAATTCAAACTATGATAAAATGAATGTTGTTACATCAATTTCAGTTAATATCGTAGAAGACAATACATCTAGGTATTGGTCTTTTGGTTGGAAAGAACAAGGAGAGATTCAGGAGTATGGTAGTGCAACAGGAACTTATGAAACATCCAATTATGAACATGCAGGAGATGTTACTAGTGATGTGACAAAGTTTGGATATATTTCTAAAAATATAGAGGCAGGGTTTCCACATCAAATTTTCAGATTCGTTCCTACCATTAATAGTTCTTATTTGATTCGAGGTCATGGTGTTCAATCTCCAGATGTTATTATTCATGATGCCACTTTGAATCAGTCAACTGACGCTTTTTATCGCCATACTTTGGATTTATTAGCTGGACATGTTTATTATATAGAATATATTGGAAGAGAGTATTTTTATGAGTGTGAATATACAGTTCATATAGGATATAACCCAGAAACTGCAAATGAACTAAAAATTAATACGGAACAATCAGTTAGCCTTCGCCCTAACGATTGTGCTTTGTTTCAATTTTCTCCCACTTCTTCGGGTATTTTTGATATTTTTACAACAAATACATTAGGAGATCCCTATTTAATTTTACTTGATGAAAATGGAGTTCACCTAACATATGATGACGATGGAAATGGCAATTTAGATGCGCGCATAAGTTATAAAATGAAGGCAGGTCAAAAGTATTATATTATAGTACTTGGATATGATGGCACATCAACAGAATTCAAAATAAATGTTATTTCTGGTTATCCAAAATTGATTTTAAATCAGTTAACAGAAGTGATTATGTATGGTCCTCCAGTTACATATGTCTTTGTCCCAGAAGTTACAGGAGTATATTATATATGTACAGATTTTAGCGAAAATTCAGAAGTTGCAAATGGAAATTATGCATGCTTATGGCTTTATGATTCCAATTTTAGTTTGATTGAATATAATGAGTATGGAAAGGGAATTGCTTATCATGCAGCTATAACTGCAACATTAGAAGCAGGTCAAAGGTATTATATATCTGCAGGGAATGCAAACTATGTTTTCTCCATTTACGGTCTTAAAATTAAACTATTATAATCTTTACCTAAAATAGGGAGGTGATTAAAAATGAAAAAGAAAGCATTAAAATTAATTTATATGAGTAATATTCTTTTACTGATCCTTTTCTTCATATATATTGGTACAGGATGTCAATCAGAATATAAATATTGGACAAATGAAATTGATAATTTTGATTCTTTTCAAATTTTAGATGTTTTTCTAACACAAGGAGAAAGTAAAATTATAGATTTCAAACAACAATTTAAAAATTCAAATTTGTCTATTACAAAAATAGTTGCAAAAAGTACAGATGAAGAAGTTTGTACAATAAATGAAAATTCTATATGTGCAGTTGGTATGGGTAAGGCAAAAGTAAAAGTGGAAATTTATTCAAGTAAAGAAATGTGCTGTTATGTAACAACTTCTGCAAATGTCTATGTAGTAGATTCCTCAAATAAAGATCTTATTGAAGTTCGTAATGCGCAAGATCTAGCTGATATGAATCAGAATAAAAATGGATGGTATATTTTAAAAAATGATATTGACTTAATTGAGTATAAAAATTGGGAACCAATCGGAAATCTTCCAACTGCTGAAACTCCTGAAAATAACGCATTTCAAGGCATATTTTATAATCCAGAAGGATTTAAAATAAAAAACCTAACAATTAAATCTTCTCAAATGATAACGCAAGGGAAATTCGGAGGATGTAATGGAGGGTTATTTGGTGCATTAGATGAAGCTTATATTGATGGTATTTTGTTAGAAGATATTTATATTGATTTAACCGATTATGATGGTACATTGTCCTCATGTGCAGGTGGTATTGCGGCTCAAGAATTAAATAGTGTAATTAGGAATTGCAAAGTAGAAGGAAAAATAATCTCGCAAGATCGTACAGGTGGAATTGTCGGCGGATCTAGTTGGGGAAAAATAATGAATTGTGATTTCAAAGGAATGGTGCAGTCTACTATACACGCAGCAGGAGGTATTGCAGGATTTGGGTATATAGTTAAGAATTGTTCTGTTGAAGCGGTAATTGAAGGTGCTTTTGCATCAGGTGGAATTTTAGGTTTTAAAACAGTAGATTACTATTTATCTGATTGTTCATTTAAAGGCGAATTATTAGGAAATGGATATAAAGGTGAAACTATTGGATATACCTTTTAATTTTCAAATTAATTATTAATGTTTTATGGTTGTTAGTCTATTTGATTAACAACCTTTTTGATATTTAATATATTTAATCTAGAGTTTACTAATAAGGCACACTATAATTGTTAGAATAATTATAGTGTTATTTTTAAAAATATAATAATTGGTAATTTATAATTAATTTTGGTATAATAAATTAATTTAGAGGAATGGGATATGTCTGAAGCAGATATTTAATTTCTTAAAAAATTTAATAGTTTCTTTAGTATGCCTTTTATTAATATTAACCTTTTAGTGTTTTATTTATGATTAAACGTGAATAAACACCTGAACTTTAAAGAGATATTGGATGCTTAAAGATTAAATAATAGGGGTGCAATATAATGTTTTATTTAAAAGAATTAGAATTAACTGACGAAGAAAAGTTTACAAAGTTCATAACAAGATATAAAGAAGAATGTAAAGACGAGAGTATTCCAATAAGTTTGAATAAAGAAAATTTACCTTTTTCTGAGTTTTTTAAAAAATTACAACTATTAAGTTCCTTAGAGACTTGCCCAAAAGGCTTTGTTCCTTCAAAATATTTTTTAATTATGGTTGATGATTCTATAGTTGGAGAAATACATTTGAGATATATGAGTAATGATTTCATATTAAATTTTGCAGGTCACGTTGGATATGGAATTGCTCCATGGGAGAGAAGAAAAGGATATGCAACACGAGCTTTAAAAAAACTTATGATTATTGCAAAAGATATGAAGTTAGAACGACTATTATTAACTACAGATGAGGACAATGTGGCTTCGCAAAAAGTTATTGTTTCTTGTGGTGGTAGATATGAAAAATCAAACCAAGGAAAACGTCATTATTGGATAGATTTAGGAGAGTGGATTTTAGAAGAAAGTGCTATGGCTATTGTTTTTTATAAAGATGAGATACTAGCAACTAAAGAAAATGTCTATGGTAATTGTGTTTTGTCTTGTCCAAAAGGACATGTTGAAGATAGAGAGACTCATATAGAAACGGCCATTCGTGAATGTTTTGAGGAAACAAATGTCAGTCTTACGCTAGCTGACTATAAAAAGGAACTAAACCCATATATTATAAAATTTGTTGACCATCATAATCAATTTATTCAAAAAATAATTTATCCAATTTGTTTTCACATTAAGGAAAAGGGAAGACCGTTAGCAAAAGAAGAAAGAATACTGTCTGTTGAGTTTATGAAAATTAGTAAATTTTTAGAAGATTGTAGTTATGATAATGTGCGACAAATGGTAGGAATGTGTTTCAGATAGTATTTTATTAGAATAAAAAAACTAGTAAATTACAGATTTGAAAGTAAAATGTAGTTGACATTTTTGTCATAATTTGATATAAATTGAGAGATAAGCAAAGGAGTGCTTTTTATGAAAGTTGCAATTGTATCAGATAGTAATAGTGGGATTACGCAAAAGGAAGCAGCAATACTTGGAATTAAAATTGTTCCGATGCCTTTTACAATTGAAGGTGAAGAATATTTTGAAGATATAAATTTAACACAAGAAAAATTTTATGAAAAATTATTAGGAGATGTTACAGTTTCTACATCTCAGCCTTCTATAGGATTTGTTATGTCAATTTGGGATGAACTTCTTAAAAGTTATGATCAAATTGTTTATATTCCTATGTCTAGTGGTTTATCAGAATCTTGTGCATCAGCCCTTAGAATAGCTGAAGCAGAATATAAGGACAAAGTTTTTGTTGTGGACAACCAAAGAATATCTGTTACCCAAAGACAATCTGTAATGGATGCTATAGAACTTGCTGGAAAGGGATATAGTGGAAAAGAAATACATGACATATTGATGCATGTTAAAATGCATTCGGATATTTATATTATGGTAGATACTTTAAAATATTTAAGAAAAGGTGGAAGAATTACTCCAGCGGCTGCAGCTGTTGGTAATCTTTTGAAAATCAAACCAGTGCTTAGAATTTTTGGTGAAAAGTTAGATAAATATCGTATGATGAACCGTACTTTAGAAAATGCAAAGCGTATTATGCTTGATGCTGCCAAGACTAGCATTCACGGATTTTTAAAAGAAATTGATGGTAGAACAGACAATGTACATATCTCTGTTGCGTATACTGGCGTGGATACTAAAGTGGCAGAAGAGTTTGTTCAAATCATTCAAGAGGAATTTAAGGTGACCCATGTGGTATGCAATCCTTTATCCCTTTCTGTATCTTGCCATATTGGAGATGGAGCCTTAGCTATTGCTTTATCTAAAGCCTTACCTGATAACTTATAAGATAAGCCATTTTTGGCTTTTTTCTTTTGTATGAAGAAATTAAGTTGTTAAAATTACCAAAATATAGTATAATTACTTCAAGTGAGGGATTATATGATAAAGCAAAGAAAATTAAAAATTCATCCTTATGTTCTTATAATCTTAACATTTTTAGGCGTTATTTTATTAGGAACCATTTGTTTTATGTTCCCATGGTCTGTAAAGAGTGGGGAGAGACTTAACTTCATAGATTCACTTTTTATGGCAACTTCAAGTGTATGTGTCACAGGATTGACGGTTATAAATCCTGCTGCCAAATTAAGTGTGTTTGGAAAAATCGTTATGGCAATTCTAATGGAGATAGGCGGACTATCTTTCATTACGATTGCAGTTTGCTTTTTTGCAATAATTGGTGGAAAAATAGGAATAGGAAATCGTTATCTTTTGAAAGAAGCTTTAAATCAAAATTCTTTAGCAGGAATTGTGCATTTGGTGAAACGAATTATCTTAATTTCAATGATTATACAATGTATTGGTGTAATTTTAAATTATTTCGCTTTGATGTCTTATTATAACTATGATTTTGTTAAAACATTGGGAGCTTCTATTTTTCACTCTATTGCATCATTTAATAATGCAGGTTTTGATGTCTTTGGAGATCAAAGTTTAATTTTGTTTAAAGATAATATCTTGTTAAATATTTCTACCATGTTTTTAATCCTATGTGGAGGATTAGGATTCATAGTAATAGAAGAATTGGTAACCAAACGTAATATCAAAAAATTATCCATTCATAGTAGAATTGTGTTGATTATGACATCTGTTTTAACTATACTGGGCATGTTTTTATTTAAGTTTTCTATGTATGATGAAATTACATGGTTACAAGCCTTGTTTACATCTGTAACTTGTAGAACGGCTGGTTTTACGACAATACCATTAGAACAGCTTCCTCCTGGAGCGTATATAACAGCCATTGTTTTAATGTTTATCGGAGTTTCTCCATGTTCTACAGGCGGTGGTGTAAAAACGACAACTATTTTTGTGATTTTTTTAACGCTCGTTTATTATGCAAGAGGGAAAAAGCCAAAGATTTTTCATAGAAGAATTTCAGATGGTTCTATCTTCAAGGCTTTTGCTTTATTTGGAAGCACGGTTATGCTAAATATTCTTGGGACCTTAATTATAGGATTAAGTCAACCAGAATTAGGATTAGAAGCGATCTTATTTGAAGTAGTTTCAGGGTTCTCTACTACAGGTCTTTCAATGGGAATTACAGCCTCATTTAATGTATTGAGTAAAGTTGTAATGTGTTTCCTAATGTTCTTCGGAAGACTTGGACCATTAACCATTATTAGTGTAGTTAATCATAATTGGATGACAGAATCGAAAGAGAAGATACAATATGTGGAAGAGAGGATTATTGTAGGATGAAAAAAAGTTTTATTGTGATAGGATTAGGACGTTTTGGGTCCTCTGTAGCTAGGGCACTAGCAAATTTGAATTGTGATATTTTAGGCATGGATATCTCTGAAGATTGTGTAACAGACATTGCTCGAGAGGTTGAACATTGTGTCATTGCAGATTCAAGAAAACTTGCTGTTTTGAAAGAATTGGGCGTGGCATCTATTGATCATGCTGTGGTTGCTATTGGGAATAACCTAGAAGCTTCTATTTTAACTACCATAAATTTGAAGGCTTTAGGCGTTAAGAATATTACGGTTCGTAGTGATTCAGCAAATTACATTGAATTGTATGAACGTTTAGGTGCTACTGAAGTTATCATTCCAGAAGAGGCATCTGCATTTTCTCTTGCACATCAGATTGCAAGTGATGCGATATTAGATTATTATTCTATAGATTCTAGTTATGCAATAGTACAAATTGCTGTAGGTCCAAACTTTCAGTCTAGATCTTTAATTGATTTGAATTTGCGTAATAAATTTGGGGTAAACATTGTCGGCATTATTCATAATGATCATTTCTTTGTTCCTAGTGGAACAGATAATATTGAAGCTCAGGATGTAGTAGTCATTGTAGGTACGAAACAACAAACAAGAAAAGTTGATGCGTTTTTAAATCAAGAAGCTAAATAGGTGATAAAATGCAAGCATTAGTGGTTTACAATAAGTTTAGTGGCAAAAGTAAAATTGTAAAACAAATTGACTACATTTGCCAAAGATTAAAAACTAAATACGAAATTGTTGAAACCTTTGCTTCCACTGGGCCTAATTCTATTCGGGAGTATGTTATTCAAAATGCTATGAATTATGATTTGGTAGTAGCAGCAGGGGGAGATGGATCGATTAATGAAGTCGTAAATGGTCTGATGATGATTCGAGCAAGACCGACTTTGGCGTATGTTCCAACAGGAACCTGCAATGATACAGGCAGAACTCTAGGATTGAAGCGTGGACTACGTAAAACGATGAATATCATCTTAGATGAGAACAAAGCTTTTTTAGATGTAAATCAAATTAACGGTCAATATTTTATTTATGGACTAGCTGCTGGAAACCTAACAGATGTGAGTTATGCAGCAGATTACAAATTGAAAAAAAGTTTTGGAAAGTTTGCCTATTATTTTGAAACCGTTCGTTCTTTTAGTAAAGATAAAACGATTCATATTGATATAGTGGCTGATGGAAAATTATTTAGTGGAAAATATTTTTTATTTCTTGCTACAAATTCTCGATATCTAGCTTC
Organism: uncultured Anaeroplasmataceae bacterium; assembly: GCA_910577745.1. Taxonomy (GTDB): domain Bacteria; phylum Bacillota_I; class Bacilli_A; order Acholeplasmatales; family Anaeroplasmataceae; genus Pelethenecus. The sequence goes on along the minus strand of CAJTNG010000008.1, from coordinate 7,751 downwards.
TATAAAATTGCACAGAAAAAAAAGAATCTATTTAAATGAAGGGAAATTATATGTGACCTTGATTCGTAAAACGAATCGATTTATTAATACTATTGATTTTGCTTTATTTATGTTGCTTGGGGAAAGATACACCCATAATATAGAACATTTTGAAGCAAAGAATATGGTAATTACCTCAAAGACAGCGATCCCCTACAATACAGACGGAGAGAGTATTCCAAAACTAAGTCGTATAGAGGTTACGGTTTTACCTGAACAAATTGAAATGATAGTTTCAAAAAGAGTATTAAAAAGACATTTTAATTAAATAAAAATAGCTTATTCTAGACATACTATTATTGGTGATATCATGACCAAATTATCTAGGATAAGCTTTTTTTTATTTGTAAGTGGTTATAATTATCTTTGGTTAAGAATTATAGTTTTTAAATATTTTTATAATACATATGGAAGTATGGGATTTTTTTACACTATGATTCTTGCTGCAGCCATTCTTTTATTTTATTTATTAGTCCCCAAAAGACTAATCCATCATTCCTATGAAGAAGGGCTTCAAAAATCATTTTTTAAAATTTTTTATAATATCGTTCTTTTATTAGAAATTATTTTAGGCTCAAGTTATTGTATCTATTTGTTATCCAATATTTTTATTCCTACTGGAAACTTCTATATTATGACGATAGTTGGAGTATTAGCTATTGTCCTTGTCTCCTTTTATAGACCTAAAGATATTATGGAATTATCAACTTTGTTTTTTATGATAGGCTATGCTATTCTTTTTCTAACGCTATTTTTTTATCCGAACTTAGATTATTCTCTTTTAATGCCATTTCGCCAAACTAGCTACTGGGCGTTACCTATTTTTTTTATTATGTTTTTAGGGGATAATTTTACCTTACTAATTCATAAGAAAGATGTTAATTTCTCTAAGTTAAACTATGTTATGGCTTTGCTATTTTCTTTACTATTTTTTGGGGCAGAATACTTTATTCTCATTTGCAATGCTGGAGACAAATTCTTTATAAATTTAGATTGGGTAGGATTTATCAGCTTGTCTATTGAACCAATTACAAAATATTTAGGCAATTTTGATTTTGCTTATATCTATTACATTCTTATCTGCTGTATTTTTAAATATGCTTATAATTTAAGTATTGTTAAAGAAAGTTTTAAGTTAAATTCAAAATTGATAAGTAGTATTTTTTTCATAACGATTTTAAGCTTATCTATTATATGTTATCTTTTTATTCCTATGAAAGATATCTATTATTTGATAGTGTCCTGCCTATTACTTTTAAGTTTTTTCATTATATTTTGGTTTATAAAGGAGTGTTACTTTGTTAGAAAAACTGAAAACTAATACAGATGTAATTTATAAGGAGACAAAAGCCAATTGTTTAATTTGTTATCAGGAACATTTATGTAACATATTGGAGTTTATGAAGGATTTTTATCCGCGGTTACTTGAAAATTTGAACGGAGATTTAGACGAAATTTTTCCTGGTATTTGCAAAAAAATAGATAATGATGAAGATGCAATTATACAACTTGTATTTTGTGGATTATTAATTTGTAGAAGAAATAATCAATACTATGTATTTGATTTGTCTAAATCACCATCTAGACCTACAGGAGATTCATTGGCAGAACCAGATAATGTGTTTGGCTCAAGAGATGGCTTTGTTGAAAATTTTAAAGAGAACATAGCTTTAATTAGAACAAGAGTAAAGGATGACAAATTACATATTGATACATTATCAATAGGAAGAAGAAGTAAAACTATTGTTTCTGTCCTTTCCATAAAAGATATTCATAATGACGAAATCAGAGAAAATTTGTTAAAGCAATTAAATGAAATTGATATTGATGCCATCATTTGTATTGAAGATCTAATGGCTTACTTTCAAAAAAAACATTTATTTCCAATCTTTCATTATGTCGGAACTCCAGATACTGCCTGCAGAAGGTTATATAATGGTGAGTTTGTCATAGTGATAGATAGAATTTGTATTGTGTTATGCTTGCCAACAACTTTAGCATATACTTCCAGACTAAAAATTGATGCATTAAATATGCCATTATTTTCATTTTTAGAACATGGCTTTGTTTTATTGTCTGCCGTCTTGTCCATCTTTTTTTGTGGATTATTAGCTTCCTTTTCCACCATCCAAATGGATAGTCTTTCCTTGACAGTTTTGTCTACTTTGAAAATATCTCAAATGGGAATATATTTGCCTATCTTTATAGAAATTGTCATTGTACTCGGAATGTTTGAATTATATTATCTCATTGGATTTCGACAATCGAAGTTTACAGTTTCTTCCACGATTGTCTTAATTGGTGGTTTAATTGTCGGTCAAAATTTAATAAGTTCGGGTATTGCGGGTGTATTCATCATGACCGCTACAGCAATTTGTTTTTTATTATCGTTTGTAGTCAGTTCTAACGTTACAAATATTATATCAATCAGTATTGCTAGACTATTTATTTTGTTCTCATCTTTGCTTTATGGGTTATTTGGTGTAGTTATTACTAGTATTATCCTTGCTTGTTATTTATATAATCAAAAGACACTGGGTGTGAGATATTTTTATCCTTTCTTGCCTTTTGATATTCGAGGAATCCATAAATTTTTCCTATCATCTGCTGATTTAAAAATGAAGTATAGAGATAAACCACTCCAGGTAAATAATCCAAAAAGGAGAAATTTAAAATGAAAAAATTTTCTTTAATTATAGTTTTGATTAGTAGTTTATTTATCTTAGTCAGTTGTGATAGTTATGATATATCTAAAATTTTATTTATCGCAAGTGTTGGAATAGAAAAACAGGAGGACCAATATATCGGGTATTTCTATTTGCCTTTAAGTAGTGACATAGGTAAAAATGATACTGCTGAAAATAAGGGACAGGGTGAATTTGCTAAAACTAAGGGAGAATCTATTTCTGATTTATTTTATAATATTCAGGCAGCAACCTCTTTGAGTATAAATTTTAGGCATGTTTCAAGTATAGTTATTCATACAGAATTGTTAAATAAAGACTTTTTAGAGGAGTTGTTTGATTATATTAAATATTCCTTATCCATCGATTTTAATTTTTATATTTTTGCAACAAAATCAAAAATGAATGATCTTTTCTCCTTTAAAAATCCAAATCAAGAAAGTGTACTAAATTCTTTATTGGTGTCTACCAGTGACTCTACCAGCTTATTTCTTGTAGCTCCACCTATGCACTTTTTAGAATTTGTTAGAAAGTATTATTTAGATCGGAGTTTATTACTACCTTTGCTAGAAGTAGAAGAGATTTGGACCATAGAGGGAGAAGAAGTTAAGAACTTTCATTGTCAAAGTGCAATTTACTATCATAAGGATAAGACAAAAGAGGTGACAAAAGACCCTAGAAGTCCATATATTAATACTTTGAGTGAATTTGTTGACAAAATCAACGATACTACGATTTGTTTTAAAGATTATACCTGCAAGCCTAAATATGAAGATGAGGCTTATTTGAGTATAAGTTTTTCTTATACATATTATAAAACAGATGTAACGATTTCAAGAGAAGATATCCTTCTCTTCGTAAAAAATAATTTGCTAGAATATATAGAAAAATACAAAGAGAGTGATCCGTTTGATTTAAATTATTTTAGCAGATTAAATCAAAAGAGCTATTCCTATGATTCTATGAAAATAGAGGTTAAGATTGAAAGCAACTAACGTCTTTTTCTATATAAAATAATTCCTAAAATGCTCATAGAAATGATAGAGATTAAAATAATTAATTCTATCCTCTTCGTTTCTTTAGGGGGAATGTTATCTCTAATCACTTTTATTTTAGTCATATAAATTTGGCAAGTTTCATCTGGATTGCAAATTTTGAGAGCAACTTGATAAACTCCAGATTGATGTGGAGAAGAAAAGTAATTGCTTTCTAAAGTATAAGAATTATCTTCCAACCGGATGAAATTATGGTCTAAAAACCATGATAGAATCTCTTGTTTAGATAATTCTTTATTTTTTATTTCTATACAATCGTTTAGTATTTCCGTTTGAACACTTTCAAAGGTATGTACCTGTAATGTGACAACATTGGATTTATTGAAGGAAGAGTCAAATACATAAATGTGTATAGAATGTATGCCAACCTCTTGTAACTCTTCTAAATTCTCTACTACAATATTTTCAAATTTTGTATCTAAATTGTCTGTAATTATTAAATAATCTAAAAATGAATTCACATTTATTTCTTTTGAAATGTCTAGCATAATCTCCTTTTGCGTTGTTTCAATGACAGGTGGTATAAAGTCTTTAACATAGATTTTATCTGTTCTACAAGTGGTTTTCATTCTTGAATTTGTAACAGAAACAACTAAATCGTAATACCCAATGGTACAGGTTTCTGCAGTATACTCCGTTTCAAATACTAGGGAATTTGTGAGATCCCCATCTATAAGGTCATAGGCAGTATAGCGCTTTTCTATGTCTTGCAGAGGTGTAGGGGATGCAAAATCGATAATGTGAGTAGAAGTATAACTGATTTCTGAAGAGGTATATATAGAGAATGAAAGAAGCAGGGGTAAAAGATTTAGAAACGACATTTTGTTTTACGATAAGCTATCCAAAGGATAAAAGAGCCTAAAGGAAGAATTAATACGAGAAACCAAAGGTAATGGTAATTTATTTGATTTTTAGAGAAGAGAGTATCTACAGGTACAAATTTTTTCAATTGAATCTTTTTAGATTTTACGGTCCCATCTTCTAATACTTCTTCAAATGTCACCTCATAGGTTTCTTCTGATACATCAGAGGAAAGTAAAGTGGTCGTTATATTAGAAATAGAGGAAGTTGAATTTATTAAATTTGCTTCCTTTAGCATTTGAATAATTTGCTCATTCGTATATTCTTTGCCTGCTTCAATATATAATACATCTTTTACACATATGATAGGAGAGGTTGTATCTGTCAAATAATATTGAAATATACTTTCTCCTTTATTACCACTTTGATCTAATACTTCAACTTTAATTTGATATTCCCTTCCCTGTTCCCCTGTACAAGTATTTTCCACGATTTGAATTTCAGAACTTGAAATCGTATCATAATTATCAGAAACTTGTAGTAATGCAAGGATTTCCTCATTTGACAAAACATGGTCTGCAATAATCCTGTTTCCTCCTGCTACCTTTAGCGTAATGGTTGGAGGGATTTTATCTACGATGTTTATTCTTAACGTTATAGTTTCTGATTTATTGCCATCTTGATCTATGGCATACGCAGAAATTGAATAATTTCCTACAACATCATAGTGATCATTGTAATGATCTTCAAAGAATATTTTCAAATTTTCTAAAGATGTGTTGTTGTCTGAAAAGCTAAAGTGAGATTTGGCCTCTGCAGATGTAAAAGGGGTATGAACATCTTTTACGATTTCGCCACTTGATAAAAAAATATTGGGGCGCACAAAATCCTTAACAATAATTAAGTCTACTGCACAAGAATAATTATATTCATTGTCATAGACACTCGCCATAATAAAATAGGTACCTATAGGTGAAGAATTTTCATTATAGTTTGTATCAAACCATAAGTCTTTGGTAATATCTCCATCTACATTATCTGTTGCGGTATAGCGGGATTTAATTATCTCTAAAGAGGTTCTATGATCTACATTTACTATATGAGTCATACCACCAGCTATCGTTGTATCATGTGAAGGTGTATCATATTCTAGGTATTCACATACTGCATGTTCTACTGTGGAATTTCCTGTATAGAAGACCGCAGAAGAATGTACTGTGAATAGGGCAACACCATGTTCAATCACATCTTCATGTACCTGTTCTGTGATTGAGGTTATGATTTCCTGTAATTGTGGCAGATAAGTAGAATCAAAAGGGAGATGTCTAGTGAAATCTTCTGTATTCAAGGTTTGTTCTCCTCTTTTAATGTAAAAATCAATATCCCCCAAAAACATATCTGGTTCAATATCTTCTGGTGTAGTAAATATATAGTACCCTCGATTTAAAACTTCAAATGTGTCTAACCAGCAGAGTGTATCATTGAATAGTACTTTTTTGCTGATGGCTGCATCTGCTTGAAAAGCTACTTTACTAAAAAAACAGAAGATAAAAATTGAACATACTACAAAGTGTTTTAGTTTTTTCATAAATTTCCTTTCTTTAAAGCTACTTTTTTGTGCTTCATATAATAGTTACCCAAAAACTAGTTTATTTTATAATTTCCTTTTAAAAAAATTGAAATTGCTACTTTATACAAAAAAGATTATAATAGAAAAGGTCATATATTTACTAGGAAGTGCATTTTTATGATTTTAGCATGTGTCATAATTATAATTACAGGTATATTGGTTTGTTTATCTGTAATCTTTAAACCAACCATTCGAATCGGTAAGTTTCAAATTGGAACATATTGGCTCATTTCTTTGTTTTCTGCCATTGTGATTTTATGTTGTAGAATTTTGCCTTTGGATTTTGTTTGGAAGCGGATGACAAATCCATCTTCGGTAAATCCTTTTAAAATATTAATATTATTTTTTAGTATGACTTTTTTATCCATATTTTTAGATGAACTAGGATTTTTTCAATATCTTGCAAACAAGATTGTGAAGCAAAAACATAATAAACAGATTGGATTATTTCTTAAGTTATATATTGTTGTTTCTCTTTTAACCATTTTTACATCTAATGATATTATAATTTTAACATTTACGCCATTTATTTGTTGTTTTGCAAAACGAGCAAAAATCAATCCTTTGCCCTTTTTATTTGGAGAATTTTTTGCGGCAAATACCTGGAGCATGTGTTTAATCATTGGCAATCCAACTAATATCTATTTAGCTACATCTGCTAATATAAGTTTCTTTGAATATATAAAGGTAATGGCAATTCCAACCATTTTTGCAGGAATTTTATCTGTTTTATTATTACTTTTCATTTTTAGAAAAAGTTTAAAAGAAGAACTTGGAATTGATATTCCAAATGAAATTCATTTAAATCAACCCTTACTCATAATCTCTGTAATTCATTTAGTCCTATGTATTATTATATTAGCAATTAGTTCTTACCTAAATTTGGAAATGTGGTATATCACTTTAGGCTTTGCTTTATCGTTAATAGTTCTGGTATGTGGTTATCATGGTATTACAAGAACAAAGCCAAGATCTTTAAAAAGATCCTGTTTAAGGCTTCCTTTTGAGTTGATTCCTTTTTTATTATCCATGTTTGTTTTAGTGCTTGCTTTAGAATATACAGAAGTAACCACCCGATTGGCAGATATCTTAAATACTACAAATCCGATCCTTACGATTGGACCTTCTAGTTTTATCATTTCAAATCTTATCAACAATATTCCTATGAGTGTTCTCTACGGGGCAATTTTACAGCCTGAAAATTTTATAGCACAAAACTATATTTTAGGAATTTATTCCGCTATCATCGGCTCAAACATAGGCGCATATTTTACACCTGTTGGTGCCCTTGCTGGTCTTATGTGGATGTCTATTTTAAAAATTTATGATGTTCAAATATCGTTTAAAAAATTTATGAAGTATGGACTAATGGTAGCAGTTCCTACACTTGCAATCGCATTATTTGGTTTATGGATTGCATCTTTCATAGTATTGTAAAAAAAATTTAATAATCTAAAGGATACAATATTGTCAGCAGTATGCTGGCATTTTTTTATGTCTTAGGAAATTGTAAATATATCCGAAAAGAAAAAAGACAACACG
>CAJTNG010000007.1 GCA_910577745.1 uncultured Anaeroplasmataceae bacterium | reverse complement strand
TTTTACTACTCTTCTTTTCTACGTCTTTATCATTTTGTATAACCTTATTATACTAATTTTTTTGAAAATAGCAATAGGTTTTATTCAAATTCCATAGGATTTTAAAGCAGATGGTTTCTTTGCTTTTTGCTGGAAAAATAAGATACAAGAAAGGTAAGAAATAGACTGCATAGTATTCCGAAAATTATACTTATAAGAATTGCAAAGATGATGGAGATTCTTCCATACTCTTCAAAAGATATAATATTTAATATCGTATTCTTTTTTAACACCTCTTGAACATTCTCTTTATAGGTCTTAGTAAATGCATCTATTTCACTTTTATAGGTTTCTATTTCCTTTAAAAATGCTTCACTTTCTGCCTCATCATAACTACCTGCATTTGCATTTTTCATTAGCGTTAAATCTTCATTAATCTTCATTAGTCTGGAGTCCAAATTGTGAAGACTATTTAAGTAATTTGCTATTGCAGTATCCATATATGTATTTCCATTGGAGCTTTCATAAATATTGCGCAATGAAGTTAATAAGCTTTCTTTTCTGGTTCGCAATAATTCCTGTTCAGATTCTAAGGCGATGGTTTGCTGAACAATACTCTTATATTCTTCCTTGGTCATATGAGAATTTTTAAAAGCTAAATATCTAAATTCACTAATTTTATTATTGGAAACAAAGGCATCAAATTCCTTATAAAAATTACTTAAGTTTTTTTGAGGTAACGCAACATCACCATAATAAGCAATCATTCCTGAATATCCCGATTTCAACATATCAATTTGGCTCTGTAAAAAATCTAATTTTGTTGCTATTTTATTAGCTGCTGCATATCCCAAAAAATTAGAAGAAAAATCAAATTCTATATTCAAGGCTTCCTTATAAGGCATTGTAATTAAATTAAACAAAAATTCCTTATCTAAATCTTTATTATGTAATAGACTTTTCTTAAGATAAATAGTATAAATGTTATCTTTCAAACGAATGTCTAATTGATCTATCGCATCATTTACATCTATATTTTGAAATTTTTCATCACTTCGTTTTACCTCTCTAACATTATCTATAGAGATGATATCATAATAATTAAAAACTTTACCATTAGCAAATTTATTATTTTCAATACCATACCAATTATAGTTAAATGTGGCTTCATACCGCCCAGCCACGGGATTATAAGCAAACAAAATTAAAATAAATAAGAGAATCGTAATACCACCAAAAAGGATTGATGCTAAAATCTTTTTTCTCATAATATACTTCCAAATATCCGATAAAGATAGTCCTTCTTCCATAAATATCACCTACTACTAGTTTTCATCATATTTAAACTTTCATACCGTATTACTTTAAAATTTAGTAAGTCATTGATGTTTACCAACTGTTTTCCTTACAAGTAGATTACCTTAGTAAATAAAAAGTGCTACAAACTACTGTAACACTCATTTATTTTCCTTAATATTTGTTATAAAATATATAGATTATTTTATCTATTTCATCATACATAGCAATTAAAAAATCATAATATTGTGTTTTTTCTTCGGTATACATATAATACCCTTCGTTGATATATGGAAAGGTGTAATATTCTTTCTTAACCTCATTATGAACTTTATACTCATAATAAACGCTAAACTCTGGCAACTCTCCTCCTGTTCCATAAACCTTTTCTTTATATTCTGGGGAAAGAGGTAATTTATGCCATTGCTTTAATTCTTCAAAATCTACACTTTTACTTGTAAAATAAAAATCCCACTTCTCATAATCTTTTGTCTGGCTAATATCCGTTATATGTTCTTCTTTTCTATGAAAATATGGAAAATCAAATCCAAAGATGATAGCACTATCTATTTCATAAACCATTCCATAATTAAGCGTATCATAATAATAGAAATATAGTTTTTTATCTAAACTATCAAAAATTGCAAATATATAACTAAAGTCTTCTGTAACTTCTTCAGAATAAAGATAATATCCATCATTTATCTTAGGGAATTCATATATTTTATCTTTATCTCGAATTGAAAATGTTTTATATTTAACATAAAATTTATTATAATCTTCCTCTTGTATAGGAAAAGAATGCCACTGTTTTAAATCCTTTAATTTTTCTGAAGGATCACATTTCGATAAATCCCATATTTCAAAAACCGAAGTTTCCTGCCAAACTGAAATATAACGATCTATCCTATCTGAAATTTTAGGCAAGTCAAAACCTAACGTCTCATTAATAGAAGAGTTAGAAACTTTAGAAATTCCCCATGACACAAAATCACAACTAGATAAGGTTAGTATGAACATAACAAAAGAGAAAATGTATACCATTTTTTTAAAATACATACGCATCTCCTCCTTTTTAATTTAATTTGATTTGTCGACATTCTTTGCATATATAACCTTTAATTATCCTTACATACGGAACCCAATTATGCGTTTCATTGATTGAATAATAGCAATGAATACAAGTGACTGTATGATAATTTTCATTAAAATAGGTATAATCCCTACTATGTTTTTCTAAAAAATGAACTGAACATCTTTCAGAACATATTGAAGTATGATAAGTAGAATTTAAACTAGTATATTGGTATTTAATGTGAGGGTTTTGCTTTAAAATTCTTATAAAATAAGGAATAGCCAATCCACTTTCAATAGCATCAACCATTATGTTGCAAACCCACTGAATAGGACGGCTGTATGCTGATTCTTTATCAAAATCATAGCGATCTACAATATAAGTCGTATAGTTATATTCTATTGTACCCCAAGTTCCCCCAATTGAACAATAACAATCCTCCTCCGCCGAGTTATCTTTAGATTCATACTCAAGTTTATCTTTTATATTTTGATGGTAATCCAAATAATCCTTTGAATGATATAAAACATTTCTGTGAATGGAAACATAATATAAATTATATTCATCTTTTTTAATTTCTTTACTATACTGGATTTTATTATGATATAAGTGTGTTAATAACTCTGCTGATAAATTATAGTTATGTAAATACATATATGCAATACTAGCTGAATAGGCCATTCTATAGAGGATTTCATTTGTCTTTTTCTTATTTCTATTAGCATCTATGAGTTCTATTAATGAATTTTTTATATCAACTATTCTAGAAACATCTTAGATGAAGTCATTTTTTCATATTCTTGTAACATGCTATTTAATTCATCTATAACCGTTGATCCCTCACTTTCAATTTCATTTGATAATGCCTGCCCTGATACATTGATTAATTCATAATTAGGACTTGTAGAACTTGCACAAATCTTTATACCTACAAACATAATAAATTGTAATACTAAAATTATAAAAATTTTACATTTCATTAATTTTATTATACTATATATATTAAATGAGCACAATTTATAACAACCGACAGGTTTCGACAATACTATATAATAAAAAAATGGATGCAAATTTATTAGACATCCATCTTTTGATTTATATTAATTAACGTATTAGTTTATAGCGTTGCTCAAACTTTTTAATTAAAATAAGAATACGTGGCCTTTTCTTCTTCTGTCAATGGCATGATAGAGTAATTTCCATAATCTAAACTTGCCTCTATCGTAAATAGAGCATCTTCTACGTATACAGGCTGACCTACATATTTATCTAGATATTCTCTTTCCAATTCTTCTATTAAAACTTCATCTAAATTGATTTTAAAATGAATTGGCATAAGATTTTGGCAGTTCAATTCTATAAAGCAATCTATAAATGTATTCTCTGCTGGTATACTAAGTTTTAATGTGAAAGAATTCTTTTTTGTAGCTGAAACAGCTGTGACATAAGATTCTAATTCTGGAAATAAAGTAATAGGATTATAATATTTCAATATGTCTAAAGCATTCATTATTTTAATTTTATATTCCTCTGTAAAAGAAGAAATATCCAATTTCTTCTTAGCTTTACTTTTAATACCTTCTGTTTCAAATGAATAATTTACATAAAGATTGTCATCATCATTGATAACGTTTGCCAGAAGTTTTTGTTTAGCATTCAAAGAAAGGTTTAAAGAATCTGTTTTGGTATACCCTTCTAATGTTACTTTTCCTGATAATATATATTTTTTTAAAGAAGCTATAGTGTCCACACGTATATCATAATTCAAATCAATATTCGTCTTATCTTCTTCCCCTATAGACATCTTACCTCTTATTTTAGAAGTAATAGATAAAGATACCCCTGAAAACTGTATTGGATTCAACTTTGCCTTTTTTAACTGATCTAATAGAACTAAAAGTTCATCTTTATTTTCTGTAGTCGTAATTTTTATAGTTTGTTCTTGTTTATCCTCATTCATAATTACAAGTTCTGCAGGAACATTTTTATCACAAGAACAAAGAAAGAAAAAACTAAATATCCCTATTAAACTTAGAATTATTTTTTTCATAGCCTACTCCTTATTCTTAATTGCAACCTCTAATTGATTAAAAGGAATCTCAATGTCATGTTCATCAAATGATTTTTTAATCTCAACAAATAAATAATTTTGAATTGTCCAGTAATCACCATTATTACACCAAGCACGAATATTTAAATCAACGCTTGACCCCGCATACTCTTTGATACCCACATAAGGCTCTGGATCAGTGAAAATAAGAGGATTATTTTTACATACCTCTTTTATTAATTTCGTGGCTTTATCCAAATCAGCATCATAAGCAATTGACATTGCAATATCCACTCTTCTCGTATCTTTGATAGAAGTATTAACAATTACATTATTGGCTAAAGCTCCATTCGGAACGTGTATAACCTTATTATCTGGTGTGACAAGAACGGTGTAAAACATATGAATGTCTTCTACGGTTCCAGACTCTCCATTTGTTGTAATTTTATCTCCAATGCGAAACGGACGCATAACTATGATGATAATACCACCTGCAAAATTAGATAAAGAGCCTTGTAATGCCAAACCTAACGCAACTCCCACAGAGGCAATCAAGGCAGAAATTGAAGCTGTTTCAATTCCTATATAGCCTATAAAACAAACCAACGTAATTCCTTTTAAAACAAATCTGATGGCTTGTGTTCCTACTCTAGATAAGGTTTCATCCGCTTGTTTCTTCTGTAACCTCTTATATAATTTTTTGGTGAGAACATTGACTATTTTAAAAATTATAAATAACCCTACTAGTCCAATGACTAATTTCACACCTGTGGTCATACACCAATTTATTAAAGTATTCCAAAGTGCATTCCAATCAATATTTGTATTTTCTGCTAAAAACATAATTTACACTTACCTTTCAATAATTTCACATAATGTTCATATTTTTTACTGATAATTTTTTATTATACTATAAGTGTCTAAAAAAGACAGAAAGGAGCTTTAGTTAAAATCACTCAATCGACCCCGTATACTTTCCCCTTTATAACGAATGTCGATACATATCATATTTTTATTAGACTCTAGAACTTTTTTCTAGAGTTTTTATTTTATTGGTTTTAAAACACTTAATCCACCCATATATGGTTGTAAAGCTTTAGGAACGCTCACGCTACCATCTGCATTGTAATTATTTTCTATAACAGCAATCAACCCTCTTGGTGTGGCAAGCACTGTATTATTCAGCGTATGAACTAAATAGGTTCCATTTTCACCTTTTGTACGAATCCCAAGACGTCTTGCCTGAGCATCTCCTAACGTAGAACAAGAACCAACTTCAAAATACTTTTGTTGTCTAGGACTCCAAGCCTCTACGTCACAAGATCTAACTTTTAAATCTGCTAAATCTCCTGTACAGCATTCTAGAGTTCTTACAGGTACATCCAAGCTTCTGAAAAACTCTACAGTATAACTCCACATTTTATTATACCAATCCATACTCTCTTCTGGCTTACATAAAACAATCATTTCCTGTTTTTCAAATTGATGAACACGATAGATTCCACGCTCTTCTATTCCATGAGCACCAACTTCTTTTCTAAAACAAGGGGAATAGGATGTCAGGGTAATAGGTAACTCTTGTTCCTTTACAATTTGTCCTTTAAAACGTCCAATCATGGAGTGTTCAGAGGTTCCAATTAAAAATAAATCTTCCCCTTCTATCTTATACATCATATTTTCCATTTCAGCAAAAGACATAACCCCATTAACCACATCAGAACGTATCATGAATGGAGGAATACAATAAACAAAGCCTTTGTTTATCATATAATCTCTTGCATAGCTTAGCATTGCAGAATGAAGACGTGCGATATCTCCCATCAAATAATAAAAGCCATTTCCACTTGTTCTGCCAGAGGCATCCTTATCTAATCCGTTAAATCTAGCAATAATATCTGCATGATATGGAATTTCATAGGCTGGAATTACAGGATCCCCAAACTTTTCCACTTCAACATTTTCACTGTCGTCTTTACCAACTGGCACATTGGCATCCACAATTTGAGGGATAATTAACATCTTTTGATTTAACTCTTCAGTTAACTGATCTAACAATGGGTCAATTTGTGCTATTCTTTCATTATTTTTTGACACAGTTGCCTTAATTTCATTGGCTTTGTCAGGCTCTTTATTTTTCATTAAAAAGCCAATCTGCTTACTTAACTCATTTCTAGAAGCCCGTAACGCTTCTCCCTCTGCCTTTAAAGCACGAATTTCTTTGTCAAGTTCAATAGCTTCATCTACTAAAACGAGTTTTGCATCCTGAAATTTCTTTTTTATATTCTCTTTAACAATCTCTGGATTTTCTCTTAAAAATTTAATATCTAACATTTTCTTTCTCCTTTTCTTTTTAAAAAAATAACGTCCTTAAGCATAAAAACTTAAGGACGATAATACCGTGGTGCCACCTTAATTCTAGTATAATACTAGCACTTAATTTCCTTTAACGCAGGATCATACGCATCTTATCCAAGGTAGATTCATTTAAGGTATCTAACTAGTTTCCACCACCCACTAGTTCTCTTTATAAATACGAAATAAATTACTTGTCCTCTTCTTCTAAGAAGTCATAAAAATTATAGCATTTTTAAAGTCAGGTTTCAACTCTATTCCTCGATTTTATTTTCTTCTTCCATACCTTGTTCTAGTTTTATATCATCTGGATTTTCTTCCTGGGGTTTTAAATCTCCCTTTAGCCAAAAATAACCAATTACACATCCAGCAATCATAAATAATAAAACAATAATTAACGTTACATACCACAAATGCCATGCGGAATAGGACCATATTCCATATACCAAACAGGCCAATGCTGTATAAACTAATGTTAATAATAATTTATAGAAATGCTTTTTACAAAATTCTTGCATATTTTACACTCCTTCAAAAATATATATCTATTATAGCATTGATTTTATAAAAAGGCTATGAGTTTTGCAGAAGAAAAAGAAAAATCTCAAGTTAAAGATTTTTTCCAATGAAAAAACCCAAGCCTTAAATTCTGCTTGGGTTTTAAAAAAATTAACAAACTGTTAAAAATTTCTATTTCAATCGAATTGGATTTATAGAACCATCCTCGTTTGGATGTTCATCTAAATATTTTCGAATAGCTTCAGGTTTTCCAGATTTAAGACCTGGTTTACATAAACTTAAGTTTTCTGCAGTCTGTGATACAATAGCCTCAGCAAATCCTGCACATCCAGGAAATCCACATGCCCCACAATTGGCGTTAGGTAGAATTGCCGTGATATCTTCTACTCTTGTATCAACTTTTACATATAAAACTTTAGCAGCGATTGCAAGTCCAAAACCAAATATAACGCCTAATCCAGCTAATATTCCTACGGCAATTAATATCTCCATTAAACTTCTTCCTCACTTTCAAGCTCTTTTTTTATGTTTTCTAAATCTAGCTTTTCATGAATTTTACAATCTGTATTTGAACAGTTTAAACAAAACTCTTCACTTATTTTAATTTGTTCACACCCTTTAGGAACTGGAGTTCTTTTATTTAGAATATAGGTCACAAAAAAGAAAACAACCAATAATACAAGAATTGTTATTGCTAACCAAACAAACGGATCCATTATCCAATCATCCCCGACAATCCTAAAAATGCCAAACTCATTAAAGCAGCGGTTGCTAGAGCAATAGGGATTCCTTTAAAGGCTTTAGGAGTATTAGAAGCATCTAGACGATACCTAATACAAGAGAACACAAAAATGACTAGCGCAAAGCCCAACCCTGTTCCAATGGCCTCAGCCATAGAAGCCCCAAAGGATAATCCTTGGGAGGAGTTTCCTTGAGCAACACCTAGCACAGCACAATTTGTTGTGATGAGTGGTAAATAAACACCTAATGCTTTATAAAGGGAAGGTGAGAATTTCTTAATAAACATTTCAACAAGTTGAACAATGGAAGCAATAACCAAAATAAAGGTAATCGTATCCATATAAGCTATTCCACAATAAGCCAGCAACTGGTAGATTGGCCAGCAGATGGCAGCAGCAAGAATGGTAACAAAGGTTACAGCAACCCCCATTCCTAAAGCTGAAGAAGATTTTTTAGATACTCCTAGAAAAGGACAAACTCCATAAAATCTAGAAAGTGTAACGTTATTAATCAGCATTGCATTCGCAATTGCTAATAAAAATGCCACAACTAAATTCCAAACCATATTACTTTCCCTCCTCTTCTAAAGCTTTCTTCTGTGCAAGCTCGGCTGCTTTCTTGGCTTTTAATTCTTCAATTCTTTTCTTCTCTAAAGCTAACTTTTTCTCTTCTTTGTGATTTCGGTAAAAGGCCATGACCGCTAATATGCAGCCAAGCGTTAAGAATCCCCCCGCAGGTAAAGTAAATAATTTTATTGCATACTCTGAAAGTGGTGTAAAACTTGTCAAAGGAATAAAAGTAAAATAAACGCCAAACGTAAGACCGCCCGTTCCTAATAGTTCTCTTAAAAGTCCCATAATACACATTGCTATTGTAAAGCCTAATCCTGTTCCGATAGCATCTAATAAAGATAACAATGGTCCATTTTTTGAGGCAAAGGCTTCTGCTCTTCCTAATATAATACAATTTACAACAATCAAGGAAATAAATACCCCTAAGCTTGAATAAAGTTCTGGTAAGAAAGCTTCAGCAAACATTTTAATTATGGTAACAAAGGTCGCAATGATGACAATGTAGCAGGGAATTTTTACCTCGGAAGGAATGATCTTTCGCAATAGGGAAATTAATACATTAGAACCAATTAACGTCAATATAACTAAAATACCCATCCCAAAAGCAGACTCTAAAGATTTCGTCGTAGCCAGTGTAGGACACATTCCCAGCAAACCAACGAGTACTGGGTTTTCTTTTATGATTCCAGCCAAGAAAGTTTTGAATCGAACAGATTTTTCTTTAACTGGATTTTGATTGGTCTGTTCCATTACTTACTACCTCCTTCCAAGTCTAATGCCACATCAAAAGCGGTGGTTACTAATTCTCTGATGAGCTTAGATGCATAGGTCGCACCTGCAGTAACATCCGAATTTGTTAAATCTATGGCAAGGATATCTTCTATCGTCATATCATCTTTGTATTGTGTGTTCAAATGCGTAGCTGTTTCATTTGAGAAAGATTGCCCATTGGTAATAAACCGAACACCTGCTAATCTAATTTCTAAATCTATGCCAACCAAAAGTTCTATTTTTCCATATGCATTAGATCCAGACAGAGTAAATAAATACCCTAAAGGTGTATCATTGGCATCGTTCACCTCAATTACCTCTTGAATATAAGCAGATGCATACTGATCCTTTTCAAGTACTATAGATTTAGCAAGATCAAAAGCTTCAAATATTTCTTGGCAAAGTGCAGCTTTTTTCTCTGCATTATTTTTTTCAATCATTGGAGCAGTCAATAAATTAATGGAGGCAATAAGCGCAGCACATACACCAGCAATCAAGGTTAAAACTAAGGCAGTTACTATATATTTCTTCATCTTATAATCCTCCTAACTGTCCTGCAACTGTAAAACCAACAATCAAACAAAGAAGTATTATAGACAAAGATAATCCTAAAATCTGCTTCCAATTGTAAGTGTTTGCTTTACCTCGCATCAAATGGTCAATTGCAGGAGCAAACATATTTGCAATCAATATTGAAAAAGCAACCCCCTCTGGGTAAGCTCCACAATACCGAATTAAAGCGGTTATAACTCCAGCCATTGTTCCAAAAACAATTCTTCCAAATTTAGTCGTCGGAGAAGTGACAGGATCTGTTATCATAAATACAGCTCCAAATAGTAAACCTCCAGAAAGCATTTCAAACATAAACATATCGAAAATGTTCCAAGACATAATCTCTGCAGAATGTTCCTGATTTGTCCATATAAAATAAGTCGTAATACTTACAGTTAAAGTGATAATGGCAAAGCTTCCAACCATAGATAGAAAAGCTCTAATATCAGCACTTCGTCTAACAAACAAATAAATACCACCTAGTAATATCAACAAAGCACATACTTCTCCCATAGAACCAGGAACTTGTCCTAAAAATAAATCTAATAAACTATATTCACTTAAAGCATTGCCAAGCATGCCTAAATTCCCTTTGATTATGGCTAGTGGTGTGCCTGAAGCAGACACATCTACACCGCCTTGGCCATAGACAAGTTTTGAACCAAAACACACACCTACAAATACTCGTCCTGTAGCTGCCGGGTTAAAAATATTACTGCCCAGTCCACCAAAAATCATTTTACCAATTAAAATTCCAAACAAAGCTCCAATAAATATGACATACCCATTACATCCTGCTGGCATAATAAGCGCATATAGTAAAGCAGAGATCAATGGGGCAGTAAAATTGTTAATCGTATACTGATTTTTGACTCTAGCAAATCCATCTTTACTAAACAATTCTTTAATTTTCATTCCTACTGGCCACTTGATTAACATATGACAAACCAATTCAGTTATTAACATAGTCGCAATAGAAATTAAAATTACATAAATACCGCTCCAGCCATTTTGAATACAAGCGAACAATACGACAGGCATTAAAGCAATTAATACATCTATCATCATTCGCTGAACCGAAACCTTCTTACGAATGTATGGAGCACTTTGAGCAACTAACTTCATCTCGTTCCCTCCTATACCATTCTTTTTGCCTTACGGCAATATTCTGTTAAATGAATCTTGGAGGTGCATGTGTAGGAACACATTCCACATAAAATACAAGATTTAATATTCAATTTAAGTAATGCATCTTTATCTTTATTTTTTACCGCCTGCATGATTTGAATCGGTTGTAGACCAGCAGGACAAGAATAGACACATGAAGCGCAACGAACACAAGGTTCCTCATCAACTGGTCGTTCATTTAATACGATGGTAGAGGTGCATGTTTTTGTTATAACAGCATCATCACGAACCAGATTGGCCCCCATCATAGGTCCGCCCATAATGAGCATCTTGTTCTCTTCTCCCTTATATCCCCCGCATACATCTATCAGTTCTTTTAAAGAGGTTCCAATCCGCAGTCTAATATTTTGTGGAATGTTGATTCCATCTCCTGACAGCGTATAATTTCGTTTGATTACCGGCTGATTATATTTAATAGCACGATAGAGCCCTACAATGGTTGAAACATTAAATACCATAAGACCTAGCTTTGCAGGTAATACACCAGCAGGAACTTTTACGCCTAATGCTGATTTTATCATTTCAATTTCCCAGCCTTGTGGATAGTGATTCCCCACTCGACGAACTTCAATATTAAGCCCTGGAAAGCGTGTTAGCTCTGCGGTTAAACAATCATATAAATCTTGATATTTCTTTTTTACGCAGATCAGACCTTTTTTAGCTTGAAATGCCTTCATGGCATAGCTTGTCCCTATAATAACACGTCTAGGATGTTCTAGCATTATACGATGATCTGAGGATATATAAGGTTCACATTCTACTCCGTTAATTAAGATGGTATGGATTGGATCTTTGGTTTGAAATTTAATATAAGTGGGAAAAGAACTTCCTCCTAATCCTACTAAAGATACTTCCTTGGTAATTCTTGCATAATCCTCTAAAGTAAGCTTTTCAATTTCTTCATCGCTTCTTGGGATTTCTGGACTAATCCACTCATCTTTTTTATCATTCTTAATTTGAACAAACTCTGTAAGCTTCCCACTTCTATGAAATTTTTTCACAAACCCGACAACTTCACCTGATACCGTAGCATGTATGGGTTGTTCAAAAAAAGCTCCTTTTCTTATTCCTAAGACCTGTCCTATCTTTACTTGATCTCCTACTTTTACAAATAAATCACAAGTAGAACAACGTGCATTTGTAACAGCAATATAAATATATTCAGGTTCAAGATATCTCAAGGTAGGCAAACTGGCGGTAGATACAACGCCAGTTATTTCTCTTGTTTTCGCAATCAATGGAATCCCTCCTCTTTTATGGTATTTTTTATTTCTAATATAATTTCAAACAATATTTTTTTAAATACATCCTTATCCTTAAACATATGTTCAAATAGCAAATTTAGATTTTTTTCAAAATTTTTTGGCAAAATCCTACATTCTTTTTTACAAATTGACAATAATCTCTTTTCCCCTGGATGTGTCATCTTGTTTAAAGCAAATATAATATCAAAATAACTTGCTAGAAATTCTGTTGTTCTGTGTTGTATACTTACCAAATCTTCTCTTTTTATTGCTTTTACAATTTGATCTGAATAACTTGGCAAATAGCCATCTAACAATGTAGAATTCTTTGAAATAATCTTTCTTTGTAATGCTTTTGGATAAGCTATATCATATAGATTCTGTAAAGCTTTTAATTTTCCATCAAAATCATAGACAATTGTAGAGTGTAGTAAATTATGCCACAGACAAGTTGTATACCCATTTGAGGCTTCCCCTTGTACTACCACTCTATCTAAAGTATCTGAAAAATCCTTTAGATTTCGATAAATAATATCTATGGGAATATCATCCATCATAATACAATTATCTTCCGTTTCCCAAAATGTATTATTGCATTCAATTTGTTTACAATATTTTTTCAAAATTAAGAGTCTATCTTCTGAAGAAATGGGATGCTCATAATAGACATAAACATCATAGTCTGAAGATATATCTGCATACCCACTAGCTCTAGATCCCCCTATAGCTATAGAAATAACACCCTTAAGATTCTTTAATTCATCCAGTAAGCTATCTATTATCATCTTGGACACCTCTATAATAACGCTTACATTAATTATAGCTTATAAAATACTTAAAAACAAGAATCAAGCCATATTTTATACCTACATTTAAAGATAAGGATGATGTTTCATCAGTTCTATAACTTCTTTTTTGATTCCTTCTAGTATTTTATAATCTTGATAATTTCTTAAAGCCTTGTCTATCCATCTAGCTACTTTTCTACATTCCTCTTCTTTAAAACCACGCGTTGTAATCGCTGCAGTACCCAAACGAATCCCTGAGGTAATGGTTGGTTTTTGTGTATCATGTGGAATTGCATTTTTATTACAAGTGATATTCACAGAGTATAGGATATTTTCCGCCTTTTTTCCTGTAACACCCACCGTATTAAATATATCCACTAAAATCAAATGATTATCTGTCCCACCTGATATTAAGTGATATCCTAAAGAGGATAACTCTTCAGCAAGCGCCTTGCAGTTTAAAATGATTTGTTCTGCATACGCTTTAAATTCTAACTCCAAAGCTTCTTTAAAACAAACAGCTTTTGCAGCAATCACATGCATCAATGGTCCACCCTGAACTCCAGGAAAAACATAAGAGTTAACTTTCTTGGCTATGGCTTCATTATTTGTGAGAATCAAGCCACCTCTAGGACCACGTAAGGTTTTATGCGTAGTTGAAGTCACGATGTCTGCATACTCTAAAGGATTAGGGTGAAGACCTGCCGCAACTAAACCAGCAATGTGTGCCATATCCACCAATAGATAAGCTCCTACACAATCTGCAATTTCTCTAAACTTTTTAAAATCAATGATTCTGGAGTAAGCACTTGCTCCTGCAACAATCAATTTGGGATGAATTTCTTTGGCAATAGCTTCTACTTGTTCGTAATCGATATATCCCTTGTCGTCTAGCCCATAAAAATAGGATTTATACAATTTGCCACTAAAGCTTTTTTCATAGCCATGTGTCAAATGCCCTCCAGCGTCTAATGACATCCCCAATAAGACATCTCCAGGGTTTAAAATCGCACCATAGGCTGCCATGTTTGCCGAAGATCCTGAATGAGGTTGAACATTGGCATATTTTGCATGAAATAATTGACATGCACGCTCAACGGCTATGTCTTCTACTTTATCAATAAATTCACATCCTCCATAATATCTTTTACCACTATATCCCTCCGCATATTTATTGGTCAAAATACTACCCTGAGCTTCTAATACAGCATTAGATACAAAGTTCTCTGAAGCTATAAGTTCAATATGATATTGTTGTCGCTCCTTCTCCTCTGTAATTGCAGCATAAATCTCAACATCCTCTTTTAGACTTCTCATAACATCAACCCTTTCTTTTATAAAAAAATAAGAGATAGCTTACTATCTCAAATCCTAATTTTAGTATAACAAATTTTAAAGTTCTCTTCAACCCATTTTCTATAGGAAAAGAAACAGGGTGCAAAAAGCACCCCATTATATCATTAGGCATACCATTTGATACGATAAATTGCTATATCCGCAGGTCCCAATTTTTCTAGTTCTAGTTCTCCTTGATGCATTACATTATTTCTTGCTTCTTTACCCGTAAACTCATCAATTCCTAAAACATGCCCCACCTCATGCATTGAGGTTTTATTTCTACATTTTTGGGACATGCGGTCCATTTTATATATGTTAAAACAAACATCTACCCCAAAAATCCAAGCATATCTTGTAAAGGCAATTGTATCAGAATCTACATCTGTATAATCAGAGAATGTTAAATTATAAATGGATAAATTTGAATTTCCAATAAACTTAACCGTTTCTAGTTTACTCCACTCTTTAACAGCATAATTAATCTCATTTGTATACTTTGAACTACTATTATACCGCACTTTATGAACACCATCAACATCATCTTGAACACCATTATATTCCCAAAACAAATCAGATGGATTTGATGTATACCAGTTATCTACTATAACATATAAACCAAATCTACTTTTTAAAGTTGTATCTTTAAATTTAACTTTAAAATAATATGTTTCATTTTTATTGGCATAAAAGTTATAAAAGAAATTTTTATCACTCGTAAATTGTTTTTCTCTTTCCGTTAAGACATTATCATTAGAACCAATTAATTTATAGGACGAATCATAGACTTCAACCATAGTATCATCTACACCTTTAGAATATACAGATAAGTAATCTAAAGTAGATCTCCTCACCTTATAGTATAGTTCTAAACCTGCTGTAAGATCCACAAGTTCGCTTTGATTTATCGTTAATTGTTTCGCTGTAGCAAAGCTTCTGTTTGGATAATATCCGCCTCCGCCTCCACCACCAGCGCCTGGATCCTTATCTAATTCAAAACTAAAAGGAGAAATATTCTGAGCTTTCACTTGAGGATTTTCCACCTTCTCTTCTGTAATTTCTTGCATATTGAATTTTGTTGAAATCACATAAGAATCCTGAAACGTTCTACCATCTTGTTCTAAACTTAACAAACTTTTATTACAATAAAATTGATATTTTTTATTTAATTCAGGATAGGTAAGGTCTTCAATAAGAAGCAAAACCCCTTCTTCATCGTATCCACCATAAAATTTTATCGTGATGGTTTCATCTAAAATTCCTTTGGTTATGTTTAAAACTTTCACTTTAAAATAAGAATAAGGAATATTAGAACCATGTCCGTTATATTGGGATGTAGTTACATATTCTGTAACTTCACCAAGAAACACATAATCATATTCATCCTCTAAATTTAGATTATCATAATCCTTTGTATAATCTGCATGAATATACTCTACCTTTCCTGCATGAGCATTTAAAAAATCAGAAAAACAAAGTACCATTGCCAAAGTTAAAATCGAAAATAAACCAAAAATCTTTTTCATAAACTTACTACCTCCTGCGTTTTATTTCATTAAATTTTCGTATTTATTAAGGATTGCTAAAATAGCTTCTTTTTGATTTTTATAATCTTTGGAACTATCATAATCTTTTAATTTAATCATTTGATAATTCATTAAAACCACATAGTTACTAGATTCAACCTGAGGATGATTAATGTTTTCTTTTTCATTCTTATTAGCAAATACTAAAAAAACCTCATTCTGTTTTGGAAAATAAATTCCATCTGTTTCTTCATTCCAATAATCTACACCACATAACCAAAGCTTTTCTCCCTGGGTGCTTCCTTTAATATTCTGTAGGGTATGAAATTCAACGCAAACACTAGGAATATCGCTTCCCTCTCCACACTGAACGGGATAGGAATAAAAATACTGCGTTACTTGAGCTATAAAGACATTGTCAAAGCGAGCAACTAACTCCTCATCTGTCAGTTTGGAAGGCAGATTGGAAGGAAACTTTTTAACCTCTTTACTAATTATATTTTTAAAGCGCTGAACTGTAAGATTTATATTCTCATTTTGTTCTGACAAGCTTTTAGATTCATTATAATCTTTAAGCTCAATTTTTTGTGCATTATTTGTAATAACAAAGGTATTGGATTCTACATATTCACTATTTCCTGAGGAACGTTTTGTGAAAAACAAATATATGTTATTTTTTTCTGGTATTATATTATTATTTTCATAATAAGTATAAGTATTTAAATAGTTTCTACCACCATAAAAACATAACACCTCATTTTTATCACCCTGTCCCTTTAAATATTCTATAACCTCAATATCATAATAGGTTAAAGGAATGGAGGAATCTTTATTATATTTTGTTCTAGCTTCCTCTTTGACCTTCGCGACAAATATAAAATCTTTGGATTCAACAAATTCTGCTTCAGTATTATAAATCGGTGGCTCATCCATAAGCATATGAACTTTTTCAATAAATAAAGCAACACTTAAAGCAATTAGAATTACAACACCAAAACAAACAACTAGTGAAATTACGATTTTTTTTCTCTTTTTCATACTTATTTCTCCCTGTTTTAAAATATTTAATTCTAAACAAAAAATCCTTCATATTTATAAAAAAGCTTTTATGTTTCTAAATTTATAATAGCAAATAGAGGTGTCGAAATATGTCTAACTTTTTTAAAAGGGCTACATTATATTTCCAAAAAGGAAATTTTTTTCTCACATTTGTAATATACCAAACATACCCCAAATATGGCAAAAATTAAGCTTAATCCTAGTACTGTAATTGCTCCAACCCAAACATCCACATAAACGCCTAACAAAAGAAATACTGCCGCAACAATCAATGATCCAGCAAAATCAATTAACATAGAAAGAACAGCACTCATAGAATTTTTAACGGCTTTTATTTCATTACTCCATTTGAGATTAGGAAAGCACATATTTACATAAAAAGCTAGACAATTCATAGCCAAAAGATAAACTTGAGGTAATAAAAGCGTAGTTATTACATATATAGGGGTAATCTCCATATAAAATAATAAAATAATAGAGGCAATTAATGCTGTTGGGGCTGTGATCAATTCGCTTAATAAAATTTTACTTAATGCATATTTTCTATAATCCACGGGTAAGCACTTTACTTGCCACATTCCTTTTCCTTCCATATTGATACATACGCTAGAAGGTACAGCAATAGAAGCACACCATAGTATCATAATAGGCAAGTATGGCGCAACCCTTTCTCTTAAAACAATCATAGCTTCTGGATCATCGATTCGAAGAAAAACCACAACCATAAAGATGGTCATTACAATGGTTAAAATTCCCCCTGTCATTGTATTCAGTAAATATGCTTTAGATGAAAAATATCTTTTCAAATCAAGAGTAAATATTGCTTTAAATACACCTTTTTGTTTGACTGGTTTGGCAAGATATGTCCGATGACATTTGGTGGAAGTCATAAGCACATGAAAATAGTCATAACAATATCCTAAAGTAATTGCCATAAGTCCAAACAAACTTAAATTTACAGCAAAAAAGATGAGATAATTTACCACGGGTAAGTCTATTAATAAAAGTTGAATGGTTGGATTAAACCAACTAAAAACTTGAAAAGTAGTTATTATATCTGTCATATCTTCTGTTGCATTTGCATTTGACATACTAAAAGATAAATACATAACAGCACATAAGAAAATTAAATAAAAGAAAACCGTTAGAATATTCCCAAATTTAAAATGATCAGAAATTAATGCAATACTCATACCAACTGTTCCTGCCAAAATTAATGGAAGTATTGGAATAAACAAGAATAACAATAAGCCTTCAATTAAAAGGAGTGGTGAGCTTCCTAAGACCACCACTATAATTGTGGACGGAACAATAAAAACAAAGGAAAATAATAATTCCACAAGGTATAATCCTAAAAATTTAACAGCGATAATACTGCTTTTCTTTATAGGCAAAGCGGATAACATTTCATAATCCTGTCCACCAAACAAAATATTTTTCACTTTTGGAACAGTGGTTGTCAGTATTAACATGGTAGCAAATCCCGCCATAGCATATAAAACTACATTTAATGATACATTTGCTTCTTTTAGCATATAAGAAAATAAATATGCATAAATAGACGAAAAGAAACAGCCTAATAAAACAATGCAAAGAATTGGAACAATAAAGGCAATATTCTTTTTATTATTTTTTCTAAAATCAAAAGACTGTTTCAGCGTAACTTTAAATAAAGCAAGAAATGGTTTATTCATCGAATAACTCCAAAAAGACATTTTCTAAAGAGGTATCCCCCTTAACTTCTTCTATTGTTCCGCTTGAAATAATTTTTCCATCTTTAATAATAGCAATTTTATTACATAATTTTTCCACAACTTCTAAAACATGGGAGGAAAAAAAGATCATAGTTCCATTTGCACATAACTCTTTCATAATTTCTTTTAAATCAAATGCCGCTTTTGGATCTAATCCAACAAAAGGCTCATCTAATACGAGCAATTTCGGCTTATGAAGAATTGCAGCAATCAATACAACCTTCTGCTTCATCCCATGAGAATAATTCTTTATAGCATCCCCTAAACGTTCTTCGATACCAAAAAGAGTTGAATATCTTTTTATATCTTCACTTCTATTTTTTTCAACACCATACACATCACAAATAAAATTAATATAATCAATACCACTCAAATTTTCATAAATGTCTGGATTATCTGGGACATAAGCCATCTTCTGCTTTAAGGCTAAAGGATTATCTTTTATAGATACACCATCTAGTAAAATATCGCCTTCTTCAAACTTTAATATTCCTGTAACACATTTAATGGTGGTAGATTTCCCGGCACCATTAGGACCAACAAACCCATATATATCTCCGTCATCAATTACTAAGCTAATTGAATCAATAGCTTTTACACTAGATTTTTTATAGGTTTTTGAAACATTTCTTATTTCTAACATAGTAGAACCCTCCAATCATTTTAATTATATTACTATACCCTCTCAAAGTCAATTCATTTTAATTCATAAATATTCATATTATATAAAATATTGTTTGTATAAAAAAAGAGGTTACCACAGTAACCTCGTTGATTAGTCAATTGATATAGTCTTCTTTATTTCTTCGTCTGATTTTCCAACAGTGATTAAAAGCACACCATTCTCTAGTTTCGCTTTAATCTTGTTTTCATCTGCTTTATCTAAATAATAGCTTCTAGAATAAGAAAATCTACTTCTTTCCTTTCGGATATAATGTTTTTCTTTTGCTTCTGTGCTATCTTCTTGATTTACAGATAAAGTTAGATACTGATTATTAAAATCCAAACTTACATCTTTTTTCTCTACGCCTGGAAGTTCAACCTCTAATAAATATTCTTGATCTGTTTCTACAATATCTGTTTTTAAAGCTTTGTTGGAAAAAAAGGAATCCATGAAGAAGTTTTGAACATCATCAACAATATTATTCTTTTTTTCATCATTACTCTTTTTTACAAAATACATGTTCCTCACTCCTTTATTATTTTATGTTAACTTTTAAATTTTTATTCAATCGTAATCGTTCTCTTAGGTTTCTCTTCAGGAACTTTTGTCATGATTTTTATTTGAAGTAAACCATTTTCTAGTTTCGCTTCCATCTTATCTTCATGAATATCTCCAAAATTGATATTTCGCTTTAAA
The DNA here is from genome assembly GCA_910577745.1 of uncultured Anaeroplasmataceae bacterium. Taxonomy (GTDB): domain Bacteria; phylum Bacillota_I; class Bacilli_A; order Acholeplasmatales; family Anaeroplasmataceae; genus Pelethenecus. The sequence goes on along the minus strand of CAJTNG010000007.1, from coordinate 61,357 downwards.
TGCATTGTGTCTCTTTCATTTATTAAATACTTAGCCGTTTCATCTTTTTTACGATCTGCTTCAATGGTTAAAATACCACTCTCAAAAGTCATTTTAATATCTTCCTTTTTAACACCTGGAAGTTCTGCAATGACAAGAAACCCATTTTCAACCTCAATTAAATCTAGAGGAAAATTTTTATACCCTCCTTCTCCATAAAACATATTATTTAATTCACTAAAAACTCTATCAAAATAATTCATATTTTCTCTTCCTTTCTTTTTGGCACTCTATATATGTTATTGCCAATACAACTATAGTATACCACATTTTTTGGCAATGTCAACATTTGAGTGCTAATTTTTTAAAATTTTTTCACCAAACTTGGAAGAGCCCATGATTACAACTGCATCTTCTACTACAAATATCTTACATTGATCCCCTGTTTCTACCCCAATAAGATTCAGTACTTCTCCAGGAATTTTAATGTGATCTTCTTGCAACCTTACTTCTACCATATATATCTTTTTCATTTTTTTAACTCCTTTATACTATTTAATATACCATAAATTATTCCGCTTGATCAGTCCACTATTTTAAAATTAAAAAACCAAAACTTAAATTGTTTTGGCTAGTTCTAATATTTCTACTATTTCATTTTCACAAAACACTTTAATGTTATTATCCATTAGTATTCTTGTAGTCATGCCCGTTCCATCTACTTTATGACCGCAAAATGTACCATCATAAATTTTATGAACCCCACAGGAAGGGGAAGCCTCCTTCAATAAAGCTAATGTTATATTATGCGTTTTGGCAATTTTTAAACTTTCTATAGCTCCACGCTGAAAGGCTTCTGTCACATCTCTTCCTTCTTTAGAAAGAACTTTTTCTCCGACGATCTCACTTGGAACTCTTGGTGTAGCAAGTCCTCCCATTACCTCTGGACAGATTAAGACAAGTTCAAACTGCTCCTCTAGTTCTTTCAATTGTTCTATCAAATTATTACCACCATTATATTTTGTGTTTTTTCCACAAAGACAAGCTGAAATCAATAATTTAGGTTTCATTATTTAAAAAACTCTTCTAATTCTATGGTTTGTGTTCTATCAGGACCAACAGAAAATAAAGATACTTTAGATTTGGTCAACTCTTCAATTTTACGTATATATGCCTTTGCATTCTCTGGAAGATCTTCAAAAGATGTCACAGAAGTAATATCCTCATCCCATCCAGGAAGCTCTATATATAGCGGTTTAACTCTGGAATAATCATATGTAGTAGAGGGAATGGTATAGATAATTTCTCCATCTAAATCATAGGCATAACAAATTTTAAGTGTTTTAATACCAGAAAGAACATCAAATAGCATTAAGGCCAAATGATTGATTCCAGAAACTCTTCTTGCATAATTTAAAGCAACACAATCCAAATATCCCACTCTTCTTGGACGTTGGGTTACCGTTCCATACTCATGGCCTCTTTCTCTAATATAGTTAGCTAGGTCTCCGTTTAATTCTGTAGGAAAAGGTCCTTCTCCCACTCTCGTTGTGTAAGCTTTACAAACTCCTAATACATCTGTAATGTAGCGTGGAGCTATTCCTGCATTTAATGGAACAGACGCTCCTGTAGGAGAGGATGAGGTAACATAAGGGTAAGTTCCATGATCCAAACAAAGCATTACACCCTGCGCACCTTCAAATAGCACTTTAGAGCCTTTCTCAATCTCTTCTTCTAATAAAAGAGAAGTGTCACAAACAAACTTCTTTAATTCCTTTGCATATACTGAATATTCGGTATAAAGTTCATGAAAGTCATACTGAGGAAGTCCAAGCATTTGTAATTCTCTATTTTTAATATTTAGCGTTTCTTTAAGTAATTCTTTTAATGTATGTTCTTCAACAAAATCACCCATTCGAATCCCTATACGATTTGCCTTATCCGCATAGGCAGGCCCTATCCCCCGTTTCGTGGTTCCTATTTTATGATCGCCTTTAAAGGTTTCAAATGCACCATCTAAAGCTTCATGATAAGGTAGTACAATATGTGCACGGTTAGATATAAATAGTTGATATTCCCGAATTCCTCTAGCTTCTAAACCATGTAATTCTTCTAGCATTTGTTTAGGATGAATCACCATACCATTTGCCATAACGTTTTTAATATTAGGATTAAAGATGCCAGAGGGAATACTTCGCAATGCAAACTTATTTCCACCAAACAAAATAGTATGACCCGCATTATTTCCGCCTTGACTACGTACAACCACATCTGCTTTTTGGGCTAAATAATCGGTTACTTTTCCCTTACCTTCATCTCCCCATTGTGAACCAACCACTACTAATGTTTTCATAAAATACCTACTTTCCTAAACAAAATTTTGTAAATAATGCTGTAATTAATTCTTCAGGTGTTGAATCCCCTGTAATTGCACCCAAGTCATCAAAAGCCTGTTTTATATCGATTTCTATTAAATCAATATCTTGTTCCTGTTCACAGCCCAACAATGCTTGTTCTATGGCATGATATGCCTTTTCCATCAAATGAATCTGACGTTCATTTGCTAAATATTTTCCTTCATCAATATTCAAAGTTTCAACACTGGTAACTTTTAAAAGTTCTTTGGATAATTCTTCTAACCCTTGCTTTTCTTTCACTGACATTAATAGAACATGCTCTAATTCCCAGGATATACCACAGTCTTTCTTATTCCCGATGATGATTCTAGGTTTATGATTCGTTATATTTATAAGAAATCTATCCTCTTCTTCCAAAGGCTTTGATACATCCAAAACAAGCAAAACAAGATCTGCATCTTCTAAAGCTTGATTACTTTTTTCTATTCCTATCTTTTCCACAATATCGTTACTGGAATGAATACCCGCTGTATCCATTAAATGCAACGTTAAGTTACCTATCGTAAGAGCCCCCTCAACCAAATCTCTAGTTGTCCCAGGAATATCTGTCACAATTGCTTTTTCTTCTTCTAATAGAAAATTAAGTAGGCTAGATTTTCCAACATTCGGTTTTCCAACAATTACAGTTTTGATGCCGTGGATCGCTAATTTAGAAATTTTTGAATTTTTTAATATTTCTTTCATATCCTCTAGCAACGAATTTAATATAGGTTCCAAAACCTGATGTGTGACTTCAATACTATCTTCATATTCAGGGTAATCAATATTCACTTCTATCTTTGCTAAAACATCAAGAACCTCATCCCTAAAATTTTTTATTAAATTTGTTGTTGATTTCCTCAATGAATTTTGACTAGCTTGTAATGCCAATTTATTTTCTGCATGAATGATATCCATAATCGCTTCTGCTTGTGTCAAATCTATTTTTTTATTTAAATACGCTCTTTTGGAAAACTCACCAGGTTCCGCTAGTCTAAATCCATTTTTCAGTAAAACTGATACGATTCTGTTAGTAACTAAGATTCCCCCATGACAATTGATTTCTACAATATTTTCTCCATCAAAAGATTTGGGACCTATAAAAACATTACAAAGAACTTCATCTATTTTTTCTGTTCCATCCATAATATAACCATAATGAATGGTATGTGTAGGAACTTTTGTCAAGTCTTTTCCTTCAAATATTGCATTTACAAGGCGAATTGCATCAGGTCCACTACAACGAATTATTGCAAGAGCTGCAGTTCCATATGCCGTTGCAGGGGCACAAATATTTTCTACCATAATTCCACCTCTTTCTATACTCTCTAATTATATACGATTTAGGAATGAATGAAAAGTCGTGAAGACCTAAAATTTTATAATATTCAATTTTTAACCCCACACAAAGAAGCAAACTGAGAAGAACGTATGAATTAGCATTGATTCATAATCATTCTTCAGCGACAAAAGTAAAGCATAAATGATAAGCACGTCTTACTCATTTATCGAAAGTATAAAGTAGAGCACACGATGTTCCAATTACGGACGCTCCTTGATTAAACTGATATGTAAAACTTATTAAAAAATTACCAAATATAATACAAGTATATAGAAGCATCTTCTGTAAATAAAAAACATTGTGGCTACAACTTTTTTATAGATTTATGGTATTTGACATTTACATTTGAAACTGAAAAAATTTTGTATTAAAAAGGTCGCACAAAGTATGTGTTTTGTACGAGCCTTTAAAGTTTTATTGTATTCAAATTTTAGTAAAACTATTTTTTTATTTTGATTTTTAGCAACTCTGATATAACAAAAAAATTAAAATAATGAACTGAGTTTTATGATTATTGTATTAAAGTATTGTCAAAATAAAACTTTATACTGAAAATTTAGAATAAAAAATCTTTTTACATTCAGCGAAGGACTTTTGGGGATGTGTGTCCAATATTGCTTTAAAATTTGGATTTATTTTATTTCTTGACATTTTCATATTACAAAATTCATAGACCCTTTTAAATATTTCTTCATTTTCTTTTAGTTCTTCTCTTAAATAAATAGCTAAAAGAATTAAATGTTTTTTCAGTTCACAAAGTACTGAATTATTTGCTATATGGTTCTCTTTCTCAACTGCACATTCTCCACCACACAGTTTTTTCAAAGTACAATGGAAACAATTAGGATTAATTAATTGCTGTACGAAAAAAGACTTTCCATTTTCTTTGAAATACTGTTCTAAATTATCAAACCTATACTTATTATATACGCTTAAAGGAACGCAATGCGAAATTATTCCATATTGCGTAATATAAATTCGCCCTAATCCAGCACCACATCAATTAATTTAGAAAAACAATATTCACATTTTAAATTGCATTGGTTAGAAAACTGAAGACAAATTGTTAATGATGGATAGGGGTTATCTAATACTACAGGAAGACCACCATTAGATAAATGATCAATACGCTCTATATAATGAGGATTATAAGAAGCCTGACCATTAGCTAAAGAATAGTATACTTTCTTCTTCAATATTTCTAAAGTTATCATACCATTTCAAAATTATAATAAACTGAATCTTTTGCATTTGAGGCAGAGTCAATCCAACTACAAAGAATTTCTACTTTAACATTTTTCTCTTCAACTTTATTTATATTTTTTGTAGGTTTTAAGAAAAACATAAACTCTTTCATTTCAGAACTATTAATTACTGCCGATTTATCTGCAGTTCCAATTTGACTAAATTCCCCTTTTCCTTCAAAAATACAATTTTTCCATGTAATTAGCATATTATCATAAACCAACCACTGTCCCTCACTTAAATCTTTTATAGAATTCATATTTATTTTTTCTACAATAAAATAAGTGTCTTTAGTAATTGAAAGTCCATATTTATTTTCTTTGTCGTTTGTTTGAACAAAAACATATTGCCCTTCTTTTAATTCTATATATTGGTCACTCGAACAAGAAGCCATAAACATTAATAAAAAAACTCCTAAAATCAAAATTGAATATCGTTTTAACAAGTTAAAAATACGCCGCATCCACATCTCTCCTATCCTGATGAATTAATAAAATATGCTTTATGAACATGAGGACTCTTATTAAACAATTACCAGTCGAAAAATTTTTGTCATAATATCCACACATAAAAATATATTTTTGACTATTTGATGTTAAATTACAATCTTTATATGGTGACTCTGCAAAAGGTGAAAGTTCTGTAAAGTCACCGCTATCCACACAATAAATGCTATATCCGATTGGATCAAAATCTACTAAAACAAATAAATTATCATCAAAGTCTTTAAGAACTCCACTCCTCCTCTCCACTTTAATTTTTAATGATTTTAATTTTAAATTCTTTTTTACAAATCGTTTTCCTACTAATTTCATTATATAAGAATTAAAATAACAAATAAAGCATCAAACCATATTTTTTTAAAAAAACGACCGACATACTTTGACATATTTCGCATAATTAAAGAGGACCTAAATCTAACAGATCTAAGTCCTCACATATTGAGAAGAACCTTTGGAACATTAATGATGAATAGTGGTGCTAATATCATGTGTGTAAAAGAACTTCTTGGTCATTCAACTTTGGCACAAACGATGAAATACTGTTTAACTCAAAAGAAACAGATCCAAAGAGAATGTATTCTTCACAACCCTATGTATTTTTCTAAAAAAAATGCATGAGGGAGTGATTAACTCCTTCATGCATCTGCTATAAGCAATATCAAGCCACACTTTCAAAATTGCTTGATATTACACCGTAATTTGATGGCAGGACTAGCTGGATTCGAACCAGCGCATGAGGGAGTCAAAGTCCCTTGCCTTACCGCTTGGCTATAGTCCTATAAAAGGTCTCTTTTTAGAGTCCTTTTCTATTTTACTTTATTTGGAAAAGAATTGCAAGAAAAATTTTAAGATTTATGAGTTGTGCTTATAGTTTTTTACAATTTCGTCAGCTTTTCGAACAAACTCATCTAATTCATTCCAATTGAGCAAGGTAGCACCACTTGCTTTCGCATGTCCACCACCACGATATTGTTCAGCAAGTAAATTTATCACAGGTCCACGAGAACGCAATCTTATTCTGATTTCTTCTTTTGAATATTCTAAAAATAGCGCCCATACTGGACATCCTTCAATTGTAGAAATGGTAGATACCTGTGCAGCAGCATCTTCATCACTCACATGGAAAGATTCAATTTCTTCTCTAGTCAACGTTGCATAAACAAAACCATGTTCAGAAATTTTAAAGTTAGATAAAATATACCCTTTTAATTTTAAAGTATTTAAATCTTCAACAGATAATTGGTTATCAATGTATCCCAAATTAACGCCTTGTTCTACTAGTGTTGCTGCTGCCAAAAAGGTTCTTGCATTTACAGAATCAAATTTAAATCTGCCTGTATCTGTGGAAATCCCTACATATAATGCTGTAGCTGCCTCTTTACTCAAAGTCCATTCATTTTGATTTTTCATATAGAATTCCGTAATAATTTGTGCACAGGCAGGTGCTGTCACATCCACATACTGATAGTCTCCATAGTCCTCAACAGGAATGTGGTGGTCAATTTTAATTACCTCTTTAGATAGTTTGAATCTTTGATCAGACAGTCTATCCTGAATTGCACAGTCTAGACATATCGATAACGCCCCTTCAAAATGTTTGTCTTCAATCAAAGTTGGTTTACCGATAAAACCAACATACTCACTAGATTCTCCGGTTATAAAAACCTTTTTATTAGGATAGTTATCTTTTATAAGATAATACAATCCATACTGACTTCCTATACAATCTCCATCTGGTCTAATATGTCCATGTAGAATAATTGTGTCATACTTCTCAATGCTTTCTTTAATTCGATCCATTATTTACGCTCCTTATTTTCCAAAACTTGGCCATGTCCTCATTCTTCTTTCAACTCCATTTAAGGTGATGAAAGAGTTAAACCACTCAGAATTCTTTAATATTATATCATTATTTGAGCAATTTACTATAACTTCTTTTTCTTTATCTAAAGTAACTACTATATTACCATTCATAGATTTAAAACCATTTACTTTTGGATACTCCATATCTCCGCTTGTCGCAATTTCATAAGTTGCAAGAGTTGTTACATAAATGCGTTCTGTATGCAAAGCGACACGATCTATAAATGCTTGAGTCGGAAACATATTATCTAAATTATTCGTGTATTCACTAGAACCAGCACAACAACAAACACAAACCACTTCTGGTGTAATTGCTGCCAAAAGCGCCTCATTAGATGATGTTTTAGAGCCATGATGTCCACCTTTGAAAACCTTACAATGGGGTAACGCATTTAATTCTACCAAAGATGCTTCTCCTGCTTCTTCTAAATCACCTGTGAATAAGAAATACTCCTCTTCATAATTAAATTGTAAACATACAGAATAATTATTTTCATCTGAAGATTTCTGATGATAGTATTTTTGATTTAAGATTTCAAAGCTAATATTTTCTGTAAGTTGAAATTTAGAAGTTGCGCCATTCGTTCCATCCACACAATCTTTGGCTGTATAGTGCGTGGTTCCTGATGCAACTAACCTATCTCTTTTGGCCTCATACTCTGCTGATATCTTACTCGTTGTATTTTTTAAAGCATAATCAATGATAACATCACATTCATATAAATCCAATATACCCGGGTTCGACGAATTTCCTACAAATCCTGAAATATGGTCCTCATGGGCATGTGTTGCAATAACATATTCCAACTTTCCATCTGTACAATATTGATTAATATAGTTTTTAATTGTTGTTGAACTTGAAGCTCTAGATCCTGCATCAATTAATATATCATATTCTCCAGCTTTGATATAAACACTATCTCCTGCATAATAATTTCCAAGTTCTAAAAAATGGATAGATAATTCATCATTCTTTTGTTCCTCTTCACTTGGATATAAAAGTCCAATCCATTCAGGATGATCAATAAATGGATTTCTATTCCCTTGAATTTCATAAACGACTTCATTACGTGCTCTTTCTTCATCACTTACTGGATCAAGTAAATTCCACTCTAATAGTACAGACAATGTCCCCAGTAGTCCTGTCTTGTTGCTAGAGGCCCCTGTAGAACTTTCACTTAATTCTAATACAAGTTCTGTAGGGTCATTATATCTCACTACCATATAGAACATTGCTCTAGCTAAGTCGCCCTTCACTTCATCTCTTGGTTCAAAATAAGTATTATTCCACTTATTTCCATAAATGTCAGACTTACCATCAACTACATAATTAAAGTCTTTGTTAGCTCTATTGTTATTTATGCCTTTTTCAGATGCAAATAAATGATGGATATCTGTATACGCATAATAATCTTGTGTACTAAAACCATGACTCTTTGGCCAAGAATGTTCTCTATTCCAAACTATAGGAGCTGAGCTGCTTCCATCTCTATCATTTTTAGAAATAGACTGTCCTGTATATATACAAAGAATATTATCTTCATTGTTTGGATCCTGGTCTGCTTTCTTTAATGCATCCCATACACCTGGTGTATAGCTTAATTTGTTTTTATGTGTTGATTTTAAAAGTTTATGCAATGTATCTTTAAATGTTCCATCTAAATGTCCTGTTATAGATTCGTAATATCCTGTATAAACCGTATCAGGATCTGGTGTATCTAAAGATGGTACATCTCTATTATAAAATGCATAAAATGTAACATTTTCTTTGATAGGTTTTGTAAAATCAAAACTTACATATCTGTCCTTATTTGTAGACCAACCAATAAACTCATATCCTTCTTTTGTAGGATTACTTGGAAGCGTAATTAAAGAGTTATAGTTTATTTCTTCTACCTTATATTCCACGGAATCATTGTAAAATTTAACTGTAACTTTTTTTATAGAATAATGAGCGTATAACGTTAAGTCAGCTGTAACGGGTTTCTTAAAGTCATATTCTACATACTCTTCTTTTTTTGTAGACCAACCTTTAAACACATATCCATCTTTGATAGGTTCAGCAGGAATTTGAACTGTTTTGTTTTCTTCTATAGTTTGTCTGGGTATGGATGAACCTCCATCCGTTTGAAACGCAATAGAATAATATTTTATATTTTTATCAAAAAATGCATATAAGGTTACATCTTTTGTTATTTTAGAAGAAACATCAAAAGCAATAAATTCGTCCTTATTCGTGGACCAGCCTTTAAATGAATATCCTTCTTTACTAGGTGCTGGAACATCATCTAAGGTTTTATCATGCTCCACATTTTTTGTAGAAACTACACTTTCTCCATCTTTGAACGTAACTGTATGAAGTTCTGGTTTTATATCTACAGGTGGATTGTCGTCATCGGGAGGGGTCACAATTATACCACAAGACCCAAGTCCTATAAGAGAAATAAATAAAATCAAGACTACCAATATTTTTTTCATAATTTTTCCTCACAATTTAATATTCTTACTAAATATATTATACAAAAGAATTGAGAAAAAAGAAAGAGATAAAACTTATGTTCGTTTTACCTCTTATCTTTTTATAAAATTTATTTTATTAAACTATTAGTTTGCTTGAGCAAAACCAGTATCTGTTGTAGGAACAAGTTGTGCACCACTATACCATTCAATAATGCCTGTGAAAGTATAAGTCGTTCCTGCTGTTAAAGTTTCTAAATATTTTGCAGTATTATCTTTATTAGAGAATTTACCACCATTATATACTTGAAATTTAACGCCTTCTTTAACTTCTAGATAATAATTGCTGCCTTCCTTAACTAACTTTCCTGTAACAGAAGCATAAGCACCTTGTTGCTTTACCCAGTTAGCAGAATCCAACTTTTCATCTTGTGCTAGTTTTGTTAGATCAACAGGAGTAATTTCTTTAATATCCTCTTTACCAACTTTTACTTGTTTATCTAAATTAGATACTTCGAATCTATTTAATCCATAGTAATCGCCTTTTTTACCGCCATTTAAAGTAACTGTCTTACCAACAATAAACTTTTCAGTCCAATTTGCGTTATCACCAGCATGGAATACATACACAGGACCCTCATCTGTCATAATAGTTGCCAAACAATTTTTATACTTTTCATCATATCCAACTGAAGTAACCACGCCCTTTAAGTCCCAATCAATAACTTCACCTTTAGAAGTGACTTGATATTTTAGTAATGGAGTTAACTTTGGAACAACTGTAATATTTCCTAGAACACCTTCTTTTACTACACCATCATAAGTGAACTTATATTTTAATGCTACAGTTTGCATTCCCTCTTCTGGAGCTTTTGCAATATCAAAATAATAAATTGTAGAATTGTGTAATTGACCTAATTTTACATATTCTGATGTGTCTCCAAGAGAATATTCAATGGTTACTGGCTTATTAGAAGGAGATGTAGGTTCTAATAAACGTACACGACTACCTACTGTGTCCTTATCATAGAAGAAGTTGATTTCTTGATTCTTAACTGAATTATCAATCTCTTTAATAACATCTTCTTTTGTTTTTGTAGAGATAACCCAAGAATGAGTTACATTATTTGCACCATCTAAAGAGATTGTAGCTGTCAATTTAGCTGAACTACTCTTTTCTTCATTTACAACGACATTCAACTTATTATCAGTTAAAGTAATTCCACTATCATCTCCAAGTGGAGCTTCTACTACAAATTCTAAATTGATACGAATTTGAGGATTCTTATTATTAACCTTCTTATTTGCAATATTTTGGAAAGTTACAGTTCCGCCATTTACTATGTAAACGTCTTTTTCACCTGTAATTACTTTATCATCCGCAGTCACTTTTAAGGCTTCTGCAGGAGCTTTATCATAAGTTCCTGTTGAATGTATTACTTTAACACTTCTAATTACATACCCATCAGCAACAGCAAAAGTTGCAGAAGTTCCTTGACCTGAATCAGGAGCAGAATATAATCTTATTTCATTTGGACCAATATAAGGTAAATTAGATGTTTTATTTTTAGCAGCTGAAACATTAAATATAGATGGATTTAATCCAAGATATTCCGCATTGTTTAAATCTGCTGACATATTATTAGGCGCAGTTGATGATTTATTTAATGTAGCTATTAATTCACTTGATAAAGCATAACTTACTTTGCAACCATCTTTTGTTGTAGTTAATAACTCTAATGGAGTCTTAAGACTATCATAATAAGAAGATTTAATGTTTTGTTTAGCAACTTCTGCTTTTGCACCATTTACTTTATCCTGAGCAGTAACTTCTGTTGATTTCACAGTGATAGCATCTGCTTTAATTGGACAAATTTGAGCTTTTTTACTAGAAACTGCAGCAATACCTTCTACTTCAATAGTATAACCCACGCTTAACTTGTCAGCCAAATCTTTAGGCATTGAAGTATAAGCTGATTTGTAATAAATATTATAGTCATGACCATTCACAGATAAGCCTACTGTCATACTTGAAGAATTAAAATCAGGAACACTAGTAACTTTACCTGTGACTTTAATTTTTTGATTTTGAACAGCTGTAGCTTCTTTAGCATCTGCTTCATTTGCACCCCATAATTCTGTTACATCTTTAAAATCATAAGTTTTCTTTTCTGCATCTTTAATGTAATAATAACTACATCCAGAACCCATTTCTTGCCATCCATTATATGGAGCAACAGTTCCAGCTACAGCAATTTTACTTCCTACTTGGAAATAATCATTAAAGTCTGCTTGAGATGCAACCTTTACACGATATGCATAATATCCACCATTATCATCTTGTAGCCATACAGAAGCATTACCATAAGATGCACTAAAATCATGTGCGTGTGTAACATATCCCTGAATTAAAGCCTTACCAGTTGTAAGGGTAGCCCATTCAGCATATGTTTTTTTATCTTCCATAGCATCAACTTCTGCTTGAGTTTTTACCATAGATAAATCTTTTGCTGTTATTTTAAAGTCCCAAGACTTAGACTTAGAAGAAACTTTAGCTGTTAGAGTAAAACTTTGTTCTTCCCCTATTTGAGTAATAGCAATTTTTGCTGTTTTTTCTTCTGCATTCGTTTCTACTTTAGCATTATCTAAATTTGTAGAATATTCTACAAGATAATCTTTACTATTTACAGTAACGCTATAAGGAACGTCTAAATCAGCACTAATTCCATTTTCATTGCTTTCTACTTTTTCATCTAGTAATAACGATAATCTAGCTAATGCTTCATCAGCGTCATTACTACAAGCAGTTAAACCACATACAGCAAATGCACCAACGCATAACATGCCGACTGTAGCCATACTTTTCTTAAATAATTTCATAACTTTTCCCTTTCTTATTCTTAAAATATACAGTCATTTATATTGACCAATCTTATTTGATACTTTCCATTGTAAACATCAACAATTCCAGTTAAAGAAGAAATAGTCTTTCCCTTGAAATAATTTTCTCCAATAGGCTTTGAGTTTTGATATAATTCTGCAACTCTAATTTGAACTTCTTGAGTTCCAACCATACAAGTTAAAGTCATTTCTTTAGAAACTCCTTCATCAACAATCGTACTATTTTGATAAATGCTTTCGACATCTAAATTTTGAATAGTTACTAAAGTTCTTGTATTAATTTCACCTTTATTTAATTGATCTGGAGTAATTTGTGTTGGTTCTAAAGAAGCCTTTTTGTCTAATATACGAACCATTTGTGCATATTTTTCAGAATCAATTGGCTGTCCTAACTCAAACATATTATAATTACATCCAGAAATTTGATATAATCCGCCATATTCTTGAACAAAACCATGAACACGTAATTTATATCCTTCTACAAAACATTGATTCAAGATAGCTGTATATCCTAAATAAACTAACATTCCATATCTATTTCCATCAACATCATTTTCAACGTACGCATAATTTCCAATCGTTCTTGTAACAATTGCTTCAAAATTAACGCGTCTTCCCAATAAATCCTTTGCTTGTTCATAAACTTCTTTAATATTTAATTCAGGACCATTGGAATAATCAAATTCAGGATCAACATCTGTAGAGAATACATATTTTTTATTTTTAATAGCTTGATTAGCACAATCATTAAATTCTTGTTCATATTTTGAACCCGCAGTAACTTTTGAATAAGAATACCCTTCTTGAACCAATTCAAGATTTAAATTTCTTAAATCAGAAGTTCCATCCATGCTATACCAAATAAAAGCTAAGTATCTTGTTCCTGTAGAATCTGCAGTTGCATTTTTACCATCATGTGCTTCTAGAACTAATACTTTGGCATTTTCCAAAATGTTCGCTGTGAATCTAGAGGCAGCCTTTCCCCATGGTTCAATCTGACCAGTAGATTCAGGTGTATCTACAGAAACAAAACGAATTTTTATTTGCTCAGAGCCGCTTGTAAACCAAGCTGTATCTCCATCTACGGTTTGATAAAGTTTTACTTCACCAACACCATCTGTTAAAAAGTTCTTTCCAGCATATGAGGTTCCTAATTTTAATTGATCAACATAATCTATTGTTTTCTCCCCACAGCTTGCAATAAGTGTAAGAGAAAAGATACATAGAATTGCTAAAACAAATTTTTTTATCTTTCTCATATTACTAAACAACTCAATTGATTAATTATCTTTATTACAGTTTCTTAATGCTGTTGCAAAAGCATCCTCTAAAGTTGCAGTTCCTTTTAAAACATTAACAACTAATTCACCAACTTCATCACGAGCAGTAGATGAACCAATGAATGCATCTGAAACGAAGAAACTATCACTGAATGTTTGAGAAGTCTTTGCAGCTAGTGCAGCAACGTTTTTAACACCATCTGCACCATCTAACCAAGCAGAATAAACAGGATTATCATAAGTTGATTTTAATACTGGGTTATAACCAGAAGCCATTGAGAATTCAGCTTGGAATTCAGTAGTTAATAAATAATCTCTCATAAAAATCCAAGTCATTTGCATTTTTTCTTCACTAGATTGTTTTAACATTGCTAAAGAAGGTCCTTGAGATATAGCTTTTAAATCTTTTCCTGCAAATGTAGGTATTTTAGCCATTCCAACTTCAAAGCGTCCATTAGATGGAGTTTGATGGTTTGCACCACCTGTAGAACCTATAGACATAAAACTACGTTTTGATTCTTCACTAACAAATAATCCTGATGTATAAGTTCCATAAACAGATTGAGTTGTGACATATCCTTTATCAAACCAATCTTTTAACATTTGAACAGTAGCTCTGTTTTCTGCATTATCAAAGATATAGTGTTCGCCTGTTGCAGAAGTATATCCTACACCTTTTTGAGCAGCTGTAGTAATAAAGAAGTTAGATTCACTATCAATTCCTAGAGGAGTTGAATCTGGATATCTTAATTTTAATACTCTACAAACTTCTTCCATTTCTTCCCAAGTTGTAGGTACATTAAGTTCTTCTTCCTCAAATACAGTTTTATTATAATAAATTACTTCAGTAGACTTAGAGAATGGTAAAGAATACATTGCACCATCTCCAAAAGCAGAACCTTCTTGATAATAACCTTCAATAAAGTCATCTAATTGTGCTTGAGTAAATCCTAATTCAGGATCTTTAATATAAGTATTAAGATCTACAACTTGTAAAGACTTATTATAAGTTGCAATGTGATCTGGATAACAATATACTAAACTTGGATTGTTACCTGCTGCAATATAAGCAATCGTCTGATTTCTAACATCGTTGTAACTTCCGATTTGAGTAGACTCAATCGTCCATCCTTCATGATCCTTTTGGAATTGTTCAATAGCTGGGTTTAATACCTTTTGAAGACTATCACCCATTGTGTGCCAGAACGTAATCGTGTGACTAGTGTCCTTGTCTGTACATGATGCCAATGCTACTCCAGCAACAGCTGTACAAAGAAATGCTCCTAATAGTTTCTTTTTCATTTTTTTCTCCTTATTTTTTTTAATTCTATCCCTTAGTACCTGACCTTGAAACGCCCTTCATAATGTACTTTCTAAAGAAAATAAACACTATGAATAATGGTAACGAAACAATGAATACACCCGCCATTTTCATTGGATAATGTGTCATGCTTGTTCCTTCGTCCGTAAATGACACCATTAACCAGTTGGCAATTAGTCTCATTGTTCTTGCTCCACCCACGTTTACTAAACGAGGCCAAATATATGAATTCCATGATCCCATTAGTTTCAATATAGTAATTGAAGTAATGGTAGGCATGGCAAGTGGGACCATAACTTTCCAAAGATATTTCATATCGCTTGTTCCATCTACTTTCGCAGCTAGATAAAGCTCATTTGGAATTTGCATAAAGTTGTTTCTTAATAAGTAAATATAAAATACACTTACCAAGAATGGGATAATTAATACTATAAATGAGTTATTCCATCCTAATTTCATAACTGTAATTAAGTTTGTAATCTGGAATAATTCACCTGGAATCATCATTGTTGCTAATAATAATGTAAATAATAAATCTTTTCCTTTAAAATGTAATTTTGCAAAAGCAAATGCAGCTAAAATTGTAACTATAATACCTAATACTGTTGAGGTTATACCAACAATAATGGTATTTAATAAATAATCTACAAAGTTTGCATTTAATACTGCATTCTTATAGTTTTCAAAATGAATTTCTGTTGGGAAAAATGTTTGTGGATTTTGATTAATATAATCTGTTAAGCTTTTTAAAGATGTATTAATCATCCAGTAAAATGGGAATAGTGTAGTAATTGCAACAATTACTAAAAATGTATAAATTAAAGTTTTAGAAGTGATTCTCCAAGCGCGTTGACGCTTTAAGACCTTTTCTGTTTCTAATGCTTGTTCCATCTGCTACACCTCCTAATAATGAACTTTCTTCTTACTTACAAACATATTAATAGCTGTAAATATCATAATTATAACTAATAATACTAATGCAGCAGCAGAAGCCATACCATATTGTCCTACGTCATCACCATCGATAAAGTTATAAATTAATCCTACGATAGTAATCATAAAATTTCCTGAACCCATTTTTGTTCCTTGAGCTGGGAATAATCCAATAATAGAGGTATATTCTTTAAATGCTCCGATAAAGCCAGTAATTATTAAGTAAGATAGCATTGGTGAAATTAGAGGAACTGTAATTCTCCATAAAACTCTACGTTTTGGAGTTCCATCTATTTTAGCTGCATCATAACATTGTTTATTTACAGATTGCAATGCACCTAACAATACTAAAATTTTAAATGGTAATCCAGACCAAATATCATAGATACAAACAACAGCCATACTAGCTGGTTTATTTGTGCCACCCAACCAATCGATTGCTTCACCACCACAGGCTTCTATAAGATTATTCAAAATACCTACGGAAGCACCTGTTTGTCCAGAAGACTGGAATATAATTTGGAATACAGCAGCAATTGCTAAAGTATTTGTAATATATGGTAAGAAATATATTGTCTGTAATAGTTTTTGGAATGGTTTAATACTGTTTAACGCAACTGCAATCAACAACGCAATTAAAGTAGATGGGATTACAGTGCAAAATACAATAATTGTTGTGTTTCCTAAAGCTCTATAAAAGAGTTCACCATAATATCCATCAGGATTTAAAATCTTTGTAAAATTTTTAAATCCCCATGGGTAATTTGTAGCGCCACCAACAATAGCAACACGGTCATACCCTTCTCTAAAGGCTAATATAATTGTGTTAAAAATTGGATAAACTGTAAATACAGCTAGAACAATCAATGCTGGTAATAAATATATCCAACCCTTCCATTGATTCTTTAATTCCATGCCTATTCCACCTCTTATTCTGCAGGAGAAGAGTTTTCTTCTTCTACCTGTTCATTTGGTGTTTCAACTTCTTCAACTATTGGAACTTCTCTTCCCAATCTGATTTCCGTTTCTTTATTGAATAAGAATACTTTGTTTGGCTTTAAATTAAATTTTACAATTCCATTTTCTGGAATTTTTAGATCAGCATCAACAATTGTACGAATAGATGGCTTTTCACAAGCTGGGTTAGTAGAAATGATTGAAACATCTCTACCCATAACCTCTAACTGTTTAAGTTCACAAGTAAATAGACCTTTAGGATCTAATACAAATCCTTCTGGACGAATTCCTACATAGATTTCCTGATCCTCAAATTCCGTATCCATAACTGCTTCATTGTTAATGTAGACTTTATGATTTTTAATCTCTCCTACAAAAGTGTTAATAGGAGGCGTTCCTAAAAATTTTGCAACAAATAGATTTGCGGGATCGTCATATACCTTTTGAGGTACATCTATTTGTTGAACTACCCCCTCTTTCATAACTACTATGAAATCAGAAATACTCATCGCTTCTTCTTGATCATGTGTTACAAATATTGTTGTAACTCCTGTTTCTCTTTGAATACGTTTAATTTCTTCACGAGTCTGTAAACGTAATCTAGCATCTAGATTAGATAAAGGTTCATCCAATAACAATACATTTGGATTTTTTACCATTGCACGAGCAATCGCAACACGCTGTTGCTGACCTCCTGATAGCTCGTTTGGTTTACGATCTAATAACTCCTCAAGCTGAACCAGTGTTGCTGCAGCTAAAACACGATCATTAGCTTCTTTCTTACTAACTTTCATGTTTTCCAAAGGGAACATAATGTTCTTTCTAACAGTCATATGAGGATATAAAGCATAATTTTGGAAAACTAATCCAATTCCTCTTTTTTCTGGCGCAAGTTTAGTAACATCAGAATCTCCAAAGAAAATTTGACCTGATGTAGGTGTCTGTAAACCACTAATCATAAATAAAGTTGTTGATTTTCCACAACCAGATGGTCCAAGCAATCCCACTAAAGTTCCATCTGGAATCTCAATATCAAGATTGTCAACAGCTCTTACTTCAGATTGAGTCTTTTTGTTAGTAAAGACCTTAGTTAAATTCTTAAGTACAATCTTCATTTTTAAACCCCTTATTATTATCTAATTTTTAAAACAAGTTTATCCATTTCTATATTTTCTTTATGAAATCCTAAATAAGTATTAAAAGTATCTGGTGTAACATAATAAAAACAATAAAAACACATAATCCTTACTCTACAATTTTATCATAGAGTTTATAAAAAGGAAATAGAAAAAACCTAAAAAAAAGAAATTTTACCAAGCTTTTTTGCTAAAAATTTAGAATATAAAAATAATTTGTAAAAGTTTGCTAAAAAATAAAACCCTTTCTCATGAAAGAGTTTTATATAATACAATTAAAATTCACAATTTTTAGGTGTTCTTGGAAACGGAATAACATCCCTAATGTTTTCAATTCCTGTAAGATACATAATTAATCTTTCAAAGCCCATACCAAATCCAGAATGTTCACATCCCCCGTATCTTCTAGTATCCAAATACCATTGCATTTCTGAGGCATCAATATGAAGTTCTTTCATTCTATCTAATAGTTTTTCTAGATTCTCTTCTCTTTGGGATCCTCCCATAAGCTCTCCAGCTTGTGGTACAACTAAATCCACTGCTGCAACAGTTTTCCCATCCGCATTTAATTTCATATAATATGCTTTGATATCTTTAGGCCAATCCGTTATGAAAACAGGACTATTAAAATATTCTGTAATATATTTTTCATGTTCTTTAGCAATGTCATCCTCATAACTTGGTAAAAATTCCCATTTAACATTTGCTTTTTTCAACAAATCTACAACATCATGATGGGAAATTCTAACAAATTTAGAATGAATTAAATCTGTCAGTTTTTGTTTTAATCCTTTGGCTACAAACTGATCACAAAACTCTATTTCCAGTGGACATGTTTTTAAAACATACTCTACCACAAACTTCAACATTTCTTCTTCAATGTTCATTAATTCTTCTAAATCACAAAAAGCCATTTCTGGTTCAATCATCCAAAATTCATTAGCATGAGTTTTTGTATTTGAATTTTCTGTTCTAAAAGTTGGGCCAAAAGTATATATATCACTGAATGCCATAGCAAAAGTTTCTCCATGCAATTGACCTGATCCTGTTATAAAAGCTTGCTTACCAAATAAATCTTTAGAAAAATCTACTTTTCCATCTACTGTAGGTAATTGATTAAAATTTAAGGTGGAAATTTTAAACATTTGATCAGAACCTTCACAATCAGCACAGGTAATTAATGGGGTATGAACATATAAGTACCCGTGTTCTTGAAAATAACTATGAATGGCCATTGCTGCAACACTTCGAATTCTAAAAACTGCATTAAATAAATTGGTTCTTGGTCTTAAATGAGCAACCTCTCTTAAAAATTCCCTTGTATGTCTTTTAGGCTGAATAGGAAAAGATTCAGGACAATCACCAAGCATTTCAACATGCGTTGCATGAAGTTCCAAAGGCTGTTTCATATTTGGAGTTAAAATCACTATGCCTTTTACACAAACTGACATCCCCACTCTGAACTTAGATATTTCTTCAAAGTTTTTTAAATTTAAATCATAAACCACTTGAAGATTATCAAAATAAGATCCATCATTAATATTTAAAAATCCAAACTGGGCTTGCGCTCGATTCGTTCTTACCCACCCTTTTATCATAATTTCTTGACTTTCTAATTCTACTGATTTGCGAAATAAATCTTTAATTCTTGTTCTCATATTTTCCTCCTATAAAATAAAAAATCCTTAGTAAAACTAAGGACGATATAAACCCGCGGTGCCACCTTATTTCTATAGATTATTATCTATAGCTCTCTATTCTTTAACGCAGAAGTACGGATGGTTCTACTCATATTTCTTCCATCACTCTAGAGGTGTTATATCTTATTCTTGCTTATCTATTTCCACCAAACATAGACTCTCTATAAAGCATCTTAAATAAAATACTCCTCATCATTGCTTTATTATTATACTTTTATTATATTTTAAAACACAAAAAAGTCAATTAATTTTAAAAATTTCGTTATAATAATCTTCCTTATTTCATATGGTTTAATTGTAAGGAGTGATTCAACTGGCAATCATAGCACATACCGATAAGGAATTACAATTACTCGCAAGATTAATGCGAGCAGAGGCTGAAGGAGAAGGCCAAATGGGAATGCTTTTGGTAGGAAATGTTTGTGTAAATCGAGCCCTAGCAAACTGTTTAGATTTTAAAAAAATAAATACAGTGGAAAAGGCGGTTATGCAAAAACCAGGGGGATTTGAAGCCACTTCCAAGGGTTATTTTTATCAAGCTGCTCGTTCTCAAGACAAAAAACTAGCAAAAAGAATTTTGAACGGAGAAAAATTTCATCCTGCATCCTATGCACTTTGGTTCTATAACCCTCATGGGCAAGAATGTCGTAAAACATGGTGGAATCAGCAACAAAGTGGAGCTTATAAGCAACATTGCTTCTATGCACCTAGTTCTAATGAAAATTGTTATTAAGAAAGGAAAAGATTTATGAATTATTATTATCCAAATCCATATGGCTATTACGGTGGAGGCTATAATGGAAATTTTTATCCGTATCAACAACAAAATACAGATATGTCTGATGAACAATCTTACATAGAAAATATTTTAAGATTAAATCTAGGTAAAATGGTTTCTGTTTATATGAATTTTGAAAATTCCCAATGGGGTTCTAAAATCTTCAAAGGTAAACTAGAAGCTGCAGGAAAAGATCATATTATTATTTCAGATCCTTCAAATAATATGAGATATCTTTTATTAACCATTTACTTAAATTATGTAACATTTGATGAAGAAATAAATTATTATTACCCCTATCAACAAAAATAATATTTCTAACTGAAAAACCTATATAAAAAAGACCAAAATAGCTTGAAAAATCAACTAATTTTGGTCTTTTAATTTATGCATTTTTTGCTTTAATTACAATAGCTCTATTTTCGCCTTCTCCTTCAGATTCTGTATAAACATCTCTCCATTCACTTAATTTTTCGTGAATGACTCTACGTTCATAAGAATTCATAGGTTGAAGCCTTACACTAATTTTAGTTTTTGCAACTTCTTTCGCAGTTTTGGTTGCTAAAATCTCTAATTGATGTGCACGATTGCTTTTATAAGCACCTATATCTAAAGTAGTTATAATTTTATCTTTTGTATATGTAGAAATTAAAGTTCTAACTAAAATTTGAAGTGCGTCTAACGTTTTCCCTTTAACACCAATTAACAAAGGATTTTCATTACTATCAATATTATAATAAATTTGGGAATCTCCAACAGATCTAGCCTCAATTTGATAGCCTATATTGAATGATTTTAAAATGTTTTCTAAATATCTTTTTCCCTCTAATGTTAAATTAACATCTACCAAAGCTTCACAATTTAAACCTTCTGGTAGTTCTCCTAAAACATTAATAAATATTTTATCACTTGATAAATGTAATTTTTTAACTGCCTCTGCAAGTGCTTGTTCTTGATTCTCTGCAATTATTTCAACTTTTTTCTGCATACGGTACCTCCACTACAATACAGTGCTCTTTTTTTGAGCTTTATAATAATTAATTTCATTTAATTTTCGACCTACAAAGCTTTGGAATATTTGATAAATAGCACCAATTAACCAATATAACGCTAAAGATGTGGAAGATAAAGACATAAATACAAACATAAATGTCATTACATAACTCATCATCTTCATTTGCTTTTGTTGCTGTTCTTGTTGTGAATTTGCAGATCTACCTTGATTATATTCTTTTAAGTATTTTGGTTTTCTAGAAGCCAACTTTTGAGAAAGAATTGTTAAAGCTCCAAAAGCAAGAGCAATAACTACCGCAAATACTTTATCGCGAATCGCTGTAGCCTCGAAAAATGAAGTATTTAACTCAAAGTAACCAAACAATTTTGTATTTTGTAAGGCAAATGAACCATATTCAATGACAGAAACACCATTCACGATTGTCGTGGATGTAGCATTGATACGTCTTACCACCTCATACATACCCATAAATATAGGAAATTGAATAAACATAGGTAATAAACATCCGATTGGATTTACTTTATATTTTTTATAAAGCTTCATCATTTCCATCTGCATTTGCTGTTGGGATTGTGGATCTTTTCTATTTCCATATTTTCTTTGAAGTCTATTCATTTCTGGTTGCATTAGAGTCATTTTCAAACTCATACTATTTTGTTTAGAATAAATTGGCCATGCAATAGTTCTAACGATTAAGGTTGTAAACAAAATACCCCAAAAAAATGAATTTCCTAACCCTTTACCAATATGAGAACAAATCCAAGCAATTGGCCATGATATAATGGAAACAGGCCAACCCCACATAGCTTCCCAAGAAGAACTAAACTGAAAATCATAAGAATATCCTGCCCAGCCCTCTAAATATGGTTTAGTACTCCACTCATTAGAATTTGTTCTACAACCAGTTAGTCCAAGAAGTAAAACAAATAAAAAGAAAATCATAAAAATCTTATATTTATGTCTATTAATAAATTGAACCATTAATTTTCTCCTTTCAAGAGTAATTTTTGTTTATTAAGTAAGTATTCTATTTCCTTTTTCATTTCTTCAAAAGATAAATTTAATACCTTTGGACGAGCTATTATAAAAAAATCTATAGATTGATTGATTTTATAAGTTCTTATAATCGCCCTAATTTGTCGTTTTATCTTATTTCTAACTACAGCATTCCCTATTTTTTTTCCCACACTCATCGCATATCGAAAATGGTTGGTTTCGTTTTGTTCTTTGATATAAATGGTAAAGCAGGAAGTACTAAAAGATTTTTTATTCTTTAAAATTTCTTCGATATCCCTGCTCTTCTTTACGCGATATTGTTTTTTCATAGATTTTCACCTGTAGATTATAATTAAATAATAAAAAAGCCAACCCTAAAAAATGAATTGATCGGGTTGTGCTAGTTATGTCAATATTATTATTAAATTATACAGTTAATTGTTTTCTACCTTTTTTACGTCTACGAGCTAATACATGACGGCCATTTTTAGTAGCCATTCTTGCACGGAAACCGTGAGTAACTTTTCTTTTACGTCTATTAGGTTGATAAGTTCTTTTCATTTTTTTTCATACCTACCTTTCTTACGAAACCACGCTTTACTATTCTAACAAAAAAGAAAAAAGATGTCAATTCTTTTTTTAAGCAAAACTATATTTTTTAACATTAATATCAAAGATATTAAAAAATTATTTTAGACCTATTATCTATTTTTTTGTATTATTTTTCTTTGTTGATAAAAATGTGAAAAAAATTTTATAAAAATGTGGATAACTTATCTACCTTTTTATCCACTGTTTATATGTAGAAATGCGTAAAAAAAAGGCTAAAAATAAACCTTTTTTTAAATTAATATCCACAATTTCTTTTAAATTTCAACAATTTCTAAAAAGAGTTATCCACATTTTTTGTGGAAAAATAAGTCTTGTCAAATAAAAAATTTATGCTATTATTATTTAAGAAATGTGGGTGTTATAGTTATGGAGTTATATCAAAATTTATGGAATCAAACAAGGGATAAACTTTCTTCTTATTTTTCTGAAGATACATTTAATGAATTATTTTTAGATGTAAAAAAAGTGATACAAGAAGAAAATGGAATTATATATGTTCTAACCCCTTCTACTTATATTAAAACTAAAATTAATAACATTTATACAAAAAAAATTGCAGAAATATTAGCAGGACTTACAGATAAAAAATTAAAATTTAAATTTGTATGTGAATGTGAAATTCAAAAAAAGCCCGTGAAAGTAGCGGAAATTCAAAAGAATAATTTAAAAGAAAAATATACTTTTGAAACCTTAGTTAAGGGAAAAGCAAATGAAATTTGTTATGAAGCCTGTTTAAATGTAGCTGAAAATCCAGGAAAGAAAATTAATCCTTTATACATTTTTGGAGATGTGGGACTTGGAAAAACACATATTATGCATGCAATTGGCAATCACATTTTAAATACTTATCCAACATCTAAAATATTATATGTTCAGTCGACAGATTTCATGTCTGATTATATAAAGTCTGTACAGGGACAGAATATGATTGGATTTGAAGAAAAATATGAGAATTTAGATGTTTTATTAGTAGATGATATTCAGATGCTTTCTATGGGAAATAAATCTCAACAAGAATTTTTTAAGTTATTTAATGATTTGTATAATAAAGATAAACAAATTGTCATAACATCCGATTGTCCAGCAAATAAATTAACTGGTATTATGGATCGTTTAACTTCTAGATTTCAAGTAGGAATCAGTGTTGATATGAGAAAGCCCGATTTAAAACTTCGAAGAGAAATCTTAAAACAGAAGTTGCTAGATAATAATAATGACCCTTTAGATGATGAAATTTTAAATTATATTGCAGAGCATTTTGAAAGTAATGTAAGAGAATTAGAAGGGGGATTAAACAGAGTTTTACTATATAGTGAAGTATATAATAAAACACCATCATTAGACCTTGCAAAAGAAGCTTTAGAAGTACTTATAAAATCTAAAAAAACACAAGTTAAATCTGTTCATGACACGGCTTTAAGTGTAATTGCTAATACTTATAGTATTAGTACTGCAGATTTACTTGGAAAATCTAGAAATGCGAAATTTGTTTTACCTCGTCATATTGCAATGTATATTTTAAAAACTAAGTATGATTTAACTTATGTAAAAATAGGGGAAATTTTGAATGGACGAGACCATACAACTATAATGAATGGTTGTAATAAAATTGAAGAAGAATTAAAGACAAATAATCAACTCAAATTAGCTGTGGATACAATTTTAAAAAAATTATAGATTTGTGCATAATTCCAATAGATTTCCACAAAAAAATATGCTATAATTTTATTGATATTTCGAGATATTTTAGGGTTATCCACATATCCACTGCTCTTAATATTAATAATAAATATTAAATAATTATAATTTTTTATTAAAGGAGTCACATTATGAATTTTACAATTGATCGTGAAGTTTTACTTGAAAACTTGAATGTTATATCTAGAGGATTACCTTCAAAAAGTCCGATGCCTATTCTAACAGGAATAAAATTAGATGTTACAAATACAGATTTGTATATGACATCATCTAATACAGACATATCCGTTGAAACCTTTGTATCTGATGCATCTTTAAAAGTCATTAAGCCAGGTAAAACAGTTGTTCCAGGTAGATTTTTTATTGATATTGTTAGAAAAATCAATTCTAAACAAATTAATTTATGTTTAATTGATGATAAAATTTTAGAAATTAAAGCGGATCGTGGAGAATATAAACTTCATATTATGGATCCTTTAGATTATCCTAATATTGACTTTGTTAGTTTAGAAAATCCATTATCCTTACCTGCAGAACAGGTAAAAAATTTAATCAAACAAACCAGTTTTGCAACTGCAACGAGTGAGAAAAAACCAATTTTAACAGGTGTGCATTTAACATTGGATGGAACGAAACTAACTGCCACTGCTACAGATTCTTTCCGTTTATCTCAATCTATTTTAGAGATAGAAAATTATCGTCCGTTTAGCATTACAATTCCAAACAAAAGTTTAGATGAGCTTGCGAAGGCTATCGATAATTTCAATGAAGCTATTACTTTATATTTTTCCTCTAATAAATTATTAGTGAAATTTAAAAATGTATTATTCCAAACTCGATTGCTTGATGGAAATTATCCAGACACCTCAAGATTGATACCTACCTCCTTCCCTATTATTTTAAAATTTAATAAGGATGAATTACTAGAGGCAATTGAAAGAGTATCTTTACTTTCTCCAAGAGAAAAAATGAGTTCCAATGAACTTTCCTATAGTATTATCAAGTTAAGTGTATCTAAAGAACAAAATATTATCATTTCCACGACGAATGCTTCTATAGGAGATGCTTTAGAAGAATTAATTCCAATTGATACGCAGATGAATAAACCAATTACAATCGGTTTTAGTTCTCGTTATTTAATTGAAGCCTTAAGAAGCTTTGAATCCACTGAAATTGCATTAAATTGTTCAGAAGGTATCCGTCCGTTTGTTGTTACTGGGGAAAAAGATCCTAATTTAACTCAATTGATTTTACCCGTACGTATGGATTAAAACGTAAAGGAATTTAAGAAAGGCTATTCAGCCTTTTTTTCTTGAAAAAAAAGTGTTCGTATGATATAGTTTAAAAAGAATGAAGGTGATTCTATGGAACCAGTAAAAATATATGGGGAATATATAACATTGCAGCAATTTTTGAAGAAAAAAGATCTTATTTCCAGTGGCGGAGAAGCTAAATTTTATTTAAGTGAACATCCTGTTTTAGTTAATGATACGTTAGAAAATAGAAGAGGAAGAAAACTTTATCCCAACGACAAAATCCAAGTGCATGGAAAAGAGTATGTTATAAAATGATAGATTTTTTAAAATTAAACAATTTTAGAAAATTTCAGGAAATTCAGTTTAAATTTAATAGACCACTTATCATATTTGTTGGACCAAATGCGACAGGAAAGACCTCCGTTTTGGAAGCAATTTATTTAATAGCAACAACAAAAAGTCATCGAACCTCTGAACTAGAAGCTTTAATCTATGAAAATGAGCCTTTTGCTAAAATTGAATTACAATGCATAAAAAACTTAAAATTAATTTTAACGAAAACAGGTAAGCAAGGTTTTGTAAATGAGGCTTATTTTTCTAAAACAAGTGAGTTTATTGGTGAAGTTTCTGTAGTTATGGTATCTCCTTCTGATATTGATTTGATTTTAGGTACAAAATCTATTCGAAGACGTTTTTTAGATTTAGAATTATCTTTATTAGATAAAAGTTATCTAAGAAGCGTAATGGTCTATAAAAAAATATTAAAAGAACGAAATGAAATTTTGAAAATTTACACAAAAGATCAAGAAATTATTCTTAACGTGTTAACCAATCAGTTAATAGAACAGTTACATATTATTTTTAAAAAGAGAACGGATTTTTTAGATACATTGAATTTGAAATTATCAGCAGTCTGTAAAAATTTAAATTGTGAGGAAATAAAATTAACATACATTCCTTCTTATGATATACAGAATGTGGAAGAATCCTACCACTCTAAACTGAAATATGATATTTTAACAAAAACTACCAATATTGGAATACACAGAGATGATTTTTCTATCAAAATTAATGAACTATTTGCGAAAGACTATGCTTCTGAAGGTCAAATGCGGAATGCCGTACTTGCTATAAAATTAGCCTTACTTGATCTTTATAAAATGAAAAATAAAGATAGTATTTTATTATTGGATGATGTATTTTCAAGTATCGATCAAAAAAGAATAAATCATATTTTAGAATATATAAAAAATGAACCTCAAACGTTTATTACTACAACTTCTATTTTTAATATTCCAGATGTTTTATTAAAGGATGCTCAAATTATAAAATTATAAATAATTATTTTCATCCTTTTTATTAGTCAATTTTATATAGAAAATCTATAGGATTAACTATAACTTTTGGGGATATTTTTTCTCTTTCAACAATACAGGAACACCATCTTCTGCAAAAAAATGATACTGATGTTTGAGTAACAATTTGGAAATTAAAAAATAACAAAATGAAGATGTAGGATTGACCTCTATTTTAATTGACATATAGTAATGATTTAGATATAATTAAAAAAGATTTGATTTTTTTAACATGATTTTAGGATAATCCCAACGTTGTTCAAGTATTTTAAAAATAAATCACGACTACCCTCAAATGAAAGGATTAAACGGTTTTTTACATGATAACCATTACCTATGAAGAACTATTTACATATAAGACATTGTATTATGGTCATTTACGCGGTCGGAGAAGTAAACGTGACAAAAAACCCCTCGTGCGATTTGAAATGATAACACTTGATCATCTCTATGATTTATATGAGAGAATTGAGTTAGGAAAATTCAAGCCAAGTAAATATAGTACATTTACAGTAAAAATTCCGAAATTGAGAGAAATACAAACACAACCGTATGAGAACAGAGTTATGCAGCATGTTTTATGTGATAACGTATTGTCACCATATTTTACAAAAAGAGCTATATTAGATAGTGCCGCATGTCAAAAAGGGAAAGGTATGCATTTTGCACTTGATCGATTTGAAAATATGTTACATACCCACATCAGAAAACATGGTGTAAAGGGTTATTTTTTAAAATGTGATATTTTAAAATATTTTCCATGTATTCCGCATAAGAGATTAAAACAAATTATCTGCTCTCATATTACTGACGAAAAACTGAAAAAATTAGTGGAAGATGTAATCGATAGTTACCATACAAAAAGTTCTTTCTTGGATAAATATGGAATCCCCTACAGGAACGACGTAGAAAAGACAGGACGTGGAATTCCAATAGGCAATCAAACAAGTCAGATATTTGGAATGTTTTACTTGAACTCGGTAGATAGACTGATAAAAGAACATTTTCGCATAAAAGTGTATTCAAGATATATGGATGATTTTGTTCTGCTCCATGAGGATAAAGAATACATTAAGATAGTATTTGAAGAAATAAAAAAAGAGGTAGAGTATTTAGGATTGAAGTTCAACTCCAAAACGCAAATTCTTCCTATTAAAAATGGAGTTACGTATTTAGGGTTTCGATTTATGATAACCCCTACTGGAAAAATAATAAGAACTATAAAAAAATCTTCAAAGAAACGTTTACGATGGCGAGCAAAATTGTTAAAAAAAGCATATTTAGATGGTTTAATTCCTTTAGAGCGTGTACAAGCCTCCCTAGCTGCATTTCATGGACATTTGAAAAGTGGAAACAATTATCGTTTTGAATATGAGTTGAAAAAGAAATTGACTTTTGAAAGGGAGGGTTCATAGAAGTGGAAGAAAAAATTTTAGAAAAGGTAGATGCAGAAATCAAGGAAGAATTATCTGAAAAAGAAGCAAATAATTCCGACAATCCAAAAATAGATAAGGAAGCAGGAAGAAAACCTTTTCGCATTACTGATTTTGATGCACCGAAAGATAGAGAAATGGCAGTATTTACACACGCAAAAAAGTTGAGTGAATATATTTTTGTCGTTACAGAAAAATCTCCTGTTAAATTTAGGTGGAATATAATATCTCGGCTGTTAGACACTTCAATTGAGATTATTGAAAACTTATATCGTGCTAACTATGAGCGTGGAGAAGAACGAATTTTATGGCAGAAAAAGGCAATGATTGCACTTAATATTCTGGATTTTTATGCTGATACTGCAAAGACAAAACAAGCAATTACGTTTCGTCAAATGACGCTTATGGCAAAACAAATTTCAGAAGTAAAAAAGTTATTGAGTGGTTGGGTACGAAGTACAAAGTCAAAAAAGACAGAGGAAAATCTAAGTGAAACAACTTGAAAAAAACCGATAAAATATGTTATTATATAAGAAAGGGTGAAAGCTTTCTGGTTTTTGTATTCTTGGTTGCGGTCCGGCAATTATAACAATTATAACAATGCATATATATTGCAGACTTCGGGCGCGTATAACAACAACAATGTAAATAATACCAACGGCGTGCGTCCTGCGCTTCACTCACCCACAATAAAATGTGGTGTTCCCGTATCCGTATAATTGAAAAACAATTTGCGGACAGAAGATGTGAGAATGAAGGGGCTTTTCGTCCTGCCTTTAATATTTGAATAGAGGCGAACATAATCCGACCTTTTCGCAACGGTTTAGCTTTTGCGGAATGAGCTTTTTAAGCGGTCGGGTTTTTATTTTTTTATATAGAATTAAGTGTAGTTATAATGCATTTATATGTTATATAGTTTTAGAGTGAAACTTAAGAGATGTAAAAGTATAGATAAAGCAAGTTCAAACTGTAAAAATCATTTAAATTAAGTTCATGTTTTTTAGAGCCAAATTACGGCAAATTATGCCTAAATTTATTGACTTGAATATGTGAAATTACTATAATAAGTATGATATATACATTTTATTTATTTTGTTAATTTAGTCTGTTTATTTAGAAAATCAAGCAGTCGGATATTAACGATAGAGGTGAAATTATGAATGCAATGAGGAAATACAGATTGATTTTTTTAATGATTTTTTT
The DNA here is from genome assembly GCA_910577745.1 of uncultured Anaeroplasmataceae bacterium. GTDB lineage: Bacteria > Bacillota_I > Bacilli_A > Acholeplasmatales > Anaeroplasmataceae > Pelethenecus. Next base: position 30,998 of record CAJTNG010000007.1, on the reverse strand, counting down.
AATTGTTTTAATGGTAGCATTTTTGCCACAACAAAATATAAATGCACTTACATCTACCTCTGGTGCAGTTAAAGCGGGAGCAGGCGAAGAATTATGGAATGCCGATGATGGTGGCTTTAATGAGGAAGTTCTTTCTGATCTTGTAGATAAACTTTTTGGTGATGAAGACCCTGCAGATTATATTAAAACAATGAAAGATACTCAAACAGATAGTTACGTCATTCCAGCTTCTACCATCAATGCAAAGGTAGGAAATGCAAATGACGGTTTGGTAGTGAAACTAGATGGAAAAGAATGGATGGCGACATCACTTACAATTGCAGAAATTGAAGGAGAAGAAAATATTGTCTTAACACTTTATCTTGCCAATGATTTGGGAACATCTCAATATTATACAGATAGGTCAAATGTAAAAGGTAATAATATGTATAGTCGCAGTACTGTAAGAAATCATTTGCTTACAAACACCACTTGGAGTTTGTTTCAAGATCAGGGAGAAGATAGTTTTGCTCAACAATTCTTGGTCCAACCAAAATATGTTAAATACCAGCAAACAGAATCACAGGTAGGAAGAACAAATCCTGTTGGTGGAAATTATCAATTGCCAAATGACTCACTTGGTGCACAATCTTCAAATTGGTATGGTAGTATAAATTATCAACCCACAGATACGTATGATGGAAAACGTTATGATGATTGGGGTAATGATTACATATGGTTACCTTCTGCTACTGAAACTGGATTTACTAATTACATCAACAATGGTTCTTCCATATGGAAACTAACTGCTAATCAATTATCTCACAATGCGAATAGTTATTCTTGGTTGCGGTCCGGCCATTTTGGCAATTATTACGGTGCATATATATTGCAGACTTCGGGCGCGCATAACAACGTCTATGTTAATCTTACGTACGGCGTGCGTCCTGCGCTTCACTTTAATCTAAGCTCTGCCGCGCTGGGCGCGGTGGGGGCGACTCTCAAAAATCCCGAAAATGTTTCTACGACATACAACGGTGATGTGCAGACACTGAAAAGTGCGTATGAGGCAAATAATAAAGGAGTAAGCTGGTACAATAAAAAATGGTACGAGCATACTGAAAATTATATTAAAGTTACTCCATCTGCAGAACTAAAAAATGCAGGAGATTACTGGGTAAAAATTGAATTGCAACAAAATTGGTTCGACGACATGGATGCCTTAGTAGAAGCTCAAGGCGCAGAACAGGGCTGGACATTAGAGGAAATTGCTGCAGCAAAATTGAGAAAAAAACCAAAGTTCAAGGGTGATCCTGATACATCGGACCCGGAACATGTTGAATCGGATAGAGTTCGTTGGTTCAAGTATACAATTAAGCCGAAAGAGATTTCGGTAACTAAACCTGCATATAATTCAAGTACAGGGGTATTTACTGCGCCTTCGTTTGTGGACGAGAGTGAATTGCATGCTGATCCACCTGTTGTTGCAACAAAATTTACAGGTACAGCAGCAGATGGTACAGAAATCAATCAAATAGATGTCATACCAAATAGAAGAGGAAATTACATTGCGCAGACGATTTTCGTTAATTCTTCAACTGATAAAACAGAGTATAAGGGAAATTATGTTATCAAAGACGCAGAAAATATGACTTGCACCATACAAATTAACCGAAGTAGAATTGCAATTGTTGCTGTTGCAAATAATAGTAAAGCGTATTCTGGTGAAGAAATTGAATTTGTGCTCACGGGGTTTTCCACGGCTTGGATGGAAATAGCTACCTTAACGTTGCCAAATGGTATGACTTTGAAAGGGAATGACGATAGTGGGTGGAAACTTGTTGTCACTGAAGCGGGTACTTATGATGTGATTGCTTCTATTAAAAATGATAAGAAAACGGATTGGTGTTGGAATACGTCCAATTTCTCAGAAGAAATCGTAACCGACAGAATGTTTACAATTACGGTAACAAGAAAAACACTTGATGTAGAATTTACAAGTACTGCTGTAGGTGGTGGATTTTTATTACAAGCAGGTTCAAACGTATTATTTGGTACAAACCCTAAAAATGCGCTTGAACGAGACGATGTAAAACTTACGCTTGAATATTACAATGTTTCTAATCCAAGTGTGAAAATTCCTGTTGCAACAGGTATATTAGATGCATCTACCCTAAACCCTGGTACATATTATCTAGTGGCAACACTTACTGATACGATGGCTACTGGTAATAAGAATTATAGGTTGGATGGCGGAGAAGTCATACAAGAATTTACAGTTAGTGCGAAAAATATTGTTATCGATAGTGTTAATTGGCAGTATTCACAGAATAATGGTGCACCTATTTCAATTGCTGGTGGCACGGGTGCTACAGATTCTGTTCCTTTTGAAGTGACTTATAATGGCAGTGCCTATGTATTTGTACTTAATACAAATGGTTTGGCTGATTTAGGTGTAAAAGTGGACACTAAATATGGAACGAATGGCTATACAAATGGCTCACAGACAAACGCAATTTCAAACGCCATTGCAGTTACTGTGCGGATAATTCCATTTGATAATAGTTATGCGTTTAATGATTCCAACGGGAAACCGCTTGAAAAACAATATAAAGATTTTACTATTTATGTAAAAGTTAATAAAGCGGATATAGATTTTTCGAATGTTGTATGGAGTGCAGATCAACTTGAATATAATGCTGTAAATCAAAACGTAGTGATTAAATCAGGACTTCCAAGCTTCTTATCAGCAACTTACAATTCAGGCGCTACAGCTAGAGATATAGGTTCATATACAGCAAAAGTTACAGCACTTACAGTTGTAGATCAAGTTGTAGCGGCAAATTATAATATTCCATCATCTTCGCAAATAGCAGCAGAGTCTAACCTTACTCATACGTGGAGTATCGTAAAGAAGCGTATTGAAGTAACTTGGATTTTAACTGAAAAGAATCAAGATGGAAATATAATTTTCGTACCATCCATTTCAGATAATTCTACAGAAGCAATTGAATATACTTATTATAATGCTGATAAAACAAAGGAAATGACACTTGAAGAAATTTTTGATGATTATGATGCTACAACAATGAAGGATTATTATGTGTGTGCTAGATTGAAAGCGAGTGGTGGCTCATATAATGCTTCAAACTGTGTATTAATTGAAGCAAGCATTGAAGTAACAGAATCTTATCAAGGATTTCAAGCAGGTTCAAGTAAAAATCCTATTCGTGTAGGACTAAAAGTGAACAAAGTTATTTATAACAAAGAGACACAACCTGCAGAAATTGAAGTTGAAGGTGGTGGCTTATCAGAAAGTAATGTTACTGTAACATATATGCAAGATGGAATAGTATGTAGTGTTCCTAAAAATGCTGGGATTTATAAAGTGATTATTTCACTTAATAATGGCTTGGAAGGAGACTTTGCTATTACAGGACAATGTGAATTTGAGTACATTATTGAGAAAGCAAGTTATGACGTTTCTGCTATGAAGTGGGTGGATAGAGAGAATGGTGATGCAGAATATACGGATGCTTATACTTATGCTTATGGAATAACGCATACACTTGCATTTATAGGAGACGATATTGATGGACTTACAGTAAACTATAGTTCTGATACAGAAGCAAACCTTTCAGGCGGAAATGCTGGAGAGTATAAAGTAATTGTTACGTTCTCAGTGCGCGATTCTTTGAACTATAATGTTCCTGAAGATATAGAGTTTACATGGACAATTAATCCTTATACGCCTGACCTTTCAGGTGTAACTTGGAATTATACTACAGACGGGCCATATACTTTCTCCATTGTAAATGGTGTTCCTGTAAAACATTCAGCATTCTTACTAGGACTGCCAGACGGCTTAGAAAACTTAATTGAATATAGTGGTGATACAGATGCGTATAGTGACTCTGGTTCGTTCGTTACAAGTTTTTCAATTAAAGAAGATGAACCAGAGCGTCGTAACTATGGAGAACTTGTATTCAGTGGAGGCTTAGAAACACGACTTGTATGGGAAATTAAACCGTTGTTAGTGGATAAACCCACACAGCGGCAGACGAAGACGTTCCGTGCAGAAGGATATACTTTTTCTGAAATTACAAATTTACCTGCCGATTGGGCACAGTATTTTGATGTGCAAGTAACAGATTTAGAAAAGAACGAGATATTACCAGTAGATGGAACATGGATATTTATAAATGTAGACCGTTATCAAATTAAGATTATGTTTAAACAAGGTATGAATGGATCACATGGTGGTACTACAGATAATGTAAAATGGTCGGATAATGGTCGTATAGATTATTCTGTTGTTCTCAATGTGGAAAAACTTGTATTTGAAGTGAATGGTTGGGTGGATGATCCTGAAGGTTATGCAAGGCCAACACTTGATTTTGATAATATAGAAGAACTTGAAAAATATTTTGATTATGTGCTAATAAACAAAGAAACAGGCGCAACTGTTGGTTTAAACGAACAATTGGAATATGAAACTTCATACACGATTTCCTTAAAAATTAAATCAGAATTTTTGGGGAATGTGGCTATACTTTATTTGGGTTATGAAGTAGAAGAAACAACACCTTATGGTTTTTTGACAGGAGTGGATCCTTTAGCTGATGATCCTGAAAACTTTTATCGCAAACCTACAGAACAAGAATTATATATTGAATACAAATACACAGGTAAAGAAATTACGTTTAAGCTTGGGGATTGGTTTGTTGAAAGCAAAATGCAAATTTTGAGTGGTTTTCTTGCTGGTACAGACGAGGGAATCTATCAAGTTCGTATTGGATTTAAAAAAGGTGCAAATTCAGCCTGGGGGACTGCAGATGATTTTGACAGAGCTCCTGTCACAATAACTTTTGTGATTTCAGCAGATGCAAAAATAGCTGATAAGTTTGTGTTAAAAGACGGGGTTGTACCACCATTTAAATTTCAATATGGTGACTTTACAGAAGAATTGAAAATAGAAGAATATATGTACAGTCAAGATAATCCTTTGTTTATTACGCGCCTAGCACGTGGCGATACCTTTGCTTTATTGCTTGCACTATTTGAAAATGGAGTAGATATAAAAGTGTTTGATGCAAATGGTAATCCAGTTACTGATTTATCTACTTTGCTTGCTACAGGGATGATTTTACGACTTATGGATGGTGATACCATATTAAATCAATTAACGATTTCTGTTTTGGGTGATATAAATGGTGATGGTAAGGTAAATGTAACGGATAAAACACAATTAAATACCCATATAAAAGGGAATTCTCATTTTGAGGGAGCAAGATTACTTGCCTGCGATATTACAGGGGATGCCCAAATAAACGTAACAGATAAGTCGCAATTGAATGCACAGTTGAAAGGTGACCGTGATATATACGGAAGTTTAAGTTTGAAATCATTCTCAACTTCACTTCGTGTTGAGCCTATAGAAGCAGTTTCACAAAGCGAAAGTGAAATATGTAATTCTATTAAAGAATCTAATACAATTGAATTTGCAAATGAAATAGAAATGGCTATCAAGGATAATAAGGTTGTGCAAAGTGCAGATGAAAAATCTGTAAGGGTCGCGCAATCTTTAGACAAACCATTTTATGTATTAGTAGACGAAAAGCGTAATGCAATTTGCAATAGGAGAAAGGAAAGTTTATGAAAATATTTAGAGTGAAGAAAATTTTACTTGGAACGATTCTAGCGATTGCATTATCGTTTATTGCAATCGCAGGCGCAAAAGTACACGCATCAAGTCCACAAGAGATTACTTTAACTGCTGAGGTTTCGGACGTTATCGCAGGGCAAGCGAATCCGGAGTTTACAGTAATGTTCAAAATAGAGAACAACAGCGGTAAAATTGGCGGAGCAGAATTTGTAATTACGCCGCTAGACGAAAATATTTTAATAGGTACGACGGCGCAAAATTATGTAAAAGGGGATACCTGGTCTGATGTAAATGCTGGAGCAAATATATTCGGTGAAAAAAATATTCATATTCTTGGATCAGATGATAGTGGAATTACTAAAAGTTCTTTTCTGCATGGTGGATATAAATTCGTCTATCAAGGAACTCCGACAGGACCAATTGAGTTTAATGTTGCCTATGAAGCAGTTTGTGATGAAATAGGTGAAGAAAACATCACTGTGAAATTTAATAATCAAACGTTGACAGGCGACTATTCACAAGCAAATTTAACTGTAACACCACGTGAAGTTGATGCAACAAATACTTTGAGTGGCTTTACACTTTCTGTCAATGGTACTCAAGTTTTCAGTGGTACAGATGATAACCAAACAATTGCTGAACCAATTGCATATGTAGATAAAGCTAATGTGAAACTTTCTGCAACACGCGCTGGGGCAGAATCAAAAATAAAGATAACTGAAGGCAGTAAGACGATTGTAGCAGAACAGAAAAGTGATGTTAAAGATATCCCTCTTGGTGATTTGGAAGAAGGAGAACACACACTAACAATTACTGTTACTTCGGAAGCAGGTGTAGCCAAAACATATACTCTGAAATTTACAGTGGCAGCAGCACTTGCAACACCTATTACAAAACCATCAGCTTCAGGAACTACAACAAGTGGTTATAGCGGTTCACCTATGGATTTTACACCAAATGGTATGGCGGACTTGGTTTCAAGCGGGAAAGTCAAACTATATTCTGTATCTGAATCAGGGGTAGAAACAGAAGTTGGAATTGACGCTTTTAAGCCTACAAATGCAGGAGCATATAAGATTATTGCACGTCCTAACGATGGGTATGTTTGGGAAGGTGATACGACAGACGCTGTATATGACTTTATTGTAAGTAAAGCTGTATTGAGTGCAATCCCGGCAGAACCAGGGAAAGCCCCAACATTTACAAGTGAAAGTTATAAAGGATCACTTGATGGCATTGTTGAATACAAGTACTATTCTGATGCTGCATGTACACAAGAAATATCAAAAAGCGAACTTACACCAGGCACAAAGTATTATGCAAAGCCTGTGTTAAAAGATGGCGCCGAGAATAATTTTGAGTTTGATAAGGGAAATGTTACACAAGGATATATTGAATCAGGTTTTGAATATGAAGTACCAAAAGCCCCAAATGATAGTGATAGTAATCCTATTGGTGGCTTGCAGTTATGGGTGTGGATTATCATTGGAGCAGTTGTTTTATTGCTTATTCTTTTGTTGATTATATTACTTGTTGTAGGACGAAAAAAGAAGAATAAAGCAGAAAAGTATACAGTGCAAGATGTAAGTCCTGTTGCTGCTCCAACAGCTCAACAAGCTTTAGTACAATCCGTTCAACCACAAGTTGAAAGTGTAACAGAGAAAACAGAGAAATTAGAAGAACGTATGCACGAAATGGAGCGTGATGCTCAAGAACGTGAGATTACAAGATATAAAGAAGAAATAGAACGTGCTGAAAAGAAGGCAGATGATATTAAAAAAGAACAGACAACGTTATTAAGCCAACAGCCTGTTCAATCCGATATTGATGTGAAGATTGAAAAACTTGGTGCAGAGATACGATTGCGTGATGAAGAACTAAAAAAGCAAATGCAATTGCAACTAGAAACACAGCGAGAGGCAGAGTATAAGAGAGAGAAAGAACGACTTTCAGAACGTGTAGACGACGCAGAAAAGGAAGTTGCGGATTTAAAGGAAAAACTAAAAACTGCAGAAGTATCTCAAGAATTGAAAGCGTTACATTTTGCTCCTGCTTCGTTGCATTCGAAAAATTCAGGAACGGAGGATTCGGAAGTGGATGCAGAAACTTATGCGATTTTAAGGGCATACGAAGAACGTTTGCGTAGTATGGAGCGCGAAATGCAAGAGCGAAAAATGGAAACAATGGTCCGTGAAGAAAATGAACGTGTAAAGAGAGAAATGGAAGATGCAGCTCGTATGCGTAGGCATGAAGAGGAGATGCAACGATTACGTGATTTGCAGCAACAAGAACAATTAAGACGTCGGGAAATGCAACAGCCTTTATATGGTCAATATGTGCAGCAAGCCCCACAACAATCAACTATGAACTATCAAATGCGCCAACAAGAACTTGAACTGCAAAGATTGAAGCTTTTAGAAGAACAGTTGAAGCAGAAAGAACTTGAAAATCGTTTATTGAATGAACAATTAAGACAACAATATGCGGGGTACCCAGTTTATGGATATGCTCCGTATCCACCTTATGGAGAAAATATGCAACAACCGTTTGTTGATCCTAATAAAACAAAAAATAATTAAAAAGGAGAATATTATTATGTCGAAGAAAGAGGATTTATTGAAGGAAATCAATATTGCGGAGGCAGAAATTGAAAAATTAGAACAAAAAAGGTTGCGTTCACAATCGTCTATTATTGAAGCTTGGATAGATAAAGAGGAACCACAAGAGTCAGAAAAGAAGTATTTCAAAACACTTTCATCACTAATCAAACTGCAACGTGAAAAATTACAAATGTTGAGTGATGAATTGGCACTTTTGAAAGATAAGAAATAATCTTTTATTGATAGACGGAGAAAGTGACATTGAACAGCCGAGACAAGTTAAATGAATATCGCAATCGTTTTGAAGCGCTTGAACGAGAACTTGACGAGCGTAAAAGTTATTCTGCATATAAAAGCAGCATTGAAACGACTAAAAAAGAATTAGAAAAGTCAGAAGTATTGTATAAAGAAGCAGAAGAGCTTAAAAGAATAAAAGAGTGTGAAAGTTCAAACATATTTTCAAGTGATGAACAAGTTGCTGTTAACACATATGTATCGTTTACTGATGGATTACCTTACGATTATGCGCTAGAACTAGAACGACAACGCACAGAATTAGAAGAAGAGCGGTTAAAATTTTTACAGGAGAAAGTAAATCGTCAAATCGAAGAAAATATACGATTAAAAGAGCGTTTGGCATATCGTTATTATCATTCTGTTGCACCCTATTATTATGGAGTTCCGTCGCCAAATGTTAAGCAAAAAATAGATGATATACAGGAAGATTCTGTTGAAAGAAAGGTGTCTGTAACGTCTGAAAAAACAATGAACGATATGATGTCTGTTTCACAAGATTCTGTTGTGTTTGATGGAAATGCACGATTAACTTTTTTGGAGGCTTATGCTTTATTATCGCCAACACAAAAACATTTTTGTGATGGGCTTTTGTCCTATGCTCATAAACAATCAGGAGAAGAAGAACGTGATTCTAAATATCATGTAAGTGTTGGTTGTGGTTTTAATCAGGTTATTAAAATTATGATTAAAAATAATATAGTAGTTGTGAGTGCTCGTATGGAAGATCATACACTTCGTAATTTACGTTTATCAGATACTGATACACCCATTAAAACGAGAGAAACAACCGTCAAGGTTGTGGATAATGGTGCCTATGAAACAGCAAAAAGACTTATAGATTTACGGATTGAGCAAATAGCTGATAGTATTGCTGAAAAGAAGCAGATGCGTAAAGAAAAGCGTAAAGTAGCAATGGCTGCAAAAAAGTAGGTAGAAACAAAATTCAGCTGGCTCTATTGTAGGCAAGGTGATAATTAAGTGGAATCCAATTTTCGTAGACATACAAAATGGACGAAGAATTAAATTAACTAGAAAAAAGTTAATAAATGGTAGAAAGAGAATCACCCTAAAGCGCACTGTCCATAGGGAATAAATAAACTAAATTTTTAAGAGTTGTACTTTCAAGTGATGACAAAAAGCTCTTAGACATTAGTCTAAGGGCTTTTTATTATGGCTTTAGCCAGTTGAACTTGAACATACAGTGCATGTTCAAGGAAAACAAAAAAACACCTGCTATGCGGGTGGGAAATAAAAGTTATACAAAAAATCACTTATCCGTTATAATAAAGGTGTTCAAGCTTCTATTATAGAAAGGATAAGTGATAATAAATGGCTAACAAAACAAACATAAAGCAATTATGTAAGTATAAAGGAGTAGAAATAATAGAAGCACATGCAATAAGTGACCATATCCATATGTTGCCAAAGATAGCAATATCGTCGACAGTGGGATTGAATGCAGAAGTTGTGAAAGAATACATCAGGAACCAGGAGAAAGAAGATATGATGGAAGATATCCTGTCAACCAAAGAATATAAGAATCCCTTCAAGGGATAAGTCAGAGTGGTGAACACGGTTGTTGTCAGGCCGTTAAAAAGACCCTTAAGGGTCGTCGTGAGGTAGAAGCCCTTATAGGGGAGCGTAAAAACCACACGTTTGACATATGAATTGTTATTTTTTGCATACAATGAAAATTTAAGGAATTCTTAAAGATTTCTGTCTTGAAAAATGGTATAATTGATATGGAGGTGCTGTATGAAATATAATTGCCTAATCATTGACGATGAAAAAGTGCTTGCGGACAGCACGGCAGAATACTTTAATCTTTTTGGCGTAAATACGATTGCCGTGTATAGTGTGGACGATTGCCGTAAGTTTTTCAAAGACAATACAGCCGAACTAATACTGCTCGATATAAGCTTGGGCGACGGAAGCGGTTTCGACTTATGTAAAGAGCTACGGCAAAAGACGAATATTCCTATACTCTTTATTTCCGCACGGACAAGCGATGACGACAAAATAGTTGCGCTGAATATCGGTGGTGATGACTACGTTCAAAAGCCCTATTCTCTCGGAGTATTACTTGCAAAAGTTAAAGCCGTATTAAAGCGGTATGGACAAGCCACAACTATCAAATATTCGGACGGATATCTGACGGTCAACTTTATGACAAAGCAAGTTAGTGTAAATGGCAATTCTGTAAAACTTACCACGCTTGAATTTAAGTTGCTTGCTTACCTTATCGAAAACAAAGGAAAAGTCATATCGAAAAAAGAACTGTTTGATAAAGTTTGGGAAGATAAATTTACGGGCGATGGAACGCTGAACGTGCATATCCGAAGATTGCGTGAAGCCATAGAAATCAACCCCAACGAGCCGAAATACATTGTTACCGTTTGGGGCGACGGTTACAAATTTACGGGAGGCAACGAATGAAAAAGCAAGTCTTTTTAATCGGCGTTCTTTTTGTACTCATAGCGGAGATAATAACGCTTATCATTTTTGCCGTACAAACGCCTGACTTCTCGCAAGATACCGTTGCCATAAACGAAGTCGTACAATCGGTAATGAAAGATTTTAATAATTTGGAAGAACATAAAAATACTACCGATCTTGATTATGTTGTTTTAGATGAAAACGGCAATCTTATTTACAAAACAAAATCGGGACTTTCCGAAAGCGTGAATGAAGCAATTAAGCATAGAGATACGATACTCGACATTACTACCGACAGCGGTATAGTCGGCAAGGTCATTATTTATAACGACGGGGCGCAAACGCTACAATCGCAAAAGCAAACGGCAATTATCGTTTTGTCGGTTGCAATCACCGTTCAAGGCGGAATCTTTATCGGGTACGCCGTATATATGCACTTTACTATAATAAGACCGTTTCGCAAGCTCAAAGGTTTTGCCGAACGCATTGCCAGCGGTAATTTGGATATTCCGCTTGAAATGGATAAGCGCAATCTTTTCGGTGCATTTACCGAGAGCTTTGACATTATGCGCTCGGAACTTAAAAAAGCACGCATTGCCGAAGCGCAGGCTAACGCAAGTAAAAAAGAACTCGTTGCAAAACTTTCCCACGATATTAAAACACCAGTTGCAAGCATAAAAGCCGTTTCTGAAGTCGGACTTGCAGTTGCCACCAATGAAAAAGAGAAAGAGAATTATTCGCATATCATAGGCAAAGTCGATCAGATAAATACGCTCGTTACAAACTTGTTTACTGCAACGCTCGAAGAATTACAACAGCTTACCGTTACCCCTATGAACATAGACAGTAATCAAGTAAAAACACTAATTGAAAATGCGGATTATATGCACCGTGCGACTGTTCCAGATATGCCCGAATGTTTGGTGTATGCCGACGGTTTACGGTTACAGCAGGTATTCGATAATATATTTGCTAACTCATATAAGTATGCAAAGACTGATATTATCGTAACGACGCAAAAAGCCGACAATTATATCGTTATAGGTATAGAAGATTACGGTGGCGGTGCTTTACCCGAAGAATTGCCTGTACTGAAAGAAAAGTTCAAACGCGGAAGCAATGCAAAAAATACCGAAGGCGCAGGTCTTGGCTTGTATATTTCCGACTACTTTATGAGAGAGATGCAAGGTGAATTGAATATAGAAAACGGCGAACATGGCTTAAAAGTAACCATTACTCTTGCTTTAAGCGGAAAAATTTAAGAAAAATTTAAGAAATCGTTAAAGACATTTAAGAATTACAAGATGTAAAATGAGCGTGTAAAAAGGAGGTTTCTATATGCATCAGCAAATTTTATTGAAAACCGAAAAACTATGCAAGACTTTCTCTAACGGAGGTCAGCAGCAACACGTTCTTAAAAACATTGATTTTGAACTTTATCAAGGCGATTTTACCGTCATTATGGGTGCCAGCGGCGCAGGTAAATCTACGCTTTTATATGCCCTTTCGGGAATGGATACGCCGTCGCTTGGTACTATCACTTTCTGCGATAAAGTCATATCTGATCTATCGCAGGACGGTCTTGCAGTATTCCGCCGCGATCATTGCGGATTCGTGTTCCAGCAAATTTATCTTATTGATGGAATGAGCGTTATGGATAACGTGCTTTCTGCAGGTCTTCTTGTAAATAAAGATAAAAAAGCTCTTGTACAAAAAGCAAAGGAACTGTTTGCGGCGGTTGATATATCCGAAGAAACGCAAAAGAAATTCCCTACGCAAATATCGGGCGGCGAAGCACAGCGTGTCGGTATCGTCCGTGCGCTTATAAACAGCCCCGAAATACTGTTTGCCGACGAGCCTACGGGCGCACTTAATTCAAAGACGGGACTCGACGTTCTCGATACTCTCACGAAGTTTAATGAGCAAGGTCAAAGCGTGGTAATGGTTACTCACGATATGCGTTCCGCACGTCGCGGCAACCGTATTCTCTACTTGAAAGACGGTGTTATTCTCGGCGAATGCAATTTAGGAAAATATGAGCACGGCGACAAGGCACGACACGAAAAAATTACCTCCTTTTTGAGTGATATGGGGTGGTAAAATGAGAAAGCTATTTCTTATAGCCCGCTCCAATATGCGGAAAGCCAAAGGGCAGACAGTTGCAATCGTAGTGCTGATTTTGCTTGCAGCTATGCTGTTAAATCTCTGGCTTATGCTGTCTATGGACTATAAAGCCAACTTCGATAGATACCACGATAAACTCAATGCCGAACACGTTACGCTTTTGGTGGACGATACGAACAAGGTGCAAAAATTCTTATCGCAAACGCTTGAACGCGATGACGAAGTAGAAGAATACCGTCTGGACAGCTGTATGTATATGGTCGGCACTTTCTCTTATAACGGCGGACAAATGAACGGACAGTTTATCTTTATGGATAAGCAAACGGCTATATCGCGCACAATTGGCAAATCCGAAATTGTTGAGGAAGGCAATTTAATGAGCGGAGTATATTTGCCTATGCTGTATAAGTCAGACGATTACTCCATAGGCAAAACGATTGAAATATCTATCGGTAGCCATCCAGTAACGTACACTGTTTGCGGCTTCTTCAACAGTGTAATGATGGGTTCGCATAATTGCGCTTTAACGCAAATTATACTTACGCAGGATAAATACGCAGAACTCGAAGAATTGAATTACGCATTTCAAACAACGCTGTGTTCGGTGCGTTTGAACGAAAAATCAACTAATCTTACCTATGAGGCCGAGATAAAGGCAATCGTTTCGGAGAGTTTCCCTAATACGCAAATGGCGAGCAACTGTTATGACATAGTTGCACAATCGCGGTATATTTCGCAAGGAATTTGCTCGGCAATTATGAGCGTTATGGCGTTTTTTGTACTTTTAATTGCGCTTGTAGTAATCGTATCTAATATCATTAACTATATACAGGTCAATATTAAAAATCTCGGCGCACTCAAAGCCGTTGGCTATACTTCCGGACAGCTCGTTTTATCTCTCTTGTTGCAGTTTTTAGGGTTGACTGTCTTAACGGCAATCGTGGGTGCAGCGCTCTCTTATGCGCTTTTCCCTGCCATAAACGCAATGATGATAGCGCAGACGGGAATACCGTATGCAATTGACTTTTTACCGTTGCCCGTTATAATCTCGCTTATAATATTGGGAGGTACGGTTGCTCTCTCCGTTTGGCTTTCCGCCCGTAGGATAAAAAAGATAGAGCCTATCGTTGCGTTGCGCTCGGGCGTGCAAACACACAATTTTAAGAAAAACCGCGTTCCGCTTGAAAAGACGAAAGCCCCGCTTAATCTCGCGCTTGCGCTTAAAACTACGCTTTCGGGCGTTAAACATAATATAACGGTTTGTATAACAATGCTCGTTCTCTCGCTCGTGGTTGTGTTTTCGGGACTTATGACTGAAAACATAATTGTCGATATGACGCCGTTTCTTAATTTAATCGGCGGAGAAACGGCGGATAGCGCAATAAACGTACAAGTGGAAACTGAGGACAATTTACTTGAAGTATTGAATTCTGACAGCCGCACGGAAAAGGTATATTTGTATAATTCTTTGAACGTATCGCACGTCGGCGGAGTGGAACTTATGGCAACGCTTTGCGACGATTTTTCAAAAGTAAATAATCAAAGCGTGGTATTCAAAGGCAGATTTCCAAAATTCGATAACGAAATTGCAATCGCCGCAAAATACGCAAAAGAGAAAGGATTTGCAATCGGCAATGAAATAGAAATAACGGCGAACGGCAAAACCGAAAAATATCTTATAAGCGGTTTTACGCAAATTACAAACAATCTCGGTAGGGATTGCCTTTTGACAAGACAGGGTTACGAGCGATTGGGAACATTGCAGAGCGTTACTTATTATATCAATCTCGTGGAAGGTACGGATATAGACACTTTCAATGAAGAAATGAAAGGAAATTTTTCGGATAGCGTAAACGGCGTAATAAATGTTTTGGCTACGATTGAAGGCGTAGGAAGCGTTTACGTTTCGCTTATGACTATAATAGTAATTGCAATACTAGTGCTTTCAGCGATTATCATAGCGTTTGTGCTGTATTTGTTGGTGCGCACATTGCTCAATAACAAAAAGCGCGATTACGGTATACTTAAATCGTTGGGCTTTACAACAAAACAACTCATTTTGCAGACGGCACTTTCGTTTATGCCCGCTATTATCCTATCAACTGTTGTCGGCATTATTGTAAGCTGTCTTGTTATCAATCCGCTTATGTCGTTGTTTTTAAGCTCTATGGGTATTGTTAAGTGTACATTCAGCATCCCCGTCGCTTTCTCTACGCTTGCTGGAATTGGGCTTATCATTATGTCCTTTGGTATTGCGTGCTTACTGTCGCTTAAAATCAAAAAGATAGCACCCCGCAACTTGCTTGTCGGCGAATAAGGAGGACTATGCAACTATATGTAAGTTGTTTGCGATGTAGTGTTCACTTTAGAATTAAAATAAATGAGAACACTTCCGCTCATATCTTAACGAGTGAATAAATCAAAGTGGAACGAAATATACCCCGTATCTTTTATATCAATCCGAACTTTCAAAAAGACACGGAAACAAATAATTATTAGACAAAACTTCCTATGAAAAGACAGTTCACCGCCCACAAACGGGCGGTGAAAGTGTTGCCACGAACAAAAGTTTGTTATTAATGCACACTACCACAATGTGGTTTGTGGTGGAGTACCATTTGGGGTAGTAGTTCTGCTGTGGGCGAACAGTTCGCCGTGCCTTAGCTTACGGAATGAGTGTAATTTTTAAGTGTACACAAAATTCGTGAGCTGAGATAGGCTTTTATTGTCGTACGGTTTTCGGCAATAACGTGTTCAGCTGGAGTTATCCAAGATCTCTTTGATAGTTCGAAAGTCGGATAGCGTAGATGGTCTATTTTGTTTTACAAATTTTTAAGTTAAGAGTTATCTTTTGAACTAAAAACAAGCTTACAATCTCATACAATGGCAAGACAAGAGAAAAGGCGTGGCGTGAAGCCACGCTTTAATCTCTACAACCTGCGGCTTACCTATAATTCCTTATGGAACTACGGTAAAGGGGAGTTCTCTTTTTATGTTCTTTTTTTGGAATACTACGTATTACAATTTAACCTACACTTTTTAGTTTGTTTATTTCTTTTGATTTATTTTTAGCGCCTATAACTTCCTTGAAAATCCGCTTTTTCCTTGAAAAAAATATGTATTTTATGGTATAATCATATAGGTTAGAATGTTTAAAAACATTAAGGATACATCAAGACTAAAGGAGTTCATTATGGGAAAAGATTATAAGCATTATGATGCAGAAAATATTCAAGTTTTGGAAGGCCTAGAAGCCGTTAGAAAACGTCCTGGTATGTATATAGGATCTACAGGACCAGCAGGATTACATCATTTAGTATGGGAAATTGTAGATAACTCAATTGATGAGGCGCTTGCAGGCTTTGCTTCTCATATAGAAGTAGAAATATTACCAGGAGATATAATCAGTGTAACAGATGATGGTCGTGGTATGCCTGTAGATAAACATCCAAAGACAGGAAAAAGTGCAGTAGAAACCATTTTTACAGTTTTACATGCTGGTGGAAAATTTGATGGAAGTTCCTACAAAGTATCTGGAGGACTTCATGGTGTAGGTGCTTCTGTAGTAAACGCCTTATCTGAATGGCTAGAAGTAATTGTAAGTCGTAATGGTAGAAAGTATAAGCAACGTTTTGAACGTGGTAAAGTAAAATATGACTTAAAGGAAGGCGGCAAATCTGATCATACGGGGAGTCAGGTCATTTTTAAAGCAGACCCTGTAATGTTTACAGAAACTACAGTTTATTCTTATGAAACTTTACGTCAAAGAATTCAGCAATTGGCTTTTTTAAATAAAGGCATAAAAATGACGATTCGTGATAAAAGAAATGAAGAACAAATTGTTGAAAATATTTATCACTATGAAGGTGGTATTAAAGAGTACGTTGAATTTTTGAATTCAGGAAAAAAATTAGTTGCGCCTAAAATTATTCATTGCGAAGGTGAAAAAGATAACATACAAATAGAAGTTGCCTTACAGTATAATGATACCTATACAGCTTTAGTTTATTCCTTTACGAATAACATCCACACTCATGAAGGCGGAACGCATGAAGAAGGGTTCCGACTTGCTTTAACACGCTGTATTAAGAATTATGCTACAACAAATAATCTTTTGAAAAAAGATGAGGAATTGAATAATGAGGATGTAAGAGAAGGATTAGTAGCTATTGTATCCATTAAGCATCCTAATCCTCAATTTGAAGGACAAACAAAAACTAAATTAGGCAATACAGAAGTTAGAGCTATTGTATCTCAAATTTTAGGAGAAACCTTAGATCGATATTTTTTAGAGAACCCACAAGATGCTAAAGCAATTATTGAAAAATGTCTGTTAGCTTCTAGAGCTCGAATTGCAGCTCGAAAAGCTAGAGAAGCTACAAGAAGAAAATCTCCTTTAGATAATCTTAGTTTTGCTTCTAAATTGGCAGATTGTCGCTGTAAAGATCCTGCGATATCAGAAATCTATATCGTCGAGGGAGATTCAGCAGGTGGTTCTGCTAAATCAGGCCGTGATAATGAATATCAAGCCATTTTACCGCTTCGTGGTAAAGTATTAAATGTTCAAAAAGTACGTTTAGAAAGAGCGTTAAGTAACAATGAAATTTTATCAATGATTCAAGCCATAGGTACTGGAATCGGAGAAGAGTTTGATATTACAAAAGCAAGATATCATAAAATAGTAATTATGACCGATGCCGATGTCGATGGAGAACATATTTGTATCTTGTTATTAACTTTCTTCTTTAGATTTATGCCAGAGTTAATAGAGAAAGGATATATCTATGTTGCAAAGCCACCACTATATAAAGCACAATTTGGTAAGTTAGTTCGTTACGCTTATTCTGATGAAGAATTAGAAGCTTATAAAAAGGAATTCCCTGATAGAAAACCTGATGTTCAACGTTATAAAGGACTTGGAGAAATGGATCCTGAACAATTGTGGGAAACTACAATGGACCCAGCATTAAGAACTTTAGTTCAAGTTCATTTAGAAGATGCTACGATTGCAAGTCAAACTTTTGAAATGCTAATGGGTGAAGATGTGGATCCACGTAAGGTATTTATTCAAGAGAATGCACATTATGCAGACAATCTAGACATTTAATGAGGAGGTTTAAGAGATGGATAAAGATAAAGAAAATTTTGTTGAATTAGAACAACAAGAATATGACAGAATAGAACAATTAGATATTAATAATAAAGTAAAAGCATCTTTCTTAAACTATGCAATGTCTGTAATTATTGCAAGAGCATTACCAGATGCCAGAGATGGATTAAAGCCAGTACAAAGACGTATTCTTTATGGAATGAATGAATTAAAAATTTATTCTAATGTAGCCCATAAAAAATCTGCTCGTATTGTAGGAGATGTAATGGGTAAGTATCACCCTCATGGAGATTCATCAATTTATGAAGCTATGGTTCGTATGGCACAACCCTTCAGTTATCGCTATACTTTAGTAGATGGCCATGGTAACTTTGGTAATATTGATGGGGATGGTGCTGCAGCAATGCGTTACACCGAAGCCCGTATGAGCAAAATTGCAATGGAAATGCTAAGAGATATTGATCGCAATACGGTAGATTTCGGAGATAACTATGATGCTACAGAAAGAGAACCTTTAGTATTACCATCTAGATTTCCAAATTTATTAGTGAATGGTACCACAGGTATTGCTGTTGGTATGGCTACAAATATCCCTCCTCATAATCTTGGAGAAGTCATCGATGGTGTAATTGCTGTCATTCATAATAAAGATATTACAAGTGAAGAATTGATGGATTATGTACAAGGACCAGACTTTCCCACAGGAGGTCAAATCTTAGGACGTACGGGTTTGAGAAATGCGTATACTACAGGTAATGGATCTATTGTCATTCGTTCAAAGGCTGAAATTGTTTCTCTTAAGAATGGAAAGAATGAAATAATCGTTACTGAAATTCCGTATATGATTAATAAGACAAAACTTATTGAACGTATTGCCGAAGTTGCGAAGAATAAAATCGTAGAAGGTATTACAGATTTAAGAGATGAATCAGGACGTTCTGGAATTCGTATTGTAATTGAGTTACGTAAAGACATAAATGCAGAAGTCATGTTAAATAATCTTTATAAATACACCCAGCTTCAGACAAGCTTTGGTATGAATATGATCTGTTTGGTGAATAACCAGCCAAAAGCAATTACCTTAAAAGAAGCCCTTGAAGTTTATTTGAAACATCAAATGGAAATTATTACGAGAAGAACACAGTTTGATTTAGAAAAAGCGTTAGCTCGTATTCATATTTTAGATGGTTATATTATAGCGCAGGATCATATTGAAAAAGTTATAAAAATCATTCGAAATACCAAAGATGGAACAGAAAAAGAGAAATTAATGGAGCATTTTAAGTTAGATGAAATTCAGGCACAAGCGATATTAGATATGCAATTGAGAAGATTATCTGGGTTAAATAGAGAAAAAATATTAAATGAACATGCTGACTTAACACAAGCATGTGTTGAATATCGTGCAATTTTGGCAGATGATCTTAAAAAAGAAGCCATTATTGAATCAGAACTTTTAGAAATCAAAAACAAATATAATGATGAAAGAAAATCCGAAATTTGTTTAAGTGCTGATATTAGTATTGAAAATGAAGATTTAATTCCTAGAGAAGATGTTGTCATCACTATTACATCTAAAGGCTATGCAAAACGTATGAAACAGGATGCATATAAAGCCCAAAGTCGTGGTGGAGTAGGTATGAGTGGTATAAAAACTAATGAGAATGATGATGTTCAATTCTTGATTCCAACCTGTACCCATGATTACTTGTTATTCTTTACCAATAAAGGAAGAGTATATGCGATAAAAGGATATATGATTCCTGAAGCATCAAGAACCGCAAAAGGATTGCCATTAGTGAATATTTTATCCTTCCAAGAAGATGAAAAATTAGCAGCAATTACTAAAGTTCCTTCGTTAGAGGATGATAATTCCTATCTTTTCTTCGCAACGAAGAAGGGTACAGTAAAAAGAACCATTGTTTCTCAGTTTAAGAATATTAGAGCAAGTGGAATTATTGCCATAAATTTAGCTGAGAATGATGAGTTATTACAGGTAGAAGTAACCGATGGTAAACGAGATATTGTTTTAGGATCCTCTAGAGGTAAAGCTATCCGTTTCCATGAGGCTGAAGTCAGAGCAATTGGTAGAAGTGCGGCAGGAGTAAAAGGAATAGATTTACAAAAGACAGACTTCTTAGTTGGAATGGCTGTAGTAACAGAAGAACAAAATGAAATTCTGGTGGTTACAGAACAAGGATTTGGTAAACGTTCAAATGTAGATGAATATCGTTTACAAGGACGTGGCGGAATGGGAGTTAAGGCCTTCAATGTCACTGGTAAGAATGGTAGACTCGTTGCTTTAAGAAGTGTTAGTGTAAATAATGATTTGATTATAACGACAGATAGAGGTGTCATTATTCGTATGCATGTGGATAAAATATCTCTTGCAGGTAGAAATACACAAGGTGTTATATTAATTAAATTAAAAGATAAGCAAGAAATTGCTAACATTGCAATCGTAGATCGTCAGATGGATGAGGAAGAAGAAATCAATCTTGAAGAAGTTGCAGAACCCGAAAGAATAGAAACTTCAACAATAGAAGAATAAAGTATAAAAATGTTTGT
Source organism: uncultured Anaeroplasmataceae bacterium (assembly GCA_910577745.1). GTDB lineage: Bacteria > Bacillota_I > Bacilli_A > Acholeplasmatales > Anaeroplasmataceae > Pelethenecus. The sequence continues at coordinate 10,219 of CAJTNG010000007.1, read as the reverse complement.
AGATAATTTATCTATAAACATTTTTAATTTTTAATGACATCTGTTTTTTTAAAAACATTTATGGTAAAATTTATATATAGTTATCTAATTTATAAACTGTATAATATGTCACATAAACAAAAGGGGGGATTTGAATGAAAAGATTTTTATTTATTAGTTTATTCTTAATGAGTTTCTTTCTTGTTTCTTGTAAGTCCAATCAAGAATTAGACATAACGAAAGAAAAAGATTTTAGGGATGGAGAAATCGTTGAATATCAAGGCGTAATTTATGAATATTTTGATGCATCAACAATTACGAATTCTCAAACGGACGCTATAGAGTATAAGTTTCAAGAAGAATTAAATCATAAAGCGTATTATGACTACTATTATTATGATATGACAGGAGAATACCATCAAAAGGAAATGTATCCTATTTCTTTAAGAAATGGACCTAGCATTAAAGATTCTATGATATCAGAGTATCCAACTTCAGCATATTATTTTAGAGTATCTCAATTTTTCAGTGGAGCACCTAATGGAATTATATCAAATGGTTTTATTATTAAAGGGTACAATGAAAAACTTCCTAAAAATGTAATTATACCAGAATTAATTTGTGGACATAATATAAGCCAAATAGGATATAAAGCCTTTGCAAATTCATCAATGGAAACTTTTAAATTCGAGGGGGAGCATGTTGTTTGTTTAGTACATCCTAATGCGTTTAGTAATTGTGTGAATTTAAAAAATATATCAATTACAGAAGCTTATTATTTGTCTATGAGTATCAATCATTGTGAAAATCTTGAGATGGTAGGTGGAAAATTTAATCCAGTAGGAGATTGTGTTTGTTATAATCTTCCTAATTTGACAAGCTTTTATGCTGTTAATTTTGAAAGTTTTAGGCATTGGAGTTCTTTTAAGTATTATACGGGTCTGGGAGGATTAAGAAAATCTTATTTTTATCAATGTCCTTCTTTAGTAGAATTTAGTTCCTGTTCTAATGGAAGTATGGACTATTATGTAGAAAATAATGTAGTCTATACACCTTTAGGTGTCCCTATCTATGTTTTTAATAATTATAAAGTGAAGCTAAATCCTACAGGTTTTATTGAAGATCAACAAACCTTAGTTACAAGAGTATTTTATACAGTTTTGTATAATGCAGAAACCAAGAAAGCTTATTTACCCTTTTTAAATGATGGGCTTAAGAAAAGTGGTACAATATCTATCCCTGAAAACAGTCAAGTTTTTATGGAGGAAACAGATGGTATCTATGCGAATGTGACATATTCTAACAAAGAATATAATGCCAAAGTTTTACTACAAAAAAAGTAAAATAACACTGCTACTAAATTTGGTGGCAGTTTTTAATTTTATAAAAATTTTCTAAATGTTTTACGTATTTATGATATAATACATAGTAAAGGTGGTGGAAAAATGGTACTAAAAATAGCAATTAAAGAGTTAGCCCATTTTATTTGCCAATCTGGTAATTTAACAACAGAATATTTTTCTAACAAGGATTTAGAAGAAGGAACAAAGCTGCATAAATATTTACAATCCAAATATAATGATAAAAGTAAAAGTGAAGTTTATATAAAGAAGGAAATTACATATCAGAATAAAGATATTTTACTCCATGGCTTTATCGATGGTGTTTTGAATATAGAGGATGAAATCATTATTGAAGAAATCAAATCTACACAAAGAGATTTAGAGGAAGTAGAACCTATTTTAGAGCATTTAGCCCAATTAAAAATTTATGCTTATCTTTATGCGTTAGAAAATGAAATGGAAATTATTCATATACGTTTGACATATATTTCTATAGTAGATCGAGAGGTAAAAGAGTTTGATTATGTTGTAAGTATAAATAAATTAGAAGATTATTTCTTTTCCATTTTAGAAGAGTATATGGAATGGATAAATCTAAATCAAGAAGCAAATAACGCCAAAGAACATACAATTTCTACTATTAAATTTCCATTTCATGAAATGCGTCCTGGACAAAGAGATATGATGAAGGCTTGTTTTCAAGCGATGCGTGATAAAGAAATATTATATACGATAGCTCCTACAGGCATAGGGAAAACGATGGCCACCTTATTTTCCACCTTAAAAACCTTAGAAAAAAACGATAAACTTTTCTATTTAACGGCCAAAGGTAGTGGAAAATCAGCACCCTTAGCCGCCATACAATTATTGGAAAATAAAGGATTAAAAATCAAAACTATTACGATAACTGCCAAACAAAAAATTTGTAATTCTAAATTTAAAAATTGTAAGCCAGAGGATTGCCCTTATGCAGTAGGTTATTTTGACCGAATACGTCTTGCCTTACAAGATATTTTTGCGAATTACAATACATATGATGAACAGACCATCTCTATGGTTGCAAATCAACATAGAATATGCGCCTTTGAATTTAGTTTAGATTTATCTTATTATTGTGATGTGGTCATTGCGGATTATAACTATATGTTTGATCCAAGAGCGCATTTAGTTCGCTATTTTGAGGATACAACCTATCATCCCAAAATTTTAATTGATGAAGTACATAATTTAATTTCTAGAAGTAAGGACATGTATTCTTCTATGATTTCAGAAGAAGATATTAGACGACTAAGAAAATCATTAAACGGATATGACCCATCAATTCGTTCGGATTGTAATAAAGTAATTGAAAAAATAAATAGTTTTAAAGATTTTCTTGTGGATAAAACCGTCTACATCCAAGAAAATTTAGATAGTGAGCTGGTTGTTTTATTGAAGAATCTTCTTGTTAAATGTGATTCTCTATTCTCTGAAAATAAAAAAATAAATCATAAGGATGAAGCTTTAGAACAATACTTTAAAGTATTAGATTTTGTTCAAATTTCCTCTTACTATGGACCTACACATCGCTTCATTGCTAAAGTAGATCAAGACATCTGCAGTGTTCAAATGATGTGCTTGGATGCCTCAGATTTCTTATTAGAAACCATGCATTCTGCAGGACAGGGAGTCGTTTTATTTTCGGCAACACTGACTCCTTTTAAATACCATGCGGATTTACTTACCAAAGGAGAAGGTAAATTTTTAGAACTTCCATCTCCATTTGATCCAGGCAATCTAGAGATTATCATCAATAATAAAATCTCAACCAAATATAAGGAGCGAGAATATTCGATTGATTATATCATTGAAGCAATTGAAATTTTGACAAAAACAAAAAAAGGAAATTATATTGTGTTTTTCCCTTCCTATAAATATATGCAGATGATTCTAGATGCTTTAGAAGAAATAGATTTTGAGGTGATTATACAAAAATCAACGGATACGGAAGAGGAACGCAATGTAATCATAGAACAGTTTAAGAAAACAGAGGGGTGTAGAGTCGGTTTTTTTGTATTGGGTGGAGTATATGCTGAAGGTATTGATTTAATTGGAGATTATTTAAATGGTGTTATCATTGTCGGCGTTGGATTACCAATGTATTGTGATGAAAATAATATATTAAAGGACTATTTTGAAGAAATATATCATAATGGCTTTGATTATGCATATACTTATCCTGGATTTACAAAAGTAGTTCAAGCGGTTGGACGAGTGATACGAAGTGAAACAGACAGAGGGGTAGCTATTTTACTGGATGAGCGATTTACCTATTTAAAATACCAAGAATTAATGCCAAAACATTGGTTAAATAAAAAAGTGATTGTAGATGCATACCACTTGCAAAAAGAGTTAGAACGCTTTTATAAAGAGACGGAAAGGAAGGAATCATAAATGAGAAGCATCATCGATTATGTTAAAAAATTTGGAAATCAAAGTTTTGAAGAGTTTGCTTTTAACGAGGTTGACAGTTTAATATTAAGTCAAATTACGTATTTAAATTTAGATGATTATGTTCCCTCTATAGATGATACGAATCAACCGATTTCTCTTTTAGGTGTGTTAGATGACGATACGATTTATAAATTAAGTGTTGGAACTTTAGATGAACGAAGAAACAAGATTCTTCTTCATATGTTAAAAAAATCTACTCGATATGAAGGTTTAAACTGTGGATATTTTTCAAATTTATTTCATGTAGATAAGATTCAGCAATTTTGTGCGATAACTTTTCTTTTTTCAAAATTTAGTTATGTTGCGTATCGTGGGACAGATTTAACTTTGTTGGGGTGGAAAGAAAATTTTAATATGGCTTTTTTAGATGTAATCCCTTCTCAAACCGAAGCTAGTAAATATTTGAATCGAATATGTAAATATATTTCTACTGATCTATATATTGGAGGTCACTCTAAAGGTGGAAATTTAGCAGTGTATGCTGCTCTATATAGCGAAGAAAAAAACAAGGGCAGATTTCTTCATATTTTTAATCATGATGGACCAGGCTTTTTACAGGATATTTCTCAAATGAAGGAATACAAACAGCTAGAATCAAAAATATCAAAAACAACTTGTAAAGAAGCTATGGTGGGAATAATGCTACACCATAGTGAAAAAATGACCTTTGTGGATTCAAGAGGATTAAGCATATTTCAACATGATCCATTCAATTGGAAAATTACCAAAGATGGAAGATTTAAGCTAGTTAAGCACGCAAACTTCATTTCTAAAGCTTTTGAAAAAACAGTCAATGATTTTATTGAAACGACATCTATAGAGAAAAGAAAGAGATTTTTGGAAATATTATTTAAGGTTGTTATGGAAGATGAGAACTCTACAATTTTTGATTTTACAAAACATCCCTTTGAATCTTATCAAGCGGCCAGGAATCGTTATAAATTGCTGACACAAAGAGAGCAATTGTTTTTCAAAAGTATGTTTAAAAGATATAGAAAAATATGGAGACATAACTTTAAAATTGTTTTTATGCAGCGAAAAAATCAGGCATAAAATTTTTAAAATAGACAAGAAACAGTTTACCAGAAGTAGAATAGATTTTTTTATTCTGGTATTTCTTTTATATTGCTTTTATGATAAAATAATACTATGAAAAAAATAGTAAAATATATAATGTTTTGTATAGAGTTACCATTACTATTTATCGTGGTAGGGGGGCTTACCTCTGCCATAACCAAGTATATTTATGCAGACATATTGATTGAACAATTTAAAAAGAAAGCAACGTTAGATGAAGAAGAATCCACCGCATCTACTAAGGTTTATAAAATTCCATCTAATGAACAACTTTCGGCTTGTCAAAAAAAAGGAAATTCCTATTATCCTGGAAATAAAGGAGATATTTTAATCAGCTTACAATCTGGAATTGGAATCCCCTTTGTAGAAGATATCATTACTTTTTTTGCGGGGGGACATGCTGGTTTAATTTTGGATGATTATCAGGATGCAAACGTTTCTGTTGATGTCAATAAGGTTTTAGAATCTTCAGGAATGGATGGAGGAGAAAACTTATCTGGTATAGGATCAAGAGCAAGATGGCTTTCTTCTATTCGAAGTCGTCCTGTTATTGGTTTACGCGTACAAATGACAGAAGAGCAGAGGTCAAGAGTTATTGCGCGAGCTATGGCGTTGGTTGGAGAGCCTTACAATTATTCATTTCTGTTTGACACGAAAAATAAGTCATATTGCAGTGACTTGGTAGCAAAGGCTTTTGATACAATTGGTGTAGACTTAAATAAAGATGGGTTTACCACGTCAGTTTATGATTTATTATTAAGTGGAGAAACATATATTTGTTATTATCATTATGTTGATTCGAATCAAGTTCAACATATTTATTACTTAGAGTAGAAGGGAAGTGAGTAACATGGCTTATGTAGCTTTGTACCGTGCTTATCGTCCACAAAAGTTTAGTGAAGTTAGCGGACAACAGCATATTATAAAAACATTACAAAATGCCATAAAGCTAAATAAGGTAGCCCATGCTTATTTATTTTGTGGACCTAGAGGAACAGGAAAAACCACACTAGCTAAAATTATGGCCAAAGCTTTAAACTGTGAACATGGACCAACAATTGAACCCTGTGATACATGCGAAATATGTGAAAGTATTACAAAAGGAGTCATGCCAGATGTTGTTGAAATTGATGCAGCGTCTAATAACGGTGCAGACGATATTAGAGCTTTAAGGGATAGCGTCAAATATTTACCTTCTGCAGGAAAATATAAAGTGTATATCATAGATGAAGTGCATATGCTTTCTAATGCGGCCTTTAATGCCTTATTAAAAACATTAGAAGAACCACCGAAACATGTAATCTTTATTTTAGCTACAACAGAGCCTTATAAGCTTCCGAATACGATATTGTCTAGATGTCAAAGATTTGACTTTCAATCTCTTTCTATGGAGGATATATCCAAGCGGTTAAGAATTGTGGCAGAGCAGGAACATGTCCAAATGACAGAAGCTGCAATCAATCAGATTGCTTCTGCAGCAGAAGGTGGAATGCGAGATGCCCTGTCTTTGTTTGATCAAACGATTTCCTTTAGTTTAAATGAAGAAATCACCTTAGATGATGTTTTATCTGTTAGTGGTAATGTTTCTTATAAACAGATGCTATCTCTTTTAGATGCTTGTTTAAAAGGAGATGGACCTACGGCATTAAAAGAGATGGATGCAATTTTAAAACAAGGGAAAGAAGTTCCTAGAGTTGTGAACGATCTTATCATTTTTTTAAGAGATGTTCTTTTATTTAAAAATAATGCAATTTTAGATGACAGACTTGAATTTCATGAGGATGCATTTATTTCGTTTTCAAAAAATGTTGCCAAAAAAATCATTTATGATTGGCTAGATTTATTAAATGAAACCAACAATGCGATGCGTTTTTCTAATCAAAAAAGGGCATATATAGAACTTGCAATTTTAAAAATGAGTGATATAAAACTCAATGAAGAAGCAGGTCTTTTAGAAAGAATAGAACAATTAGAACATACAATAGATATGCTAGCGGAAGTCAAGAAGGAAGCGCCAAAACAAGAAAATATTCAAATGACTATACCTACAAAAGAGGATATAAAGAAGATAGAGGATACGATTGTAGAAAAGCCTAAAACAGTTCAACAGATTGACGCAAATGAAGTTCAAATAGAGGAAGTGGAAGAAGTTCTAAATTCAGCTTCCAAGGCTAGAAAACAAAAGCTACAAATGATTTGGCAGCAAATTTCTTCTGAATATTCTGGTGTTTTTGTAGCTCAAATTTTAGTGGCAGGAGATATTGCAGCTGTAAATGAGGATAAAATCATAGTAATATTAAATGATTTAGGATTCTGTAATCGTCTAATGCGCTATGAAAGTTATTTAAAAATCATGGAAATTTTTGATTATTACAACGCAAACATAAAAGATTATATCTGTTTGCCTAAAGCTACATGGAATAAAATACTTGCGGATTACCGGAAAAAATATAGTCAGGAGAATCCAATTGTACATTTAGAAAAATTTAGTTTAGGCGTTTTAAAAAGAAAAGAACCAGAAGAAAAAGAACTTAAAGATGAGAAACTAGAATTTTTGTATGAATATATAGACAAAGAAAAAATAGATATTTTGGAGGATGAATTATGAATCAACAAGCAATGATGCGTTTAAAGAAAATGCAAAAACAAATGATGGAGGCACAGGAAAAATTAGAATCTACGGTGTTTCAAGGTACAGCAGGTGGTGGAATGGTTACTGTAGAAGTAAAAGGTACCCATGAAGTGGTATCTGTTAAAATCGACCCAGATGCATTAGAATCTAAAGAAGATATTGAAATGATAGAAGACACGATTGTTGCCGCTTTAAATGATGCAATCAAGAAGATTGAATCTGAATCGCAAAAAGCTTTAGGTGGCTTCGGTGGCGGATTTGGTGGATTATTCTAATGCTCAAATATCCCAAGCCTTTAGAAGATTTAATTGAAGATTTTACAAAACTTCCTTCGGTAGGCAAGAAATCCGCAGAACGGTTTGCCCTTTATGTTTATACTAAGCTGAGTCAAGAATCCACAGAAGGATTTGCCAAACATCTTATGGATGTAAAACAAAATATTCGTTTATGTAAGAATTGTGGAAATATTTGTGAAGATGAGGAATGCAGTATATGTAAAGATGCCTCACGAAATCATAAACAGATTCTAGTCGTTGAAACTATAAAAGATTTATATACGATTGAAAATGTAAATGAATACCAAGGAATTTACCATGTTTTGAATGGGGCTATCAGTTTTTCTAAAGGGATTGGCATTCATGACTTAAATATTGAATCTTTAATAGAACTAGTTAAAAAAAATCAGTTAGATGAAATTATATTAGCTACAAATGCCACTTTAGAAGGGGAAACCACTGCACGCTATATTAAGGAACTCTTAAGTGATTATCCTATCAAGATTACACGTATTGCACATGGACTTCCGGTTGGAGGGGAAATGTCATATGCAGATGAGATGACACTTTTGAAAGCAATGGAAGGAAGAAGAGAATATTAAAATCGGTTGCTTCATATAATTACATGGTGATTTTATGCTGAAGACAATAAAGTATTTGGTTAAATCAGTAATTATTGGAGTATCAAGTGTGTTGTTATTTAACCTAGTAGGTCAATTTTTTAATATTTCTTTACCTTTTAATTTACTCTCTGTCGTTTTAGTTGGCTTTTTTAGATTGCCAGGCTTTTTAGTTTTATTAATCGTTTTATTATTATAGGTGGGTATACATGGAAGTAACGTTTATAAGTATAGATCAGAAAAATCATAAAATAGAATATAAAGCAATCGCCAAGCAAGATGGAAATGGAATATCTTTTTCGGACAAGTCTTGTGAAAATACGGTAATTTATTTAAAAATAAAAGAAAATAAACTTCATTTATTAAGACAGGGTGAAGTTACTATGGAAATGGAGTTTATTCCAAAAGAAAAAACGAAAGGATATTATCAAAATCAATTAGGCTTGTCTTTTGAATTTGATGTATATTGTTCTTTATGTATCATAAAAGATGAAAGAATAGATGTTCATTATGAGATGATCCTAGAGGATGGGACAACCAATAAACAGAAGTTGGCTTTTATTATAAATTGAAAATTAAGATAAAAGATAAAATATTTTTTTAGTTTTGACAGTAAACTCTTGATTAATCTGTAAAACTTTAGTAAAATAACTAGTGTTTTAAACAATGGAGGAATTATAAATGGAAAATGTTTCGCAAATGTCACTTTTAGAAGTAGCAATCTATTTGATGGAACAAAAGAAAGCGCGTCAATCTATTCGTACTTTAATCAAAGAAGTATTGGAAATGAAAGGATTAGACGATGCAGACGGAAGTCTTGCTACACAACTATACATTGACATTACTACTAGTTCGAAATTTGTATATATGGGCGACGAAGAGTGGGATTTAAAAAGTCGTCAGTCTTTAGATGAGTTTGATAAGGATGGTTCTGCATTTAATACGAAGGGCGCTGATCTTGATGATGAGCCTATGGATGAAGAAGAAGCTGAATTGGATGAGGAGTTAGATGAAGAGGATCTAGACGAAGAAGAAGATTTGGATGAGGATGAAGAAGACGATTACGAAGACGAGGAAGATGAAGATGAAGATGATTCTGAGTATGAGTATGAAGATGACGAAGACTCCATCATTGACGGAGATATAACAGAACGTTATTCTGAAGATGACTTCAATGAAGATAAATATAATGATCTTATGGATGATTATGAGGATATGTATGAAGAATAAAAATCTGCATTTAGCAGATTTTTTATTTTTAAAAGAGACAACATTTTAAACATCTTTGAATATTTATGAATTAAAATGAATTGACTTTGATGGATTATGAGGATATAATTAAATTAGATGGAGGGATATACGATGAATATGTTACAAGATTTCGAAAATCAAAGAAAAAAAGACGAAAATATTCAAGAGGCATATGATCATTCTAAACTTTTAATAGAAAAGACAGAATCTGGAATGAAAGAAGGAGAGACCTCAAGACCTCTTGAAGTGACAAAAGGAAAATCAAAAATTCAAGCTTATCTTTTTTATTTCCTTATTGGGGGCCTTGGCATTTTATTTATAATACTCGGCTTTTGTGTGTTTTCTAAAGTTATACTCGCTAAATATTTATGGTTGGGGATTTTATTTCTTCTCCTAGGAGCGGGCCTTTTATTAAGTGAATTTCTTATTTATAAAAGAAAATAAAGGGAAGATTATACTGAATAAAATTATCCATTTTTTATTGGATAATTTTATTTTATTTTGTTAGTCGAAAGACTCACAAAAAAACCACACGCTAGGCGTGTGAGA
>CAJTNG010000006.1 GCA_910577745.1 uncultured Anaeroplasmataceae bacterium | reverse complement strand
AAAAAGGCGGGCTTGGGGTGGCAACCCCAACAAGATTCCCGCAGGACAAAATGAGCCGGTAGGCGAAATTTGGTACTGTGGTAGAATCTTGCTCTAAGAAACTGCCGGACTGCCGTTCACTTCCTACTGCCACTTTTTCGGGAAATCTATAACCAGCTTTTTCATAAAAGGCTACGGGCGGCGTTCTCCCCTTACTCCCTACAAACCACAAAAGAGCAGAATGGACGGACTTTCCGGCAAGAACTTTTCCGGCAGCTCGGTCTTTCCCGACAATAAGGCGTTTCGGAAGCTGCGTTTTGCCCGCTGTCTGAAAACACGGCAATCTTTTTTGGCTTCACTATCTAATACGGAACTTTTGGAAATTTGCCAAAAATGGGCGCAAAAAAGCAGCAAATCTTTTTCGGATTTACTGCTTCATGTGCCGCTGCGGGACGGCGGGATATTCAGTTTTTATGTTATCGGTCAAGCCGGAACTTGAACAGGCTTTCAATCAGCTTTGTTCTGATGTAGTCCTCCATATCAGAGTTATAATAGCCGTTCATCTTGGAGAAATAGCGGATATATCCAGCGTAACGGTCAAGGACAGCCTGTATCGCTATGGGGTCGCCCTCATGTGCCTTTATTATCGTGTCATAGGGGAGAAGTCGGTTACTCATGGGACAACACCTCCATTTCCGCTTTCAGCCGCTTCAAGGCAAGCTGAATATGCCGCCCGATTGTGCTGCGTGTCCAGCCAATTTGTTCCCCGATTTCTTTCTGCGTCAAGTGCTGGAAGTAATATAAAAAGATTTCCTCCTGCGTCTGTTCCGGCAGTTCGGCAAGAGCCGCCGCAAGGGAACGGCTATCTAAAAATATCGTCTGCCCCCGGACAGAAAACGGATAAGTTTCGCCATAGTCCGGCACTTGAAAATACTCGTCTGTGGTGCTTAGTGGGACAAACTTTTCTTCGGTCAGATATTCAAGGGAGATTTCCCGTTTCCACCTCGCCGCCAGCAGACGGGCAGCGTCAAAGGACGCATGACGAATAACAATCCGGCAATAGGTATCATGGGTATAGCGGATATGTTCTTGATAGGCTTCGTATTCAGTCATGGAAAATCCCCCTTTCTTCGATTATGGGAAAGGGCGGTAGCACTTTTTGCTGTCGCCCCTTGATTACCCACCAGCAAAGGCGGACGGAACTGTCAACGGCGGGGGCAGCCCGTTCATCTTGACCGTTGACTGGCTCGATTGGCTTTGCTATTTACCCACTGATTTATGGAATAGTACAGCATAACAAATGTTGCACTAAACAATATCCCTCCGACAATATCCGTAATCCAATGCACACCTGATAAAACCCTTCCAATGACCATAAAACCTGCATAGATACCACAAAGGGTATTTACGATGTTTCTTAATCCTTTGCTTGAAATCAATCGTTGAAATTGCATGATAGCCGTAGGTATAATGCACATCATAAGCATTGTTGTAGAGGACGGATAAGAGGCTTCTAAAAAACCCTTAATCAAAACTGGTCGGTAGTTCACAACAAAAAACTCAAAAAAGAGATATACCAAAAATACAAGCACATAAAAACCGCCCAATATCAAAATACTGCTATCTACACGCAATAGGCTTTTTCTTTTTATAAGTTGCACAAGACCTACTATTGCAAAACCTAACATAACAAACAGTATAGGAATACTCAACAAGTCTGTTATGTTATATAACAACATATTCGTACCAAATAGTGTATGAAAATATTGATTGACCGTTGCGAACCCGACAACCGAACCTTGTGGGCCAATTGGACGCACATCAATAAACATAATCGCCACTGTGTAGAGAATTGATAAAACCAACAGCCCAGCAGTTACACCAAAATCTTTTTGGATTTTTTTCTTTGCTTCTTTCATTTTTTTGCTCCTTTGTCTTTCATGTATTTGGCTTTTGCCTAATCACACTTTAGCTTTGGAGTACAAAAAATGAAAGAATTTGACCGTCACATCTATGATACGCTCCGTGTCATGGGCGTTTTAGCAGCAAAGCCCCCTTGATAATCAGCAGAACGAATATAAAAAAGGCGGCATAAGGTTCAAGGCTTGCAATAAAGATAACAACGCTAACGGTAGTCAACACTATAGATAAAACAGTCTTTATTTTTATCCAAATACGGCAGGAACAATTTTGCAAAGCTAATGTAGCAATGCCACAAGCAACCGTTAATAAAATAATTGCAAGGTATATAGCTTTTATGAACAAGGGCGTTTCCTGTAACGATAGCAAAGACACTTGACGAATTATATCACCCTCTTTCTGTCCGAAAAGAGGAATAAAAAACAACATTCCAACAGAACAATCAATCAAACCAAACACTAAGTCACGCATATGCTGTGTTTTTTGGTGATTATCTTTTTCTGCAAGACAAATCAGCTCCCTATTAGATAACAGTTCATCTATTGTTACCCCGAAAAATTCTGCAATAGCTTTTAAGGAGTCAATGCTAGGATAGCCACGCCCTGATTCCCATTTTGAAATGGCAGTTCGTGAAACAAACAGTATTTCAGAAAGTTCTTCTTGTGTTAAATTTTTTTGTTTTCTAAGTTCTTGCAGCTTTTCATGAAATTCCATAAGCGTTTACCACCTTGATGTTTTTTTGTTTATATTTTACCATATGGATACTACTTTTTATAGCTGGTCTTTCAAATTACGGAATAGGGGCGGTTGCCTATCAAATCATTGTGTTACTTTACCGCACATGAGCATTGTCATCTGGTTTATAATATTCTAAAAAATATTCAACAGTGGATTGGCTGTCGCATTCCTCTTGTAAGGTATCTCTACTACAAGAGCAAACTAGAAGGAATATAATGTAGTTTAAAATAATTATACAAAATATTTTTTTCACTTTTCCATCTCCTTGTTGAATGCAAATTTATAATTGATTATAAATATGTTTTATTTTTTTGTCAACAAGCTTTGTCTGACAAAAATCGACATGTGAAAGTGATTATTTGCATTAGATGATTAATTCTTCTAGAATATATCTTTAAAAAAAATTAAATATAGTTAGTTTTTTAAATATATTTACAATATTTACCATTTACGATATTCTTAAAATAAGTAGACAAATGAAATATTTATTGTTAATAAAATAGAAGAATACTTTGGAGTTGATGACTCTTATCAAGTTGGAGATACATACATTGAGGTTTTTGAAAATGGTAAAGATGCTCTTTTGAAATATATTGTTATTCGAAGATTTAACTAATGTTCATCTTAAAGGAGAAGAGCTGGGGACGAATCTAACGAAATATTTTCTCCAAGGAAATTATTAAGAATGATTGTACTTCTAATTTAACAACATAAGATAAAATTTTATACTACATAATATTGTTTTATCTATAAAAAATCAAATATAATGGGACATAAAAGTATTAGTGAAGTTCAAAGAACACTAATACTTTTTTTGACAATATTTTCACTTGTTGTATTATACAATAAAATCAACTAACCATTTTTTATTTATTATCATAATTTTGCTTTCATATTATTATTTTAATAATGTATTTATTAGGAATATTACCTCACTGATTTAAAATATAATGAAGTGAGAGAATATTATGGTATTCCTTTCATTATAAAACAAAATGATATAAATTTAACACTTTTTATTCTATTTTTTCTGTATTTTAAAAGAAAATAAAAAAACTATTGTCAAAATGAAAGCGCTATGCTATAATATACTTAATCGGTTAAGTAATTCAAAAAACTAAAAAAATTATAGGAGATGGAAAGATGAAAAAAGCTATCAAATGGGTAGGTTTCTTTGTCGTAGCAGTGGTATGCATGTTATCTATTGCCGTGCTTTCTGCTTGTGATGATAATGAAACTCCCGAAACAAAAGAGTATACTGTAACCTATTATGATGGTACTACAGTATTAGACAAGCAAACCGTTAAGGAAGGAGAAAAAGCAACCAGATGGGTTCCTACTAAACAAGATTATGTCTTTGTAGAATGGTTTGCAACACCTAATTTTGGTCATAAGTTTGATTTTGATCAGGCTATTACCGAAGATAAATCAGCTTTTGCTCAATGGACTTCTGCAGAACAGACGGCAGATACAAGAGAGTATTATATCGTAGGTGGTGGAACAAGTCCAATTTTAATGAGCAGTAATTGGGGAAAGGTGTTTGATGAAACAACTAGAATGACTAAAGCTGCAGATAAAAATGAGTATACTTATACTTTAGATTTGCAAGTGGGAGACTTATTCCAATTCGCTATTAATGAAAGTTGGCATAATCAAAGAGGTGTTGGTTATATGACATCCTTAACTCTTCCAGATGGTACAGAAGCTTTTAGTGGAGCTGGTACAATTGGAGACAACTCTGCTTACAGATTAAACATTAAATGTGAACTTGCAGGGAACTATACATTTACACTTACTACACATCCTGATGATGATACTTATGAAACAACACATCCAAGTTATACAGAAGCTGGTAAGGAAGCTTTCAATATAAATTCATTAGATAAAATCTCTTGGGTTCGTAATGGCGATGCTTCAGCTCCTGTTGTAGTAGTTACAGATTATTACATCAAAGGCTCTGGTATTACAAACTGGAAAGATATGTACAATGCTGCAACTAAGATGAATAATGATAATGGTGTTTATACATTAACTGTTTATTTAAAAGAAAATGAAGAATTTATGTTTACTTCTTTAAATACAATTGGTACAGAAGTAGGAACTGGAACAGAATATCTACGTGCAAGCAATCTTGATGAGGCGAGCAAGGCTTATATCGATCAAAAACCTAGTTTAAATATGGTTGCTAAGGCATCTGGTTCTTATACATTCACTTATACAAAATCTACTCAGGTATTATCTGTTACATTTGATGCAACTCAAACACCAGTACCAACAGATTATTATATTGATGGTACTTTTGCAGAAGGTTTAGAAAATTGGAAAGATTATTGTTTTAATCCAGATTTCAAATTGGTAGAAACTGAAGAAGGTTCTGGTATATTTGAAATTAAAAATGTGGCTTTAAAAGCAAATTCTGAAATTATTATTCAAGCATTCAAAGCTGGTTCAACAACTCGTGGTGAATATGGTACGGAAAGCTATAATGGTTTAGGAAGTTACAATTATACCTATCTTTATAATGGTGGAACTGCATTCTCTGCAGTTGGTGATGGAAATAATAATATCAAGGTATTAACTGCAGGAAACTATGATATTACGTTTGATAGTTATGCAAAAATGATTACGATGGTAGCACATATTGAAAGTGCAGATAATTTAGATATTTATATTAAGGGTTTAAATATTAATTCTTGGAGCCATGGGTGGTCAGCAGAATACAGATTTACTATTTCTGAAGATGAAACGCAATATGAATATGTTCTTACAGTAGAAGAAGGTAAAAAAGTTGAATTTGGTTGTGAAAAACATCCAAAGGGTGAAAAGGAAGGTTATGGAGACTATCTAGGTGTATCAGCAATGGGCACTAGCGGTGATGCAAATGATAAATTTACTCCTGAAGCTGGTACTAACTTTACTTGTTCAGTTGCAGGAAAATATAAAGTAGTTTACGTTATTGCTACAGGCGAAATAAATTTCTACGCGCTTCCAAACGCATAATTTGAAACGCCCGTAACATAGGAAAAAAGAAAACGGGCGTTCCTAAAATGGAACGTCCGTTTGTTTCTTTAAACTTTATAGGCGTGAACGTCAAAAGATTCACGACTTAATGCTTTGTAGATACAGCTGGCAACCTGTTCGCAAAGGGGAGAATATAAATCTTTAAAAAGAAGATTTACAGGTTGGCCCTTAAAGAATTCGGCTAAAAGACCATGGATGGTTAAAACATTTTGTGCTTTTATTTCTTGAAGGTTTGTGCCATTCTCTACAAAATAAGTATTTTTAAAAACTGTTTCTATCTGTTTCTTGATTTCTTCATCCGCAGGAATTAAAGATGCGAAACAATAATCATCCTTAAAATAGGCATCGGCTTCTTTCTTCAGTTTTTCATAGTCGATGCTAACCTGGAAAAAAAGTTTGTCCTCTACCAAACAATTTACAGCAATCAGCGGAATATAATTCTGATTACCTATTTGATAGAACGTTTCTTTGGAAACATTATAGGCTATAATGGCATCCGCATTCTTTATTCTTTCATAAGGTGGCATAGAAAATATAATATCAAAATTTTCTCGCAAAGAAGCAGAAAGATTTTCAAGAATGTTGACAAATTCTGCTTTACTTAAATAACCTTGAATGTTGGAGCATACTGCAATCAATTTAGAATTAGAAGAGCGTAAATTTTTGGCAAATACGTTGGGCTTATAATTCAGCATATTAATTACATGCCATATTTTGTTGTTAGTTTCTTCGCTGATGGTTTGTCCCTGTTTATTATTAATTACATAGGATACCGTAGCAGCAGAAACTCCAGCTTCTCTGGCAATGTCGTGAATAGTAACTTTTTTTTCCATACTCAATATTATATCAATAAAAAATAAAATGTCAACAGCAAAGAGGTTATGTTATGGACGAAATGGCAATACAACATTCTCCCGAATCTAAATATTGTTTTGCTTTAAATGCAAACACATTATGCTTAAGATTGAGAATTTCAAAAAAAGATTTTCCAGAAAAAGTGTGTGTTATCTATGGTGGTAAATATACATTTGCTTTAGAACAACAATCTGCTGTTCTACAAAGGTCATATGAGGATAGATTGTATGCATATTACACAGTGACACTCCATGTAACAGATGTAAGAGTAGTCTACATTTTTGAAATAACAGAGAAAAATAAAATCTCCTATTTTTCAGAAGATGGCTTGACTACGAAATATAATTTTGAATTAAGTTATTATAATTGCTTTCAATATGCCTATATCAATCCCTGCGACTTGATAAATAAAGTAGAGTGGATGTCAACAGCTACTTTTTATCAAATCTTTGTTGACCGGTTTTATATGGGGAATAAGAATAAGGATACCAGTTATATCACAATGAAATGGGGAGAAATCCCAAACCCAAAAAGCTTTGCTGGAGGGGATATCAAAGGGATTACAGAAAAACTTTCTTATTTGAAAGCACTTGGAATAAATGCATTATATTTAACCCCTGTGTTTCAGTCAATTTCTAATCATAAATATGATATAAGTGATTATTTTGAAATTGATTCTCAATTTGGTTCAAAAAAGGATTTAAAAGAGTTAATAACCCAAGCACATACACTCGGAATACGTATTGTACTAGATGCGGTATTTAATCACTGTAGTGACCAGTTAAGTCAATTTCAGGATGTCTTAAAAAAGGGAAGAAACTCAAAATATTATGACTGGTTTATCATTACTAGAGAAGACCCATTAGAATATGAGATGTTCGGTGCTTGTGCTTATATGCCAAAATTTAATACATCTAATCCAGAAGTTTGTAAATTTTTGATTGATATTGCTACGTATTGGATTAAGGAATTCGATATTGATGGTTGGCGATTAGATGTTTCTGATGAGATATCGCATGACTTTTGGCGTCAATTTCGTAAAGCAGTAAAAAAAGAAAAAGCAGATTGTGTTTTAATTGGAGAAAACTGGCATGATGCGAATGTCTATTTAAGAGGAGATCAGTTTGACTCTATTATGAATTATGCTTTTACAAAGGCCTGTCTAGATTTCTATGCATTTGATGAATTTACAGCAACCGATCTAGCCTGTAAATTAAATGAAATTTTAATGCGTAATACGGATCCTACCAATCAAATGATGCTAAATCTTTTAGATACACATGATACGCATCGCTTTTTAACTAGGGTAAAAGGAAATCAGGATAAACTGTTGAGTGCTCTTGCTCTTACCTATTTTTTCCCCGGTACGCCTTGTATCTATTATGGTACAGAAAATGCGATGGAGGGTGGATACGATCCTGACTGCAGAAGAACTTTTGATTGGGAGGTTGCAAAACAGAATAATCCTGTAAAGTCATTAATTCAGAAATTGACACATTTAAAACAACAAGAAAGTTTTGCAAATTTTGATGCTAAAATATATGAAGATAATGAAATGCTCATCGTTGAACGAGGAGAATACAAGTTATATATTAATGAAAGTAAGAAAGATAAGCAAATAGAAGTAGCAGAAATTTTATCTTGTAATCACTATGAGGAAGGAACTTTACTAAGTGGTGGATTTTTAATCATAAAATGAACGAGGGAGGTAAAAAATGAAAAAGACATTACCAGCAGTAATCACGCATATAGTTCTTGTTCTTGTATTAGTTATAGGTATGGGAGTTTTAGGAATTCTTTCTAACAACATTGATGCTGTGGGGAAAGAAAAATTTACAGGGGAACTCGAACATAATGTTAAATTACGGATCCTTGAAAATGATACAGCAAAAGAACAAGGATATTTGAAAGAACTTTTAGAAGCGTTTAATAAAGAGTATGCTAGTTATGGAATTGAGGCAGTCGATGCAAATATGGATCAATATACGGATTTAGAAGTTGGTGGTCCCTATGGGTATGGACCTGATATTTTATATCAAGCAAATGATGCACTTATGAAGTATGTAGATGGTAAGCATATTTTAGCATTGCCAATTCAAGAGTTAGATTGCTATTCTTTTATTAGTGAGAGAGCTTGGCAGGCTTATCATTATACAACAGGGGGACAGACCTTTACTTTTGGTGTCCCAGTAAATATTCAACAACCTTTACTATATTATAGAGCAGATTTGTTACCAGCGGATTGGAAGAATACATGGGATGATGACAAAAATGGCATTCCAGATATGATAGAAAATTGGACTGACTTATATCGTTATTCAAAAAGTATTCGTCAAGAGAGTAATGGAACAAAATATGGATATATGAAATCTCTAAATGATGGATATTTTGCATCTGGATATTTCTTCTCTTATGGTGGATATGTCTTTGGCGGAGAAGATGGTAAAGATACAAAAGATATTGGCTTTTCTAAAAATGAAGGATATCGTGGTGCCAAAATTATTCGTCAGTTAGCAACCATTATGAATTTAGAGTGTACAGAGGATACGATAACAAAAAATTCTTACTCTCGTATGGCACAGGGAACTTATTTTGCAACAATGACGACATCTGATGTTTATACTTTATTCGTAAAAGAGATGATGAATGCAGGATATACTGAAGCTTATGCAAGGGAAAATATTAAGATTGTTAATGTTCCTCGTCTACCAAAAAGTGGAGATTTAGAAGATGAAAGTCAAGGCTTTATAGATATGACAGTTATGGGTGGAGTGAATGGTTATGCCATAAGTTCCTATACGAAAGCTCCGAACGCCGCTTTAGCCTTTGTAAACTTTGCAACTTCTTATAAAATGATTCAACGGCGTTGTGAACTTCTGGGAATCTCTCCTGCGAGAAGTGATTTGGCAGGGGAACTTGGCGGATTAAACGAAGTGATTAATAATAATTTAAATGCAGGTTCTATCTATGTTATGCCAAGCGTAAGAGCTCTTGCGCAAGTTTGGACACCTTTACAGACATTTTGTGCAAAACTTGCAGATGATGCCTTGACAGGTAAAAATGCTTATATCACTATGGAAGCTATGAAAGCAGGTACTGAAACTGTAGATAAGCAAATTTACGATGCGATTCATACTTTGGGTGGTTCTTAAAAGGGGGATATTTTATGAAATTAAATAGTATAAAACAATTTTTCAAATCCATCCCAAACAGGTTTAAGGAACTTCCTCAAAAATTTTCTGTAAAAACGAAGGGTGCAAAAGAAATTCTTACCCAAGGAAACGGCAAGGTTTCTGCATCTATGGTAGTTATGGGATTGGGACAGCTTATGTATAAGCAATGGATAAAAGGATTTATGTTTCTTTTTATTCAAATTATGTTTATCGTTTATATGGTTTTAATGGGAGCAACAGATTTATTTGGCTTCTTCACATTAGGATCAAATGAAAGCAATGCTTGGTATGGAATTGAAGGAGATAACTCTGTAGTTATGCTCATTATGGGTATTTTATCCATTCTAATTCTAATTCTTTATATTGTCATTTATATTGCAAATATCAAGGATGTTTATAGAACGCAGTGTGCAGTAGATACGCAGAAGAAGCCAGCTACCTTTAAGCAGGAGGTTGGAGGTTTACTAGATAAGTCGTTCTATAAAACGGCGTTGGCTTTACCAGTTGTAGGAGTTTGTGTATTTAGTATTTTACCTATTGTTTTTATGATCTTAATTGCTTTTACAAACTATGGTGGAGACATTGTACCTCCTGCTTTAGTAGATTGGGTATATCTTGAAAACTTTAAAAAAATTTTATCTTTAGGTCAATTTGCTCCTACCTTTTTTAAGATTTTTGGTTGGAATATGCTTTGGGCAGTTCTTGCAACAGCAATCAATTATTTTGCAGGGTTGGGACTGGCGCTTTTATTAAATAGAAAATGTGTAAAGGGGAAAGCAATTTGGCGAGCTTTTCCAATTCTTGCCTACGCTATACCAGGCTTTATAACATTGCTTGGATTTAAATTCATGTTTTCTTATGGAGGACCTATCAATTATTATTTAACTCAAGGTGGTTCTGAAGCTATAGGCTTTTTGGGATTAGATGCAAAATGGACAGCAAGGTTTATTGGATTAGCCGTCAATGCATGGATTAGTATTCCATCTACTATGTTATTGGCTACAGGGATCTTATCTAATGTAAATACAGATTTGTATGAAGCAGCAAGAGTGGATGGAGCTAGTGCATGGAAGCAATTTATAAAAATCACATTGCCTTATGTGCTATTTGCTACAACCCCAGTTCTAATTTCGCAGTTTATTGGTAATTTTAATAACTTTGGAATATTTTATTTCCTTAGAGGGGGACTATATGTAGACGGGTATTTCCTTGCTAGTGATACAGACCTACTCATCAACTGGTTATATAATATGTCTATTGATAATAATTATTATTCTATAGGTGCAGCCATAAGTCTTGTAATCTTCATCATAACCTCTGTAATTTCACTTACGGTTTATGTGTTATCTCCATCTTATAAACAGGAGGAAACGTTCAGATGAATCAAGCAAAAATCAAAGTATTTCAAGCAAAATCTAAAAAAACTTTGGGTGTACTCATAACCTATTGTATTTTGATCATTGTAGCATTTATTTTCTTATTCCCATGTTTATGGTTGATTCTAGCCTCATTTTCAAAATCAGGATCCATTTACTCATTTGATGGTTTTTTTCCAACAGAATATGGCTTTGAGGCTTTTCAGTCCTTGTTTACAGATACAGTAATGTACAATTATCCAATATGGTTTAGAAATACCCTATTCATTTCAGTCATGAGTTGTATTTTTGGAACAGGACTTACTATCCTTACTGCATATTGTATGTCCAGGTTCCGTTTCAAATCAAGAAAGGCATTGATGAAAACGACGCTAGTGTTGGGGATGTTTCCATCCTTTATGGGAACGATTGCCGTATACTTGATGATGACGCAATTCAATCTGATTAATCAGCATTGGGGACTTATTCTCATTTATTCGGCACAGGCTCCAATGGGGTATATGGTTCAAAAGGGATTTTTTGATACTATCCCTTATTCTATAGATGAAGCAGCAAGAATTGATGGTGCGTCAAATTTTACCGTTTTTGTAAAATTCATTCTGCCTATGTCAAAGCCCATGCTAGTTTATACAGCTTTAACGGCGTTTACTTGGCCATGGTCCGATTTCATTTTACCAAAAATGTTATTGGTAGATAAGGATCTTTATACGGTAGCTGTAGGATTAATGTCACTTGGAGAAACAGAATTTTCTAGATTTGCGGCCGGTTCAATTTTTATAGCGATACCGATTATCTTGTTATATTTCTGTCTTGTTAAATATATGATCAATGGAATGGCTGCAGGAGCAGTTAAGGAATAAGAGGAGGAATCAAAAATGGCAAATTTAAGTTTAAAACATATTTATAAAGTATATCCGAATGGCGCTAAAGCAGTCAATGATTTTAATATGCAGATTTCAGATAAGGAATTTATTGTCTTTGTAGGTCCTTCTGGTTGTGGAAAATCTACAACATTAAGAATGATTGCTGGGTTAGAAGCAATTACTGCTGGAGAATTAAAGATTGGAGATATGGTGGTAAATGGAATGGAACCTAAAGATAGAGATATCGCAATGGTGTTTCAAAATTATGCTCTATATCCTCACATGACAATCTTTGAGAATTTGGCTTTTGGACTACGAATGCGTAAAATTCCAGATATAAAGAAAGATAAAGAAGGAAATCCTATTCTTAATAAAAAAGGTAAGGAAATTCCAATTATGCGTCATTATAATAAAAAAGAACTAGCTGAAAAAGTTAATGAAGCTGCTGAAATTCTTGAAATATCAGAGTACCTAAAGAGAAAACCGAAGGAAATGTCTGGTGGGCAAAGACAAAGAGTTGCTTTAGGTAGAGCTATTGTAAGAAAACCTAAGGTTATGCTTCTTGACGAGCCATTGTCAAATTTGGATGCAAAGCTTCGTACACAGATGCGTAGTGAAATTGTTAAACTACACAAGAAATTACAAACCACTTTTATCTATGTAACACATGATCAGGTAGAAGCTATGACAATGGGAACAAGAATTGTGGTTATGAAAGATGGTTTTGTTAAGCAAATTGATACACCAAAGAATTTATATAAATATCCAGCAAATAAGTTTGTGGCAGGTTTTATCGGAACACCTCAGATGAACTTTTTTGAGGGAACCTTAACTAAAATTAAAGATATGGTCCAGATCAAATTTATGTATTCAGATGCTGAAATAACAGTTCCATATTCTATGTTAATGAAGACTTTACCAGAATACCTAGATGGAACCAAAGTGGTTTACATTGGATTCCGTGCAGAAGCCATATCACTCGATGAAGAAAAAGTAAAAACAAGTAAAACGAAAATAAAGGTTCGAATTTCACATTCCGAAGAATTGGGAACTGAAACTTTAGTATATGGGGATATCAATATGGAAGGAGATGGATTTGCAGAAACTAGTACGCGAGTAATTATTAAATCTGCTGGCTTTAATGCATATGAACCAGATACGATTTGTGAAGCGGCTTTAGATATTCAAGGAATTCATTTGTTTGATAAAACTACAGAAGAAAGTATTATGCCACGAGTACCTAAATATAATAATCTAGATTGTACTATAAAAGGTAAAGAATTGAATTTTCTAGGAAAGACTGTGACACTTCCAGAAGCTATTTCCTGTGAATCAGGAAAAGGAGAACTTATTTTACCTGTAAATGCTGTTCATTTTCATGGGGATATTCCAGCAGAAGTTGTAGATAATGAAAATATAAATGGGCAAATCCTAATTTCTTTAGATTTAAATGGAAGCAGAGTTTATGCTTTGTCAGATCAGCCTCAAAAGAAAGGTGAAGTCGGCATTGGGATTGATTTTAAGAAAATCATTGTAAAAGTTGGAGGAACGGAAATTCAACCCATGCCAGATGTGAACGGTTTAGAGGGAACCTTTGTTATGGAAAAGATTCTTGAAACCGTAGTAAAAAAGGAAAAAGAAAGGAGGGAAAGGGTAGCACACTATTATTTACAAATTGAGGGAGTAAAATTAGAGGCACCAGCATCCGTTTATGAATTGATGTTTGCAGCGACTTCAGGTAGAAAAGTGTATAATTCTACTTTCAAATATGAGTGGTCATTATATGATTTTACAATATCAAATACAGGAATTGCTGCAGAAGCATTAGAGATGCTAGATTATGGAACTGAAAAATTTTTGCGATGCCAAATAGGAGATACTATGGTATATGTTAAAACAGATAGAGAGTACCGAGGCAAAATCCACTTACTTCCCGATGTAAGTAAGGTTAGTGTAATAGAAAGTGAAAGACAGATAAGAATTGTATAGCAAATTACGTAATAATACATAATGATTTATAAATATTAAGAACGGGAGAAACATATGAAGACAAAAAATAAATTATTAAAAAGATTACTCTACTTTTTGTTATGGTTTTAACATTTGCCATAGCACTGCCATCTTTGCTTCCTGTATTAAATGCATCAGCTTTATCTCAAGCATTGATAGATTCTGATGTAACAAATTCAGCAAGCTTTTCTACAGATACAATTTACCAAATTGTAACAGATAGATTTTTTGATGGCGATCCTAGCAATAATCCTACAGGTGAAATTTTTGACAAATCAAATAATCGTAAATATCATGGTGGTGACTGGGCAGGTATTACCCAGAAGATCAATGATGGTTATTTGACAAATTTAGGAATTACAGCAATTTGGATTTCCTCTCCTGTAGAAAATATAACGACAATAGATCCTTCTAACAATAGTGCTGCCTATCATGGGTATTGGGCAAAAGATTTTTATCGTACAAATTCTTTCTTTGGATCTGTTGACGATTTTAAAACAATGGTTGATACTGCACATGCAGCTGATATTAAGGTAGTCATTGACTTCGCTCCTAACCATACCTCTACAGCAGAATATGGTAGTATGGTTTTCCCTGAAGATGGAAGATTATACAAAGATGGAGCTTTAGTTGGCGGATTTAAAAATGATTCTGCAGGTATTTTCAATTATGAAGAATGGACAGATTTCTCAACTTGGGAAAATGGAATTTATCATAGTATGTATGGTTTAGCTGATTTAAATCAAATGAACGGAACAGTAGATAATTATTTAAAGGAATCTATTAATCTTTGGTTAGATTATGGCGTTGATGGCATTCGTGTTGATGCAGTAAAACATATGCCAATGGGTTGGCAGTCTAATTGGTTAAGTAGTATTTATTCTCATAAGCCAGTTTTTGTTTTTGGTGAATGGTTTAATGGCGGCACGGGTAGTGATGCTGAAATGGACTGTTTCGCAAATGAAAGTGGAATGAGTTTATTAGATTTCCGCTTTGCAAATGCTGTAAGAAGTGCTTTGGGTAGTAAAACAATGTCTATGCAAGATTTCTACGATGTTGTGGTTGCAACAGAAACAGGGTATAAAGAGATTAACGATCAGGTAACATTCATAGATAATCATGATATGTCTAGATTTATGACATTAGCTAATAACAACTCTAGTAGTGTAGATATGGCTTATGTGGTTCAGATGACATCTAGTGGTATTCCAACTATTTACTATGGCTCAGAGCAGTATGCAGTTGGAGCTTCAGATCCTGATAACAGAGGAGATATGCCTTCTTTCAATACAAATTCTAAGGCTTATAAAATCATTTCAAGATTAGCTCCTATGCGTAAGACAAATCCTGCTGCAGCTTATGGAAAAACTGTAGAGCGTTGGGTAAATAGTGATGTGTTAATTTATGAACGTACTTTTGGAAATAGTGTGGTATATACTGCTGTAAACAGAAGTTCAACTACAGGGTATGATATTACAGGAGCATTAACTGCTCTACCTAATGGAGTATATAGTGATGTTTTACAAGGATTATGCGGTGGAGGAAATCTTACAGTAAGTAAAGGTGCTGTTGGAAGCTATTATTTAGGCGCTGGCCAATCTGCTGTATGGCAATATACTGCAACTAGTGAGGATGCTCCTGAAATTGGCAATATTGATCCTTTGATGGGTATTGCTGGAAATGTAGTTACCATTACAGGTTGTGGTTTTGGTTCTACTGCAGGAACTGTAAACTTTGGAACTAAAGCGGCTACCATTGTATCTTGGACAGATAGCTGTATAAGAGTAAAAGTTCCAACTATGACTGCGGGATATTATAATATTGAAGTTGTGACAAAAGCAGGTGCTTCAGTATCTAATTATGCGAAATTTAAAGTTTTAACAGCAGAACAAGTTGCTGTACGTTTCATTTGTAAGAATGCAGATACAGCGTTTGGTCAAAATGTTTACATTATTGGTAATTGTTTAGAACTTGGCAACTGGGATACAGAAAAAGCGGTTGGTCCTTTCTTTAATGCGACAGGTTCCATAGCTACTTATCCAAACTGGTTCTTTGATGTATCTGTTCCAGCAGGACAGAATATAGAATTTAAGTTTATAAAGAAGGATGCTGCTGGAAACGTTGTTTGGGAGGGTGGAATGAATCATACCTACACCACGCCTACTGGAACAACAGGCGAGGTAAGTAACTACTTTTATAATTAAAGTTTCTTTTAAGGAATAACCAAATTTACTTCGAATTTAAATGAAAACTTAAAGCCACAAGATACAGGTATTTTTTCTTCCTCCTTTTACCTGATGTCTATGTGGCTTTTGGTTATATAAAAAAAGTTAAACTTGTCAGGGAATGCTGTCAAGTTTTTTTATGTAAAAAATATTGTAATTGCATTTCCCTTTTAATTTGCTATAATTGTATTATAGAATTGAAAGGGATGGCTAATATGAAAAAAGTTTTTATGTTTCTGCTATTATTAGTAGGAATTTTTATTGTGGGGTGTGAACAAGAAAGCTTTACTTTACAATATAACACCAATGGACATGGAGGAGAAATAGAAGAAGTAACCAACATCAGACAACTTCCTGAAACTTTTCCAGTTTTAACGGAGGAAGGATTTCATTTTGATGGGTGGTATACAGATTCTACATTTGAAGACCCTGCTGTGGCAGGAGCTGAAATGACTCAAAATGTGATTTTATATGCAAAATGGACAGAATTATTTACTATTAAATTTGAGATGAATCAGCATGGTAATGCCATTGAGGAGATTAAAAATGTCACCGCATTGCCAGAAGTTTTACCAGAACCCAAAGAAGATGGCTATGCATTTGAAGGGTGGTATTATGATGCTGAATTTAAACAAAAAGCCAAAGGGTTAGATGAATTACAAAAAGATACAACCCTTTATGCGAAATGGAAATGGATTGATCCAGATTCCTATTTGGCAGGATATGAGACAGTGCATCCGTTAGAAGAATCTGTAAAATCTAATCTTTCCGTTGATGGCTATGCCAAAAAGGGGATTGATGATTTTAGACAGTATTTAAATACAGAAGCTTATCGGGTTGTTACTACACCATTAGAGTTTTTGACAGCATTAAAAGATGCGAAATATGATTATACAAATACTTGGGATGAGAAAACAAAAACTTTTTCACAGACACTTAATTCTGAGGGAAAGGTTCATGTTATTGAAATTGCTAATGATTTAAATTTAGGTTATTTTAAAATGGGTTCTGCAGAAAAGGCGACAAATTTAGTGACTGATTTTGCTTCAAATATGAACAAACTTAGTTCTTATATAAGTATGTCAGATATGTTAAAGGAAAATGGTATTTCTCAGATAAAAATAGAAAATACATCTAATTTATTAATTTTTTCAAAAAATGGTGCTAAGATTACACATTGTGGTTTTAAGCTTACAAGTGATACTAATGTTATTTTTAGAAATTTATCGTTTGATGAATTGTGGCAATGGGAAGATGCCCCAGTTTCAACAGCATCAAAGATTGGAGACTATGATTGGTTTGGCTGGGCTTATTTTAAAATTTCTTTTTGTGGATTTATTTGGATAGATCATTGTACATTTGGAAAATCCTATGATGGTCAAATCGATTATGCAAATCCAGTATATGATGCAAATGCAGGAACTGCTTTCCGTGCGCCTTATGGTGGTACTGGAGAAAATGGACTTCATATTTCTTGGTGTAGATTTAATGCAGGAAGTGATGACAAAAATGGGTATCTTTATAAAATGATGGAGCAGATTGAACAAGAATATCAAGAAGGAAAGAATAATTATTTATATTATAATGCTTTAAGAGATGCTAATATTAGTTTTGAAGATATTTTGTATGGTCTTGCAATGCCTCAGAAGAAAGGATTTTTATGTGGAGATGATGCAAAATTCTCTGGGTCCTACGATACAGCAGATGACTATAATTTTAATTTAAGGTTAAGGGTTTCCTTTTCTAACACAGTCTTTATTAATTTAGAAGATAGATTGCCTAAGCTTAGAGGCGGAAATGCGTATTTGTATAATTGCTTGGTAGATAGTTCACAGTATTATACTTATCGTTCAAAACTTTTGAGTGCTAATGCTAGAAATGCAGTAACAAAAATTAATAGTGGCTGGAAATGTGCTTTAGTAAGTCAAGGGATTGTTTGTGGCAATGGTGGAAGTGTCCAAGCAGAAAACACGATATTTAGAGGTATTGATACATTAATTAAACATAATGATACAAAAAATGTTTCTCCTTATGTTGATGGTGGTTTTAGAATAATCAATTGCAGTTATCAAAAGAGTGCTGCATCCACACCTTATGTGGGATCATCAAGCGATCTGAATACAATCTTTGTTTCTAGTATTCCATCAAAATTAAATCCTAGTAAATTTTCTTGGAAAACAGAGGATGGTTTAGCACCATTTGAGATTACGACATTTGATTTAGGAGATTTAGAAAGAATTTTAAATGCTTCAGGATATGGGGCAGGAGTAAGTAAAGACTTACAACAAATGTTTTTAAAAAATCAATATAATTAAAAGTATGAAAAACACGATTGATGAAAATTCATCGTGTTTTTTTGTCATCCTGTGCAAATTTTTAAAAATTTATTGCATTAAAAGTTACTTTAGTATATAATTCTATCGCAGAATTAAAAACGTTTTCACATTGACAAGAGACGTGTTGCTTATGAAAGGAGAAAAATGAATATGAAAAAAAGCAAATTACTCATTGGACTCTGTGCATTAACAGCAGTGATAGGGCTAGCTGCATGTGACAACAGTGAAGAACCACCAAAAGGTGATGATCCAATTGTAGAAGCAACAGAGTACACAGTAACCTTTAATTCACAGGAAGGTAGTGCAGTAAGTGCACAAAAAGTAAAAGAAGGAGAGAAGGTAAAAGAACCAACGGCTCCAACAAGAGAAGGATATACCTTTAAGGGATGGTATAAGGAAGCATCCTGTACCAACGCATGGAACTTTGGAAGTGACACAGTAAGTGGAGCAGTAACCTTGTATGCGAAATGGGAAAAGCATCCGGTAAAGAGTTATAGTGTAACCTATGTTATCAATGGACATGGAACACAGCCTGAAGGATTGACTAATGTTACAGCATTGCCTGCGACTTTACCAGTATTAGAAGAAGCTGGTTGGATTTTTGAAGGCTGGTATACAGATGATACAACATTTGAGCATCAAGCAGAAGCTAATCAGACAATTACTGAAAATACTTCACTTTATGCAAAGTGGACGAAAGCGGTTGAATACGAAGAGGTATCTTATGTTTTAAAAGACTCTGATTTCGTTGTAGGGACTTCAACTGAAAATTTAATTATCAACAATTATACCATTTTATCTGGCACTGAAATGAGAAGCAGAGTTAAACAATGGACAAATCCTGAAGATGCAAATGATGTAAAATCATTTAAATGGTCTATGAAGTTAGCTTCTACTCCAAATTTAGTAGTAAAAGCTCCAGGGAATGGTAAGCTGGCTATTTGGGTTCAAAATGGTTCCAGTGGTGCTGCTACTCAAAAAATAAATTTTGGTAAGCAAGGCGAAGTTATGCAAACGGTTGACTTTGCTGGTAATGATTTAGGAAGTCCAGTAGTTCGATTAGAATTTGATGTTGAAGCAGGTGCTATGTATCAAATTGGAAGACCTAGTGGTACAGTGGACTTATATTGGGCTGAAATGGTTTGTTCTGTAGAAAAATCTGAGATTGTCGGTTTCGAAATTGTATCTCCAGGTAGTACAGAATATTTACCTAAAGATCAATTTGATTCTTCAAAATTAATAGTCAATGCTATTTATGGTAATGGAAGAAAAGATGTTATTTCTCATGAAGACTTAATTATTGATTCTTCTGCATTCAATTCTAATGAAGCAGGAGTTTATGATATCAGTGTGAAGTATAAAGATTTTGAAGCTCAAATCTATACAGTAGCCGTTTATTCTATTTCTGATTTGGTTTTAGGATTTAATAAGACCATCAAAGGGCCTAATTCCCAAGCTGGAAATGGTGTGTATCTCAATCAAACAGTAAAAAGAATTTATAAAATAGGAGATACTATTTTGGATATAGAGGGTATGACGGTTACCGTAAAAGCAGTTCATCCTTCTGATGCTTCAAAAGTAAAAGAATTTATTGTTCCTATGAATACAGATTTAATTACTGGATTTGATACAACAACGAATGGTGAAAAAACCATTACGATTACTTATGCAACCAAAACAGCTAGTTATCATATTTGGGTAGTAGATGCTGCTCCATCAGTAGTAGATGAAGTAGTTCAAGTTAAAGTAGATAAGGACTATACTGGAACGATTGGTGTTGTTGAAAATGGATACAATATGTTTACTTCTATTCAACAAGCTCTAGATTACTTGAACAGTCAAGATATAGCGCCTTCTATGAAGAAATTAATCTATGTTGAAGAAGGCTTATATAATGAAAAATTAGAGATAAATATTCCTTATCTATCTATTGTTGGTGCAGATAAGGAAACTACTATCATTGAATGGGATTCTTTATATGGTATAAAAGATGAGTCTGGATTTGAGCAAATTACAGATTCAACTCAGACATTAGCTGTTCGAGATGCAGCAGTCGGATGTGTTATTGAGAATATTACAATTTCAAATTATTGGAATAGTTTAGATAGATTTGATGCAGCGTTTAATCCAGGCTATTCTGAACATAGAGCACTTGCTATATTAATTCAAGCGGATCAGTTCAAAATGAAAAATTGTAAGTTGTTAGGGTACCAAGATACTATAGAATTATTTACAGGCCGTCAGTTAATAGAAAATACTTATATTTCAGGAACTACGGATTTCATATTTGGAACAAATAATACAACGTACTTTAAAAATTGTACAATTCACTCAATCAATTCCGAATCCAATCGTGGTACAAAGACAGATGGTGGATATATTACTGCCTTCAAAGGAAGTAATAAAGGCGAGAGTGATGCGGTTATCTATGGAGCAATTTTTGATGAATGTAATTTTACGGCAGATGCAAAGGTTTTAGAAAATGCGAATACAGCAATTGGAAGAACTTGGGGAGCATATGCAGCAGTTATGGTAATGAATTCTACTTTAGGGGCTCATATCAGCAAAACCGCAAATACTACGGGTACTGCAGCAAAGAATGTTAGATACGCATCTATGAATACAATTAATGTTAGTACTACGACAACTTTAAAATTCTTTGAATATAATAACTCAGGAGAAGGAGCAATTACAGAAAGTCAAACTGGAGTTACTGTTTTAACTGATGCAGATGCAGCGTCCAAATATAATGATTTTGCGGTAATCTTTGGCACAAGCAATGGTAAGGTGACTTATTTAAATGCTTGGAATCCAGAAGTAGAAGAAATCGTGGAAGACCAAAATTCATATTATTATTTTAATGGAGGCTCAAATCCTACAGGTACGGTTTACAACTATACGCTATCTTTAGGTGCTACAGCAGAAGATGACAAGGTAGCAGTTTTAGGAGATCTAACTTTAGATGCAAGCAATGGAAAAATTGTTGCTAGAGGAAGTGACACTCAAATTAATAAGGGTGGTAAAATTTCCCTAACTGTTGCAGCAAATACTACAGTTGTTATCTCTACTTATCCTGGATATCATAGTTATTCTATTAATGGCAATTTAACAAATTTAGATACATATTCTGTATTCTTTGCGGAAGAAACAACAGTTGACATTGTGGCAACAGATACTATGTATTTGTTCTCTATAATTGTAAAACCTAATCAAGAGGCTCCAGAATCTCCTGTTTTGGAAAATTTACAGGTGGTTGGTCAAAAAACAGAGTTTGCAATCGGAGAAGAATTCACTGCTGAATTAGAAGTGAAGGCTACATACTCTGATGGTACAATCAAAGTTTTAGGCTCTACAGAGTATACAATTAATCATGATGCTGTAAATATTGATGCAGCAGGAACATATGAAGTAGTTGTATCTTTTGGTGGACAAGAGTTTAAATACAATGTAACTTATGTGGCTGAAGTTGTAAATTCTATCAATACTACAACCACATGGTCTTTTAAGGACGATCAAGCAAATGCATCAGATACATATTTTGTATATGCAAATCAAGCAATTAATCCTTCCTTAACCTTTGGCAAACTGACATTAATAGATAATGGACAAGGTGTTGTTGCAGATAATGGAGATTGGTTAAAGTTTAATACAGGAGCTATAGCTACATTTGAAGTTGCAAGAGCATGTAATGTATCTTTTGTATTCTATCAAAATAAGAATAATGTACGTGTTGAATTAGATGGTGTAGAAGTTATTGCAACAAATGATGTTTACGCTATCTCAGCTGCTGGTGTGGTTACGATTACAGCAATTGAAAATGGATATGTTGGTAAAATTATTGCAACTTTTGCAGAAGAAGGAGAAGATACTAGTAATGTAGTTTCTCAAAATACAACTTATTCTTTCAATTCAGGAGATACAACAGTTGAGGATCATTATTATGTTTTAACTTCTCAATCCAATGTCCAAGGTAGCTCTACTACGTTTGATAAATTAACGTTAGATGCAACTGAAGGTAAAATAACGGATAATGGTGGATCTTGGTTTCAATATAATACAGGTTCAAAGATAATCTTTACAGTTGCGGCAGGAGCTACAGTTACAGTTGGAATGTATAAAAACTCATTAAATTATACTGTAAACGGAACTGCGGCTAATGAGAGTCATACATATACATTTACTGAAGAAACTGTAGTTACGGTGACTTCTACTGGAAATGGTTATATAGGTAAAATTATTATTACTTTTTAATAATTAATTCCATTTTAAAGATGTTTGTAGATATTAAAATCTATAAACATCTTTTTTTAAAAATAAAATTAATTATTTAATAATTGTAAAAATTGTTATATAATATTACTTGTGAATTACAGGAGGGAAAGAATGAAGAAAATTTGGTATAATCTAACTCATCCACAACCAACAAAATGGTTTTGGGCATATATAGTATTGGGTATTTTAGCTATTATATTAGGTATTATGCTTATGCCTGTTTGGAATAGTTGTGGAGATTGGGCTGTTTGGAAGTCTTGGGGAATGAGCATTGTTAATATGATTATCTGTGCATGTATCGTATTATATTTGTGCTTATTCTTATTGAAAAAAATTATGAGTAGATCAAATGGTGTCATCAAAGTTCTGACGATTATAGAATTTGTGATTTTATCATTAGTCGCACTAGGCTGTGTACTTCAGCAATTTCAGGTTATCAATATCGGTGGTGCTTGCGCAATATTAGGATTAGCTCTATGGTGTCGTGGTGTAGTAGAGGTATTCAGAGCATATTATCATCAGCATGGAAATAATGATCGCTATCCTGTTTGGTGGTTAGTAATAGCTATTGTTTTAGTGAGTGCAGGCGTTTACTTATTTGTTAAGCCTTTATTTCAAGATGTGGTTATTCTTTGGATATTTGTTGCATTAATCTTATTAACTGGAATTATTTTAATTGTATCAGGTATTTTATCAAAACCACATTCAAATAAAACAAAATCAAAAAAAGAAAAGAAAACAAAACAAGAGTAGTATTTAAATCCTATCCTATGATAGGATTATTTTTTTTGAAAATTCAGTTTTCAAGTAAACGTTTACTTGTTTTCTTTTTTGAAATTTTATATATAATATAGTTGAAAGATTGGTTATTATAAAGTTTATACGGAGGTTATTATGGAAGAAAAAGTATTAACTCCTCAAGAAGAGGTCAATCAATTATGTGAAAGAGGCCAAAAAGCTTTAGAAGCTTATGCATCTTTTACGCAAGAACAAATCGATTATATTGTTGCAAAATGTTCTGTTGCAGCACTAGATAAGCATGGTGAACTTGCGAAACTAGCTATAGAAGAAACTAAGCGTGGAGTCTTTGAAGACAAAGCTACAAAGAACTTATTTGCATGTGAATATGTTACACACAATATGAAAACTACAAAGACAGTAGGTGTAATTAATGAAGATCCTGTTACAGGTGTAACAGAGCTAGCTGAACCTGTTGGAGTGGTTGCAGGTATAACACCTGTTACGAATCCTACATCTACAGCTATATTTAAAGCATTAATATGTTTGAAAACACGCAATCCTATCATCTTTGCATTTCACCCAAGTGCTCAAAAATGTTCTGTTGCTGCAGCAAAAGTAGTATATGATGCGGCAATTGAAGCAGGTGCACCTGAATATTGTATTCAATGGGTTGAACACCCAAGTATGGATGCAACAAGTGCCCTTATGAATCATCCTATTGTTGCAACAATTTTGGCAACAGGTGGAAACGCAATGGTTAAAGCTGCTTATTCTTGTGGTAAACCAGCGCTAGGTGTTGGAGCTGGTAATGTTCCTGCATATATGGAAAAAACTTGTAATATACGTCAGGCAGTCAATGATATTGTAATGTCAAAATCATTTGATAATGGTATGATTTGTGCGTCAGAACAAGCAGTTATCATTGACAAAGAAATTTATGATGAATCTGTAGCTGAATTTAAGTCTTTTGGTGCTTACTTTGTATCACCTAGTGAAAAGAAGAAACTTGAAAAATATATGTTTGGTGTTGAGAAGGATGAAGATAAGCCTTTAGCCAAATTAAATCCTGTGATTGTTGGAAAAAGTGCTAAATATATTGCAAATGAAGCAGGATTTAATGTTCCAGACCATACAGTAATTTTATGTGTGAATTGTAAGAAGGTTGGAGTAGATGAACCATTAACTCGTGAAAAACTATCTCCAGTTTTAGCTGTTTTAAAATCTTCTTCTACAGAGGAAGGTATTCAATTTTCAAAAGAAATGGTAGAATTTAATGGTTTGGGACATTCCGCAGCAATTCATACAGCAGACGAAGCATTGACAAAGCGTTTTGGAGATATCATTCCTGCAATTCGTATTATAGCAAACTCTCCATCTACTTTTGGTGGTATTGGTAATGTTTATAACTCCTTCATTCCATCTTTAACGTTAGGTTGTGGTTCTTACGGACATAACTCAGTTGCTGGAAATGTAAGTGCAATCAATCTGCTAAATGTTAAGAAAGTAGGTCAAAGAAGAAATAATATGCAATGGTTTAAAGTTCCTGCTAAAATATATTTTGAAAGAAATTCAATTGAATATTTACATCAAATGAAAGAAATGAACAAGGTGATCATTGTAACAGACCGTTCTATGGTGGATTTGGGATATGTGAACCGTGTAACGGATCAATTAAAATTAAGAAGTCCTGAAGTTCAGCACCAATTGTTCTGTGATGTTGAGCCAGATCCATCTATTCAAACAGTTTTAAAGGGTGTTCAATTAATGCGCTCTTTTGAACCAGATACGATTATTGCGTTAGGTGGTGGATCATCTATGGATGCTGCAAAAGGTATGTGGTTATTCTATGAACATCCAGAAGTTAATTTTAATGATTTAAAACAAAAGTTTATGGATATTCGTAAGCGTGCTTTCCAATATCCAGAATTAGGTAAAAAATCCAAGTTAGTATGTATTCCTACGACTTCAGGAACAGGTTCTGAGGTTACACCATTTGCAGTTATTACAGATAAAATTGAGCATAAGAAATATCCATTAACAGATTACTCTTTAACTCCAACAGTGGCAATTATTGACCCAGCTTTAACGATGACTTTACCTAAGTCTATTACTGCAGATACAGGAATGGATGTTTTAACGCATGCTACAGAAGCTTTTGTTTCAACACTTGCTTCTGATTATACAGATGGTTTAGCTATTCAAGCGATTAAGATGGTATTTGCTTATTTGGAAAGAGCATATAAAAATGGAGCAAATGATCCAGAAGCTCGTGAGAAAATGCATAATGCCTCTGCATTAGCAGGTATGGCTTTTGCAAATGCGTTCTTAGGAATGAACCATTCTATGGCTCATAAAATTGGTGGAGAATTCCATGTGCCTCATGGTCGTGCAAATGCAATACTATTACCATTTACAATTCGCTATAATGGAACAAAACCACAAAAACTTTCTACTTGGCCAAAATATAATTATTATAAGGCTGATGAGAAATATGCGGAACTTGCAAGAATTTTAGGATTACCTGCTTCTACAATTGAAGAAGGTGTAGAATCTTACGCAAAAGCATGTGGAGAGTTAGCTATGAAGTGTGGTATTAAAATGAATTTCAAGAGTCAAAATATTGACGAACAAACATATTTAAGCCAAATTGAAAAGCTTTCATATTTAGCATATGAAGATCAGTGTTCTCCAGCAAATCCTCGTGTTCCAATGGTAGAAGATATGCAAAAGATTTTAAAAGACGCATATTATACTGAAGAATTCTTTGAAAAGGCAGAATAGAAAATTGCTAACACCTAAACAAAAAGCCTATTTAAAAGGTTTAGCACATCCACTCAAGGCATGTTTTCAAATCGGAAAAGATGGTTTGAACGAGAATTTTAGAAATGATGTATTAAATTATTTAAACAAACATGAATTATTAAAAATTAGTATTTTGAATAATTCTAGTGTTACTTTTGATGAAGCAGAACAGTTTTTATCAGAAGTAGGGATAGAAATGGTTCAAAAAATAGGACGTATTTTAGTTGTATACAAACATTCTGAAATCATTGATAAGCCTATTATTTTACCCATAAGAAAATAAAACATATAAAAAGCAAGGTCATTTATTTTTAAATTCTTGCTTTTTATATTTATAAAATGTTGAAAAAAGTATTTTTTGCTTAAAAAAGTATGATATAATGAAGTATCATAAAAATAATTATTATATAAGGAGTTATTATTATGCCAGAAACAAAATCATCCGCTTCTGCAAAAAAAACAGTAGCAACAAAGAGTACTAGTACAGCAAAAACAACTGCAACAAAAGCAGCAGCAACGAAGAGTACAAGTGCTACAAAGACAACTGCAGCAAAACCTGCAACAACAAAGAATGCAAGTGCCACTAAGTCTACCCCATCAAAAAGCACAGGTAAACCAAAAGCCCCTGCAAAGTCTACTACCTCTTCAAAAGTTATAGAAGAGAAACAAGAAGTAAAACAAGAGAAGTTAAATAAAAAACAAGATATTTCTATGGTAGAAGAAACAGAAAAAGAGAAGAAATCTGAAAAACCTTCTTTAAAAAATGTTAAAAATACTAAAAATGATGAAAGTAATAAAAAGGTAAAATTAATTTCTATATTGTCCTTAGCAGGCTCAATCGTATTAATTACGCTTGTAATTATCATTGTATTAAGTGTTAAGTCATGTACATCAAATAATGAAGAGTATACCAATACCTATAAAACGACAACGAAGGTTGGTTATGAAGCAGAGGTATTAGGGACAGTAGATAGAAAAATACCAGAAGATTTTAATGATGAAGGTATGTCTCCTGTTGGGTATCCTAAATATGGTTATACATTGAAAGATAGTATTGGATCTTCTGATGAAAAAGTTGCAATAAGAAATCAAATCATTCGTGAATCAGAATATTTAACGACAGTGAATACCTGGAATGGTGCTCAAGGTAAGAATTTTACAACCTACAATAGAATGGATTCAAAAGGAAATCTATTTTTGAATGAGGATCCTTATTTAGATAGCGAAGGAAAGCAAAGAACACTTTATAAGCATACGGCATCCGATGGTTTATATTTAGGAAATGTATCAGACGATGAGAAAGCCGTAGTAAAAAGAGTGACTATGTCTCCTAGAGGATATACAAGAGGATATGGAGTTACAGGATTATATGCTCCTGCTGGTGAAGTAGTTAAAGTGGAAATTTCTGCTGCAGATATGGAAGCAACAGGTGGAATTATATTTCATATCGGTCAAGCTTTATTCAATGGGAAGGCCAACAATATTTGGGCAGCCAAGAATGCTATGAATCGTTTTCCTGTGATTATGAATACGATGCATGTAACGAAAGAGTTAGCAGAATTTGATGAAGAAAGAGGCGTATATACGGCTTATATCGGTTCTTTTGTTGGAGGCCCTGTGTATATTAGAAATGAAAATGTAACATTTACGGTTACTATATCAGGTGCTGTCAATTATTCTCATTTTATTTTGGGCTATACTACAGAAGAAGAATATAATGAATATGCAAAATCTTCCGCTCCTTATTTTGATTTAGAGGTGTGGGAGTATGGTGTGCTTCACTCTGGACCTAAAAAATACGCTGAACCATTCAGTTATAGTGATATCTATGATGCTGCAAGATTATGGGACAAAATAGCGTTAGTTTCTACACAAGTAAGTAAACAGGGGATTGTGTTCCTGTATGATCCATTTGTAGCTGCTGGAGCTGCAGTAGCCTTTCCAGGGCAAGGTTCAGTAAACTGTCCTGCAGGATGGATGTCTGGGTCATTAAATTATAAATCCTTTGTAAATAGTGGAGCTTGGGGAAATATGCATGAATATAATCATAATTTCCAAGGTTGGGGACTAGGCAATGGAGGAGAAGTCACAAACAATGCTTTGAATCTAGTTTCTTATAGTTTGTTTACAAGAATATCCGCTAGTCGACAGATTGGTTCTACAAGTGAAGGGTTAGGTGGCTGGAATGCATATACGAATGCTTCTTGGGCACTGAGAGATATAACAGAGGGACATTATAGTAATGGAAAACAAGGTTTATCCATTTATGCAAATATGCTTCATAGTTTTGGTCAAGAAATTTTTATAAATTCAGTAAAAACTTCTGGCGGCCAGTCTATAGACAAATGGTTTAAAGCTACGATGAATGCTTCACAGTATGATATGACGTATTTCTATAAAGATTTAATAGGTTATGAAGTTTCAGATTCCGTTTTAATGGACGCTAAATCCAAAGGATATCCTATGTTTGTTCCAGTTTCTTCTATTTATCAGACGGGTAGAAGTTTTATGTATGAAGGAGAGAAAAAGTATTCTGAAACCATGCAACCATATACTATTCCTTATGGAGAAGATTATACTATCGATTTAAATAAATGTTTATTTGATTCTGGAAATATTTATCAGGGTGGTAGTATCGTTATTCCTAATGGTTTTAGTTATAAAATTAAAAATGTTAGCCAGCCTGAAAATGGTACGATTGAAGATTTGGGGAATAATATGTATAAATTTACCCCAAATGAAACATTACGTTCAGGTAAAATTTATGTCACTTTAGAAATCACGAAGGATGATGGTGCATTTAAAGTGGAAGATGTAGATTTGGCTTTAGAATTTAATCAGTCACATGAAAAAAATAAAACTATGCTAGAAAGAACTACGTATAATTATAGTTCTGATAAAATGTATACGAATGCTACAGAAGCTTTTGAAGCGAATTACGCCAACTATACAGATAAAACAGAGGGAGATAATCAAAATCCTATATTAAATGGTAAAGTGGTTCAAAATGGCAATGCTGAAGTATGGTTTACAGAAAAGCCTACGACAGATCAAGTTATTGAAATTCGAGGAAAGATGCATGTTGATGAAACTGCAAAATATCGTATTGCTTTAAGAGGACGATTCAACTGTGCCTTATATACCTCTTTAGATGGTGGAAAAACTTATGAATTGGCTGCCACTTATGTACAAGACAAGACATCCAGTGCGAACTTCCCAAATCAAGAAGGTACTTATAAAGATTATGAACTACAAGCAGATACTTGGTTATACTTTAAAGCGGTTTTAATTGTTAAACTTGATGCAACCAAGGGAACAAGCTTTATTGGTGTGGGCTGGGGAAAATTCACTCCTGAAGCGCCAATTATGGATGAAAATGGTGAAGTCATAGGTGTAATCCCGGAAAGTGTAAAAGTAACTTATGCGAATGCCTATCGTGAATCCTATGAATTTGATTATTCAAAATTTGAATCAGATTATTTCTATACGAGAACCTATAATTATTCTTATAATAATAATGTTATCTACAATCAACAACAAACTATTGTATCTACCTATGGATATACTCCATGGAGTGCGACAGAGCATGTGCTTGAAAATTTAGTGGATGGTAAA
The DNA here is from genome assembly GCA_910577745.1 of uncultured Anaeroplasmataceae bacterium. Lineage (GTDB taxonomy): Bacteria > Bacillota_I > Bacilli_A > Acholeplasmatales > Anaeroplasmataceae > Pelethenecus. Next base: position 54,570 of record CAJTNG010000006.1, on the reverse strand, counting down.
ACGAATACATATATACATACAAATTATACTCCTTCTGAACAAAAGCCATTAATCCTAAATATGGATATGGGGCAAGTAATTAAAGCAAATCGTATCATCTTATATACACAAAATAGATCTGATCCTCATTACCCTAAAAATTTCACATTACAGGGAAGTATGGATGGAGAGAACTTCTTTGAAATCGGATCTTTTGTAGATGCTAAATTATCTAACGCAAGAGTAACAGTTGATTTTGATGAAGTAGAATTTAGATATTATCGTATTACTATGACAAAATCTTCTAACAGATATTTAATTATCAGTAAGATTGAGTTTGCAAATATTTTTGAATTGCCAAACGCAACGCATATTTCTTTAGATTCAGAGGAAGTTAAACTTAAGGGAGAATGGACTCCAGAATATGTTCTTTCCTCTTTTGGGCATTCTTACACAGGTAAGAAGAACTCTACCATTGAATATGAATTTGAAGGTACAAGATTTGGTATTTTGTCATCTGCAAAATTTAATCATAACTTTGAAGTTTATATTGATGGAAATAAAGTAGACTCTATTGATGTGAAAAAAGCTGAAAACGGTGCAGTTATGAGTTATATATCTACTCTTTTAGAAGAAGGTAAGCATAAAGTAACTATAAAGTGCATAGGTAATGCAAATATAGATTCTCTCGTTTATTGGTAATATTAAGCATATAACGTCATTTCTTTTGAAATGGCGTTTTCTTTTTTATGTTTTGGTTTTATTTTTTGTAAGAATTTGTTATAATAATAACATATATGGATTAGGATGTGATGCATGATGAAAAGAATGATATTAGTTGATGGAAATTCTTTAATGTATAGAGCATATTACGGAATGGCAGCAGTAGGAAATTTATCTCAAAACTCAAAAGGGCTATATACGAATGCAATTTATGCATTTGTAAGAATGATGAATCATTTGATCAACAGTTCTTATGATTCAATCTTAGTTGCTTTTGATGCAGGTAAAAAAACAGTTCGTCATGAATGGATGACAGAGTATAAAGCAGGACGTGCTCCAATGCCTGATGAATTTAGAATGCAGATTGCTTATATCAAACAGTATTTAGAAATTATGCGTATTAAACAGTACGAACAAAGTCTTTACGAAGCAGATGATATTATAGGAACAATGGCTAAAAAGGGAGAAGAAGCTGGGTATCATGTGGATATCTATTCTTCAGATAAAGACTTGTTACAGTTAATTAGTCCAAATACAACAGTTCATTTAACGAAAAAAGGGATGACAGATTTAGAAGATTATACGCCAGATACTTTTTATGAAAAATATCAAATTCAATATACGCAGTTTGTAGATTTAAAGGCAATGATGGGAGATAAAAGTGACAATCTACCAGGAATTCCTGGGATTGGTGAAAAGAAGGCAATTAAATATCTACAAGTCTATGGAACATTAGATGAAATTATTGCACACCAAGATGAAATTAAGGGCGCAGATGGAGTTAAAATTAAAGAGCATTATGAACAAGCCATTTTATGCCGTAAAATGGCGACGATTCTTCGAGAATTTGATATTAATTTAACTGTGGAAGATCTTAATAAAAAAGAATATGATAGGGATAAATTAATATCTTTTTATCAAGAATTAGAATTTAAATCTCTACTAAAGGATATAGCATATTCTAGTGGTGAAATCGCAAAGGATACAAAAAAAACAGAATATGAAGTGGTAAATGAAGTCATAAGATTAAAGGAAATACTTTTACCCTATTCTGCATTGATTTTTGAGACATTTGATTATAATTATCATAAGAGTCCTTTGCTTGCTATAGGTTTAAAAAATAAATTAGGAACCTTTATCATAAATCCTAATATGCTTTATGAAAGTATAGATTTACAATTATTTTTATCTGATTTCAATCATAAATCAATTTATGATTACAAAAGAGCTTATGTTTTGATGAAGTATAAAGGCTTTGATTTGGAAGGAATTGATTTTGATTTATTGTTGGCTAGTTATGTTTTGAATCCTTCTTTAGGGAAAGAGGAGTTCAAAGTAGTAAGTGATTATTTTAATTATTCTGATGTTTTATATGATGAGCAAGTTTACGGAAAAGGCGCTAAAAAATGCTTGCCAGAAAATGATTTGCTCTATCAGCATATTGCCAAAAAAGCAAATTGTGTATATTTTTTAAAAAGTGAATGTATGGCAAAATTAAAAGAAACACAGCAAGCAGAACTGTTAACCAATTTAGAGATTCCATTATCTAAGGTTTTAGGAAAAATGGAGTATACAGGGATAAAAGTAGACTTGATAGAACTGGAACGTCAAAAGAGTTTGTTAGAAGCAGATATTGACCGTTTGACAAATCAAATTTATGAATTATGTGAAGAAGAATTTAATATTGCTTCTCCAAAACAATTAGGACATATCCTCTTTGAGAAACTAGGGATTCCTTACCCCAAAAAGAAAGCCACAAGCTATTCTACAGATATAGAAGTTTTACAGAGTGTAAAAGGAAATCATCCTGTGATAGAATGTATTATAGAGTATCGAGCAAAAACAAAATTATATTCTACTTACATTATTGGTTTGCAGGAGCAGATTCATAAGGATCAGAAGGTTCATACCATTTTTCAGCAGGCCTTAACCAATACGGGAAGATTATCTAGTGTTGAACCAAATCTTCAGAATATTCCTATTCGTACAGAAGATGGACATCTTATACGTAAAATGTTTGTACCTGAAAATAAAAGTAATATTTTATATTCTGCAGATTATTCTCAAATTGAACTTCGTGTATTATCTCATATGGCAAAAGTTTCAAAATTAAAAGAGGCTTTTATTTCTGGAGAAGATATCCATTCAAAAACGGCAAAAGAGGTTTTTGATAAGCAGGAAATCACAAAAGAAGACCGCCATCGTGCTAAAGCGGTAAACTTTGGAATTGTGTATGGGATATCCGCTTATGGGCTAGCTACAGATTTAGGAATTTCAAATGTAGAAGCTTCAAATTTTATAAAGAAATATTATGAAGTATATCCTGAAATTAAACAATTTATGGATGAAACGATAGAGTTTTGTCAAGAGCATGGCTATGTAAAGACTATGAAAAATAGAATTCGTTACATTCCTGAAATCAATTCTAAAATTTATATGCAACGAGAATTTGCAAAGCGTATGGCTATGAATGCTCCGATTCAAGGAACTGCTGCAGATATTATAAAAATTGCTATGATTAAAGTTGATGAAGAAATGGAACAAAGAAAGCTCAAAAGTAAAATGCTAGTTCAAGTGCATGATGAACTTGTGTTTGAGGTAGCCTATGGAGAAGAAGATATCATGCTTGAACTTGTAAGAAGAAATATGGAAGCCGCTCTGGATTTAGATGTTCCTTTAGTTGTCGGTGATTCTTTTGGGAAAAATTGGTATGAGGTAAAATAGATGGATGCAATATTAAAAAGAAGAAGCGTAAGAACGTTTGATCTTACAAAAAAAGTTTCATATGAAGAATTATTAAGACTTTGTGAGTATGGTGCTGCTGCCCCTACTGCAAGAAATCAAAAGAGTTGTTCCTTTGTAGTAATTGATGATGAAGCAGTGATTCAGGAATTGGCTAAGGTTTCTAAAGGCGCAATGGTTTTATCCAAATGTAATACAGCAATAGCAGTCATTGGATTAGACCCTGAATCATTATCGACGCCTCTTATGCAAAGTCAGGATTTAGCTTGTACAGTAGAAAATATTTTAATTGCTGCAACATCTAAAGGCATTGGAAGTTGTTATATAGGCATTTATCCATTAGAAGAGAGAATGAAAGCCTGTGATTCTATTTTAGGAGTTCAGGATGGAGCATTTACTTTTGCGTTAATTGCCATTGGATATCCTGAGAGTTCTGAAGTGTTCTTTGATAAAAAGAAATTTGATTTAACTTCGGTCCATCATAATAGGTATTAATATGCCAGAGTTACCAGAAGTAGAAGTTGTAAGAAGCACATTAGAGCCAGTCTTAAAGAACCTAAAAATAAAAAGTATACAAGCATTATATCCACCCATTATTGAACAACCATTAGAGGAGTTTAAACGTAAGGTCGAAAATAAAAAGATTCTACGGATTGATCGTTATGCAAAATATTTAATCTTTATTTTGGAGGATGGAGCCTTTCTTTCTCATTTGCGTATGGAAGGAAAATATTTCTATGTAGAAGAATCTAAGGCAACTACAAAGCATGATCATGTTATTTTTCATTTCGATAATGGGTATAAACTCGTGTATAATGATGTACGTAAGTTTGGAAGAATCAGCTATAGAACATTAGAAGAACTATTTCAAGTAGAGCCTTTAAACAGAGTAGGAATTGAAGCAAATGCTTCTAATTACGATATTTCAGAACTTCTTACAAAATTGAAACATAAAACTATACCGATTAAAACTATGCTGTTAGATCAAAGCTTTATATCAGGTTTAGGTAATATTTATGTAGATGAAGTTTTATATCGGGCTAAAATACATCCTTTGAGAAAGGCCTCTTCTATTCAGAATATGGAATTAGAACAAATCTTAAAGGCTAGTCAATGGATATTAAATCAAGCAATTGAGCAGAAAGGTTCAACGATTCGCTCTTATACCTCATCTTTAGGCGTTGAAGGAAACTATCAAATTTTTTTAGAAGTTCATACAAAAACGATCTGTCCAGGTTGCCATAAAACCTTAGAAAAAATTAAAATAGGTGGCAGGATGAGTTATTTCTGTAAAAATTGTCAAAGGTAAGTGATAAAGTTGAAAAAGGTGATTGGGATTACAGGTGGAATCGCCTGTGGAAAAAGTACGATTACAGATTATCTTAAAGCGCAGGGGTATTTTGTTCTTAATGCAGATGTAATTGCAAAAGAGCTTTCAGAGATGCATCAGCCAGTATACAAAAAAATAGTAGAAGCATTTGGCAAAGAATATCTTAAAGATAATTTAGAACTAGATCGGGAGAAATTAGGAAAACTCATATTTCAAAATACATCTGCTAGAATTAAGCTAAATCGGATAAGTCACCCGATAATTGTAGAAGAAATTCAGAAAAAAATAAAGAACGCTACAGAAAAATTGATTTTTTTAGAACTTCCATTACTTTTTGAAGCTAAACTAATGGATTTATGTGATACAATAGTATGTGTATATGTTTCAAAAGAAACACAGATGCAAAGACTTATGAAGCGGGATCAGATTTCTTATGCCTATGCAATGCAAAAAATAGAATCACAACTATCTTTAGATGAGAAAAGACAGCAGTCTGATTATTGTATATTGGCAGAAGATTGGAATACGACATATCCGCAAATCGAAAAAATATTAAAAGAAATAAAAGGAGAAATTAAAAATGGCAGCAATTGTTGAAACTAGTGAAAGAGCAACGTTAGAATTATTACAGACACATTATTATAAAACGTCTTATGAGAAATTAAAAGAAAGCTATTTGGATATTTTAAGAAAATTAAATGCAAGAATCATATCCATTGATGATACGTATTTAGAAATATTTGCAGAAACACCTCATATGGCGATTCAAGCAAAAATTATAGAACAAACGCCAGTTGAAACATCTATAGATTTTTATATCAGTTCAGAATTTCTTTTTGGCAGTAAGAAAAAAGCGTATCAATTTATTCAGACGGTATATGATGCCTTAGGAAAGACATATGAATTAAAGGGCTTAGCTCTGCATATTAAGTAGGAGGTCAAAGTATGGAAGCATTAGCACAAAAACAATTAAATATCTATTCTAGTTTTAGTCTGTCTAGTGATGATGTTTCTACATTGTCCTTGCTTTATACACCACTTATCGGCAGTGAAGCAGTGATGGTATATTTCGGTTTTCAGTCTTTATTAGAACGAAATAACTTAAAAAGTGAAAGCTATAAGCATCAAGAAATTTATGATATTTTTAATTTATCAGAAAAGAGTTTTTTAAAAGCCAGATATCAATTAGAAGGTATTGGACTGCTTACAAGTTATACCAATGAGGACGAACTTCTGTATGTTTTGTGTTCTCCATTGTCTCCAAAAAACTTTATTAAGGATGCAACATTAGGTTTATATCTTTTTTCAAAGGTTGGCAGAGATTTAACGGATAAGCTCTATTCCCACTTTAAAATAGAAAAAATAGATAAGGGACGGTATACAAACATTACCAAAAGCTTTGAAGACGTCTTTACTTCTGTATTAAATGAGGATGTGGGATTCTCTAAATTTCAATATTTGTTGGGTAGAAAGACGGTTGGAAATGTTAAAATTAACCACAAGAAATTTAATTTTGATAGTTTTGTAAAGTTGATTAATTTAGATTTTTTAGAAACAGGGATTACCAAACAGTTTAAAGAGCAAATCACCAATTTGTCTTTTGTTTATGCCTTTGATGAAAATCAGATGGCAAATTTATATCATGAGTCTATCAATAAAGTTGGTTTATTTGATTATCGCTTATTAAAGAAAAAAGCTAATATTTTATATAGCTTTTTGCATCATACAGATGCTCCTACATTATTAACAAAGGAAGAGGAAAATATAGATGGGGTAGATTTAATAGAGTTTTTAGATCATGCCTCACCATCTCAAATTCTATCCAATATGATGCCTAATTTTCCTCCTAAATATCTTAATATTATCCAAGAAATCTATGACAATATAGATTTACCAAGAGGTGTCTTAAACTGTATGATTATAAAAGTTTTAAATGACAAAAAAGAATTGCCACTTTTGGCTTATTTTAAAAAGATGAGTGAAACTTGGGTCAGTCATAATGTTTTTACGACGAGTGATGCTATTAAGTATTCTACGACTTTTGAGGGTGGAAAAGAGCCGAAACAACAAAAATTAAAAGGACCAAAATATGAAACTGGAGGGTGGGATTCTCTATGAAACGTGCTACCATAGATTCAAATGAAAAAGAAGCGTTAGCTTTTGTAGAACAATTAAAAAAAGAACCCTTGCTAAGTGAATATACGATAACCCTTTATAATGCAAATGACTTTGCCTTATTCCTAGAAGAAAAGAAAAATTGTTCCTCCTGTAAAGGATTAAAGCATTGTAAGAATACTAATGAGGGGTATGCCTTACAGTATGAAAATGATGATTTTATATTAACTTCTTGTCCTTATAAAAAAGAAGCAGTACTTAAGTCTAAAGAAAATCAGAAGATAAAAACTTTATTTATCTCTAAAAGTATACTTTCGGCTAGTCTAATGGACTATAATGAAACAACTCCAAACCGTAAAAAAATTTATGAATTTATTTTGAAATTTATTCAACAGACACGTCAGGGGATTTTCAGCAAAGGATTGTTTCTTTATGGAGGTTTTGCCACAGGAAAGACCTTTATCCTAGGGTGTATTGCAAATGAACTTGCCAAGAATGATATTGAAAGTTTAATCATATATTTTCCTGACTTGGTGGTAGAATTAAAAAATGCGATTGGTTCAGATCGTTTAGAGCAGTTAATGAATTATCTGAAAAGTGTTGAGGTATTAATTTTAGATGATTTAGGTAGTGAAAATATGACACCATGGCTTAGAGATGAAGTGTTGGGACCAGTTTTAAACTATCGTCTGATGGAAGAAAAACCTGTGTTCATATCTTCTAATTTAAATCCTGCAGAGGATTTATTAGAGCATTTAAGTATTACAAAAACAAGTACAGATTCTTTAAAGGGTGCTAGAATTAAATCTCGTCTTGAAGGATTGGTGATACCTATAGAATTAGATAATGGAAAATATAGAAGATAGGTAAATTAAAATGAATTTAGAACAAGAAATTAAAACCTATTCCCCTTTTAATGAACAGGAAGAAAAAGATAAAGAATTCTTTCTAAAGTACATAAAAGAGAACAAAGACTATTTGGAGCGTTCTAATTCTGTTGGGCATGTCACAGTTTCGATTTGGACGGTCAATAAGGAAAGAACGAAAACACTTATGGTCTATCATACGATATATGATTCTTGGGCATGGATTGGTGGGCATGCTGATGGGGAAGAGGATTTATGTGCGGTTGCACTTAGAGAACTTGAAGAAGAGACAGGCGTAAAGCATGCAAGGCTTGTCAAACCAGATATATTGAGTCTAGAAATCTTAACGGTTGATGGACATATGAAAAATGGGGCTTATGTATCTAGTCACCTACATCTTAATATTACGTTTTTAGCAGAAGCAGAAGAAAATGAAGTGCTTAAGATTAATGATTTGGAGAATCAGGCGGTTCAGTGGTGGACCTTTGAAGAAGCAATGAATGTTTCAAAAGAGCCTTGGTTTGTCGAAAGAATTTATAAAAAATTGATAGAAAGAAGCCAGTAAAAGGGCAAAACTATTTAAAGATATTGTCTTTTTTTACATAATGTTATATAATAGATACAAATCGTTAGAATTAAGGATATGATTGGATTTAACTTTATTTTAGAGAAAATACGGTTGGTGAAAGTATTTATAAATAAATCAAATTACTCCCTTAAAAGATGAATGGAGGAAATGCCATTTCGTTTAATTCGCGTTAAGAATTTCGAGGTGTTAGAATTTATTCTAAAATTAAGGTGGTCTCGCGGTTACATCGTCCTTTGCTTAGGGCGATTTTTTTATTTTTAAATTGAAAGGAGAACTTAACTATGATAAGAGTACAACTAAAAGATGGAAGTATGAAAGAAATTGAAGAGGGAAAATTAATTATTGAACTTGCGAAAGAATTATCGCCAAGTCTAGCAAAAAAATGTTGTGTTGCTAAATTGGACGAGGTGTTGGTGGATTTAAAAACGCCGATTTTAAAAGATTCTAAATTAGAATTCGTTTTATTAGAGGATAAAGAAGCTTTTGAAGTGTTAAATCACTCTTGTGCCCATTTACTTGCTCAAGCTATGAAACGGTTATATCCTGAAACATGCTTTGGCGTAGGACCAGCGATTGAAGAAGGCTTTTACTATGATTTTGCGGTTTCTAGTCCAGTTGCTTTAGAGGATTTGCCAAAAATAGAAGCAGAAATGAAAAAGATTGTTAAGGAAAATATTTCTGTTCAGCATTATATATTGTCTAAGCAGGATGCTAAAGAAAAATTTAAAGCGGATAAATTTAAATGTGAACTCATTGATGCAGTTGATGACGATAAGGTTGGAATCTATGAACAAGGGGATTATGCAGATGTATGCAGAGGCCCTCATGTCATTTCTACGGGAATGTTAAAAAATTTCAAATTGCTCAATGTTTCAGGTGCCTATTGGCGTGGAGATTCTAAAAATGAAATGCTAACTCGTATTTATGGTACTTGCTTTGCAACATCAGAACAATTAGAACAGCATTTACATAATTTAGAAGAACGTAAGAAAAGAGATCATAGAAAACTAGGAAAAGAACTTGGATTATTCATGATTTCTGAGTATGGTCCAGGGTTACCCTTTTGGCTTCCTAAGGGATATCAATTAAGAAGAACTTTAGAGGATTTCTGGTTAGATTTACATAAAAGACGAGGCTATTTATCCATCAATACTCCAATTATGCTAAACAGAGAACTATGGGAAACTTCAGGACACTGGGATCATTATAAGGAGGATATGTTTACCATTGAGGTAGAAGATGGAACTTATGCGATAAAGCCTATGAACTGTCCTGGTGCCATTTTAGTCTATAAAAATGATTTACATTCCTATAAAGAATTACCACTTCGGTATTCAGAGCTTGGAAATGTGCATAGATATGAAGCAAGCGGTGCTTTAAATGGATTATTCAGAGTACGTGGATTTACACAGGACGATGCTCACATTCTGCTTAGAGAAGACCAGGTGGGCGAAGAAGTTGGAAGAATTTTATCTCTTTATGATTATGTTTACTCTATTTTTGGCTTGGATTACTCTATTGAATTGTCTACAAGACCAGAGGATAATTATATCGGAGCCATTGAAGTATGGGATGAAGCAGAAGCTGCTTTGAAAAAAGCTTGCCTTGCTACAGGTCATGAATTTAAGATTAATCCTGGAGATGGAGCTTTCTATGGACCAAAGCTAGATTTTAAATTAAGAGATTCTATGAATCGTATTTGGCAGTGCGGTACAGTTCAGCTAGATATGCAGCTTCCAGGCAGATTTAATTGTACCTATATTGCTGAAGATGGCAGCAAGAAGACACCTGTTATGATTCATAGAGCTTGTTTTGGATCTCTAGAACGGTTTATTGGTATTATTACAGAAAATTATGCAGGCGCTTTTCCAACATGGTTGGCTCCTGTGCAGGTGAAATTGATTCCAGTTTCTGAAAAGCATAAAGTATACTGTCAAAGGTTAAATGAAATCTTTGAAGAACATCAAATTCGTTTTGAAAATGATTTTAGAGATGAGAAACTAGGATATAAAATTCGAGAGGCACAAACTCAAAAAATTCCATATACCCTAGTGATAGGTGATAAAGAAATTGAAACAGCTGCTGTTACCTATCGTCCATATGGAAAACAGGAACAAATTACATTATCCATTGATGAGTTTGTAAATAAAATAGAAGAACATAATAAAAATAAGAATTAACAGATAGGGTCTATGATATCATAGACCTTATTATGATAGGTGGTGAAACTATGGGATTATTGGAAGTAGAAGGGTTGGAATTTAAATATACAGATCAAAATTTGTATAATAAGATAAACTTTCGAATTTTACCTAAAGAACATATCGTATTAGTTGGAGATAATGGCAGTGGCAAATCCACATTCATGAATTTGATTGCCAAAAATTTGATTCCTGATGCAGGAACAATCACTTGGTTGAACCATGTGACTTATGGATATTTAGATCAGCATTTAAAGGTGAAGAAGAATGTGACAATTTATGAATATCTTACGGAGGTCTTTGCCCCTCTTTTAGCTAAGGAAAAAGAAATGAATGCATATTATGAGAAACTCTGTACTTGCCCTGAATATGAATATGAAAGATATTTAACCATTGCACAAAGTATTCAAGAGGAATTAGAAGAGAAAAAGTTTTATCAGATGAATTCAACATTGGGAAATATGATCAATGGATTAGGAATTACCTCCTATGGAATGGATACCTTGCTAGAACATTTGAGTGGAGGACAAAGGGCTAAGGTGTATTTAGCAAAGCTTTTATTAGATGCACCTGATGTTCTATTGATGGATGAACCAACCAACTTTTTAGATGTAGCACATATTGAATGGCTAGCCAAATATTTAAAGGATTTAGATAAAGCCTTTGTTGTCATAAGTCATGATGAGGAATTTTTGAGACAGATTGGAAATGTGGTGTATAGTCTGTCTAACAAAGAAATGATTCGCTATAAGATGAATTATGATATGTATTTAAAAGAAAAAGAAATTCGGGATGAACAATATAAGAGTGCATTTGAGAACCAGCAAAGGTTTATTAAGAAAACGCAAGACTTTATTCAGAAAAATATAGTTCGCGCAACCACATCAAAACAGGCAAAATCCAGAAGGAAAATGCTGGAGAAAGTTAAAGTGTTGGAAAAACCTGTGCACCATGAACCTATGCATTTACACTTTCCTTTTTCCAAAGGGTTAGGAGCAGAAGTTTTAAAACTGACTCATTTGACGGTAGGTTATGGGGATAAGGCGGTTTTAGCTGATTTAAACTTTCTGTTAAAGCATAATGAAAAGGTCGTTATACTTGGACATAACGGAATAGGAAAGTCAACGATTTTAAAAACAATTTTACAACAATTACCAAAACTTTCTGGAGAATTTTTGTGGAACCCCTCTGCAGATTTAAATTATTTTGCTCAAGAAGAGGAGTATGATGCAGTAACTACGCCTATTAGTTATTTGCGTAGATTTTATCCCCAAAAAACAGATGGAGAATTACGTAGCGTGTTAGCCTCTACAGGTATTAAAGGAGAACTTGCTATAAAGAAAATGGCAGAACTTTCTGGTGGGCAACAGACTAAGGTTAGATTGGCTTTGATGACAATGAAGAAAAGCAATATTTTAATTTTTGATGAACCAACCAATCATTTGGATATTTATTCTAAAGCAGAACTATGGGAAAGCATAAATGACTTTCCTGGAAGTGTTATTTTAGTAACGCATGAACCAGATTTCTATGAAGGATTGGTAGATGTAGAATTGAAATTTGAAGAGGAAACAAATGGAAACTTATCTAACCTATCCTAATATCAATTCCGAAATTACCGAATTAAGACAAGAAGTTTTTGTTAAAGAACAAAACGTTCCTTATGAATTAGAAATAGAAACAGATGAAGAAAAGTATCTGCATTTCTGTCTATTTGAAAATCATATTCTTATCGCATATGCTAGAGGTAGAATAGAAGGTACTGTAGCACGGATTGGAAGAGTATGTGTAAATAAAAACTATAGAAGATTAGGGTATGGTAGTAAAATTTTGCAGTATGCTGAAGCAGAACTTCTGCCCTTTAACGTTCAAAAATATTCTCTTAATGCTCAAGTGACAGCTGTAGAGTTTTATAAACAATTCGGATATCAGGTGGTTGGAGAAGGTTTTCTGGAAGCAGGTATTTTGCACTATCCAATGGTAAAACCAAGAAAAAAATAAGGATTTCTCCTTATTTCTTTTTTTTGTTTTTTTCTTCCTTTCTTTTTTCCTGAATGATTTGCATTTCTTTTTCTGTAATATAGGTACAGTTATTTTCTTTTGCCCAAGCTATGCAGCCCTTTAAAACTATGGATAAGAAGATGCGAGGCACCTTTACCATCATTTTACAAGCTTCATCTGAAAACTTGATGGTATCATCTACACGGTTTGCAGCATATTTGACGGATTCTAAATCGACCTCTTTATTTGGGATTGGTTGTGCAAATGGCTTTTTAAACTTAGAACACCAAAAGTTTGTAGAATCTCGGTATCCATAATCTACTGGCACCTTTGGAAAATTATTTTTAGTTATTCCATAAAGAATGGCATTATAATATTTTTCTTTTAAGAGAATCTTATCGATTCTTAAAATGAAGTGAGCTCCATATTTTGAAGTAATTCCATTAAAGTTGTGGTATGGACCCTCATATTCTTCCTGTATTTTATCATATTGGGCATTATCCAATGTTTTTATCCAAGTGCATTCCATAACTTGAAAAGCTTCTTTTATAACTTTAGGATAGCTTTCCTTAGAATTTTCTATATGACGATGCCCCTCCTCTAAATGAAAAATACAGTCTTTCATTTTTTCTTCAGGGGAATCTCCTGGGAACCCCAATCTAACAATTTCTTTAAAAAATTTCTTACAATCTGGCAAAAAATTTAAACTGCATTTTCCAGTTCTTAAAATTCCTTTACAGGTATTTGAACTGTTTCTACATTCTAAAATCATAGCATAAGAATTTTTTCCTGCAATATAATATGGAAAACATAAGGAATATGCTCCACAAGAGGTATTTCCTTTTTCATCTAATGTTCCTATTAAAATTGTAGGCATTGGAAAAATGAAGAAGTTTGATAAAAGTTATCAACCATTCGTGTATTTTTAAAACTGCTCATTCTATAGTCCTCTCTTTCTTGTGCAGTCTATCATAATATAGAGGCAATGCTAAAATGGTTGTTTTTTGGTGAAGATGCTTAAATCATAGCATATTTGTCATAATCGTAAAATATTCCTTGACTTTTGAGCTTATTATTAATATAATAAACAATGCTGAGGTGATTTTTATGCGTTTAACTTTAGCTCAATTACGTAAATTACAAATGCCTTATTCTTGTTGTGAGGAATTGGATTTGACAGAAGAGCTTAACGGCTTTGAAGACATAGTTACTGTTGAAAAAATAGTAGTAAATTATGAAATTAGAGAAAGAGGTCTTGACACATATTTGGTTAACTTTAGCTTTAAGGCAGATTTGATTATGCAGTGTGCAATCACATTACAAGATGTGCCTTATACAATTTTAGCAGATGCAGAAGAGATATTTACGACAGATGATTCTATAGAGGAAGCATTTTGGATTGAAGGACAATCTCTAGATACAAAGGAAGCTGTCCTTACGAATGTATTAATTCATAAACCAATGCGCGTTATAGCCCAAGGTGTGCAATTTGAAAGTGATGAAGATCCAGAACAAGAAGATTCGTCTGTACATCCCGCTTTTGCAAAACTAAAGGATTTATTATAGGAGGTGTGAAACATGGCAGTACCTTTTCGTAGAACTTCAAAGATGAAGAAGGCTATCAGACGTTCTCATCAAGCTTTAAGTGTCCCAGGAATGATTACTTGTCCAAACTGTGGTGAATTAACATTATCTCATAGAGTATGTGGAAACTGTGGTTTTTATAAAGGAAGACAAGTGGTTGCACCAAAGGCAGAAAAGACAGAAGAATAATATTTACCAAATAAATATTACGAATAGAAATAGACACTTTGAGTGTCTATTTTCTATTTAAACAGAAAATAAGTTTTAAAACTTGAGTTTTACTTGAATTATGATATAATTTCTAGATGTAGAAGATGTTCCTTGTCTAACCATCTTCTAAAATAAAAAACAAGGAGAAATTTAAAATGAAAAAATTTAATGTGCGCTTCATAGCAGAATCAGCTATAATTGCTGGTTTATATGTGGCTTTAACTTGGTTGCTAGCACCGATATCTTATGGTGCAGTCCAATTTCGTATTTCGGAGTTTTTAATTTTGCTAGTCGTTTTAAATCCGAAATATGCTTATGCATTGGTCATAGGCTGTTTTATTGCCAATACTACTTCACCTATGGGGTGGTATGATATGGTATTTGGTACTGCAGCAACTTTGTTAGCTGTTTTGCCGATGTTAAAAATAAAACGATTAGAAATTGCAGCTCTTTTTCCAGTCATTAGTAATGCTATATTGGTTTCTATAGAGTTAGGGCTTGCCTTTGATTTATTTGCGATAGAAGCTTTTGGATTCAATGTTTTAACCGTTGGTCTAGGGGAAGCTGTTGTTTTATATTGTATTGGAATTCCAGCAATGCTAGCTTTATGCAATAATGAGACGATGGTGGATTTATTGGAATTAGAAAAGCAGCATGTTGTGAAACATACGACAATAACTTTACCAAGATGCTTATCTACTGTGATCGGAGCTTTAGGAATCATATTTTTTGTGGCTTATCCTTTTTTAACCAGGACAGATTCAGAAACTATGGAATCCACCACATATTCTGCTTTGGCATTGGTGAAAGAACAGCCATGGGTTGTGCTTTTCTGTGTATTTAGTGTTGTGACGATTGTCTGGGGATTATTTACTAAAGGTAAAGTGAAATTTTTGGGTAATATATTATTATGGATAGGGTTTTTAGTCTCTTATATATTCGTAGGTGTTATATTTGAAGAGGCTGCTCATTATCCATATTTTTATGGATATATTCTATATGTTTTATTATTTGCACTTATTGGATGTTATATATTTTATATAGAAGATTTAAAGAGTAGAAAAGAACAACTTGTATAATTGATAGTAGAAGGAAGTGACGTTGTGATGGATCAAACGTATAAGCATACCACAGTTCTGTTAGAAGATGCTATAAACATGTTAAATGTAAAACCAAGTGGGATATATGTTGATGCTACAACAGGTGGCGGTGGACATAGCGCTTTGTTATTATCCAAGTTAACCACTGGTCATCTTTATTGTTTTGATCAAGATGAATATGCCTTTCAAAGAGCAAAAGAAAAATTAGATGGTGTAGGAAAAAATTATACATTTATCCAGGCTAATTTTTTACATTTGAAAAATGAATTGGCTAAGTTAGGTGTAAATCACATTGACGGTATTGTTTATGATTTGGGTGTATCTTCTTTTCAGTTAGATATGCAAGAAAGAGGATTTTCTTATAGATTAGATGCACCATTGGATATGCGTATGAATAAAAGGCAAGAATTATCAGCATATACGATTGTGAATCAATACTCTTATGAAGATATCGCTCAGATTTTATATCGTTATGGGGAAGAACCTTTTGCTAAGTCTATTGCAAGGAAAATAGAAGAAGCACGAAAGGCTAAACCAATTGCAACAACCTTAGAACTTGTGGATGTGATACGTAGTGCACTTCCTTCTAAAATTTTGAGACAAAAAGGACATCCAGCAAAACAGACTTTTCAAGCTCTACGTATTGCAGTGAATGATGAATTACGAGTGTTTGAAGATAGTATTAAGGATGCGTTAGAATTATTGAACCCTAAAGGAAGAGCGGTAGTTATTACTTTTCATTCGTTAGAAGATAGAATTTGCAAGACGATATTTAAGGAAAAAAGTACAGTGTTTATACCTAAAGGAGTTCCGATGATTGTTCAGGAAGAGGCACCTTTTTCTTTAATTACGAAAAAGCCGATGCTACCTAGCGAAGAGGAACTTCTAAATAATAATCGAGCACATAGTGCAAAAATGAGGGTCATTGAGAAAAGATGAGAGCATTAAATTTAGGTAAGGATAAAGAATTAAAGATAGTTCTAAGACTTGCTTTGCCCGCTATGCTTGCTCAATTGATTAATGTATTATACTCAATTATTGATCGCTTATATATCTCTAATATGTCTGATGTGGGAGATATCGCATTAGCAGGTATTGGTATTGTAGCTCCCATCTGTACATTACTAACATCCTTTAGTTTTTTGATAGGTCTAGGTGGAGCGCCCTTAATGTCTATTTCTTTAGGAGAAAAGAATAAAGAAAAAGCACAAAAGATAATGTCTAATGCATTTTTAGCCCTTGGTATTTTAGGAATCGTTATTCCACTGTTTATATTATCTTTACATCCTATTTTAATTCATACTTTTGGTGCAAGTGATAAAACGTATCCTTATGCTAAGGACTATTTATTGATTTATTTAATAGGGGCTCCTTTTGCTATTGTAAGCTTGGGATTAAATCAATTTATCATATCTTTAGGCTATTCCACCAAAGGTATGGTTACCATGATTTTGGGGGCAATCATAAATATTATTTTAGATCCAATATTTATCTTTGCTTGTGATATGGGAGTAGTTGGTGCCGCTCTTGCAACAGTAGTAGGCCAAATCGCGTCTTTCAGTTTTACGTTATATGTCTTACTTTCTAAAAAAAGTGAAGTGCGATTAAGTATTGGCGGCTATAGTTTAAGTGTATTAAAAAAGATTACCCTCTTGGGACTATCTCCTTTTGTCATAGCTGCTACAGACTCTTTGGTAGGAATTATCCTTAATACGAGTATTAAACTCCATGCAAATACCTTAGTGGATGAATATATTATGGTGGCAACGATTACGAACTCTTTCTTCCAAATTTTTACGATGCCCTTATTAGGGATTAGCGGAGGAACTGGTGGAATATTATCTTTTAATTATGGTGCAAAAAGTAGAAAACGAGTTGAAACTGGAGAAAGGTATATTTTACTTTTAGCTTTGATATTTACAAGTTTTGCTTTTGTAATAAGTTTTTTTATTGCCGAGCCTTTTGTAGGCTTGTTTACCAAAGATAATCAGGTAAAAGGCCTATCCATTCAAATGATAAGAATTTATATGTATGGAATTGTTCTATTATCATTTCAGTATTGTTTTGTAGATGGTTTGACAGCTTTAGGAAGAGCAAAAGAAGCAGTTACTTTATCTCTAATTCGTAAGACATTGACGATTGTATTAACGTTAGTATTGCCGTTTGCCATAGGTGTTATCGGTTGCTTTTATGCAGAACTGATTAGTGATTTAATTGCCTCTAGCATAACATTAATTTCCTTTATCATTATTTTTAAAAAAATATTAAATCATCGAATGCAAAATATAGAATTTTACTAGTTTTTTCTTGACTTTAATTACAAATTTATATATAATACGTATTGCGTCAAGAAAAATGCGGGTATGGCGGAACTGGCAGACGCGCTAGACTTAGAATCTAGTTCCCATGGAGTGCAGGTTCGATTCCTGTTACCCGCACCAGATTTAATACTAAACAGTTTATCTGTTAAAAATAAAAAAAGGATGATATCGATTTATCAACCTTTTTATTTTCTCTTTGAATTTTACATAACGAAAGGTGTTATATTATGAAATTCTCTTGGATGGATTATGCTTTAGAAGATACTGTGGAATCTTGGATAGATGAAGAATCAAAATCTTTAACTGGTTTGAGTGAAGGATTTCATGCTTTTTTTGACTATTGGAAAGATAACGAAGAACAGGATAGTATGTATAATGAAAATTTTTGGTGTAAAATAATTTCCAAAGATGAACAGCCACTTGCTGTTATAGCTTTTGGGTTATGGGATGACTCAATAAACATTATGGAACTGATTTTGATGCAGTGTGATAGAAATAAGGGATATGGACCTCAAATTATTCAGGAGTTATTGGATGAAAGTCAATGGATTTGTGGATATCCTATTTTTAGAGCAAATACAAGTATCTTAGAACATAATATTCCTGCGCAAAAAGCTTTCAAAAAAGTGGGTTTTAAATTTCAGTATGCAGATGAAGATTTAGGAATATGGCATTATACGTATATTAAGCAATAGAAATAGCTATTGCTTTTTTCTTTGTTCATATTTTAAAAAAAGATGTGCTATATAGCATCCGCAAAAAAATAATAGGATGCCTAAAAATAATTCAAAACCAAATGAGATATTCCCCTGATTCCATGAAATATAAGTTTCGATAATTTCTGGATTTATAAAAACAGAAAGGATGGAACTGCTTGCTAAACCGATAATCATAAAAAAAGCGGGGATTCTATTTTTAGAAAACACTTTGGTCATAAATGAAGAAAAAGTTATCATTCCTAAAAGCATTCCTAGAATCAGACATATAAATACGAAAATAACAGTAGGATGAGAAGAAAGATAAGATAGGGTCACTGCCTCCATTAGAGGAGTAAAATATCCAAAAGACATCAACAAAGCAGTTGCACTTAAGCCTGGAACGATTTGGGTAATTGCTACCAAGTAACCAAGTAATACAAATAGGAAATAATGATAGAGTTGTAAGTTTTCAAGGCTTTGATTTCCGCTCTTTCGATAGATTGAACTGATACTGATTCCTAATGGAAGGATAAATCCTAAAATAAATAATATAATTCTACTTAAAGTTTTCTTTTGATGTTTTATTTCTTCAAATAAGGCAGGAAAAGCTCCTATCATTAAACCTCCGAATAAAGCAGTAACAGCAAAAGGGAAATAGTTCAAAAGGTTTTGTATTGTAAAAAAACCTAATAAAAATCCAAGAATCGCTCCTATTGCAATGGGAATTAAAAATAAAAAACAAAGTTTAAAATGTTTTACTATATTTCCAAGCGCATAAAGAAGCTTATCATATAGCTTGAAAATGATAGCCATGGTTGAACCACTAATCCCAGGTACTATGATGGCTATTCCTATAAAGAATCCTAAAATGCCGCCTTTTGTTACCTCTTTTTTATTTTCATATTGAATATTTAGTTCGTCTTGTTTCATCCGCTTCACCTTAAATTCATCATAGCACATTCTTTATAAGAATAAAAGAAAATCTAACCTCTAAAATCAGCTATAAAAAATAAGGAATTTATTTTTTTAGACAAAAAGTATATAATAGTAGGAAAAGGTGGAAATGATGATGAAATATAGAGTGGCCAGCATACAAGATTTAGACAAGATTATTGCTGTTAAAAATGAAGCAAAACAACGAATAGTAGAAGAACATTTGGCAGTATGGTTAGGGGAATATCCAGATACCTCATTTTTAAAAGAGGATCTTGAAAATGGATATGGTAGAGTGATCGAGGAAGAGGATGGAGATATTGCAGCTTATGCGTGCTTTCATCCTATTGATACAGAGTATCCCAAAGGGTCATTTTCTAAAGAAAATTTACAAAGTTTTAGTAGAGTTATGGTTGGTAATAAATATCTAGGGAAGCATTATGGCACCTATTTGATAGAAAGTTTAATAGAAGAAGCAAAAACCATTCCAGTAGATGGAATGGGCATAATAGTTGATGCTTGCAATGTTAGAGCCATTGGTCTATATAAAAAATATGGGTTCAAAAAAGAAAGCAGCAAGCAATTTGAATATGGTTTTTTTGATGTGTATACACTATTTTTTTAATGGAACTATTTTTTCTCCATTCTCATAGTAATAATCACTATGCGCTATAAAATAATCTGAAATGATTTTATGAACTTCCTGCATGGTACATTCTAAAGTTTCTTTTCTAGTTTCTTTTTCATGTATGGAAAAAGGTTCTAAAATATTAAAGTGAATCATAGGCTTCTTTCTTCTAAAAAGCTTATATATTCCTTTAGGTTTATGAAAGGTAAAACAGCATGGGAGTACCATTGTCTGATTTGCGACAGCATAATGAAAAGCGCCAGGCATAAAATTTCTAATGTGATCACAATACGGATTTAAGGATGCTTCAGGATAAAATAAAATGTTTTTACCAAGATCTAAAGTTTTTTTGGTCTGTTCATTAAACTTTCTTAACAGATGACGGTCTGTAGGAATTGGGACTGCTGCAGCTATTCGCATATATTTAGATACGATACCAAACCCCAAATTGCTCTGTAACATTGTGACATAAATTTTTTTAAAATGAAATGAAGTCACAAGAAAAAAAGCGTCAATTGGATGGATATGATTAGAAATTATAATCATACCTTTAACTTTTTTTCGATTCTTTTTTCCAACGATTTTAAATCCCATAAAGAACTTTGGGAACAGAAGAAAAAAACGAGTTAGCATCAGAACAATCCAAGAAAGAATTCTAAAGAAAATATTATGATTATAAAATTTATAATTTGGCTTTAATTTGACATCTTTTGGATGAAATCCATTGTCATAGGTATGTTCATTTTCATTTTGCATATGTGCTCACCAATTTCTATTATACAAAAAAAATGACTTCTTTTCTAGATTATTCTAGATATCTGTGATAAAATATTTTTGTTAGGCGGTGATTCTATGAAAAAGGTTATCTTAGGTTTATCTGGAGGTGTAGACTCTAGTGTTGCTCTAAAATTATTAAAAGATGCATCGTATGATGTAGAAGCTATGTTTATGAGAAACTGGGATTCTGCCACGAATCACGATATTTTAGGAAATCCAGATTTAAATAATGAAGTATGCCCACAAGAGTTAGATTACCAAGATGCTTTAAAGGTTGCAGAGCAATTACAGGTACAGCTTCATCGAGTAGATTTTATTGAAGAGTACTGGGACACTGTATTTACCTATTTTTTAAATGAATATAAAAAAGGAAGAACACCAAATCCTGATATTATGTGTAATAAATATATAAAGTTTAATGCTTTTTTAAAGAAAGCGGACGCTTTGGGAGCAGCCTACATAGCTATGGGACATTATGCTAGGGTTAAACATACAAAAGACAAAAGTTATTTGTTAAGAGGGAAAGATGAAAATAAAGATCAAACCTATTTTTTATGTATGTTAACTCAAAACCAACTTAAAAGAGCCTTGTTTCCTATTGGAGACTTGACAAAGCAAGAGGTACGTTCTATAGCAAAAGATTATAATTTATATACGGCTGAGAAGAAAGATTCTACAGGAATTTGTTTTATAGGTGAAAGAAATTTTAAACAGTTCTTAAAGAATTATTTACCTGCACAACCCGGAAATATGGTTACAGTAGATGGAACAGTGATTGGAAAACACGATGGATTAATGTATTACACGATTGGTCAGAGAAAGGGATTAGGCATCGGTGGGTCTAATCAGTATTTATCTGAAGCATGGTTTGTGTGTGGAAAAGATTTAAAGAAAAATGAATTGATTGTTGGACAGGGGCATGACAGTATATACCTTGAATCAAATTGGTGCACCGCCACAGATTTAAATTGGATATGCGATCCTGCAGAAGAGCATAAAGCTTATACTGCGAAATTTAGATATCGTCAAAAAGATATTCCAGTTGAAATTGAATATATGGATGAAGGAAAAGTGAAGGTCTTTTATCCTGGGTTATGTCGTGCAGTGACGCCTGGACAAGCAGTCGTTTTTTATGATGGTGAAGTTTGTTTGGGTGGCGCAATTATAGATGAAGTGTATTACAATGAAGAAAGAAGAAACTACTGATGAGTGAGATTTTACGTGGTAGTATTTATTCTTATATTTACAAAAGTGAAGATTCTTTATATAAGGTAGCAAGAATTTGGACGAGTGAAGATCAGGAGGTTATCATAGTAGGTTCTTTTTTAGAATTAGAAGAAGGTCTAGAGTATGAGTTTATTGGTGATTTTACTGAACATGAGAAGTATGGTCGTCAGTTTAGAGTTTCATCTTATACTAGGACAGATTCTTTTTCTAAAGATGGTCTGATTGCATATTTGTCCAGTGATAAATTCTATGGTATAGGTGAAAAACTAGCCACGAATATTGTGGAAGAATTAGGTATAGACTGTATAACAAAAATTATGGAAGACCCTAATGTTTTGGATGGAATCTCCCATATGACAGAAGCAAGAAAGAAAATTCTTAATGAAACATTAAAAGAAAATTATGCTTCAGAACAAGTTATGATTAAGTTGTACAGCTTTGGGCTAACGAATAAAATGATTTATAGATTATTAGAGGTGTATGGCAATGAAGCGGCTATACGTATAGAAGAAAATCCTTATTGCCTAATTTATGATGTGGAGGGGTTTGGCTTTAAAAAAAGTGATGACTTGGCGTTTAGACTAGGGTTTCCTGAAAATGATCGTCTTAGATTAAAGGAAGCCATCCGCTATACTTTAAACGTCGTATGTTATCAGCAGGGTTATACTTTTTTAACTTCCACTCAACTCTTAAATTCAAGCTTTACATTGTTAAAAAATAATCCTTTGATTGGAAAACAAGATTTGGAAGCTGCTCTAAAATCTTTGATAGAACAAGAGAAAATTATTCAAGATGAAGACCGATATTTTGACCCAATCCTTTATCGTAATGAGGTAAAATGTGCAGATCGGCTTCATCGTATAAAAACATTTAAGAGTAAACTTTTTACCAAAGAAAAAATTGCAAAGGCAATAGAACAAGTCGAAAAAGATATTAAAATTCAATATACAGATTTGCAAGAAGAGGCAATAGAAAAAGCTTTGTCCAATAAACTATCTATTATTACAGGTGGTCCTGGAACTGGTAAATCAACGATCATTCATGGTATCATAAGAGCTTATGCCATCTTAAATCATTTGGTTTTTCCCTGTGATGAGCTAGATATGAAGGTTGTAATGATGGCACCTACAGGTAGAGCTGCAAAGCGAATGTGTGAAGTGACGAGCTTTAAGGCAACAACCATTCATAAAGCTTTAGGGTACAACTATGAGGGAGGATTTTCTTTTTCTGAAGATGCTCCTTTAAATTGTTCTTTAGTAATCGTCGATGAGGCTTCTATGATTGATATTAATTTGGCAGCTTCTCTGTTTAAAGCTTTACCATTGGGATGTCAAATTATTTTAGTTGGAGATGAGCATCAGCTTCCCTCTGTCGGTCCTGGAAATGTATTTCATGACCTCATTCGGTCTGATTTGTTTATTACAGTGCAATTGCATGAAATTATGCGTCAGGCAAAAGATTCCAATATCATTAAACTTTCTCATATGGTATTTTCTGGACAAATTGATTTTCGTATTTTTTCAGAAAAAAAAGAAGTTTATTTTTATCCTTGTGATGCAAAAGGATTAAATCGTTCCTTGTTTCAGTTATTAGATTCTTATATTGCGGCTGGCAATGATATGCTTTCTGGGATGCAAATTCTAATTCCTATGTATGCAGGAGTTGCAGGGATTGATGCTGTTAATCAAGCAATTACAGAGCGTTATAATTTAAATGATGAAAAACTTGTAAGAGAAACCTTATGTCTTAAAAAAGATGATAAAGTATTGCAGCTTAAAAATGATCCAACATTACAACTGATGAACGGGGATATTGGTATTATCAAAGGAATTTCCAAGGTGAAAGATAAGGATGTACTTTTTATTGATTTTGATGGTAAAACCGTTTCTTATCCAGCAAAGGAAGTAGATAATTTAAGATTGGCATATGCAATATCTATCCATAAATCGCAGGGAAGTGAATATGATAATGTCATTCTTCCTGTTTTATCTAGTTACCATTTGATGTTGAGAAAAAAAATTATTTATACTGCGATGACACGTGCTAAAAAGAAACTAATTCTACTTGGTAGTATGGAGGTGCTAAAAGAAGCAATACAGTGTATGGAACCTTTAAGACAAACTGGACTATTAAATTTATTACAGAAAACAAAGGATGATTCTCAACGTATTTTAGATCCAAATATACCATTTGATATTTTAGGAGAATATGATATGGAGGGAATAACGCCTTATACCTTTATGGAATAAATTTCCATTATAATTCTACTTGATTTGACCAAATTATTATTGGGTGAATAAAATGAAAAAATTAATGATGTTAGGTTTTGGGATTATGATTGGTCTAATGGCATCAGAATATCAATGTATAAAAAAACCTATGAAGCAAGCTTTAAAGAAAATTAATATAGAATAAAATATAGGCTATCTGAAACAGATAGTCTTTTTTTAATCAAAAAATGGCATATCTTTTGCTTTTTCTTTAAGAATATTTAAATCTATTTCTAATAATTCTGCGATTCTTTTAATTAAAAAGTAATTTAAATTTTGCTGATAATTTTCAATTTTAGAATAAGCAGATTCAGAAATTGGAATCTGTCTTGCAAATTCTTTTTGTGAAAGTAATAAACTTTCTCTTTTTTGTTTTATGAGGGTAATAAATTCTTTTTGTGTCATACTTTAATTATACCTATTTTTTAATTCATTTTTTAAAAAATTACATTTCCGTAAGAAATTAAAAATTTTAATCAAAAAACCTCAGATTTATGAGAAAAAAAGCTTTATTTCTTGATAATACTTTTATATTTTGGTAAAATATTATACGTTAAGAATTTTTGAGTTTTCGTATATAGGAGGTATTTATATGAAAAAAATGACATCCAGCCAAATTAGACAAATGTGGTTAGATTTTTATAGTTCTAAAGGACATAAGGTTGAGCCTTCCGCGTCTTTAGTTCCTCATGATGATCCAACACTTTTATGGACTAATGCGGGTGTGGCTCCTTTGAAAAAATATTTTGATGGAACAATAGTTCCAGAAAATCCAAGAATCACAAATGCTCAAAAGTGTATAAGAACGAACGATATAGAGAGTGTGGGAGATACATACCATCATACTTTTTTTGAAATGCTTGGAAATTTTTCTATTGGAGATTATTTCAAAAATGAAGCTATAGAATATGCGTATGAATTGATATTTTCAAAACAATGGTTTGATTTACCTAAAGATAGAATCTATATCACCTATTATCCAGAAGATGCGGAAGCTAAAGCACTTTGGATGAAACAAGGCGTGGAAGAAGAACATTTAATTCCATTAGCTGGCAATTTCTGGGAAATTGGAGAAGGACCATGTGGGCCAGATACTGAAATGTTTTTTGATCGTGGTGAAAAATTTGATCAGCGCGGTAAAGAGTTAATTGCAAATGACATAGATAATGATCGATTTATAGAAATTGGCAATATCGTATTTTCACAGTATAGTTCTAAAGAAGGTGTTGATCGTAAGGACTATAAGGAACTTCCTTCTAAAAATATTGATACAGGATGGGGACTAGAACGCTTATGCTGTGTTATGCAAGAAGCAGATACAAATTATGATACTGATCTTTTCCGACCAATTATAGCTAAGACAGAAGAACTTTCAGGTGTAAAATACACAGATCAGATTGCATTTAGAGTGATTGCTGACCATGTTAGAACTTTAACTTTTTCTGTTGCCGATGGTGCAACTTTATCTAATGAAGGAAGAGGGTATGTTTTAAGAAGAATATTAAGAAGAGCCTCAAAGCATGCGAAATCCTTAGGAATTGAAAAACCCTTTATGGCAGAACTTGTAGATGTAGTGATTTCCATCATGGACCCATATTATCCTTATCTTCATGAGAAAACGGAAATAATAAAGAAAATTATTTCTTCAGAAGAAGAAAAATTTTTGGCAACTCTTGCAGCAGGAGAAAAACGCTTTGAAGGTATTGCTGCTAAGGCGGATAAGGTTATAGAAGGTGTAGATGCTTTTACGCTTTATGACACGTATGGTTTTCCGATTGAATTGACTATAGAATATGCTAAAGAACATCAGTTAACAGTAGATGTGGAAGGATTTAAACTTTATTTGGAAGAACAGAAGCAAAGAGCAAGAAATGCCCGTAAAGATGAAAACTCTATGGGTGGACAAAATGAAGCTTTTTTGAGTTATAAAGAAGAGTCTAAATTTTCTGGGTATCATTGTACAAACCAGAAATCCAAAGTGATTGCAGTATTTGATCAAGGTGTAGTGTTAGATGAAACTCCTTTTTATGCCTTCTCTGGCGGTCAGTTATGTGATAAAGGAACTATAGATGATATTGCAGTTTTAGATGTAATTAAGCTTCCGAATGGACAACATTTACATATCCTAGAACAAAATCCATTTGCAGTTGGAGATTTAGTGTTTGCAGTAGTGGACAAAACAAATCGTGCATTGACTCGTAAAAATCACTCTTCCGCTCATTTGCTACAAGCGGCATTACAAAAAGTTTTAGGAGAACATGTACATCAACAGGGTTCACAGGTATGTGCTTCCTATTGTCGTTTTGATTTTAATAATTATACTACTTTAACGGATGAGCAGTTGCTTTCTATTGAGGATTTAGTTAATCAGTATATTAAGAGTTCTTACAAAGTAAATACTGCAGTTTTGCCAGTAGAAGAAGCTAAAAACCTTGGAGCTATGGCTTTGTTTGGTGAAAAATATGGGGCCATGGTTCGTGTGGTTGATATGGGAGTGTCTAAAGAATTCTGTGCAGGAACCCATGTGGACAATACGCTAGATATTGAGGCATTTGCGATTACAACATTTGAGTCTATTGGTAGTGGAATTTTTAGAATAACTGCTGCATCTTCAAAAAATGCAATGCAGTATGTCAAACATGCTTGTGAAAACGTAATGAAAAATATTACGGCAACTTTGAATAAAGCACACGATATGGTAAAAGAAGCTGCAGAGCATAGTATGGCAATTCGTTATGGTTATCAGTTCCAAGAACCAGATTGTTTTGGTTATCGATATATTTTAGCTTTACGGGAAGAATATGCTAAAGCTCAGAATGCTTTAAAGATGTTAGAAAAAGAAATAACTGCTAAAAAAAGTCAGAGTGCATTATCTGATTTGAATCGTTTTGATAGCAATATAGAAGAAGGAAAATTATTTGTTAAACTAGAGGCATTAGATTCTAATCTTTTAAAAGATATGGCTTGTGCTTTAAGAAACAATAAAAATTTATCTGTTGTGTTTTTAGCTAGTGTGGATGAAGATAAGGTTACCTTTGTATGTGCGACTAAAGCGTATGATGCTTCTTTATTGGTGAAAGAAGCTGCAAAGCTTTGCCAAGGTGGAGGCGGAGGAAAGAAAGATTTAGCACAAGCTGGTGGTAAAGATGTCTCCAAAGTCGATGAGGCTATTTGCCATGTTAAGGAGTTATGCAAGTGAAATATGTAGGTCTAGATTTGGGAAGCAGAACCTTAGGTATTGCGATATCTGATGAGCTTGGCTTTCTCGCAAGAGCAGTAGAAACTTATCGATTTCCAGATGACGCTTATGATATGGCTGTAGAGTATACTATAGCGTTTTGTACTAAAGAGCATGTGGATACAGTAATACTAGGCTTGCCTAAGCATATGAATGGAGACACAGGGATTCGTGCTACTATTTCTTATGAATTTAAGGAAGCTTTAGAAAAAAAATCCAATCTTCGGGTAATACTAGAAGATGAGCGTCTTACCACTGTTTTAGTAAATAAAGCAATGATTTCAGGGAATGTTCGCCGTAAAGACCGTAATCATAAAAAAGATGAAATGGCTGCAGTTGTAATATTACAAAATTATTTAGATAAAATGAAATTTTAAAAAGGAGAAAGAAAATGGAAGATAGAACAATAACATTAACAACAAGTGAAGGAAAGGATATCGTTTGTGATATACTTTTTACATATCATTCCGATCAATTTAACAAAGATTATGTTGTTTTTGTCCCACGTGGAACAAATGAAGCTTCTGCTGCAAGTTACATAGAGTCAGGGGACGGAAATGGTGAGCTTCAAAAGATTGAAACGGAAGAAGAATGGAAAATGTTAGAAGAATTATTAGATGATTATTCTAACGAGCAGGAAACTTGTTGTAGCGGAAATTGTGGAAACTGTAGCGGTGGCTGTGATAAAGAAGAATGTGACTGTGATGGAAATTGCGAAAAAGAATAGTCCTTTAAATTTAAAATGGGATGCAAAAGAACAACAATTAAAGGCGTATGCACAAACTAACCATGTTCCAATTATTTTGGATGAAGGTTTAGCATTTTTAGAAACTTTAATTCGCCTCCATAAGCCTAAAAAGATTTTGGAAATTGGGACTGCCATTGGATACTCTGCCATTCGGATGCATAGAGTTTGTGGAAGTCATATTACGACAATTGAACGTGATGCTGATATGTTTCATCTTGCCACTTTAAATATTCAAAATTTTGGATATGAAAAAAATATAAAACTTATTTTTAAAGATGCATTAGAATGTTATGAAACGTTGAAGAATGAGACATTTGACATGATTTTTATTGATGCTGCAAAAGCCCAATATACAAAATTTTTTAATTTGTATGCTCCACTTTTGTCTTCTGGTGGACTGATTATTTGTGATAATATGTTTTTTCATGGCTTGGTAGAAGAAGATTCTTCTAATTATTCACGTTCTGTTCGAGGGTTAGTACGAAAATTATCAAGCTTTCATAATTTTCTTTTAGAAAATGAAAAATATACAACCTCCATTTTTAATATAGGGGATGGGATGGCTGTTTCGATAAAGAAGGATTAAGATGAGAATTATAGGTCAAATACATAGCACACACTTAAAAAATAGAATTATCGGCATAAAGGCTTATAAACGTATCCTATATCTGCATTTCCAAAATAGTCAAATGAATCAGTTTAAAAGATATTTTTATAAAGGCGTTTATTTAGATTTGGATTATGAAGAACAAAAAACGGTTGTAAGAGCTGGAATAAGTGCTTATTCTGTAAATTTTATTCAGCAAATTTTCAGTTTATCGCTTTATAAAAAGATTCATTATTATGATCATCTAGAACTTAGCAGTTCCTTATCTGATTTTTTAAATAGTTTAGGAAATATTCTTTTTTTGGATTTAGAAATGACTATGCCATCCTATGCGTTTTCGGGTAAAGAATATCATTCAGAGATTATACAGGTAGGGTATGTTCTAGTCAACGGAATAGGGAAAGAAATTCATCGCTATTCCGAATATATTAAACCGATTATAAATCCTGTTTTAAGTAAAAGAACTATAGAGTTTTTAAATATTAATCCTTATGAGTTTAAAACCAAAGCAATTGCTTATAAGTCGTTTTATGAAGACTTTAAAACAGTACTGACTGACTATAAGCCGACGATTGTAATTTTTGGTAAGAATGATCGATTAATGCTAAATCAGTCTTTTGAAATTCATAAAGTACAATCTTTAAATAAATATGTAAGATATGTAAACTTATCTAAACTAATTCAGAATTATTATAATTTAAAAAATGAACCAGGTTTGTTCAAACTCTATCAGGCATACTATGAGAATGAAGACATACAGGTACATGATGCCTTTAATGATTCCTATGTGACAAAGGCTGTATTTGATGCCTTCAAAAGTGATGTAGAACATACTACCTGTTATTCAGAAAAAATTAGAACAATATTTGAGCCTAAATAAGGCTCTTTTTTCATATGCTTAAATGGTGATTTTATGATTATTGGAATAATCGATAGTGGCAGAGGTGGGTTGGCTGTTGCAGAGGCAATCAAAGAAGAAGAGGACACCTTACTCATTCTATTAGATAAAAGTTTCTTTCCGTATGGGACAAAATCTAAAGAATTTTTAATGAAACGTGCGTTTTATTTAACAGAGCATCTCATTAAAAAAGGAGCAGATATAGTTATTTTAGCTTGTAATACTTTATCTATTTTGACACTGGACTTTTTAAAGTATTCTTTTGATATACCAATTCTAGGTGTCTTTAATTATTTTGAGCCTTACCTGACCAAAGAGAACGTAATCCTCGGATCATCAAATACGATACAGTATGTGCAAAAGAACTTTGATATGGATGGAATTGATGGAACAGATTTAATCAGAGCTATTGAAAAAAAGGAAGAGTATGCCTCTTTATTAAAACGGTATAATTTCAGTTCCTATCATTTTGTTTTGTTAGCTTGTACTCATTTCTTAAATATTCCCCAAGACCAACTTCCTTTTCAGGCTTTATCACAGATAGCATGGTTGAAAGAGGATATAAGAAAAATAAAAAATGACCTCAAAAGGTCACTTTAAATTTATTCTGTTTTTGAATCAATTACCATAAAAATTGGAATAACGATTGGCTTACGATCTGTCTTTGTATAAATTAGATGGTTTAAAAATTCTGTTAAATTGTATTTGAGGGTGTTAAAATTTAACACCTTCATTTTTTTGATCTCAGAAAGTAAAAATTTTTGTGCTTCGTTGACAATCTCTTTTGTTAATTCCTCACTATCCTTCATATATATGAACCCACGAGAAACGACTTGAGGTTCAATGGGGATTTCTTTTTTATGAACGTCTAATGTGATTACTAATGAAAACATTCCATCTTCTGATAAATATTTTCGCTCTCTTATGATCGTGGAAGAGATATCTCCAATACCAGATCCATCGATATAAACTTCTCCTGAAGGTACTTTTCCAGCAATACGGGCTCCATTTTCCCCAAAGGCTATAACTTCACCATTTTCTAATACAAATACGTTTTCTGGGGCTACACCACATTCTATTGCTGTATTTCCATGAACCTTTTGCATTCTGTATTCACCGTGGATGGGTAAGAAATATTTTGGCTTAATCAAAGAAAACATCAATTTTTGTTCTCCTGCAGAAGCATGACCTGAAGTATGTGTATCCGTTAAAGGAGAATGCGTTATGACGTTTGCCCCATTTTTAAATAATAGATTTATTGTACGATTTACGCCTTCTTGATTCCCTGGAATTGGGCTAGAAGAGAAGATGATTGTATCTCCTGGAATTAGCTTTATCGTTTTATGAGAACCATTGGCTACTCTTGAAAGTGCTGCAAGAGGTTCTCCCTGAGAGCCTGTACACAAGAAGCAAAGCTCATGTGGCTTATATTTATGGATTTCTGATGCATCAATTATAGTTCCTTTGGGAGGTCTAATATAACCAATTTGCTGACCTATTTCAATTGCCTTCTCCATAGACCTACCGAATATTGCGATATGCCTTTTGGCCTCTACGCAGGCTTCAACAATTTGCTCGATTCTGAAGATATTGGATGCAAAAGTAGCTACTATGATTCTGCTTTCCACTTTTGAAAATAAATCTTTAATCGAAGCTCCAATCTTTTTTTCTGATTCTGTAAATCCTTCTCGTAAGGAGTTTGTGGAATCCGCAAGAAGACATAATACTCCTTTTTGTCCTAATGATGCTAATTTTTCGTATTCTGCAGCAGGACCTACTGGGGTAAAATCCACTTTAAAATCACCTGTATGCATAATGATTCCTAAACTTGTGGTAAATACAATAGCATAAGCATCAGGAATAGAGTGGTTCAAGCGAATAAAAGAAACTTCAATTCCCTTAAATTTATATGTCAAATGTGCTTTAAATTCAACAATTTGAGTTTTAGAAAGTAAATCAGGATATTCAGTAAGTTTATTTTCTATTAAGTCTACCGCAACACCTGCAGCAAAGATTTTGGGTATCACAACTTTTTTTAGTAGAAAAGGAATTCCTCCAATATGATCTTCATGACCATGAGTGATAAAAAGACCCACAATCTTTTGCTGATTTTGTTCTAAATACGTATAATCTGGGATGACATAATCTACCCCCAATAGATGTTCGTCTGGAAATAAAATTCCTGAATCGATGATAAAGATTTGATTTTGGTATTCAATACAATACATATTTTTTCCAACTTCACCAAGTCCTCCAAGAGCAAAAATTCCCAGCTCGTGTTTGGTAATAATTTTATCCATAAATTTCCTCCATCGTAAATACTTTCTTTTATTTTACTATATATTTCCTAAAATGAAAAGTAAAAATATAAAAAAACTTTTAAGAAAATGCTTTTATTTGAATAGATTTTATAATTATAGTATGATATAATTTGTTATGATTTATGAAAAGGAAGTGTAGTAAATTTATGAAAGCAAGTAAAATGCTTATTTCAACATTAAAAGAAGCACCTCAAGAGGCAAAGATTGACTCTCATATCTTACTTTTGCGTGCAGGAATGATAAAAAATCAGGTTGCAGGTGTATATCAGTTTTTACCCCTTGGATTACGTGTTCTACATAAAATTGAGGCAATCATTCGAGAAGAAATGGATCATGCAGGTTCATTAGAAATTCTTTGTTCAGCCTTACAGCCAAAAGAATTATGGGTGGAATCAGGCCGATGGATGAAGTATGGCCCTGAACTTATGCGTTTTTCTGATCGTCATGAGCGTGAGTTCTGTTTAGGACCAACCCATGAGGAAATCTTCACAGATTTAGTTCGTAACTTGGTGAAATCAAGTAAAAGCTTACCTTTAAACATCTATCAGATCCAAACGAAATATAGAGATGAATTACGTCCTAGATTTGGACTTATGCGTAGTAGAGAGTTTTTAATGAAGGATGCCTATTCTTTTGATAAAGATGAGGCAGGATTGGAAGCTTCTTATCAAAGCATGTTTGATACATATACCAAAATTTTTACAAGATGTGGTCTGCATTTTCAACCAGTTCTAGCAGATACTGGAAATATTGGTGGAAATGGCTCTCATCAGTTTATGGCTTTATCTGAAATTGGTGAGTCAGAAATTGTTTATTGTGACGCCTGTGGATATGCTGCAGATGTGGAAAAGGCAACTGCTAAGTTGGTAGAAACTGAAAAAGAAGCCTATTTAAATTTAGAGGAAGTTCATACGCCAAATCAAAGAACCATAGAAGAAATTACGCAATTTTTAAAAGTTGATGCTAAAAAAACGGTTAAAACATTAATTTATCATGATTATGTCAATGAAAAACTAGTTGCAGTTTTAGTGCGTGGAGATAGAGAAGCTAACCCTATAAAAATTGTGAATGCCTTAAATTCTAATGAGAATTATCTAGAACTAGCTACGGATGAAGAAATTAGAAGTTTAAATACATACCATGGTTTCGTTGGTCCTGTTGGGCTTTCTTGTGATATATATGTCGACTTAGAAGTTAGCCAAATGACTAATTTTATTGTTGGCGCTAATAAATTAGATTATCACCTGATTCATGTTAATTTTGGTCGTGATTTTCAAGGCACAGTATGTGATTTGAGAAAAGTGGTTGAAAATGATCTATGTCCTGTATGTGGTAAACCTTTACAACAAGAACGTGGAATTGAAGTGGGACAAATTTTCAAATTGCAAACCAAATATAGTGATGCAATGAAGTGTACGTATGTTAATGAAGAAGGGAAAAATATTCCTATGGTGATGGGCTGTTATGGAATTGGGGTTTCTAGAACGCTTCAGTCTGTGGTAGAACAGTATCATGATGAATTTGGTATTAAGTGGCCTTTAAATCTTGCCCCTTATCATGCAGTCATTGTTCCTATTAATTATAATGATGAGGCACAACAAGCTTTATCAAATAAAATTTATGCGTCTTTGTCTAAAGATACAGAAGTTATTTTAGATGATAGAAATGCAAAGCCCGGCTTTAAATTTAAGGATTGGGAACTGATTGGTATTCCTTACATGATTATTTGTGGAAAAAGAAGTGAAGAGGGGATTGTTGAATTTAAAAATAGACAAACTCTGGATAAAAAAGAGATTTCATTTGAAGAAGCTATAAGCATTATAAAAAAATCTGTTCAAGAATTATAAGAAATAAATTTCTGTAATTCATATAGTTTTTTGAAATAATGATACAATTTCTTTCCGTTTTGTGGTATTGCTTTCCAAGATAAGGAAAGTATATTAATAAAATGATAAAATATAAGAAAGTATTGTATTGGAGATTTTTATTTATGAAGACTAGACTTGCAGAAATCATTAATACGCGTGGCATAGAAAAAAGACAAATTGCCAAGGATTTACAAATTGAAAGAAGAACTCTAGATAATTATGTAAATGAAGTTACATTGATGAATAGTGATATAATTAAAAAGCTTGCACAATATTTTAATGTTTCAACAGATTATTTACTAGGTGTTGATAGATTAGAAGACGACTTTTTGAATACGAAAATAGAAAATATATGTAATGAACTCAAAGAAATTGTTTACCATTTACAGAAAAAATAAACATACTCCTTAGATGGGCTTTCCTTTCTAAGGTTTTTTTGTTTTTAGAATCGTGTTTTTTTATTGTATTATTTTCATTTTTATTATAAAATAAATGTTGAGGTAGTGAGATTTATGGAAAATGTTAAAGGATTATTGGAGGAATTAGAAAACGAAAGAAAAAAAATTGCTAAAAAAAGTCGTATTTTTTATGCTTTAGCTTTTGTTTTTATGATTCTTGGGATGGCATTATGCTTTTTTGTACATCCTCTTTTTATGCTTTTAATTTTTATTGGTGTTATTTTACTTGTGGTCATAATGCCACAGGTGAATAAATTTAAAAAGAAGTTTAAAGGCAGTGTTGTAAGTGCAATGATTAAAGAAGAACTTGGCTCAGATGCAGTATATCGACAATCTGGAGGGATTCCCATTGAAGAAATCAACGCTTTAGGTGTTGCTGCAGAACCTGACCGTCATTATGAAGAAGATTATATTACTTGTACATATAATGATATTCCTTATGAAATGTGTGATTGTACTTTACAGGAGCGGGTAGTTACCCGTGATTCAAAAGGAAATCGTCAAGTAACTTATGAAACCTATTTTAAGGGACGGGTCATAAAAATTGATTTTCAAAGAGATTTGAATATGGAACTTAAAGTGGTGAATAATGCGACAAGAGGCTTTAAATATAAACCTTTACTTCCTTTTGAAACAGAACTGATTGAATTTAATAAAAAATTTAAATGCTATGCGAGTAGCAAAGAAGATGGCTTTTACATTTTGACCCCTATGCTCATCCAGAAAATGCTTGAGCTTGAAAATAAGTTTAAAGGTGGAATGTACTATGTCATTAAGCATAATAATCTTTATGTCTTAATAAATAATAGTGGGGACTCTTTAGAGGTCAATATCCACAAGGCTTTAGATGAGAAACAATTAAACAAAATCCGGGCAGATATTTTAATTGGTGCATCTATTATTAATGAGTTTAGAATGGATAAAGATAAGTATAATGTGAATCGATAAATTTTAAGAGGCATAAGCCTCTTTTTTTTATAAAACATTAATGATTTTGGTAAACATTCTATTGAGGTGATGAAATGTATTGTTTTACTTGTAAAAAACAATTCTATGTAAAAAGAAATTTTTTAAGTTTATTTGAGACAAAAAAGTATTATATTTGTGATTCCTGCAGAAAAAAATATCCAATTCAGTTGCATTATGAAGAAATTCCTTTAGAAAATTATTCTCTTTATATTGTATCAATCTTTCGAATGACTTATAAATTATGCTTTGAATCTTATAGTAAAGAAATTTCTTATATCGTTCTATTTTTATTAAAAAGACATAAAGCCTGTTTCTTTATATTTCAGGAACATTTACATCTGACAGACTACTTTATTGAATTCTTAAGTTTATTGGCAGATGCGGAAAAAAAAGATATCTTGTTTGTATGTTGTGAGGTAAAAAAATAGTCGTATTTTTGGGTACTCTTTTTATTGAAAAACAGGTAAGTAAAGTTGTATGATTATAAGTGCTTAAGGGAGGTAAGAACATGTTAGTAGGCAAGGTTAAGTGGTTTAACAATGAGAAGGGCTATGGCTTCATTATCAAAGAAAACTATGATGATATTTTTGTTCATTATAGTAGCATTTTAGATGATGGCTTTAAGACTCTAAATGAAGGCCAATTAGTTGAGTTTGACCTAGTGGTTGGAGAAAAAGGTTTACAGGCTCAAAATGTATATAAGTTATAATCGA
The DNA here is from genome assembly GCA_910577745.1 of uncultured Anaeroplasmataceae bacterium. GTDB lineage: Bacteria > Bacillota_I > Bacilli_A > Acholeplasmatales > Anaeroplasmataceae > Pelethenecus. The sequence goes on along the minus strand of CAJTNG010000006.1, from coordinate 18,456 downwards.
TTTATTGAAAACGTTTTTAACTTATGGTATAATGTAAATATAGAAAAGGAGTGATATTTATGAAGGTAGAAATTGTTGGAAAGAATGGTTTTACACCATCAGATGCTAATAAAGATTACGCATCTAAAAAGTTGTTAAAACTTGAGGGACTTTTACCAGATTTAGATTCTGTAACTGCTCGGGTGGTTTGCAAGGTGTATAAAACTTTTCATAAGGTTGAGGTGACAATTCCAACCAAAAATATCATACTTCGCGCTGAAGTAGAAGAAGTGGACATATACGCAGCAATTGATGGAGCTATTGATAAGCTTGTCCGTCAGGTTAGAAGGTATAATGACCGAATGAAGGATAAGTTGGGTAAAAAGGGGATTCGCTCTATGGAGCCAGTTTCATCCGAAGAAAGAATTGTTCGTGACAAAAATGTAGATCTTGAGCCAATGACCCAAGATGAGGCAATTGATCAAATGGAGCTTCTTGGACATGATTTCTTTATTTACTTAGATAAGGAAACAAGAAAAACAAATGTCATCTATATTCGAAATGATGGCAATTATGCAGTGATAGAAACTACTGCAAAATAAATGGGGAATTTTCCCCATTTTTCTTTTCTATGAAAAAAAGAAAAAGCTTTCTAGGTATAATCTTGAAAAAAGTTAGAGATTATAGTATTATAGAATGTGTTATTTTATACAGGAAGGAATAGAGTAATAAGATTACTCTTGTATGTGAGCTATGGGATTGAAGAAACTATTAGATTCAGGGCATAAGGAAATGAAGCGATGTGAAAAAATTGCATATAAAATAGAGGCTTTAGAACAAAGCATTTCTAAATTGACAGATGACCAGCTGAAAGATAAAACCGAAGAATTAAGACAAGCTGTTAAGGATGGTAAAACTTTAGACGAAGTTTTAGTGGAAGCCTATGCAGTTGCAAGAGAAGCTGCCTATCGTGTGACAGGAATGAAAGCTTTCCATGTCCAGTTGATTGGTGCCATTGCAATACATGGTGGCAATATTGCGGAAATGAAAACAGGAGAAGGAAAAACATTGACTGCAGTTTTCCCTGCCTATTTAAATGCATTGTCAGGACAAGGTGTTCATATTGTTACAGTGAACGAATATCTAGCAAGACGTGAGACAGAGGGTGAAATAGGAGATGTTTACCGGTTTTTAGGCTTAAGTGTAGGTTTGAATCTAAGAGAATTGTCTTCGGAACAAAAGCGTGAAGCTTATTCTTGTGATATTTTATATTCTACGAACAGTGAGCTTGGATTTGATTATTTAAGAGATAATATGGTACGTAGTGAAAGCCAAATTACCCAGTGCAAGGGCTTAAATTATGCAATTATTGATGAGGTGGATTCCATTTTAGTAGATGAGGCAAGAACACCGCTTATTATATCTGGTGCACCTAAAAATAATTCTTCCTTATATCTTAGAGCAGATACCTTTGCAAAGCGCTTAGAAGATAATGATTATGAAATTGATATAGAATCAAGACATGTCCAGTTGACACCATCAGGAATGGAAAAAGCAGAACAAGTTTTTAATGTGGCAAATATTTATGATTTACAATATGTTGAATTAGTTCATGCCATCAATAATGCTTTAAAAGCCAATTATATTTTCTCTAATGGAAAAGAGTATGTTGTTCAAGATGGAGAAGTTTTAATTGTTGATAGCTTTACAGGTCGTATTTTAAAAGGACGACAGTATTCTGAAGGTTTGCATCAAGCGATTGAAGCCAAAGAAAATGTGGAAATCAAAAAGGAAACTCAAACAGTAGCAACGATTACATATCAAAATTTTTTCAGAATGTATAATAAGCTATCTGGTATGACAGGTACGGCAAAAACAGAAGAAGAGGAATTTAGAAATATCTATAATATGTATGTTGTAGAAGTTCCTACGAATTTGCCAATTGCCCGTAAAGATTTACCAGACTTAATCTTTGTTTCTAAAAAGGCAAAATTTAATGCATTAATTAAAGAAGTTGAAAGACTATATCAAATTGGTCAGCCAGTTTTAGTAGGTACAGCCAATGTAGAAACTTCAGAATTGGTTTCTGCAATGCTAAAAAAGATAGGCGTTCCTCATGAAATTTTAAATGCGAAAAACCATGAAAGAGAAGCAGAAATTGTTGCGAAAGCAGGACAACAGCACAGTGTTACAATTTCTACCAATATGGCAGGTCGTGGAACGGATATCAAGCTTGGGGAAGGCGTAAAAGAATTAGGCGGTTTAGTTGTATTAGGTACAGAACGTCATGAATCTCGTCGTATTGATAATCAGTTAAGAGGTCGTTCAGGTCGACAAGGAGACCCTGGAGTTTCTCAATTTTATATTTCAACAGAGGATGATTTAATTCAACGCTTTGGTGGAGATACCTTTAAAAACAGACTTGCTATGATTATTAATTTGATGAATAAAGATACAGGAGACATGGATGCCCCAATCACATCTAAAATGGTTTCTAGAGCAGTAACGTCTGCACAAACTAGAGTAGAGGGAAATAACTTTGACTCCCGTAAAAATGTCTTGAAATATGATGATGTTATCCGTCGTCAAAGAGAAATCTTTTATGAGCAGCGTATGCAAGTTGTAAAGGTTCAAAACCTAGAAGAATTGGTAAGAAATATGTTGAGAAGAGCTATAGAAAACGTGAGCTATTCTCATATGCGCCAAATCTCTTCAAAACGATTTGAAATAGATGATGAGGCCATAGCACAAGCATTTAATGGTACAATACTTCCTCCTAATACTGTGGATGTGAATGTTTTGAAAACATTAAATGATGAGGAAATTATCCAATATATTAGTGAGCAAGCATACTCTTATATGGATGTGAATAAGAAGGTTGCAAAAGAAGCAAAAGAAAAGTATAATGCGAACATTCCAGATAATCTATTTGAAATGTATCTAAAGGATGTACTTTTACGTGTACTAGATCAGTATTGGATGAAGCATATAGATGATATGCAAGGATTACGCCAAGGTGTCGTATTGCAGTCTTATGCACAAACCAATCCTTTGGAAATTTATCAGCAAGAAGGATATGCACGTTTCCAAAGATTAAATGAAAATATCAATCTAGAGGTTTTAAAATATATAACTCATACCACTATACGTATTCAATTGCCTCAAGAGGAAGAAGATCCAATGAAGGGACTTACTACCAATGATGTAAAAAACGAACCAGTGAAGCAGAAGCCTTTAGAAAAGAAGACTCATGTAGGACCAAATGAGCCATGCCCATGTGGCAGCGGAAAAAAATATAAGTATTGTCATGGATTGAAATAAAAAAGATGTCTGATTCTAGTTTTGTAGAACCAGACATTTTTTAAAATAACTTAGGGTTATATTTTAAATCTTATAGTAGAAATTTGTTATAAAATGCTTAAATTTGACTATAATAAAAATTTTTAATGGTAAGGCTTTCATTGACAAATTATGGAATTCAATTTATAATAGTAATATATATTTCATTTTATGAAATGATGAAGAAAGAGGTATTAATAAAAATGAAAAAATTTGATGTTTTAAGTAAAATCTCTGAAGTTGGCGTTGTTGCTGTTGTTCGTGCAGAAAGCACAGAACAGGGATTAAAAATCTCTGAAGCATGCATCAAAGGTGGAGTTAACTCTATTGAAGTAACTTATACCGTTCCAGGAGCAGGTGAAATCATTTCTAATCTTTCACAGGCTTATGCAAAAGATGAAAATGTTTTAATAGGTGCGGGAACAGTTTTAGATACTGAGACTGCAAGAGCAGCTATTTTAAATGGAGCTAAATTTATTGTATCACCTTGCTTTGATGAAGAGGTTGCAAAACTTTGTAATAGATATCAGGTGCCATATGTACCAGGAACTCAGACTGTAAGAGAAGTTAAAATGGCTTTAGATGCAGGCTGTGATGTAATTAAGGTATTCCCTGGAGATATTTTAGGACCAAGATTTATCAAGGATGTTAAAGGACCACTTCCTTATGCAAACCTTATGCCTTCTGGTGGCGTGGATGTAGATAATATTGCAGATTGGATTAAAGCAGGAGTTGTTGCTGTTTCTGCAGGCTCTTCTATGACAGCAGGTGCTAAAAAGGGTGACTTTGCTGCTGTAACTGCTATGGCTGCACGTTTTGTTGAAGAAGTAAAGAGTGCCAGAGCAGCATTGAAGAAATAATCCGGTTCTGAGGATTTTCTTATGGAAAAAATATTAACGTTTGGAGAAATAATGTTAAGACTATCAACTCCAGATTATTCCACAATCAATCAGTCTCATTCCTTTATGGTAAATTATGGTGGAGGAGAAGCTAACGTAGCAGTGGCTTTGTCCCATATGGGGCATCAAACTTACTTTATCTCCAAACTTCCTCCAAACCAATTGGGGGATGGAGCAATAACCCATTTGTTATCTCATGGGGTTAATACGCAATATGTAGTTCGTGGGTCTTCCACGATTGGAATTTACTTTTTGGAAACAGGCTTTGGTGGACGACCTTCTAAAGTAATCTATAACCGTAAGCATTCTGCAATTACACGGATACAAGAAGATGAATTCAACTGGAAAGAAATCTTTTCAGATGCTACATGGTTTCATCTAAGTGGTATCACTTTAGCTTTGGGAGAACGGGTTAGAAAAGTTGCTTTGCGAGCTTGTAAAGAAGCTAAAAAGTATGGGGTACATGTTAGTTTTGATTTTAATTATCGTTCGAAACTTTGGACGGTGGAAGAAGCTAGACCTGTATTTAAGCAATTTATGAACTATGTTGATATTGTTTTTGCTAGTTTCTACGATGCCAATACAATACTAGAGATTCCATTAGATAAAGAATTTGCGGATGCAACTTTATCAGAAAAAAGAAGAAATGTATTCCCAAAAATGATAAAGAAATATCAGTTGAAATATATTTTTGGAACAGATAGAGTGGTGTATTCGGCTACAGAAAATTCATTGGCAGGCTATTTTTTCAAATTGGAAAATGAAAATTTAAGCTGGGAACTTACGGAGCCTATTCGGTTCAATATCTATGATCGAATTGGTGGTGGAGATGCTTTTGCATCTGGCGTAATCCATGGGTTATTAAAAAATTTTAATGATCCTGCTTATGCTGTACGCTATGGGCTGAATGCTTCTGTATTAAAACACACCATATATGGGGATGCTTTGGTATTACCTTGTGAAGACATTGAAACATTTATGGCTGCAAATGGTAGTGCAGAAGTTGTTAGATAGGAGTATATTATGATCATTGGAAAATTAAAAGATATAAAAAGATATAAAGGTATCAGTAAGAATATTGATACAGCCATTGATTATGTGTTAAATCATGATTTGATGGCACTTCCTAAAGGGAAAACTGAAATTGATGGTACAAATGTGTTTGTTAACAGAGACACGTATGTGGCTAGACCTTTAGAAGAATGCTTTTTTGAGAATCACGAGCATTATTTGGATTTACAGATAGTGTTAAAGGGGAAAGAATTATTCGGTTACACGGATATTACAAACCCATCTCTTCAGGTAACGACACCTTATAATTCAGATAAGGATGTTACAAAATATAGTGCTGCAACAGATACAATTTATTTCACTTTAGAAGAAGGTTTTGCGTTAGTGTTTAAAGAGGATATACATTTGGCAAAAGGCAAAGTGGATGAAGAATTGGTAGAAAAAGCAGTAATAAAAATTAAAGTAGAATAAAAGGAGAAAACTAAAGTATGGCAAAAGTAGTAACAATGGGCGAAATTATGTTAAGATTATCTCCAGCAGGAAATACACGTTTCGTTCAGGCAGATTCATTTGATGTTATTTATGGTGGAGGAGAAGCTAATGTGGCAGTATCTTGTGCAAATTATGGACATGATGCATATTTTGTAACAAAACTTCCAGAACATGAGATTGGACAATCTGCAGTTAATGCATTAAGAAGATATGGTGTAAATACAAAGTTTATTGCCCGTGGTGGTGAACGTGTAGGTATTTACTATGCTGAAACAGGAGCATCTATGCGTCCTTCTAAAGTTATTTATGACCGTGCAAATTCAGCAATTGCAGAAGCAAAACCAGAAGATTTTGATTTTGATGCTATTATGGAAGGCGCAGACTGGTTCCACTGGTCTGGTATCACTCCAGCTATTTCAAATAAAGCTGCAGAATTAACAAGATTAGCATGTGAAGCTGCAAAACGTCACAATGTTACAGTTTCTGTAGACTTAAATTTCCGTAAAAAATTATGGACTTCTAAAAAAGCAATTTCTGTAATGAAACCATTAATGCAATATGTAGATGTATGTATTGGTAATGAAGAAGATGCAGAATTATGCTTAGGATTTAAACCAGATGCTAATGTGGAAGCTGGTGAAACAGGAGCAGAGGGCTATCATAAAATTTTTGAGCAAATGGCAAAAGAATTTGGATTTAAATATGTTATCTCAACCTTACGTGAATCTTTCTCTGCTACACATAATGGTTGGAAAGCTTTAATTTATAATGGTAAAGAATTCTATGAATCTAAACGTTATGATATAAATCCAATTATTGATCGTATTGGTGGTGGAGATTCTTTCTCAGGTGGAGTTATCCATGGATTATTGACAAAAGAAACTCAAGGTGAAGCATTAGAATTTGCAGTAGCCGCATCCGCATTAAAGCATACGATAAATGGAGACTTCAATTTGGTTTCTGCTTCTGAAGTAGAATCTTTAGCTGGTGGTAATGCTAACGGACGTGTTCAACGTTAATCTTATGATCTAAATAAAGGTGCTACCAGTCGTAGCACCCTTATCATTAGGAGGAAACTATGAAAATCGGCGTAAGAGTTCATGATTTTGGGAAAAGCAATTCTGAAACTTTGGCCAAACAGGCAAAGGCAATTGGATTTGACGGAGTTCAGCTTGTATTAAATAAAGCGTTAGAAGGAGAAACAGGTTTGCCTGGGACACTCTCTAAGGAAAAAGCTTGGACTATTCAAAAGACTTTTAAAAATGCGGGATTAGATATCTTTATGATGGGAGCTTATTTTAATCCAGTGCACTCGAATAAAGATTTAGTTAAAACAAATATTGCTAAATTTAAGGAACATCTTAAGTTTTTAAAAGATTTTAATGGTCATTATGTGGGATCTGAAACAGGATCTTTTAATGATGATAAATGGACCTATCATCCGCAAAATCGAACTGAAGAAGCTTTTCTTGAAGTTAAAAGAATTTTTAAGGATTTAGCAGAGTATGCTCAAGAAGTTGATGGAAATATTGCGTTAGAAGGAGCTTATGGCCATTGTATGTTTGAGCCTAAAGCCTTAAAACGTTTAGTGGAAGAAATAGAGAATGATCATGTATATTATACAGTGGACATCTATAATTATTTGGCAATAGAGAACTATAAAAATTATAAAGAAATCTTTGAAGAGTGCTTAAAACTTTTTGAAGGAAAAATAGTCATTTTTCACTTGAAAGACTTTATCATCGAAAATGAATCTTTGAAGCAATGCGCGATTGGTAAAGGGTTTATGGATTACCCTTGGTTATTAAAAAGAATCAAGGAAACCAATCCTACAGCATATTTAATTTTTGAAGGTTCTAAACCAATGGATATGCAAGAAAGTTTTGATTTTGTAAAAAATATATTAAATGAAGGAGCATAAAATGAAATTACAAGTAAGATATGCAAATCATCCAGAAGACTCAAAGCATTATACAACTGAGGAATTAAGACGCCATTATTTAATGGAAAAAGTATTTGAGCAGGATGAAATATTATTGGTATATTCTCATCAGGATCGTATTATATCTGGTGGTGTAATGCCAGTCTCTAAAGCATTACCTCTTGAAACATCTGATGAACTTAGGGCGGCTTATTTTTTAGAAAGACGTGAGTTAGGTATCATCAATATTGGTGGTGCTGGTAAAGTGACTTTGGATGGCAAAGTCTATAATGTGAAGTCTAGAGATGGTATGTATGTAGGAATGGGAACGAAAGAAGTTGTTTTTGAATCTGTTGATTCTAAAAATCCAGCAAAATTTTATATTTCTTCTTGTCCAGCTCATACAACTTATCCAACGTATTATATAGATTTTGAAAAAGCAAACCACCGTCCATGTGGTGAGGAAAAAACTCTAAATAAGCGTGTAATTAATCAGTATATTCATCCAGATGTATGTAAGAGTTGTCAGCTTGCGATGGGAATGACAGAATTATCTGAGGGGTCAGGATGGAATACTATGCCATCTCATACACATGAGCGTCGAATGGAGGTATATTTCTATTTTAATATACCGCAGGACAATGTGGTTTTTCATATGATGGGACAACCACAAGAAACTCGACATATTGTAATGAATAATGAACAACTTGTCATTTCTCCAAGTTGGAGTATACATTCAGGGATTGGTACCTCTAACTATGCCTTTATTTGGGCTATGTGTGGTGAGAATCAAGAATTTGATGATATGGATAATATCAAAACGACAGATTTAAGATAAATATAGGAGGAAAATAAAATGAAAATGAATGATTTTAGATTAGATGGTAAGATAGCTTTAATTACAGGAGCATCTTATGGAATTGGGTTTGCAATTGCATCAGGACTTGCTGAAGCAGGAGCGACTATTGTATTTAATGATATTAATCAAGATTTAGTGAATAAGGGAGTTGCTGCTTACAAAGAGGCGGGAATTCATGCCCATGGATATGTTTGTGATGTTACAAACGAAGATCAGGTAAATGAAATGATTGCTGCTATTGAACGCGAGGTTGGCGTGGTAGACATTTTAGTGAATAATGCAGGTATTATTAAACGTATACCTATGATTGAGATGACTGCTGCTCAATTCCGTCAAGTGATTGATATAGACTTAAATGGTCCATTTATTATGTCAAAGGCAGTAATTCCTTCCATGATTAAAAAAGGACATGGTAAGATTATTAACATTTGTTCCATGATGTCAGAACTAGGTCGTGAAACAGTTTCTGCTTATGCCGCAGCAAAAGGTGGACTTAAGATGTTAACTAGAAACATTTGTTCTGAATATGGTGAGTTTAATATCCAATGTAATGGAATTGGACCAGGCTATATTGCTACACCTCAAACAGCCCCATTACGTGAAACTCAGCCAGATGGATCACGTCATCCATTTGATCAATTTATAATAGCTAAAACGCCTGCTGGTCGTTGGCTAGAAGCAGAAGAATTGGCAGGACCTGCTGTATTCTTAGCTTCTGACGCTTCAAATGCTGTGAACGGACATATTTTATATGTAGACGGTGGTATTTTAGCTTATATTGGAAAACAACCTAAATAATGAAAAAGGGATTGTGCTAAGGCATAATCCTTTTTTGAGTTGAAAAGATATAGGATATAAAAGAGTTCCTTTCTAAAATAAAATTAGGTGGAAATTATAAATTTTATTTTGTATAATAGGGGTAAAGGAGAACGATAAAATGAATTATTTAGAAAAAGCAAACTTATGGAAAGAAAATCCAAATTTAGACTTGGCCTTAAGAAAAGAATTAGAGGCTATGGATGATAAAGCTTTACAAGAAGCTTTTACAACGGATTTAGAATTTGGTACAGGTGGTTTAAGAGGTATATTAGGTGCAGGAACCAATCGTATGAACATTTACATTGTTTCTAAGGCGACTTTAGGGTTCGGTCGATACTTATCTCAGTTTAAAGATGCACATAAGAGAGGCGTTGCCATTGCGCATGATAATCGTCATCAATCTAAAGAATTTGCCCGGATATCCGCTGAAGTTTTAACTACTTTAGGGTTTCATGTCTATTTATTTGAAGAATTGAGACCAACTCCAGAATTATCTTTTGCGGTTCGTCACTTTGGCTGTGTTGGTGGTATAATGATTACGGCTTCTCACAATCCAAAAGAGTACAATGGATATAAAATTTATGACGAGAGTGGTTGTCAGCTTGTTCCAAAGGATGCCGATCAGGTAATTGCAGAAATTCATAAAATTACGGACTATTTTGCAATAGACCATTCTAAAAATCATGAAGAGATTGAATCCATTGGACGCGCCGTGGATGAAGTGTATATGAAAGAAGTAAAGAAAATAATTTTACGTCCAAATCTTAAGAAAAACTTTAAATTAGTTTATACCCCACTTCATGGGACAGGACAGGTTTTTGCTCCGGAGGTATTAAAAAGTGTAGGATATGATGTATATCCTCTTGCATGTCAAATGACGAATGATCCAGATTTTTCAGGTGTAAAAACATCTAATCCAGAAAACAAGGAAGCTTACGATGAAGCTATAGCTTATGCAAAGGAAATTGGGGCACCTATCGTACTTGCTACTGACCCTGATGCTGACCGTTTAGGTATTGCAGTAGAGCATAATGGTGAATATGTTTTATTTACAGGAAATCAAACCGCTGCTCTTGTTTTAGATTATATTTTAAAAACAAGAAAAGAATTCAATACTTTACCTAAAGATGGGTATGTGTTTACTACCAATGTGTCATCCACTTTACCTATTGCTATAGCCGAAAAATATGGTATGAAAGTGGAAATTACGTTGACAGGATTTAAATTTATTGGTGAAAAAGCTAGAGAAATGGAAAGCGGTAAAGGAACCTATATCTTTGGATTTGAAGAATCTTATGGCTGCTTAATCTCTGATTGCGTGAGAGATAAGGATTCCATTCAGGCAATTTTAATGCTTTGCGAAACAGCAGCTTATTACTTTGAACAGGGAATGGATTTAGTGGATGCCTTACATCAAGTATATGAGGAATATGGATTCTATAAAGAAGGCATTACAAATTTCAATTTGAGTGGTTTAGATGGTGCTGCAAAAATCCAAAGAGTTATGAATTTCTTTAGAACAAATGATATTGCTCTTAAAAGTTTCAAGATTTTAGCCAAAGATGATATTAAATTAAGTGTTCATACAGATTTTGCAACAGGTCAAAAAACAGCCATTCTATTACCTGCGAGTAATGTAATAAAATATTATTTAAATGATACTATGTGGTTTGTATTAAGACCATCTGGAACTGAGCCTAAACTTAAAGTTTATTACGGAGTTGTAGGACAAACGCTAGAAGAAGCAGATGCAAAATTAAAACAGTTAGCAGATGAAGTTTTAGCTATTGTAAATACTATTGAATAGATAAAACTTTTAGCAGATGGAATTAGTCAATAGCTTGTTGACATAAAAAGGTATTATAAAAAAAATTTATGAATATTTACAGAAAAGATAGCTTTGATAATTATTTTTAGCTATCTTTTTTTTCTACATTTTTTTATAAATGCATGCTTTATACTAATGCCATGAAATATATAGAGCTTTTGGTTATTACAAACATTTTAATTCATGTATGTTTTGTTCGAATAGCATATTATTTGCTTAGAATTAAGCCAAATACAATTGCTATCAGTATTTCATGTCTTTTAGATGGAGTATATTTATTACTTTATATCTTTATTCCTTATCAAATTGAGCCATATCGATATTTATTAATTATGATTATTTCTTTATCTCCTTTTATCACTAAAAGACCCACAAAAGCATTATTTTTGTGTTTGATTTATTTAATGCTTAATTTTACTTTAGGAGGGAGTGCAGGTATTTTATATAAAATGATGAATCATTTTAGCGTAGTTCTAATTTGCTTAGGTTGTATTTTAGTTTTATTTGCATGTTATGCAATTTACAAAAAATTTCATTTTCGGCCAGATGTATTAGAATACGAGGTGATGATAGAAGACGAAAATAGAACAATATATTTAAGTGGATTTTGTGATACAGGTAATTTTCTAACAACAGATGAAAATATACCCATAGTATTTTTAAAAAGAAATATTCATATTGGACAATATTATAAGACAATTACGATAAGTAGCTTGTCTACTCATAAAAAAATACCAATTTTTGCTGTAAAAAGTTTTAAAATAAAAATTAAAAATAAATATGTTCAAAAAGATGTATATTTGGCATATGGTGACATTGCCTTTAATGTGATGTTTGGTTCTAACTTATTAGGGGGATAGAAATGATATTACTAAAGCTTTTATCTAAGCTGTTAAAAAAAGATGATGTTTGTTATCTGTATAACCAAATGTGTTTGCCAGAGCCTTTAAATGATGAAGAAGAAAAGTATTATGTAAATAAAATGCTAGATGGGGATATTTCAGCAAGAAATATTTTGATAGAACATAATATGAGACTCGTTGTTTTCATTGCCAAACGTTTTGAATCTCCAAAAGTACTTCTAGAGGATTTAATATCAATAGGATCTATGGGATTGATTAAAGGTGTGGAGACATTCAAATTAGATAAAAATATCAAACTTGCAACATACGCTTCTAGGTGTATAGAAAATGAGATATTAATGTTTTTGAGAAAAATCAGTAAGCAAAAAAATGAAGTTTCTTTAGACGAAGCGTTGAATGTTGACGGAGATGGAAATGAACTTTTGCTTGCAGATGTAATACCAACGAATCAAATGCTAGCCATAGACGAGGCAATTTCTAATGAAAAGGAACGTATGATGTATGAGGCAGTAGAGAAGTTAAATGCGAGGGAAAAAGAGATTATCACCTTAAGATTTGGCTTATATAAACATGAAGAGATGACGCAAAAGGAGGTTGCAGATAAACTAGGAATATCACAAAGTTACATTTCTAGACTTGAAAAAAAGATTATCGACAAACTCAAATTAGAAATGGAAAAAAAGTTAACAATTGTTTCAAAATAATGAATAGACAACGTAGAAGTCTTCCATATTAAAGATGAAAGGAAGATTATATGCATAAGGTTGAGATAACGGGTGTAGACACTTCTAAGCTAAAGACTTTATCCAATGAAGAACAACAGGAACTGTTGCTTAAGATTAAGGATGGAGACATGAAAGCTAGAGAAAAAATGATTGCTGGAAATTTGAAGTTGGTTTTATCAGTTCTCAAAAGATTTAATGACAGAAAGGAAAGTCTGGATGACTTATTCCAGGTTGGCTGTATCGGACTTATGAAGGCTATAGATAATTTTGATTTATCGCATAATGTTAGATTTTCAACTTATGCGTGCCCTATGATTATCGGAGAAGTTAGAAGACATCTGCGTGATAATGGATCTATTCGAGTTTCTAGGAGTTATAAAGATATTGCGTATAAGGCAATTGGCTATAAAGATAAATTTTTATTAGAACATCATAGAGAACCATCAATTAATGAAATTGCTGAATATTTGAATGTGGATAGTGTAGATGTCATTTTAGCACTAGAAGCTATTCAGGATACAATCAGTATGTCTACGCCGATATATGATAACGGTGGCGATGTCATTGAACTTGAGGATCAATTGGGTGGAACAGATTATATTACAGAAAACTGGATGAGAAATAATATGATCAAAGAGGCATTCTCTAAACTATCCAAACGTGAACAGGCAATAATTTATGATCGCTATTATTTGGATAAAACGCAAATGGAGATTGCAGAAGAACTTGAAATTTCTCAGGCACAGGTATCTAGATTAGAAAAAAATGCTTTAAAAATAATGTATGATTATATGAGATAGAAAGGCTAATTTAATAAGTTAGCCTTTATTTTTATAGTAAATTGTGATATGATTAGGTAAGAGGTGTTAGTATGAACAATATATGGCATGATATAGACGATGATAGAATCCATAAGGATGATTTTATAGCTTGTATAGAAATTCCAAAGGGAAGTAAAAAGAAGTATGAATTGGATAAAGAAACAGGATTAATTATACTAGATAGAATTCTTTATACGTCCACCCATTATCCAGCAAATTATGGCTTTATTCCTAGAACATATTCACAGGATAAAGACCCTTTAGATGTGTTAGTTTTATGTGATGAGACCTTTGATCCGCTTGTTTTGGTGAAATGCTTTCCAATCGGAGTTGTTAAAATGATTGATCAAGAGGAAAGTGATGAAAAGATTATTGCTGTTTGTCAAACGGATCCTTCTATGAACCGTTATAGAGACATTAGTGAGTTGCCACAGCATCGTTTTGATGAAATTTCTCATTTTTTCTCTGTATATAAAACGTTAGAAGGAAAAGATACAGTTATTACTGAAGTATGCGGAAGAGAAGAGGCAGAGCATATCATTGCAGATGCCATTCAAGCATATAAGGATTTATATATTTAGTAAGGAGTAAAAAAGTATGGCTTTAACTGCTGGAATTGTAGGTTTACCTAATGTTGGAAAATCTACGTTATTTAATGCAATTACAAAAGCTGGTGCCCTAGCCGCTAACTATCCATTTGCTACAATAGAACCAAATGTTGGTATGGTTGAGGTTCCAGATGAAAGATTAGAGGTTATCACTAAAATGTATAACCCTAAAAAGTCTACCAAAGCAGTCTGCGAATTTACAGATATTGCTGGTCTTGTGAAAGGGGCGTCCAAAGGAGAAGGTCTAGGAAACCAATTTCTAGGCAATATAAGAAATTGTGATGCCATTTTAGAAGTGGTTCGTTGTTTTGAAGATGGAAATATAACACATGTTGAGGGAACAATTGATCCTGTCAGAGATGCAGAAATTATTCAGTTGGAATTAATTCTTTCGGATTTAGATTCGATTGATAAAAGAATTGTGAAGATTGAAAAAAAAGCACAGTCTAAAGTGGATGATGCGCCTTTTGAATTTGAAATATTGAAAAAAATCAAAAAAACTTTAGAAAATGAACTTCCAGTGCGTAGTTTGAGTTTTGCAGAACCAGAACTTCCATATGTGAAGAATTATGGTCTCTTAACTTCCAAGCCTTTTATGTTTGTTGCAAATATTGCAGAATCTTCTATTGCTCATCCAGAAGAAGATTGTAATTATCAAAAATTAAAAGAATATGCGATTAGAACAAATTCCAAAATTATTGCGATTTCTGCAGAGATAGAATCAGAATTAGCAGTCTTAGAGGAAGAAGATAAGGAAATGTTCTTAAATGATTTGGGAATTGTAGAACCTGGCTTAAATCGTTTAGTTCGTGCAACCTATGATTTATTAGGGTATGCTACATATTTTACGACAGGACCAGATGAGTGTCGTGCATGGACCTTTAAAAAAGGTATGCTTGCTCCTGAATGTGCAGGAATTATTCATTCAGACTTTCAAAGAGGATTTATTCGTGCAGAAACAGTTTCCTATGATGATTTAATGAAATGTGGTTCTATGTTAAAAGCAAAAGAAGCAGGCTTGGTTCGTCAGGAAGGAAAAGATTATATAGTGCAAGACGGCGATATAATGCTTTTTAAATTTAATGTATAAAAAAAAGCCAAATGTAAATCAAATGATCTAAACTTGAGAAATCCAGGAATAGATACTTTGACTCATTTACATTTGGTTTTTTTATTTAATTATAGAAATTTTTTTGATGGAGTAGTTTTCATCAAGTATTATTTTCTTACGATTATACTTTTGAAATTCTTTCAGCGCTTCATTTAAAACAGAATCTGTAAAAGGTTGCATTTGTAAACTTTTAAGAATATCTTTTGATAAATAATCCAGTTTGACCCCTTTGACAATATAGCGCATATGCGGAGTGACAATTAAACCATATTCATCAAGAATATAAATATCAGCTAAAGGAGATAAAAGAGTTTCTAACGTTTGGTCTTTTGACAATTCAGCTGCCAATAAAATTTTTTTATCCTCTATTTGCACGATGAGCAGTAAATTTTCCGCTTTGATTGTTTTATGCTGGGCCTTACCTGAAATAAAGAAGTAAATTGCCAACCCTAAAAAGATAGCCATACCAAGGAAAGTTCCAATACACGAAATCAATAAGCGTTTGTCATAATTTAATAAAGATACAATTCCATATGTGAATAAAGCAATGCTTAAAGATAAGCTTATGACAGCAAGAATATTTCTTGGAATGGATGTTCCATCCTTTTGATGATAACTTCTTTCAAATTCTCGTAATCGTTTGGATTTAAACAGCACAATCCCATCTAGAACAATCATCATAGAAGCTGTATAAGCAATGACTACACCTAGTATACTACTCAGTAGTTCTAATATTAATAGTAAAGATAATTCGTTTGCTGAAAGAATCATCCAAAGATAACCAACGATACTTCCTAAATTGTAGAATGAAAGAATGATAGTTTGCCAAAGCGTTTTCTTTTTTAAAGGGAGCAGCCTTATGATGGCTATAATGATATAATTACTGATAAAAACAGAAATTGCAGTTGAAATAATATTCATAAAATCACCTTATTTAGATTATACTCTAAAAATGCTAGGAATTAAATAAATAGATTGTAATTTTCTTTTATTAAATCTTTTTTTATTTTCTTGACATAATACAGTTAATACAGTATAATACAAGCACGAGGTGTTAAAATGCTAGAATTAAAAAATGTAAGTAAATACTATTCCAATAACGGAGTAGTGACCTTAGGATTAAGAAATATCAATTTACGGTTTAAGGCAGGAGAAATAGTAGCTATAACAGGAGATTCAGGAAGTGGAAAGTCTACCCTATTAAATGTAATAACAGCGGTAGATACCTATGAAGAAGGAGAAATCTATTTTCAAGGGAATGAGACCTCCTACTTTAACCAAAATGATATGGATATGTTTAGAAAGAATCATATATCTTTTATCTTTCAAAATTACAACATTATAGATTCCTATACGGTATTACAAAATGTTATGATACCTTTATTACTATCTGGAAAGACGCAGGATGAAGCAGAAGAGATAGCTAAAAATATAATTGACAAGGTTGGATTAACAAAACGAATCAAGCATAAAGGAACAAAGCTATCTGGTGGAGAGAAACAAAGATGTGTTATCGCAAGAGCACTGACAGGGAATGCTAAAATTTTAGCTTGTGATGAGCCAACAGGAAATCTAGATAGTGAAACTGGAGCAGAGATTATCAAGTTAATTCAAGAGGTAGCCCAGGATAGACTAGTATTAATTGTGACGCACAACTATGAACAAGTTAAAGACATCATCACCAGAAGAATCAAAATATCAGATGGAGAAATTGTTGAAGACGTTTCTGTAGTTCCTGTAGAAACTTTAGTAGAACCGCAAGAAGAACTTACTTTAGAGGAAAAGAGAATTAGGAAGCCTGTTTTTCTTAAACTGATGTTGCAAAATATTATATCAACTCCTAAAAAGAGTATTTTTTCTATTCTCGTATTTATGGTAATTTCCTTTATTACGCTCATTTTATGTTTAATGATGCTGCAGCAATCCTTTGATACTTACCACTATGAAAATAATAGTTATCATCTTCAGACCAAAGACCGTATGATTGTATATGATGCAGATCATAACATATTAGATAAAGAAATTTTAGATCAATCGAATCATACACGTATCATTTACAATGGTATGTATGAAGAAATGCCTTTTTCATTTGAATACAAAAAAGATGGAAATGTATATTCTAGTTCTTACTTGACTTATATTACGGATAAAAAAATTTCCTATACGATTAAAGAAGGAAAAGATATGTCTGCTGATGGGGAGTGTGTGATAGTATTCCCTAAAAATTTTTATATTGATTATTATTTTATGCAAGCTTTAGAAAATGAAATTGTTTTATCTGGTTTTGGTGAAAATAAACAACAGACGATTGCAAGATTAAAAGGTATTGCAGTATCTGATGAAATATCTTTTGGATATCCATATTTAGTGATGTATAGTTCTATCAGTCAAAGACTTATTAACACTCTTAATAATTTTAATATAGAGCCTTATTTTGAATTAGAGGGAGCAACTGAAAAAACTGCAGTTCCCAAAAAAGATATTTATACTTTGGTTAATCGAAAGAAATCATATATTTCTTGTCCGATTGAGTTTAAAGATAGAATTAAATTTTCTTTCTTATTAAATGATCTTTATGAAATCAATTATTCTAATATAGAAATTGTTTATGATAGTGTAGCAAGTTTTGGATTTTATATGGGTGAGGATTATTATAATGGAGAGTTAGTTCCTGAGTTTAAGGGGATCTATGAAGCAGTAATTTATACGCATTCGATATCTGATGCGAAAGCTTATTTTGAATCTAAAGGATATAAGGTTTCTATACCAACTCAAATGCAAATTGAACCAGGAATGCTAAACTTAGTTGTATTGTATATGTTTTTAGCATTAACTATTATTTCTTTAATAGGATTGTATTATATAACTTATGTTATTTTGGCTAGAGTCTATGCATCAAAGAATAAAGATTATGGTGTGTTGAGGACTCTTGGTATGGTAAAAAAGCAGCTGGGAAGAATCGCGGAACTGGAAGTTGTTTTACTTGGTCTGCTTTCTGCTGTTTTCTCTTTACTACTATTTATTATCCTATATTTTACAACAGATGTCTTCTCTATGGGGGCTTATCTTGGAGTTGGAATCATAGTATTTTATTTTATTTTAATGATTCTATTCTCTTACTTCCTAGCCAGAAGATTCAATCGAAGACTCTTTAAATTCAGTGTAAACACAACACTAAAAG
>CAJTNG010000005.1 GCA_910577745.1 uncultured Anaeroplasmataceae bacterium | reverse complement strand
ATAAAAAGCAGAACTCTAGGGCTTAGTCCTGCTTGTAAGAAAGTTAAGATTTTCTTTAAGCAAGCCTAGCCTAAATGAAAATATGAAATTTTATTCCTCTATATATAAAATAATCGTTCTAAAGCAAAAATTGCTAAAGAATAATTATGACATAATATTTATGTTTTTTAAACATGTAAAGTCAAGAAAAAAAGAAAAAAACTTGACATCAAATCAAGTTTTTTAAGATTAACTTAGTCATCAAAATATTCATCATTTAGAAATTCATCCATTTCCTGGACTTCCGAATCATCTAAAAATTCTTCCACATCTTCTTCGTAATTCTCAGGTTCCTCATTAGGATAATCCTCTGGATTGAATTCTGGATAAGACTCTAAAGGTTCTTCTATTTCCACATCTTCAGGATATTCATAATTTTCAGATTCAGCTTCATCAACTGAGTCAATATCAAGCCCATTATTATCGTTTTCAATTTCGTCATCTAAATCTTCAATATCTTCATCTTCATCTAATGAGTCTTGATTATTTAAATCTTCGGTAAATTCTTCAATTGGATTTGATTCAACAACAACACTATCTTTAATTTCTTCAATCTGCTCAACAGGCTCAATACTTTCAACGATTTCTTTTGATGATTCTTCATCTTCTTCAACTACTTCGTCCACTTTTTCAACACATTCTTCAATTTGGTCTAGTTCTAATTTGTTATCCTCTACAATCTCATCAATATGTTCTTTTGACTCTAAATCATCAATATTTCCTTCTACCATAGACATCAATTTACGAATTGTTCTAATAATATCTGGTCTAGCAAAGAATGAATCATTTTGTGAAAGTATTTTAGTTAAAGAAAGACGCATATCCTTAATATCAATTTGCTTTTGCAATTCTTTAATTTGATTAAAAAGACCTGCTTTTTCATTTTGATACTGATTAGTTAAGATTTTAATATCTGCCTTATATCCTTGTTTTAGCTCCTTAATTTCCTGTTTCATATTGCTGATTTCCTCTTTAGTTTCTTTTTGCTTAAGAACGCCATGACTGATTTCTATAATGTCCAAGTCATATACTTCTTTAAATTTTGATTTGGTTTTTGCTGATGCTGGAATTGTTCCACGCATTACACGACTAATAACACTAACAGAAACACCCGTTTTGTCAGACGCTTCTTTTATATCAATTTCATTTTCTTCTATAAATTTTTTTAGTGAGCATCTCATATTTTATATAACTCCTTTTACTATATTTTCTATTTTTTTTATAGTTTTTTTCTTTAAAAAAACAAGTAAAAACAAAAGAAAAAGCTCATTTTTGAGCTTATTTTTTCATATTAAATGCTGTGACGAATATATAAAACAATATGATTACCAATCCTATCATAAACAATCCCATATTCCCTGTTACAAATAAATAAATTTCTAATATGCAGAGAATGATATCGGTACATCCAAGAAGTTTTACCATCATTGTAAATTCTCGATTTGTAAATTTAAAGAATTTAAGCAAGATTAGACCTGTAAAAGCCAAAATCAAAACTATAAATATTATTAAATATGGTAACATTTTTTTATCACTCCTCATTTAAAAAATTATCTTGTTCAATCCACCGTAACACACTCATACCATTATTATATTTGTTAATAAAATCACTCATAATTTTTTCAAAAGTATCAACATTAACATCACATTTTAAAATGGAAACTAAATAATTTGCTAACAAATTAATATTTGGCACATTATAATAATTAGTATTTTTATCTGTATCATTCAATATATTTACAACTTTAACACACTCAAGATAATTATTTATTCCTTCTTTAATGACACTCAAATATCCCTTAAATAGCTTGCAAAAAGGATTATTTTTTATTGGTAATAAAATAATACAAAGTATTCCCAAAACGCTTCCTACGCTTAATATAAGACTTGAAACGACAATCTCTATCGGAAGAAAAAGAATTGTTAAAATGAATGTTTGAATTTTACATCTATTGTTAAATTTGAAATCGTTTATTGCTATTTTCCACATATATAAATATATCCAAACGAGTATAGTTATACAAATGTAACTCATATATACTTCCTCTTTTCAAATATATTTAATTTTAATTAAAAAAAACATCTAAATAACTACAATAAGTTGAATAACTATATGTATTGTTTGCTTGCTTTAAAACAATAATTTTACTTTTATTATCTACATAGGTTTTATTATAGAATTTACCCTGAATCCATAAGTCGCCTGTTTCTGCTGTAGCACCTGCATTTTTAGTATCGTTTAAAGATGTATAATTTCCATTTTTAATCTTTTCTAAATAAGGTTTTAATGCGATTTCAGTATCTGTTGCATCAGGTTCATTAACTTTAGCAATCTCTTTATTTATATCTAAAACATATAACGTTGGAAGATTTATCAAAGATGCATTAGAATAATAATATCGTAACAAGTAACTTAAAGTGATAACATCTTCCATTTTATCGGAATCATAATAGAACATGATGCCTACATCTGAAGTTAGAAACATATCAACTAATATATCTAAACCATCATGTTTTATCTCTAAGTCTTTTTTTACACTATAAGTGGCTGGAGTGTTATATACACTATAAGCAATATTTTCACTATCTAAAATGGTTTTTTTGAAATTCTCAACATCTTGTTCAGAAACAACTGTTTCGCTTAACGCAGCAATTGTAACAATGAATTCTTCAAACGAGTATTCTTTATGTTTATATATTGTACTTACTTTAACCTTATAAGTACCTTCCATATAAACATTTAAATCGGTTGTGAATTTCAACGACGGACTGTCGACTTTTGTTTGTCCGTCATATAAGTCGCATAGACTTGGCAGACTGACATTCGTCCCAACTGGGAACGTCAAGTCTTTTGCAACGACTAGTCTGACGTCTTCGGAAGGTAAGTTAGGAACATCAGGATTGTCAGGTTTATCTGGTTCTTTACTCTCTTCAACAATGACTCTGATATTTTTGGACTGATTTAAATATACACAATTTACAATACCTGTTCCTTCTTTTGATGAATCTACATTGACAGTAATCATTTCGTCAGTAATATCTATGATTTGTCCGTTTTTCTTTAATTGAAAGTATTTTTTGTAATCGACGTCTGTCTGTCCAACTGTAATTTTGACAGATTCTTCTGTAACTGACATCTCATAATAGTCGTCAATGTAAATTGTAACAGAGTCAGAACAATTCTTGTATGTACATTTTACATCATATGTTCCAGATTCATCCATGTTTAATTTAGACGAAATATAATCTGACAAAACTTCAACAGGATTCAAATCTTCATATATATCGAAATATTCAGTTAAATTTGGTTTTTCATCCCCAACAAAAAATCTAATTTTCATACCTTTTTTTGAGCTGACTAATATTTCTGGTTCTTTGACGTCGACTTTAGAGTCATCGTCAGTCGGCGGATTGTCAGTCGTTGGTCTAATCGTCAGGACTAAGACAATAGACACAATCAGAAAAATTAATGCTAATGAACTAGATGTTATTATAATTATTCTTTTTTTCACTATTTTCGACCTCCAACTAGTTTATAGTTTTTTTTAAGAAATAATCAAGCAAAATCCAAATATAATGAACAATTATTTGATATTGTCCATAACACCTTTACTTGAAGAAAAAATATAAAAGAGGAATTATTCCCTCTTTTACTTTTGTGATGAATTTCTAATTTTTAAACAAGTATTTGTGAATTCCATTATTAAGTCTACAATGTCATATTCTTGTGTGTCTTGTAAATTAATGATAGGTTCTATTCGTGTCCTATATATACCATTTGTTTCAGTGTTAAAGTTGGTATAGTCAAACACTGTTTGTTTTTTAAAATGCTTATATATCGCATTTAAAAGTTTTTTTTCTTGTTTTGTTAAAAAATTACTATTGATATCAGATAGATTCTTAAGCAAAATTCTCTTTGATGATAGAAAACTTTTTATTATTAAAGAAAATAATTCATTCCTTTTTTCGTATTTTCTATTCATGCTAGATGTATAAGACAAGAAATCTTTCTTTATCATTTTTGTGTTAATTCCTATGATACTTGCCCATTTTTCTAAGTAACATTTTTGGGTGATTGCTGGTTCATCTATTAGAATTTCAAACAACTTAGTTTGACTTAAAATGCTGTTTTCAGGTGTCTTTTTGAAGTGTTGATAAATGCTCATAATATAGTCAAAAATTGAAACTGTATTAGTATTTACATATTCACAGAAATCTTTACCACTCTTAACGAACTCATCAGGGTCTTGTCTGTTTGGTAAAAAACAACACTTGAACTTTACACCATTAGACTTACACAACTTATAAGCTTTAATTGTAGCATTTACTCCAGCTGAATCCCCATCATAACAAACTATAACATTTTTAGTATAATTTTTTATAATATCTAAATGTTCCTTAGTAAGTGATACGCCTAGAGTACAAACAACATTTTTGAATCCTGCTTGATATGCAGCAATAACATCAAACACACCTTCAACTATAAGAACCTTATTCTCACTACGCATTTCATTACAAGCTTTGTCAAGATTAAAAATTGATTTACCCTTCTTAAAAATAACTGTATCAGATGTATTTAAATACCTTACATTATCATCTCCAATTGCTCGACCAACAAAACCTTGTATTTCTCCATGTTCATTCTTTATAGGAAATACTACTCTGTTTTTGAAAAGTGTAGTTTTTTTACTATTTAAGATTCCAACTTGATTCATACCATCAAAAGAATATCCATATTCTGTTAAAGCACCAACCAAACAATCTTTTGTCTCTTGTTTTGGAGCATATCCAATCTCAAACTCATCTACTATAGATTCATCTATTCCTCGTTGTTTGAGATAGTCTAAACAATTTTTTCCACTAACTGTTTGTTTTAAAGATGCTGTAAAAAACTTACAAATTAAACTATTCAATTTATAATACTTATAATAAGGAGAATTTTTAAGAACCTTGGCATCCATATAACCATATTCAACACAAAGTTTCTTATATGCTTCTCCATACGATATATTATCTAAATATTGAACAAAATTAACTGCAGTTCCGCCTTTTTTACAACCAAAGCAACTCCAAAAATTTTTTTGAGTATTTATTGTTAGAGAGGGTGTATCTTCATGATGAAAAGGACAACAAGTTACAAAATTAGTCCCTAGTTTCTTAACAGACAATCTTCTAGAAATTACATCTAAACAAGAAAAATTACGATTTTCTTTTTCTTCCATAAATAATTCCTCCATATTTATAAAAAATATTTACAGATGTTTTATAGTTCTAATAATCTCATTGTCAAGAAAAAAAGGAAGTTAACCTTCCTTTTATTTGACTAATTACTGTAAAAATTTTTGAAGTTCCTTTTGGAAACTATCATAATCAAGCCTAACGTCCTTATTAGGATTAATCCAATTCAAATGTTTTCCTGTGGTTGAGCCCCAGCAGTTTTCACAGATACAATTAAAGTATTTACCTTCTGAATTATAGCCTCTAAAAGCAACAACTGTGTTATAAGAATAGTATATTGTTCTCTGTCCTATCTCAACAGCAATTGAGTTTGCTCCATAGTTTTCTGATGAATACTCTCCATAGTTCCATTTAGAAACATTTACCTTTTCAGTCTTTTGTACTAATTCCATTTTAATTTTCCTCCATATATAATAAAATTTAAGACATGGGTTTTATAATGTAAAAATTAATAAAGTCAAGAAAAAAACAAGGTGTTATCCTTGTTTTAATTAATTGTTTTCTGAATTTGCGTATTCAATGTCACCAGCATTTACAACAACATCGATTGACTGTAACCAATCTACTACTATCTTCATTTCGCTTGGCGTTGCATTTAATTCTGAAATAACAACCCAATCCCTTAATATGTCATACACATCTTGAGCTGTTTTTCCATAACGTTCTTGAGTGTAATCATCAATTAGTAATAGTTCATTTTCTTTTATAGAAATTGCTCCTTCTTCGTTCAAATATTTTGAATTAATATTACTAATAGGGCTATCACCATTCTCATAAACACTCATTTCACCCATCTTTGCAGCATATAGCATTCCTTGTAAATACTCGATAGCTCTTTTCATTTTTCTTTCCTCCATATATAATATTTTCAGACATTTGTTTTATAGCTATCTTTTTGTTTATGTCAAGAAAAAAAGCCTCGTGATAAGGCTTTAACTCTTAAAAAATAACCATTTTAATCATATCCTTTTGGTTACTTAAAAATACTATTCAAACTACTTTTAAGAATTTCTTTTTGTTCTTCAGTCATTTCAGGTAAAAAAAGTTCTCCATTAACATTCTTAATCTTTTCATGACCAGATATGGTGGCAACCATATCTACTATTTTACCATCTACAACTTTAAACAATTTAGGAACATACAACCACTGTTTTGTATGTGGACTTCCTATGCTATCCATAACAAACAAATTATATTGTGTATATCCCTTACTGAAATCAGAATCAAATTGATGAATCCAATCCACAATCTTTTGATATTCTTCATTGACATGTAAAATAATATTTCCATTTGCATCTGATGATTCATATGTTCCTTTTACATGCTCTGGATTATAATATAAAATTTTTTGATTAAATAATTCTGCATATTCAACATAATATGGTAAATATTGCTGACACCAAGGACACTCTGGCTTACCAAAATAAATATAATGAGTTCCAACAGAAACAGCATTGACCAAAGCATCAAAATCATCATAATATTTAATCAAACTAGTGTCATCTACTCTTGTATAATTATCCAAATCATTTTTACTTTCTTTAGAACATCCAACAAGAAAAATAATCAACAGCAAGCAAGTAATTGTACTTATAGTTAATTTAATTTTATTCATTAATCGCATCCTCCATTTTGAAGATTTCCTATATTACAAATTCCATCATCATCTTTGTCATCACATGAGGTTAATGACAATGTGATTCCTAAACTTATAACAACTATACTTAAGACAAATAATAAACGTTTCATATTATTTCCACACTCCTTTTCTAATTTATAGTTTTTTTTAGAAAAAAAGCAAGAAAAAGAAAAAACGAGAATTCAATCTCGCTTTAAATGATTATTCTAAAGTCTTATGTTCTTCACAAAAATATAAGTTTCCATTATGAAACAACCTGGCATCATATGCAATAATATATTGTATTCCTTCATAATTAAATAAAATATTAGTAGGGACATCATCTATTTCTTCTATCTTGTATTCAGTAATTAAAATTTTTATTTCTTGTGAATGTCTTTCTGAAATTTCACGAGAAGGTGCATAATAAGAAACAAAAAAAATATAACAAAGTACTAGTAAAATAATCATACTTATCAAATAGCAAATAATAGAATTTTTATTGGCAAGATGCACTTGAACTTTTGATAAATTATCTATATTAGAATTTTTATTCTGTTCAATACTTGAATCCTTTTCACCTTTATCGCTTGACTGTACAAAAGACGAAGTTGAACCTTGCGTTACTTTTTGTTCAATTGAATTTTGTTCTAATTGTTCTTCTAATTCTTCGCTATTATGTTGCTCAAGAATTTCTTTATTTTTTTGAAAAGGAGCATTTTTTCTTTTTTTACTTGTTTTTTCAATTTCAATTTTTTTGAAACTAAATCTTTTTACAAACCAAATAAAGCATATAGTTGTTATTGCAACCATTATCATAAATGCTGCAATAAGAACTTGAAAGCCTAATGTATTTTTATGCGCATTGTTGACTCCAGTGTAAATCTTCTCTATGAAAAAGAAAATACATAAAAAGTCAAATCCAAAATATAATATTACTCCTACAATTTTTGCAGACAGCATTAAACCTTTTGTGGCAGTTGGTCTTCTATCTTCAGCTGCAAAGAAAAAAGCACTAATTAATAATAAAAACACCATGGATACAACTATTACAACGCCAATTCCTAAAATAATTAGAAATTGTTCATAAAAGTCAAAACTTTTCATAACCTGAATGCTAGTGGCAGTTAAAGTTACAATTACTGTTATTATCGCAGCTAACACACCCATCAAAGTCATAGCATGTCCTGTAACTTTGTGTTCAACATTTTGTAAATCTTCTTTTTCCTTTTTAACTTTTTCTTCAAAATCATTAGATATAGAACTTATGTCTTCTTTTTGTTTGGAATTCATCAAAAAATGATTATTTTCTAAATGTAGATAATTCAAAAGATTACAATAGTTATCTAACAAAGAAGATATTTCATTAAAAAGTAATTTAAAAGTTGAAACATTGTGTGCGAAAGTAGTAAAACAGTAATTCAACTTTTTTTCTTTAATAGAATCTTGGTTTTCTAAGTTTGGTTTTATAATTTCTTTAGATAAAATATCAAAATATAATTCATTTCGAAAATAAAAAATATATACATTTAAAAGTTCTTGTGGCACATTAAAACTTTTATTTCCTGTACCTATACCTTTTAATTGTAATTTATCAATCGTCAAATCATTTATATTTTTTTCTTCATTACAAATTATTTTAGCATTTTCTTTTAGAATTGTTAATGCCATTATATATCTATTAATATTTGCTTCAAGTTTTTTAACCTTATCAGAAAGTAGATTTTCTTGTAATTCTGCTACATGCAATATTTTGCTTGATAATTTAGCATATGGTTGAACATAATCTTGAAAAATTTGTATCAACTTAGTTGAAAAATCTTTTTCATCTAGTCTAGCAAATTTAAAAAGCTTCTCGACATCATTATCATTCATAATTTTTTACTCCCATACAACTTTATTTAAGCTTCAATTAAGCCATCAAAATTTTTTTGAACGCTGTAAAATTTAAGAATGTCAGAAAATTCAATTTTGTTAAGAGCATCTTGAGAAAAAGAATTTTGCCAAGGGGTTCCTACCTTATGAGTATTATCTATCAATTTTTGTATGCCAATTTTTTCAGCATAATTCATTGCTTCTTTTAAAGCCATACTTTTTTCAAAATCTATATTCTCTTCACGTAAAGATATTGGAAGCATATTCCCAGTTTGATAACGAGAATAATTTGCATAAATGCTAGGCATTACTGGTCCATATTCCCAAGCATAAAAATCATCATCAAACATTTTAGTTCCTGTTTTTCTAGCATATATTACATTAGCTAAAAATAAAATTTTTTGTAATGCTTTATTAGATAATAAAACTTTTTCCTCATTGTATTTTCTTATAACATAATCTGCATATTTATAGCACATATCTTCATACACGATTTATCTCCCCAAACCCGCAAAATTGGCCGCCGAAAACGGCCATTCTCTATTTTTCTTATAAAATAATATACACAATTATTTATAAAAATATGTACGGAATTTGTCTAGATAATCCCTTTCTATTAAATTTTTTTGCTTTATAATTTTTTTATTTAAAAAAGCAAGCATATCTTTTCTAAATTTCATTTTGACAATGTTTTCCCTCCATTGCCAAAAATTCCCTACTGCTGCCTCTTCTAAAATAAGAGGCATAAATTATTTAAGTAGCAAATATTCTACATTTATACTTTCTCTCTATGAAGTAATCAAAATAACTTTTTATTGTTATAATATATCTTTTTACATAATCAAAAAATGGTCCCACTCTTTTTATAGTAGAACCATTTTTAAAAATATTTTTTTTACAAAATAAATTACATTTCTTCGCATTTGAAAAAGAATCATTCTTCTTCAAATTAAATACAACATTTTTTGTTTCTACTACTTGATTTTCTTTTTCTGCATAAGCAAAAAAAGAATCCGTTGGATTATTTACTAAAATATTCAAAATTTCATTAAACAATAAACCACGTACACTTGATTCGAAAATTGCTTTCATACATTTAATTAAATCATAATCATCTTCTGTTATAAACTTGTCTAAAATCATTTTTTTAATTCTATTTTTATTTTTCACATAAGCAAAAAAAGAATCCTTTAAATTATTTACTTTAGTATTAAAATTTTTAAAAAACTTATTAGAATCGCTTAATATACAATCCTCTTTAAATTTTATTCTTGGGGTAGAATACTTTACCTCAAACCATTTTTGTGTTTTTATCCACTTTAAATCCATAATAAAAGCATAAGATTTTAGGTATTTATGTTCTATAACTGGAGAGTCAATTATTGTTACAGAAAAATCCTTCTTTTGGCGTTCAAATTTGAATAGGTTAAAATCTATTTCTTTCATTTGAAACACCTCCATTTACTCCAAACTTTAATTAATAATTGTTTTTCTATTATACTACTAATAAGCATTAGTGTCAACAACTATCTTCATTTACACATTAATTATACACTAAATGAAGATTATTTACAAGAAATATCGTAAATCTTCTACTAAATCCTCATACTGTGAGTCGGGTGTAGATTTATATCTCATATCATGTTTTCCATATAACACTTCATCTTCATATGCTAAATCTACTTCTATCTCTTTATCACTTTTATATATTGTTTCTTTTGTAAGTTCCATCCATTGATGAACTGTCTTTGAACCATTAATAAACAATGTATATGTATTGATTGTTCCTGATACATAGGTTCTTCCCATGTAGTCTTTCCCTTTAACTAAAGGATTTAATATGAAATCAATTTCATATTTATCTCCTACATAAAACCTTCCCTCTCTACCAAGGTTCTTATAAGTGTAATTATAACTGATTTTATGTGCATTCATATCTTCAATTAATTGAATTATCATTTCTATTTTTTCATCTTTTGTTGATAGATTCTCTACTAGTTCTTTTCGCTCATCTGGATTGATTTCTATCTTTTCCAACTCTGAAGCAACATCTGGATTAATATATTTTCTATACAGCCAATATCCCCCAAATCCTAATCCTATAATCAATCCTACAACTATGATTCCTATTAATACCTTTTTCATAGTTCATACCTCCTTACTTCTCTCCCTATTTATAGTTATTTTTAACTAAAAAACAAGCAAATTAGTGAATTTTATTATATTACAAAATTTATGTTTTTTCAAGAAAAAAGACCATGATATCATTCGACATCACAGTCTTTAATTTTATTTTACAATTTGAGATTGATTATTAGGGTCATAACCAAATATGTAATAGTGGCTCACATGAGCTTTATCTCTATATTGTCCAGGTTTAAATGTAGGATACTCATTACCATTAACAAATAATGAAGCAGATAACCAACTAGTTAAAGTTTCAGTTGACATCGCTAAACAATTATCTCTATAATGTTCAACATTAGTTTTTTCATAGAATGTTGAAATACCATTCTTATCGTAATACTTGAATGCAGCATTTAGAGCACTTTCATCAAATTTACCATTTTGATTGTAGTCAAGATAGGTAAATCTATCATCATAGTATTCCATAATTTTAACTTTAAACTCGTGATTTCTAAAATATCTATTCATATAATCATAAGTCTTTTTAGTTAATTCAATTGTATATTTTTGTAATATATACTGATTAACAAAATCTAATGCAGAATCATAATTTTGATAAGCTTTAAAATCTTCTTCGTTAAAATCATAATAGAACATACCTGAATCATTCTTTTTATCATTATTAGAAGAAATTAGACTATAGTTCAAATTGTTTTTACCGTATGTGTGATATTTCTTCATAGTTGCATCTATATCTTCTACAAAACCGACTTTCTCACCAATAGCGCCACCATATTTAGCAAATACATTATTGCCTTTTTTATCAACTATTGCAAAACCAATTTTTATTGTTTTAGCAGCAGACAATTGAAGTCTATATTTATTAGAAATAACATATTTACCACAAACAGAGATTCCTTCAGAAGAAGGGTCCTTTGATGTATCATAAGAGAAAACACATTTTTGTAAATCATATGGAATAACTTCTTCTTTTAATAATGTATCGCCATTAACCAATCCATCAGCTATTTGCTCAGGTGTCAATGTTAATGTTGAACTAGCAGACAAAGATTTTCCATAAGGATTCATTACCATATCAACACCAGTAGTGAATTCCTTAGTCCATACCTTTGTTGTATATCCACTAAACATTCTTTTTTGAATAGATAATGTAAATTTAGTATCAGCAGGTAAATTATCAAAAATCATTTCATTTGAAGTAGTATTGAATATATTTAAAGAAACCTTTAATTCCTTGCTGAAATCTATATTTGTTATATTAAGATTATGATATTTATTTGAATGTAGACTATAGAATTTAGTTGCAACTAATTCATTTAGTTTATTTTGAGAAATATTTCTACTACTCAAGAATAATTGAATTTCTTTTTCTATACTATAAATTTCAGTTTCAGTCATACCAGAATCTTCATCATAGAATATTTCTTCATATGTCGCTTGAACAGGTACATTATACTCATAACTCCAATTATTCAGAGTTAATTGATTTTTATCCTTAGTTTTAAAGTGGCATAAACCAGTAAAATCATTGTATTCAAAATTATACCCTTCGCATACACGATTCGTTTTTGGCTTATAAGTTAAAGCATATTCAAAATCATTTTGATTATAGGCAAACTCATCTTTTAGATTTCCTATTACTTTTACATCAGATACACTGATACTAAAATTTGTTGCACCTATTGCATAATCAGTATCTTTAGAAATATTATTTTCAATATAGTTAACTTCTAAAGGCAATTGATTAATATGTGCCTCATCAAAATTAGTAACTGTATATTTTTTGCTATGTCCGTTAGTATATGTAGTATCAGGATTAAAATCACTTTTAATAACGAATTTATGAGTTGTATAATGCTGATATGAGGAGGAAGTATTTGAATAAACACCACCCATTGTATAACTTTCTAGTGTGTAATTATAAGGTAGTCTAGGAGATACACAATAATCGGATTGGCATACATCATTTTTTCCATCATATAATTTTTGACCCTTTTTAACAACTTTGAAAGCATATGAAGGCATCTTTTTAAAATCAAACATAGTCGTTCCATCAGATTTTATTTGCTTTAGTTCAAATGTACTTCCTATTGTAGTTGGAGACAAAACATTTCCAGATGTGCCTATTTCATGAGCAGAATTTTCGGCCATTGCTTTTAAATCCGCCTCTAAATCTGCACGGAATCTTTCTTCTACTGACATACCACCAAGCCAGCCACCTAAAGCACTATCCAAAATACCACCTTTTGGGACTTCTGCATTTTGAATATCCTCTTTACTAACTTCTAAATAATCATAATTATACACAGGATTAATTTGTGAAAAAGAAGTATAAGTATTTAATGGTTTATACTTAGTATCATTAGTTTCTGTTGTCCAAATATAAGTAGCTAAATTATTTATGGTAGTTAATTTCAAAATTTCTTTGTATGCACCATTTCTAATTAATGCATACAATACATTTCCTTTATCAGTATGTCCTGTCATGCCTGTTCCAGTAAATACATTTTTCCACCATTCTCCAAACTTATCCCAACCATCTTCTGTTATAGAACCATTAGCATATTCCCATGCATTTTGAATATTAGTCATAAAAGATAAACTAGCATCATTTAATGCAATTAAAGAATTACCATCATTATATTTGGAATAATAATTTTCATCAACTAGTGTATTTTGTCTAACTATTGTTGCAGAAGGAACTGTTCCATTATAAGAACCTGATTTATCACTTGCCTCTAACAACTTATAAATGTAATACCTACCATTTACTTTATCACTTTTCACAAAAACATAATCTGAACTATTGATTTGTGCAACATAATCTAATAAATTAGTAAGATGCATTTCCAATAAGGTTGAACCAAAGGAATCTTTGATGATATTGATATTTTCTTCCATATTACTAGAATACATTAGAGTTGGAATCATATTTAATAATATTTCTGTATTTCTATTTTTAACATCAAAAAGAGTATCATAATTATTCCATCTTGGAAGTATTGTAACATTATAATCATTGAACATTGAATATGAGTCAACTATAGTTCCTATGACTTGTGGAAATCTAATCTTAAATTTATTATCATCTATTTCACTAGTAGACAGCCCATTTATGCCCTTTAATAAAATTTCAAATGATTCAATAGCTTCTTTTTTAAAATTCTCATAGTTCTTAGTTCTGTTTTTATTCATTGTTGAAAAGATACTTTTTTCTATAATACTTTCAACTTTCAACGAATCCATATGTGGATAAGAATTTCCATCTTGATAGTCAGGAATCAAAACTCCAAATAATAAATAACTATAAAGAACTTTCAAAATATCTTTATAATAACCATAATGTTTTCCAGAAGTGTTTTCTCCATATAAGAAATCTTCTTGTGCATTATAGAAATGAACACCATTACTAGAATTTGTATCTGTTCCATTTTCACCTTTTGCATACTGATAATAAATCAAGTTAGCATAAGCAGAATCACCAAACCATTTTTCAGTATTTTCAGGATGATAAGCAAGTGAAGACCAATCGTAAATATTATTATCCAATCTCAATAATTCATCACTAGTATCATCTTTTACAGAATTTGATACAGAACTTCCATCTTTAAACATATATCCAGTATAGCCATTTCTTTGAAGAATGTTAAGAGCTTCAACAAATGTAGTAATTAAATTATTTCCACTGCTTCCACCTAAAGTTACATCATAATATTGTCCATCATCTAATACTTTAGTTAAGGCATATAAATCATAAGTATTCTGTCCCTTGTAATTATTTCCTTGTTTACCTCTATTTTGAAGCAAAAATTCAGTTACTGTTTCTAATCCATTTTCTGTTTCAAAGCTTATAGTTGAATCCTTTTGATGAACTTTTTGAATATCTAAAGTACAAGTCTTTGCATCTGCATCTTGAGTTATAAAGTTATCACCATTTATGGTTGTATTCCAATAATTCAACATTCCAGAGAATTTAAGAGCATATGATACTGACTCAGAAGTTACATCATTAACCCCTGCCAATTTATCTGAATCTATTCCTTTACCCATATCTAAAACTTCAAGGTCAGCTAAAGAAATAATATTATTAATTCTCATATCTCTACTATCTGCTTTGCCTTTTAACTGATATAAATACTTTGCTTCACCCTGTGTAACAAACATTTCTTTCAAAGCAATTCTTAGAGTTTTATTACCATCATTAATTAATATGTATCTAGTCCCAACACTGTCTTCGTTATCGCTAGATGCTTTGGTGATATAGGAATAAAGTTCTGTTGCTCCGATAACTTGAACAATATCATAGTTTTTATAAGGTGTTTTTTTAACATCACCCGTAATCCATGCGTAGAAATATTTGTCATCAACATTTGATTCATAGAAATCTTTTTCATCTTTTTTTGAAGGATTATTGAAAATGTATAAGGACATATCATTCACATAGATATTTCTATTATTATTTTCATTGATTTGATAGAATTTCAAATAACTATCAACTTTATTATGAATAGCATCTATTTCTGCATAGTCATCATAATAATGATTGAAGGTTCTATCCGCTAAAATATCTTTTTCTTGCCAATATCCACCAAATAGATAACGTTGATATTCAATATATCCAACTTTTGTT
This sequence comes from uncultured Anaeroplasmataceae bacterium, assembly GCA_910577745.1. Classification (GTDB taxonomy): domain Bacteria; phylum Bacillota_I; class Bacilli_A; order Acholeplasmatales; family Anaeroplasmataceae; genus Pelethenecus. The sequence goes on along the minus strand of CAJTNG010000005.1, from coordinate 76,819 downwards.
TCATCAAGTTCAAATTTATAATCTAAATTGTCATATCGATAATATGGATTTTTACCACTAAAAGCCTCACTTGATATAATCACTCCAAAATATGAATTATTGGACTCTAAATTATCATCTAATAAATCATCTAAAGTAATAGGTTCTATTCCATTATTAGACTTGTAAGTAAATGTACAATTCTCTAATGTAATGCCTAAATTCTTATCTTTACAATTGTAACTTACAGAATTGTTATTAGCTTCATATAAAGCATATAGTTTCTCTTGAGTTAACTTTGGAACTGTATCAACATAGCTTTTAACAACACTCTTCTCATTTAAATAATCTTTTGATAGAATCAAATCACTTATAATTGTTTGTAATTCCGTTTTACTTTCATATAAAGTTTCTAAAGTATAACCCTTATCAAGTTTATCATAAGAATCAGTTACAGAATTATATAATTTGTTCTCATCATGCAATATTTCATATTTATAATAATCAATAGGCGTATTTCGTAAATAGATAATATCATTCACATCATCATATTTATAAATGCTCTTATCTTGATTATAATCGTTCAAATACTCCATAAATAGAGAGTACTTTCCATATTTGCTGTCTATAGAATACCATGACCCATTTACCATAACATGTTTTGTTTTTTCATCAATTGAATTAATTAAATTACTATTGACATTAGAGTTAGAACCTTCAAGTGATGAAGAATTAACAGTATCAATATCTAAAACAGATGTCTTGTCTAAATATTCAGGATAAGATGAATATTTAACTGATAAAGTACGAGTTTTTACATATTTGAAATCATCACTTTTACCAGTCAATAAATAACGATAACGACAAGCAGTACCATCTAAACAAATTGAAACAAGACTATCTTTAGCAATAGCATACTTTTCATTAGAAGCGATTACACCATCATTATTAAAATCATTTCCCATTACAACATAATTTGCATTAATTCCAGATTGTTCATTTAGCTTAATAAGGCCTGTTTCCCAACCATTTGCATCTTTAACCTCGTTTGTATAACCGATAATTTTACTTTCACTTGTTAGAGTAAAGCCGCCTGTTTCTTCTCCATCTTTAACATCATAATAAGAATAAGTTTCATTCATTTTATATGATTGATAGAAAACATTAGAAACATTACCCATTGTATAAGTAGCATATTGAGTATAACTGATATCTGTATTGTCTTTTAAAGCAATTTCCTTAATAATTAAGTTACTATCTATATCAAATGTAATATTAACTTTATCATCATCAGCAATAAAAGTAACAGAATTTCTTAAACCTGAATATACTGCAGAAATATCTATATCTGTTGTTTTTCCATCAATAATTACTTTAAAGGAGTTATCACTTGTACTTTTTGCCATAAAACTTAAAGTATATTTTTCACCTGCGTTTAACCCTCTTATTGTATAAGTTGCGGTTCCTTTACCAGATAAATTATATTCATTGTTAGTTCCTTTTTTTACAAGGCCAATAAAATCGGCATTGATAAACCATGATTTTTCATTAAACTTATTTAACGAATTAATTCCTCCAACATCTTCTGTCTTAGTATAACTTCCACCAACTAAGGAACCATCATTATAATATTTCGCACCATTTAAGGTGCCAAATTCCATATAATCATTCAATGTTGAATTAGATGTTTGTGAATTGTAATAAATAGGATTTGTTGATTCTATTGCTTTAATACTATAAGTGGTTGTTATAGTTTTCAATGAATACCTTGGAGTATATTTTACTTCAATATTAGGATTGTCTCTATAACAATTTGTATCAGTACTTGAAGCACAAATTCTTCTTTCATAATCATTACTATGAGCTTCAGAAGATGTTGGAATATGATTTTTGTAAAATGCATCTTCATTTTCTGTTAGAGAATAGTTTGACATGTCACTTTGAGAGTAATCAGCTGTACTTGTAATGCTCATAGTTTTAGCATCTAATTCTCTATTTAAAATAGTATCTATATGCTTGTAACAAACACCAGTGGAACTATTAGAACATTCAGTCAAGTTTGTGGTTGCACCTGATAAACTATCTATATTTCCTTTAAAACCCATATTATTAGTTGTTGGAATAAAGGCACTCACATTTTCATTATACAATTTGACTATACTACTTGTTTCTTCCATTCCTACATAAGTATAAACATCTCTGGTAGTGATGGTTGTTTTAATAGTTGTAACTGTTGTTTTTGCTGAGGTAGGAATTTTTGTACCAAATAAATCCGTATTAAATGTAGTATTAGAATTTGTTGTAGTTGTAGTTTTTGGAACTATATTTTGATAATTTGATGTTCCATACTGCTTTGTTTCAAAAACAGTATAAGAAAGATTTCCATTATTACTATAATTTCCAATCACATCTCCAGTAGATGTATCAACGGTACTAGTAGATTGATAATAAGTATACTTCATATATGAAATACCTGTAATAGTCTTAGTAGTTCCGTCAACGTAGACTATTGTTAATGTATTTCCATTTCCACTTGCACTTTGTATTGCATTTGAATAATTGCTTTTCAAAGTTTCTGCTGCACCTGAAGAGGTAACACCTGGAGCTGACGTACCCACACTAATGACAACTTCTTTTGTAGTACTAATTATAGGTTTATAATATTTTATCGTTCCATTACTAGTGTTATAAGATAATGATTTGGTTTTAATATAGGCCGTAGTAGTATTATAATTCATACTTGTGCTACTATATTCTGTACTTGTTGATTGTTGACTAGAATTATATCTGGTATCAAATCCTGAAGTATTATTTTTATAATAATAATTTGTTCCTCCATAAGCAGCCCTATACCAACCTGTATTATTGCCAAGAGTCGAAAGAGAAACTTTAAAAATCTTATATGGATATCTATAATAAGTACCAGTTTTAATAGATTCAGTGCTATAACTTCCATAATACCATTTCATTCCAGAAGTATTATATGTACCCCCATAGGTATTGTTTTTAATAGAGGTTGTTAATTCGGAATCTGAATCGCTTCCTCTAGAAACATTATATTTTATATACTTACGTTGAGCATAACTGCTAGTGGTAGAATATGTGATATAATATCCATAATTTACACTTACGGTTAATCCATCATCTGCTTTTCCAGATGTTGGAACAGAACTTTGTCTACTATAAGTACTATAGCCATATTTTAAACTAACAGTTCCTCCATCTTTAACATTAACAGATTTATAGCTCTGAGAATAAGATGCATAGTAAGTATTATAATCAACCTTAGAACCCTTTACTACATTATAATGGTCTAATCCCCATTCATCAGAACACCATGGAATACCCTGTTGTGTTTTGGATGTAAAAGCAAAATTTCCAGAAGAATATTCTGAAGAAGTGATTTTATACCAGATATCACCTTTTAATAATCCATTTTGTTGTTCTAAAGCACAATCCTTCTTATTACAGTTGGTAGCACTACCACTTCCTTGGACTGTAGGTGTTGCATACCCACTTTTGTATGATGCTGTTGGTGCTGCCCAATAAGTATAACCATCATGTGAATTATATATTTGAACAAATATAAAATAAGGGTTATAAACTTTTTTATAATCATACAAATAATTGCCCGTTGTTCCTGCATCAACATAAAAAACCGAATTACCTGATTTAAGTCCAGTTGCAATATTGCTTTTCAAATTATTAGAAACAGATGACGGAATACTTCCTGCATAGTAATATTCATCACTACTGCTGGAAATATAACGATAATTATTTCGATATCTATCTTCAAATTTATCACTTGTGCTAGGATTTCCATAAATGGTAAAAGTTGCTCCATTGCTCAAAGTAACACTGTTCAAATTTTTAGACATCGCTAAAGAACTATTTTCATATTCATAAGTTGTAGTCCCTGTTGATTGCACTGAAATGTTATAAGTATTAGTGGATAAATATTCATTATATTTCGTAGCACTTCCATCTAAATACACCCAGCCATTAGCTGTTTTATATATCTTTGTAGATACTCCACCAATATAAACATCTTTTGATTCAGTATAATTCAAATCACCAACCTCATTAGATACAGTTCCAGTTGTATTTTTAGAATAAATTGTTGTCGTATGTTTATCGCTGAAACTATACGTCCCTGTCGTCGACGACGTGTAGCACTTTGTCGACGGACCGACAGTCATCGAAGTCGAACATACACTATAGCCTGCCAAAGGGTCGCCTGTAGTCGTCTGGTCGCTGGTCTTTGACAGACTATATGTCGTAGTCGTCTGGTCGACGTCAGTCTTGACTTGAGGCTGAATGGAATATTTGTAATTCATTTGTTGATACTGGCTAATGTATTCATATAAATACTCAGTTACATAAGTCCAGTAATAAGAATAACGAGTATCGTAACTGATTGGATTTTTTGATATCTCATATTCAGTATAAGTATTGTTAGTCGATATAGGAGTTTTTGAAACTTCAGTTGTAGTTCCTGTTACTTCTTGAACATTGCTTTCAAGAGTGTAAGTTGTTTCAAAGAATTCTCTGTATTTTTTAACTTTACTTATTAAGTTCTTTTCGGTATCTCGATTGATAATGGTATTACCAGCATTTTTTTGAGTTGTTACTTCTTCTGCAGAAATAAATCCTAATTCTTGTAAAGTGTTTATTTCATATGCGTAGAATAAGTTCTCGCTTGTATCCCATAAATAATAGATGCCATCTTTAAAGTATGATTCAGGAATAAATCCTTCTTTACCATAAGCAACACCGTTTATGTCTTTGTTATTGTAGGTGTGTTCATAATGTTGCAACTTGTATAAAGCTTTGTTTACATTTTTTAATGTCACAAAATCATCATAGTAACCACCTACAGATAATTCACTACCATCAATAGCAGTGTTGCCATATCCGTATTTGTTGCCATCAAAGTATAAATAATCTACTTTTAGATTTGCTAATTCAGAATATTGATTATATACAACATTTCCATCTCGGTCGTATTTGTAATAAGAATCGTTTACATATCCTGGAGTAGAACTATTAATACTATAATATACATCTCCATTAGAACTATTTTCATATATGTATTTGTTCTCCGAAATCCAAGAAGGGACAAATTGCAAAATTTTGTAATAATCCCATGTGTTACCTGTTTCTTTTAAATAATCCGTTTCAGAGGGACTATATATTGTAACACCTTCTTGTGTTGGATGCTTTGAAGGTGTTAATAAATTACTACCTTTTAAAGAACCCAAATATGTATATTTTTGATTAAACGTCAAATCATCAGCTGATACCCAATCATAATATTTTGCTTGATAGATTTTATCAGACGTTTTGATGTAGGTATAATCATTTGCCAAAGGATTTGAATTGTTCAATGTATAACAATTCATTGTAATCTGTGATTTTGCATCATAGATTGTTCCATCTTCTTTTGTAGCAGATAGACTATAATTACATTGTTCAATACTTTTATAGTCTGTAAAATTTTCAATGGTAAATGCCGAACCACTTTCCATATACGCATTTACAGGCGTTGACATTAAAGCATAGTTAAAGAAAATAACAAATGCTATCATGATATAATAAAGTATTGACTTACCTTTAGCATAAACTTTTTGTGAAGAATAAAATTCATAATCATCTTTCCAAAATTGTTTAAACATATTATCCTTTTCCTTTCTTAAATTAAAGCAAAAAAATGCTCCAAAAGTTTTATAATTTAAAACAAGTTTTTGTCAATACTTTTCAAATAAAAAATGAGGATTTTTTAATCCTCATCATCTTTATAATATTCATAATCTGTTTCTATAAAATCTTCGTCATCATCTTTCGATAATTCTATTTTATCCCAAATATCTATAAAATCTTCTTCTAATTTTTTTGAATCTATAAATTCATCTTTTTGAACTTCAACGATAGTTTCAAAGTATTCTATCCCTTTATGAGAAAAAGAATCTTTAATATTTTCTTTTGCTCTATCATCAATGTCGTTCCATTTTTCCTTACAAATAAAAATTAAATCATATAAATCACGAAGCTTATCTCGTTGGTCAAATGCTTTTACCTTTTTTTCAGTTAATATGCTTAACTCATAAGTCTGAATACCATTTACTTTAACGACATTGTCAGGGTTAATATATTGTTCTCTAAAAGAGGTTTCGATTTTTAAAGGACGAATATCTCCATTATAATGCAAAAAATATCTATCTGTTGTGTTTGTGTTTTTGTTGTGAACAAACGGGATGTTACGTTCTATTGCAAAACTTTCTATTATTTTATCAATATCCCTATTTCTTCCTTTAGGTCCATCTAAATCTATATCTTCTGAAAATCGAGTTAACCCATAACATTCCATCAGAGCAGTACCACCTTTTAAAACAAACATATCTGTTTTTTTGTTTAGATACTGTAGAAACTCTTCAATAATTGCTCTATGTCCGACACGCCAATCCTTGTCCACCATATATTCCTTCTTTCTTTAAGAAATTTATCCATTCCATACAAAATTCTTTTATCATAAATTTTTGGATATCTAACCAATTTTTATTATTTTTCAACAAAAGAACTTTTTCAAAAATAATTTGATTTAATTTTTTGTTAGAAATATAGTTTTTATTCATTCCTTGTGCATAGCCAAACTTGCCCTTATCAATTAAATCTAAACATGCTCTAATGTGATTAGCGACAGGATATGTTTCTAAATGTTCAGGTATCTGCTTTTTATATTCAATACCATAATCTTTAAAAACAGAATCTTCTGTATCATATTGACACGGATTATCCCAACGCAATGCAGATGCATGCCAGTCACCCATTGTATTTAATTGACAGGTTACATTTAATGCATGGATTCCTGATACATATTTCATTCCTATCACCAACCTTTCTCATTTATATTATACATTTTTTCTTCGTCTTTATCAATCTCATTTTGTCTATTTGTCCGACTCTGACTGACGACATCTGTCTTGACTGACTACTGTCAGACTGTCCAAAAGTTCCATCGACTTTTTGGACAGACGTCGGCTGACAGTCATTATCGATTCCGTCTGTCAGACAAAAGACGTCGACAAGTCTGTCAAAAAAGCTCTCGCACGCACACGCACGGTTATACCTAAATAATTATTTAGTTTAACGAATTAAGTTCTTTGATGACTGTATGTTGTTGTGAAATAGATTTAAAACCAAAGAGATACTGTACAACAACATTTCGTTGCCTCCCTTTTTTAATTTTTATCCCAAAAGTCCTTTAACCATCAGATTCTTTAAATCAATTAGGATGCTGTTGGTTCGGCAACGAACCCAGTCATCTCTTGACCTTAGTAAGAGAAATGGTCATTTTTTCTATTAAGAAAATGACAAAGACGCTATCGACAAGACCAATTTTATAGTCAACCCTCTCCGCACCCACAGGTTTGTTCAATTACATAACAAAATATGATATATAACTTATAGAACACGTCGAATCACTACGGTTTCCTTCAGCCAAAGTCTTTCTAAACAAATGTTTATTAGACACCCAGTTTTTCAAAAACTGAAAATTAAGTTTTTCGTTAAAACGAATAATCCTCCTAAAACTTCAGATGTGGCTATCATCTTATAAAGGCTTGATACGATTTGCCGAACCTTGTATCCTTACGACTACTTTTACTAAGTAAATACGCAAAGTGTTTCGCTTCGGTTCCCCCATCTTCTCTCCTTCGTTTTAACTGTATATAACAGGGACATTGTCAAAGGGCGTATTTACAATATGAATTGATGCACCAACTCGGATTAAAGTCTAACATCAAAATTTTAAGGTATTAGATTTATACTTTTTTTCTCGAAAAAGTCAAAACTTTTTTAAAAAACAAGGACTCTTTTTTATGAGTCCCAATTTTATACATACAATAGTTTTTCATTATTTTTAAGAAAAGGAAAAGGATTACCATTTTCATTAACATCTAACATAATCTTGTCTGAAAAATTAATCATATCCATGCAAGGATTACTAGAATAACAAACAATCAAATTTGAATAATCCATTTTAAAATCCTCTTTATTATCTGTCATTAATACAACTATTTTTCCTTTAGAATTTAATTTTGAAATTATCTTTTCATAATAAGGATTTTTATTATTGATTACCACAACAGAATTCAAATGATACGTCAATATAAAACTTATCATTTCTAATGTTTTGTTGCTTGTTTGATTTGTTATGGCAAAGTAAATCATAGGTATTTTTGTGTTAATAACTCTAGGATTACCATTTTGCCTAATAAATTCTAATGTTGCATTTCGCCAAAGATTAATGTTTTCATCATTTTCTGTAGAATAAATAATATTAAAACTGTTGTTATTGTATTTTTTTTCATAATACAAAAGTTGTTCAATTCTTTTATCTTTGAGATAAATAGGTTGATTATAACTTAAAACTGATAAATCATTATTTAGAAGCATTGTTTTTCACCCTATCTACAGTTCCCTTTTTTAAAGAAACTAAATTAAGAATGAAATATGTAATTACACATCCTAAAGATAGTACCACGCTAGTTGTAACATAACTTGAGCCTGGAACAAAACTTCCTTGAACACCATGACTAAATGTGTAATTAATTATAAATAACGCAATTGTCAAAAGACTTGCAATAATTGATAAATAATAGAATTTACTTCTAAACAAAAATATAAATATGCAAGCAGCCCCATACAATACAAACATTATAGGATGTGATGGACCAATACCTAGTGACATAATTACTCCAATTAAAAGAATAACAACATTCATAGCATGAGTTAATTTTAATTTAATCATTATTTCCTCCTTTATTTATTCACTAAGATTTTCGTAGTATTTATAGTTTTTTTTTGAAAAAATTCAAGAAAAAAATGCTATTTTGGTAGCATTTCTCTTAAAAGCTCAGCAGTTTGTCCATTACGAAGCTTACTATAAATATCAGTTTCAATTTGTCTAACACGTTCTCTTGTTAAACCTAAATCAACACCTATTTCTTCCAATGTATATCGTCTATCACATTGTATGCCATGACGATGGAATATAATATATAACTCTCGGTCGTTTAGTGTTTCATGTAAACACTTATAAAGTAACTCTTTATTAGCTTTTGCTACAAATTTTTCTAGAGGTGACAAAGCTTCAGACGGAATATATTTTTCAAGAGTTTCTGAGCCTTCTTCATTTGATACTTTCATATTCAAATTAACTGTTGGCCTGCTCGAATCTGTTAATACCATAACCATCTTTTCTCTTTTTGCAAGCTGTTTTTCTGAATTGTAAGGTCCCATCGCTTCTGCTATTTCTTTAGCTGATGGTTGTTTTCCTGTTGTCACTACTAATTGATTGGCAATATTAAACACTCGCAATCTATTGTATTGTGATGTTTTAGAAACAGCAATCGCATTTCTTAAAGCACCAATTTCAGATTGTATAGCATTCATAATATAATGTCTAGCATGTGTTGCCCATTTTACTTCTTTAGTAAAATCAAATTTTTCTAGTGCTTCTAAAACACCTTCAAATCCTGATTGAATTAAATCCTCATATTCAATATTTCCTTTTGCCCCTTTTCGAACATAATGATTCACTATAGAAAGAACAAATGTGTGATAAGAATAAACAATTGTATCACGTGCATTCATACCCTCATTGACAATATTGTTTAGACGCTTAATTTCTTCATCAGTTAATTCTGATTCTTTTGCATCCTTCAAAAAAGTCTTAGCTTGTAGTCCTTTTTTATAAAGATTTAGAAGTTTCTTTTCTTCTTCAGTGCTCAATCTTTTATAATTGGATATTTCCTTCAAATAGTGATATGCAGATGTATTTATAAATTTTTTAGGAACTACATCATCAATATTCACATTTTCTGGCAGCTCTTCAATTTCTTCATCGAAAATAAAGATATCCTTTTCACTTAAAAAATTTTCAGCTTCTTGCCTTTCTTCTTCTGGAACTATTTCATCATAATCTTTTTTGAAAATAACCCCATCTTTTTTGCTTGCTAATTTTAGCAAAACTGTAATTGATTTCTCGTTTAACATTTTATTTTCCTTTCTATTTCCTAAACACTCTTTTATACAAGACAAAAGATTCTCCCTGCTTAAGTTTTAAAAGGAAATCTTTTTTGCAAAGTAAAAAAGATTGTGTTTGAATAATTTATAGTTTTTAGATGTAAAAAGTCAAATTTTTTTCAAAATTTATAGAAAAAATTATTTTTTTTATGCAAAAATGAGTTAATTCTTCAACTATATATACTTAAAAAATTACAAGTAATTATAAAAAAAAGCTCAAATTATGAGCTTTAATTAAATTTCTTCGATAAATTTGACATAACATGAATAAACAGGATGCCCAACAGATTCGGCAACATCTTTATGAATATTGAAATAACAGTTTACCATTTTTCCTTCATAATACTCATCTAAGAAATTAAAGAAATAATAGAAATTTGTTTTTTCTCCATTCAAGAATCCTAAGAATCTACAATGAGATTCTCCCATTCCACTAATGTTGTTGATGGGTGTTCTGCAAACAAATAAAGGTTCTTCAAATCCTTCTCCATATGGTTCGAATTTATCTAGAATTGTTTTGACTTCCTCTAGACTCATTTCTTTTGGAAAACGAATGGCTCTTTGAACTTCAGTTTCTTTATTCATAGTTGCAATTCTTTTTACAAGTCCAGCCTTAAATAAATCTACTGCAGAATTATCTTGTAATGATAATCCCATTGCCCCTGCATGTCCACCATATCCCAAAACTCCAGAATTCATAGATTTTAAAACATCTGATGCTACTTCTATCAAATTACACCATTTAGGACTACGTCCAGAACCTTTGAAAAATCCTTCTTCTGTTTTTGTAAAGACAAATGTAGGATTACCAGTATCCTCACACACTTTTCCTGCAATGATACCTATAATACCTTCAGAAGCATTTTTTAAGCAAATCACATTGACTCCTGTTTGGTCAAGTTGTTTCATTGCCTCCTTCTTTAAAGTAAGTGTTAGTTCCTTTCTGTCATTGTTTAATTTATCTAGTTCATTTGCAAGTCTTTCTAATTCATCCAAATTATTTTCTGTCAAAAGACTTAAAGATGTATAAGCACTATCTAAACGTCCAGAAGCATTTAGACAAGGTCCAAGACCATAGCTGACAGATTCAACATTAAATTCATATCTGCCTGTTTTCAGAATTGACATCAATTTAGATATTCCTAGATTAACATCTTCATTCCTATGCATCATATTTAACAAATAAGCTACGATTTTTCGATTTTCATAAATCAAAGGCATTACATCACAAATAGTTGCAATAGCTGCTAATTCAGACAATTCATTAAGGAATCTAACATTATATACTTCTTCTCCATATTCTTGAAATACACCATTTGCACCAAGCATTTGTCTTGTCAATAAGAAAGCAACCATTGCACCGCAAATATCATGTGTATGTAAATGATTATTCCCAATGTGAGGATTGATAATGACAGTTGCTTTAGGTAAATTATTCATATCAGGAATATGATGGTCTGTAACAATAACATCTAACCCTTTTGAAATAGCATCATCAATAGCGTTATTTGCTTTGATACCATTATCTACTGTTATAATTAATTTGCATCCTAAATTAATAGCCTCATCAACCAGTCTTACATTTAAACCATAGCCGTCTTTAAAACGATTCGGAATAAATACCTTAACGTTTTCAGGACTAGTTACTTTTTGTAATGCTTTTTGCATTATCGCTGAAGCACATACGCCATCTACATCATAGTCTCCAATGATAGCAATCTTATGTCCAGCAAGAACGTGTTTCTTTACTAAATTGTTAAATTCAGATTGAAAATCAAGAGGAACGTTAACAGATACCTTCCTAAAATCTAATTCATCACGATTTTCAAAATCTAAAAATAGTTTTAAAAAGGCTTCAAACGTCATCGTTGGATATTTATTCTTTGCCAAATTAAAATCATAAATTTTGTTCATTTTTATTTTTCCTCCATATATAAATTTTTTTAGACAAAGAATTTATAGTTTAAAAATAAAACAAGTCAAGAAAAAAAGCCTCATAAATGAGACTATTTTTTATGACTAAACTAAACTCCTCTGTATCCTAATTCAACTAAACGCTTTGCATTTAGTCCAACTATTTGATTTCTAGCTTTATTATTCTCAAAGGCTAAATAATTTAGTTCTTTGGCACTACAAGCCCTTAAAGTGTATCCATAGTTTGCAAATGCTGTCGGCTTAGTTTTACCGAATAATTCTGGTGGAATAGGTGTAGAAAGTAATGCTTCAACCTCATTATAACCACCACCTTGCATATTTGAAGGAGTACCATATGTAGTATTTTGATATCCATTAGGATTACCATTATTATATGAATACTGAACATTAACATTGGGTTGGCTTGGTTGAGGAGCCACAACTTCTGGAACAATATCTGCTCTAAGTGCCTTTGCATAAGCAACTGCGATAGTTCGCATATGTTCTAAACACCACTTCTCCAATTGCTCTGGCACTTGAGTCTCATCAGGAGCCAATTCAATAGTTTGTGAAATTGTAACAGGTGAGTATGAATCTTGAGCACATACCCTAATTTCCATTGTTTGAGATGTAATTTTTGCCATTTTAATTTCCTCCTTATTTTTTCTTCCATTTATAAATATTTAATGACAAAATGTTTATAGTTTTAAAAAAAACTAAGTCAAGAAAAAAATAAAAAAAGAGGAAACTTATATTCCTCTTTAATTTAAAATACGACTGCGGCGATATTCTTCTTTATTGTAAATACAATTAAGGAAGGCATTTTGGTCCCCAACAACAAGCAAACCAGATTTTGCACGAGTTATGGCTGTATAGACTAATGGTTTTTTGTTCATGCTAGTTTCATCAAAACAAACGTAAATTACATTTTTCCATTCAGACCCTTGAGATTTATGAACTGTAATTGCATACGCTAATTTCAAATCTTCTATATTAGTCTCATCTAATGTAACTGTTTTACCATCAAAATCAACATCAATTTTTTTATCTTCAAGGTAAATTCCTTCTATATATCCGATTTCTCCATTAACAATACCTTTGCTATTATCGTTTTTTGTAACAATAACTTTCGAGCCTAATCTAAATATCCAACCATTTTTCTCGAATTCAGGCTCTTTATCTTTATGAGGCAATATTCTATCTTGAATTGCTAAAGAAATTTGCTGTCCACCAAAACGCTTAGATTTAGGATTGTTCTTTTTGATTGTTTCGCCTTTTAGAGGCGTTAAAACCATTGTTTGGTCAACACCTACTTTTTTCATTGACTTAACGAAAGTTTCGACAATCCAAGCCATTTTTTCTTCATAAGTATAAGTGGTTGGAAGCGAAACGAATCTAAAGTCTTGTTTTGGAAACAAATCTGAAAAATTTAATCTTTCATCTCGAATGTTTTGAGAAAGCTGAATTATTGTACTATCTCCTTTTTGACGATGAATTTCTAACAATTTAACACATGGAATTCCAGATTCAATGATATCTCTAAGAAAGTATCCATACCCAACAGGAGGTAATTGCTCTATATCACCTACAAATATTACTTTAGTAGTATCCTTGATAGCACTAAGCAACGAATAAGCAATTTTTAAATCAATCATACTTGCTTCATCAACAACAATTACTTTTTTATATAACTTATTGTTTTGATTGTATACAAAGGATTCTAAATTTCCACTTGTGGGGTCTACTTCTAATAGCGTATGAATTGTCGTTGCAATCATATCAGTACCTAAAGCACCATTAATACTTTCCATCATTCTTCTTGCAGCTTTTCCTGTAGGAGCACATAATGCTATATCATTTTCATTTAAGCATTCTGTATCCATAAGAATTTTAATCATTGCTGCCAAAGAAGATGTTTTTCCTGTTCCTGGACCACCTGTAATAACGGAAACACGATTCCTCAAACTGTTTTCAATTGCGAGTTTTTGTTCACGTCCGAATTTAATACCATTCTTTTTTTCATAATCTTCAATGAAACCTAGATAGTTTTTTTTGACTGGACTATATTTAAGAGCATTGAAAACAAATTGTCTAACGTAGTTTTCCATATTATAAATATATCCTAAATAAATTCTGCCTTGCTTATCCTCTTTTAATGCATTCACTCGAATCAATTCGTTATAACATAAAATAATATGAGATATGTCAATCGGATGATTCACTCCATAAAGAGTTCCGTCTAACATTTGATTAGTAAGCATAAAAACAGTATCTTTGGTTGAGTAAGTATGCCCTTTAGCAAGCTCCATCTTAACAACATAATTCAATGCAGCTAAAATTCTTGGATTGGCATCAACCTTTCCACCTTGTTTAGAATGAAATATATCACACTTATTAAAACTAAAATCAACATATTGCATCAATCTATATGGATTTTTCTTTATAAACTTGACAATTTCATCTTCAGTTTTGAACCTTGCTTTAAGTTCTTGACTTTTTGCAAGTCTGCTACAATCTCTAAGAGTCAAACCATAACATGCTAAATCGTTATACATTTTTTCGAATCCAGCATTAGATTGATATTTAGATATAATCTTTTTTGCTGTTTTATCGCCAACTCCATTATAGCTTTGTAAAACAGCATAATTTTCATTATCTAAATAGTATTTCAGCTTCTCATTCACATATTCATTTCGCTGTCCAAGAGTAGCAAATTTTCTTCCTGAATCTTCTTCAATACCTTCTGCTATTCTTTCATAAGTGGCATTGCCACAAATAAATTTGAAATATTTTGTTTTAGAAGCTTTGTCAGATAAATCAATTTTTATTGTTGAAAAATCCATTTTAGGTCCTTTACTAGAACGGCTTAATGTGCCAACTAATATTACATTTTCACTAACAAATATAGGAATCGATTCGCCACAGCATAAACAATTTCCTTCAGCAGTTTTCAGTAAGAAACTAACATATGTAAAATCATCAAATCCGAATTCACCATTTGATGGATAAAATATTTTAACAATTTCGCCTTGTATTTGTGTTTTTGTTTCCTCCATATAAGTTCCTCCAATTTTAAAAATTTAATACAAAGTATTTATGGTTTTAAAAAACAAAATGTCAAATAAAAAAGACCAAAATTTGGTCTTTTCTTTTTTAAAATGGTAAATCGTCATCACTAATATTAGGGTCAAACGGAATTTCAGTTTGCTGGTAATTACCATTTGAATTTGGTTGTCCATAAACTGGATTATATGGAGCAGCATTTTTTGGTGCAGAATTAGGATTGTAAGCCCCTGTAGCTCCTGGAACGGCGGTAGGATTTGGATTATAACTACCTTGATATGGATTTCCAGGATAAACTTGATTAGGGCTTGCATTTGGAGTTACACTTGGCTTCTGTGTAGGATTAGGATTGTAAGCTCCTGGGGTTGTTGGATTATTTGGATTATTTGGATTACTTGGATATTGAACTGGATTCTTTACTTGTTCATAAGGCATAATTCTGCTACCTTGAACATTTAAAGTGATTTCTGGCTTTAAAATTTTAAAATTAACTCCTAGAGTACCATCTTGCTTTGTGTACATTTCAACATCAGGTGTACCAAAAATCGTAACATTGTCCCCTTTTGCAAATTTTGCATTATATTCATTCTTCACCATCGAAGTACTGCACCACTTTGTCACTCTGCTATCTTGACCATTAGCATCTTTAACTAGGTCTGTACGATATGGTACAGAAATAGTCAATAACTCCTTTGTCATATTTGTTGTTCTGTCAACATATTGGCGTGTATTGATACTTCCGATAGTACCAGTTACCATAATTTTACTATTCATTTTATTTTCCTCCTTATATTATATTTTTTTATTATTTTTAAATTAAAAATAAATAGCATAGTATTTATAGTTTAGATTTAATTCAAGTCAAGAAAAAAAAGAAAAAAACTCATAAAGAGTTTTTTAATCTTCTGTTGGCCATACTTTATATGTCCACTTATATTGTTTGTTCGATTCATCTGATGCTTTATAACGAATATCTATTTGATTATATGGAAATGAACCACTATAATCAATTAAAATATTTTCTTTTTTATTGCCATCTAATTTTAATTGTTTTGAATCACATTTGTTTATAGCTTCTGTTTTTTCACTAGAAGATGTCCATGTATTTGAACTAACAATAAAATCAGAATAATTCAATGTAAGTTGTTTTTCAGTTTTATTTTCAACATAGAATTCAACAGTAAATTGATTATTATCATTTTCACTTGGTTTAACACTAACTAAAGTTAAATCTAATATATTAACATTACTTTCATCTGTGATGGATAATGTCCCACCAATATTTGAAATCGGCATACCATATTTTCGAACATTATTTATTTCTTTTGCTAAAGCAGCTGATTCTTTATTTCCATAAGACTTATAAACAAGAACTGCAGATTTAGAATTTTCTGTTCTTTCGAACACAAAATATGTAGGAAAATATTTGACTTCCCAAGCATCCAAAACATCAGGATAAGTTGATACATTTACTAAATAATAAGGAATTTTATAATCTTTTTCTAATTTATTTAATGTTTGCAAAAATTTAATTGATGTTTCATTGTTTGCATAATAAGTTGAAACTACATATAAATCTGGTGTTTGTAATGTTACAGAATTTTCATAAGGTGTAATGAACCTTTTTTTAAGATTGTTATTTAATGGTAAAAAACTAAAAAACAATACAAGTGATGTTATTCCAATACATATGGGAATCCAAATCGTTTTTAATAATTTTAGCAAAATGGCCTTTTTAGAATTTGGATTATCATTATACTCCATCTTCATCTTCATCATTTTCTTCGTCTTCTTCATTATTTTTTCCTCCTGTAACCTTTAATGCTTCTGCGATGCAAATATCTATATTTTTATTTACTTTGGAAGTAATAGACTCATATTTTACAAAGTACATACCAATTTGTAAATTATAAGATTTTTTTCCTCTTTTTATGTCATAATAAACATTTTCAATATATTCCTTTTTTACCGCTAGAATTGCAAAATCATCAATGGTATATACAAAAGGGAATATAAATTTGTTTGAATTTTTCTTAACATATGATTGCAGTCTTTCTATAAACTTCGCTATCATATTTTTTCGATTCGAAACAGAATATATTGCTTTTACCATATCTGGTATTTTTAAAAACAATAATTGAGTTTTCAGTTTTCCTTGATAATGTTTTAAATCCTCTAGTAGCTTATTATAATTACAAGTGTGAAACCTATAATCATAAAAGGAATAATAATATAGTTTATCATAAACACGTTTTATTTTATTTGTTGTTTTATCAAAATTTCTCTTTGCTTTAGAATTCATTAATTCTGTTTTAAGACTTCGAATTTCAGACATAGCTTCTGGAATTCCTAAGTAATTTGATTTACTCATAACTTTTCCTCCTTAACGATATTAAAAAAACAACAATTATTGCAATTTAAATGAAAAAAGTCTGAATCACAAGAAACTTTCATTGCTAGACAACACTATGTCATTGGAATAAGAACACACTAGTTCATTTCCTGCTTTTACTCATTAAATGCGATTATCGACTTTTAGAATGGCAATCGAAAATTTATCTTAAATGCCTAATTAAAGGCACATAATTTATCTCGACCAAATTTCTGAACCAATCTTTCCTTCTAATAACAGTCGGCATATTGTTCTAAGCTTGGCAACTTAACCGAAAAAACTAATGTATTTTTAGCTAATCATTATTTGGAGAGGTAATGAATAACTTGTCAATATCATTAACCAAATCTTTTGTGTATTTGCTCAAACTAATCAATTCCCCAGTCGTCATCAAAAGTACTGAATTACTTTTACCTCTTTGACGAACAAATTGCAACTCGCTGCCCGCTTTTACAGAAATTTTCCTCAAAGCCGCCACCATTGCTGATTCCTTTTCTGTAATTGCTTTTATATGGATAACTGACACAAAATAGCCAGACTCCACCTGTAATAAATAATGCCCATTTTCTACCAATCGTTTAACAATTGTTTCTGCAGTTATAGGGCTTCGTAATACTGTGTCATCTTCAAGAACAACTATCGATAATGTCGCTTTTTTAAAAGTGATATTTAACAACGTATTTGATTCTTCAGCTTTTTTTATCAAGGTAGTATATGCTTTACTGTCTGTAGAACTAATAATAAATTTTATTTTTTTTGTTTGTATGTAACAATTGTATCCAACATCTGTAAAAAGCATACAATCACCTCATTTCGTATTACAAAATATTTATAGTTTTTTTCTTAAAAAAAGCAAATTTTTTTCAATTTTTTTCTCAATTTTATCGTCTGACGACGTCTTGACGAGTCTCGGCCTGGTCTTTTTGACCGTCTGTGACGTCTTGAGCAACATCCCAGTGCTTGTTTTTTGGAACGACAACTTGACGAAAACATTTATTTAATTGTTTTGAATCGACTATTAAATTGTCTAATTTAAATGAAGAATTCTTTTTCCATACCCTCTTAAGATGAATTTCATCCTGATTAGGTGGACGGCGACTGAAAAAAAGAGAATCTACGCTCTCCCAAAGAGAACCCATAGTTATTTTTCTTTTACGTCTGCCCTTCCTGTCTGGAGCGTAAAAGCTAACAATGCATTTATATCTCAAGCCTATTCCTCCTCAGAAAATAGCTTAGTCATTGTATTTGTTTCAGTATCAAACAAACTAATACCAAAGATACAATAGCATTCAGTCAAATTCCATCCATGATATACCGTGTGATGTTCGTTCTTGTGATAATGACCAAAGAAATGATACTTTGGTTTTGCTGTTTTGTAATAATCATTAAATGAAAAAAATCCACGTCTTGATATGTCGTCGTTGTCTTTGTCCATGAGACCAGACGGACCTGTATGGCTGACTAAGACGTCAGATGGAGGCATAGTCTTGACAAGTCGACTGACCTGGTCGTCAGTATACATAGGGACATTAGCTTCTTTGTACATCATACAACCTTCTATTCCAATAAACGAAAGGCCTTTATATTCTGTCTTTTTGTAATGAAGATTAGTTATTGAAGGAAAATGTGAAAATACATGGTATAAATCATGATTACCGAGCACTCCATATATAGGAACACTTTTTGTGTTGTATAACATTATATTGTTTAAATCGTACTCTGTATTATCTCCAAGAGAAATGATTAAATCATATTTTTCTCTTTGCATAATATCTTTTATAACATTCGTATTAGAACATACATGTAAGTCTGCGATAAATAAAATCCTCATTATATTTCACCTCTTTGCATTTTTATAGTTTTTTTAAGATAAAAAACAAGGTTGTTTTATGTGCCTTGTTTTTTATTATTGATATATCTTTTTATAACGCTCTTTACCGATATTGACAACTACGTTTTTTAAATCCCATAAATTATCGCACTTCCTTATAGATTTTAGTTCTTCTTCTGATAATTTATCATATATGTAATCCCAAATTACATCTTCAATATAATTTTTTTCACAATGTATACCTTTTTTATTTTTTATATTGTAACAACAGTCTAAACATCGAATATTAGAATTGCAAAACACATTATAAAAATCTACAACATTAAAAATTATAGGTTTTGAGTTATCCATACTATTTACCTTGAAATCAAATTAAAAATAAACAAATTACTGCTCCAATTAATGCTAAGATTAAAATTCCTAAAACTCCTAGGTCTTTTAAACTTGCTTTTGGAAATTCTTCATCTTTTCCTTGTTCAAGTATCTCACCCTTTAATTCTTTGGTTCTAGGCTGAATAGGATTATAATTAGTGTCATCCTTAATAAAATCGTTAATTAAAATTTTTTCTTTTTCACTTTCAGATTCATCGCATTTCGAAATCAGTTCAGAAATTTCATCTTTTATCTTATTGATGCCTTCTTGAACTTCTTCAATTTGTAATTCATCTAAATCTTTATAGATGGAAATTAACGTTTCCTTGTAGCTTTTTGTTACTAAACAATCTTCCATAATAAATCACCTATTCTTCTATTGCTAAATAGAACCTTATAATGGTTGCTCTCTTAGTTATAGGAGCTTCATCAGTTTTTTTGACATAACTACCATTTTCATCCTTCTCATAGGTAGAAACAGGCGTATCTTTGTTATAGGGTAATCCTGTAACAACTGTTAATTTCTTTCCCCTATATTTTTCAGGAGTCTTACCAAATCCACCACAAATTATATCCAAAGAATCATTTAACATGCGTTGCATGTGATTTAAAACTTTTTTAGTTTTGTATGTTAATTCTTTATCTATTTCTTTTTCTGAAATATATTTAATATATACTTCTTTATCTTCAAGAATTAAGCTCTTTAATATAAAACTTGCGATTTTCCCAGGATTTTTATCTGGATTTTGGTCTGACTTCATACTGATTCTTACAACTTCTCTTGATGTCCTTTTGTCATTAATAATACTAAGCATTGCTCTTATCCTCCCAGTTCTTAATAATAATTTGTCCTGAAAATACTTCTTTATCTTTGTTCCTTAAATCTTCTTTAGGAAATCTTATAAAAAAACTATTTCTGAAATGATATAAAATTTCATCCTTAATCTTTTTTAATAAATCCTTAGTAAAATGATTGTACTCGATAATAAACCCTTCATCGACAAGTTTATTATCACTGCCATTGATAAAAAAATTTCTTTTTGCTTGTAATGTTACTATCGTTGGAATATCCAACTTTTTTAAAAATTCATATTTTAATTTGCTTTCATTTTGAAATGCGTAGATTTTATATTTTTCTCTACAAGCTTCGAAAAACCTATCAATTTGAATTTTAGCTGTAACTTCGTTAAATCTCCGTCTGGTTTTATTTGCCATATACTTTCCTCCTGTCCAGTTAAGCTATTCAACTGTATTTTTTATAATTTTAAAATTGAAAAAATCAAGAAAAAAAGTGGAAAAAATCCACTTTCTTTTTTTATTCCTCATCATCTGGGTTTTCAACTGTTTCAAAATTATCGTCATCATTTGATTCGTCAATGTCAACAACTTCATTTTCGTTATTATTTTCGTTAACATCATCAAATGTTTCATCATCGTTTTCAATAACAACATCTTCTTTGTTTTCTGCTTCTTCTGTTTCTAACAATTCTGATTTATCAAATACCTCATCAGCCTTGTCTTCATTTTCAATCATTGCAGCTAATGCAGATATAACATTACCTTTTTCTGTATCACTTAATTTCGAAAAGTCTAAGCGTTCTTTATTACCTTCAGAATTGATTTCATATACAGATGCTAATTTCATATCTGTTGCTTCTAATCTTTTACAAAGGAAATCACAAATATTTCCTTCATAATTTTTAGCAGAAATTTTGTTATCAATGATAGATTTATTAAACTCAAATACATATTCACACCCAGAAACACCAACTAGGTTGCACTTATCTCCATCATTTCTAAAGAAGTTGTATTCTGTATAATCTTCATCTCTTTTTTCAACGAGTGAAACCTTATGAGTATCAATTTCAGACAACCCAGCATGTGGATTTTTCTTTTCAAGATTCAAAAAGAAATCTCCAAATCTACATACCGCTTTTAAATCACGAGAATTCTTTACTTGAGAAAAATCAATAGGTAAGTCCTTATAATTCCTAGCGTATTTTTCCATTTCATCTCGAACTTCACCATCAATATTTTTGTCATCATTATTTAAATTTTCACTATTTTCATCAATATCGACAACACCATCACCTGAAAGTTCTTGAACCAAAGCATCACGATTAGTACTTTTATCATAATCGACTACACTCTTATAAATTGCTTCAAACTTATCTAAATTATCAGGATTTTCCTTCATCATTTTGTCAAAATCATATAATTTGATATCTTCGAAGTTCTTTTCACCCGACATAATCCACATAGCACGTTCTGTATCTGTATAATTCGGGTTAGCCTTTATACTTTCAATTCGTTTTTCTTCACTGATTTCAGCTTCTTTTTTGTCTGTTTCTTCGACATTTTCTTCAGAGACAATCTCTTGTGGTTCAATATTTTGCAAATCTTGTTCTTCAATTATATCTGTTCCATCGTAAACAGTTGATTCTAAATCATCTTCATTAAATTCTTCAATAGGAATTAAATTTTCTTCATCTATTTCTTCTACTTCATTAGGTTGAAATTCTGTATCATCATCAATAACTAGAATATCATCAGGATTTTCATGATTATTGTTAATTTCGTCTAAATCATTAAACTTATCATTATTTTCAAGATTATTATCTAAACCTTTTTCTGTAGATGCTTCAATAGCTTTATCAACACTTTCAAATTTAGAATCTAGGTCTTCTAAAGTGTCATTTAATTTATTAAATTCAACTTTCAAGTCGTTTAATACATCTTTAGTTTTATCATTTAAGAAAGACTCATAACGATTCAAAAAAGAATCAATAAAATCTGTATTGAAATTTCTTTTATGACCTGAATTTTCTGTACTTTTTTCTGTATTAGTTTCAGATGTTTCATTTGCCTTTTCAAATTTACTGCCAATAGTGTCCAAATCATTCTTTAATTCATTTGTTAATGAATCTAATTCATTTTTAGCTGATTCGCATTCTTTGACAAGTCCATTTTCACCATACAAATCATTCTTAATATTTTCTGCAAGACGTTCTGCTTTTGCTTTTTCTTGAGAATCTGTACTAGTTTCAATTGTTTTATTAGCTTCAGCTAATCTATCAATTTGTCTATTTACTTTCTTCTCCAAAGCATCTACTTTCTTTGCTAAATTATCTTTTTCTGCTGTTTTTTTAGATATGGCATCTAAAAGGTCTTTATTCACACCATCATTTTTGTTTTCCACATTTGCTTCGATTGATTTGTCATTCTTGTTCAAATCTTCTTTTTTATCGGAAAAATCACCCTTGTTTTCATAATTTGAATTATTTTCTTTTGGATTTTCTGTTGAATCATTTGTAGATTTTTCAACAGTACCCTCAGTGTTATCTAAAGTTGCTTTCTTTTCAACTCCACGTATCATATCCATTTCAACTTCACTAGGCTCTTTAATTTTTGCTTTTTCAAGATTATCTTTAGATTCGTTGAATTTTTTTTCTGCACTTTCGACTTTCTTTTTAGCATCCTCAATTTTATTTTTGTCAGCCTTATTTTTTTCCAAGTCATTAAGTTCCTTTACAGCAACATCCAGTTTATCTTTTTTATCAACATAATCTTTTCTTAATTTTTGTTTTTTCTCATGGTCTTTTTCACTCTTATTGCGGAACTCAATTTTCATCTTTTCCTCAATCTTAGAATACTTATCTCTTAGACCGTCTTCTTTCTTTTCAAGACTTTTCTTTTTTTCGTCTAATTCAGAAACCTTATCATTGACTTTATCTAATTTATCATGCAAATCTGCAATCTTATCCTTATCTTTTTCATTTTGTAAATTGTCTAAAAGTTCCTTTTTATCATCAGAGACTTTTTCTACATCTGATGCTAAATCTTTGGCTTCTTTTGTTAAATCACTTAATTCATTTTTAATATCATTCAATTCTGAACGATATTTTTTTTCTACATCAGAAGATATATCATTAATTCTAGCCAATTCAGCATTTTTAGAAATATATTCATCTCTCGCAAACTTATAGTGGTCGATATTATTTTTTATGAACTTATATTGTCCTAAAGTGGCACCAATAGGGAATCTCTTTTTAAAAGTTTGGTAATCAGCACCAAATAAACTTAAGCCTCTACCAGCAACTCTCATAATGAAAGGTAGCATAAAAGACCCCATAATAGTTCTCATATCGTTTGCACCATAATGCTTGTAAGCAGAAATCTCTACTGAAGCTCCTTCAAAATTAGCTTTTGCTACTTCCAATTCAGACTGAGTTCTTGCTTTAATTTCAATAATTTCGTTACCTTCTTTTTCTATTCCATATTGTTTTAAAGCTTCTGCAGTAGTTAATCCACGCTCTGTTATACCTTTATAAACATAAACATCTCTAGCAATATCGCAAACTCTAGGACGAGAAATCACCTCATAAAGTTTTGTTGCATACAATTTAATATATTCAGCATCACCTTTAACATTCTTTTTGCTAAATTCACTTTGGACTTCATTATTTATTTCTCTAATTTCTGACTGTAAATTCAAATAATCCGCCTTAATATTCTTGTACGAATCATCATTGTATTTTTCATATCCATAAACTTCTTTCAAATCTACATCATAAACTTGTTTAACTATTCCTTCTAATAGCTCTTGACTTTGTCCATGTTTAATATAATCACCAAGGGATAAATTTTTATATTCTTCCTTTAAATCGATTTTAGTGAAATCATTTGTGTCGTATGGAACCCATATTTTTTCTCCCTTTTCATTGTGAACAGACATCTCAGCTTTATCTGAGTCTATAGCTCTTATATCAGATTGAAAAACATCTCCTGTATATTTATTGATTAATAATATATCACTTGTTTCTAATTGTTTAATTTTTGAAGGCCCTTTAGGCATAATAATCAACTCCTCGTATTTTCTTTTCAATCTTTTTATGTTTTTAAAAAACTTTTTGTCAAGAAAAAAAGCCCTTTAAATTGAGCTTTTTTTAAAAATTAATGAATTAATCAGTTTTAATGTTGTGTGCTTTTGCAAAACCTTTCATTTCATCAAGCAGATTATTAAATTTTTTTGCTCTAACACATGCTCTTTCATATTCAGTGTAAATACATAAATATATCAATTCTTTAAAAACTTCTTCATCTGATTTATTTTTAGCTACCTTATTTTTAAACACATCAAATTTTTTTCTAGTTTCAATTGATAGAGAAGATAATGGCGTATTTAACAATTCATCTTTATATGCATTTATTGAATTAATATCATATTTTGTCTTTAAAAAATCAATTGCATTAGCCAAGTCATTATATCTTAAATTAATGTATAAATTTGATATTAAATTTGAGCTTTTTATGTCTATTTTATCTCCATCAAAACAAATGCTATACATTATCAACAGAACTGCTTTAAAAGTGTTACTTGAATAAACTTTATTATTAAATGTTTCGCCTAATTCTTTAGACATTAGGTCAAAAAAATATTTTTCTAAAATAGGTAGTTCCTTATATTTATCAAAAATAAACCAGTCATTAAACAATTTTTTTTCAATGTTACAAACCACAAAATATAGTTCATCATTTTTTAATCTCTTCTGTAATTTTATATCCATTTGTTACGCCTCACTTTACATATGCTATATGTTTTATAATTTTTTTTTTGAAAAAATCAAATTATTTATTAGTGTTTTGTGAATTAAAATACTAAGGAATTAATGGACATTAGAGATTCAATGAATTTTTTATCTGCTTTTCCTCTTTTTTTCAAATCTTCTTCATCAATGTATGGCTGATTTTTTCTATTATTATAAACAGATTGAGAAGTTATTTCTCCAACACCATCCAAAACTGAAAAAGGCATTAAAAGACAATTATCATTCATTTTTATGAATTTTGTACTATGAGATAAATTAATTATAGGTTCTTTGAATGTAAATCCTCTAGTAATCATTTCTGCAGCCACTTCTAAATATGGAACAGATTCTTTATCTACATCGGATGCATTTTTATCTGATTTGATAGAGGCAATTTTATTTTGAATAATTTCTGCATCATTAGTCATTATAGTTTTTATATCAAATACTTTAGCTCTAACTGTGAAAAAAGCTTGATAAAAATCTAAAGGTTTATTTGCTTTAAACCAGGCAATCCTTAACGCAGATAAAACATACGCTACAGCATGAGCTTTCGGAAACATGTATTTAATTCGTTCACAAGACCATATATACCATCTAGGCACATTATGTTCCAACATTATTTTTTTATATTCATTCCATTGTTCTGGATTCTTAGCAACTTTACCTTTACGAACAAACTCCATTATTTCAAAAGCTTGTTTTTGTTCTAATCCAGCATATATCAATTGAACCATTATATCATCTCGACAGCCGATAACTTCTTTAAATGGAATTTTGCCAAACTCAGTATTACCATTAATTAGTTCTTGAGCATTTGTATTCCAAACATCAGTTCCATGAGATAGACCAGAAGTTTTTACAAGTTCATAAAAAGAATGTGGTTGAATGTCTGAAAGCATTCCCTTAACAAATGTTGTTCCAAATTCAGGAATACCTAAGGAATTAACTACATTGTTTTCATCTAGTTGTAAGAACTGCATGATTTTCGAATCATCTATAGGAATATCTTTTGGATTATCAAAAGGATAATCATTTGGATGCTCCTTAACTATATCCATCAAAAATTTTAATATTGTAGGGTCATCATGGCCTAAAATATCCATTTTCAAGACATTTTCGTGAATTGCATTATAATCTAAATGTGTTGTAAACCAATCTTGTACTTTATTTGCTGGATATTGAATAGGTGTAAAGTCATATATAGACATATTACTAGGTAATACAATAATTCCACCTGGATGTTGTCCTGTTGTTCTTTTAACATCCGTCAAATAAATAGAACGTCTTTTGATTTCTGTGTTGGAGACTTTCTTATCTATTTTTGAGTAATATTGTCTAAGATAAGCTGCAGCGGTTTTAGAAGCAACTGTAGATATTGTTCCTGCTCTAAATGCATGTTCTTCTCCAAAAACCTCTTTGCAAAAATTATGTGCTTTTGCTTGATAATCTCCAGAAAAGTTTAAGTCGATATCAGGTGTCTTATCACCATTAAATCCTAAAAATGTTTCAAACGGAATGTCATGTCCATCTCTTTTAAGTTTACTATTACAAAAAGGACATTTTTCTTCAGGTAAATCAAATCCATCATTAACACTTTCAACGGCTTTTCTGTATTTGTCATTGACATGAGTTTTAAAGATATCTGGAACTCCTTTGTAAATTTGAAAATGACATTTTGGACAAAGATAATGAGGTGCTAAAGAATTAACCTCAGTAATTCCCATTAAATAAGCTACAAATGAAGACCCAACAGAACCTCTAGAACCAACAACATAGCCATCTTTATTGCTTTGTTTAACAAGCAAGTAGGCAATATAATAAATAATATAAAAGCCATGATTAATAATCGAATTCATTTCCTTATTTAATCTGTTGTTAATATAATTAGGTAATTTGTTAATTCCATTTAATAACATATACTTTTTAACAGATTCATTTACAATTTTTATAAATTCTTCTTTTATTGATGGAACTTTATAGCCAACAACATCCAAAACTTTATCTTTCAAAAAATCATCATTAGGTGTATATAACCTATCAGGTATAATTTTAATATTATCACTTATTAAACTACTAATTGTTTCAGGATTTTCTAAAACGATTTTTTTTATATATCTAAGATTAAGACAATAATCTTCTTTGAGTTGCTTTATTAAATGGTTGGTAGAATATAACACGTGTGTTCCAGTATTCTTAACGCCAAACAGGGGATGACTTACTCCACCAACGGCAAACGTATTGATATAGACATCACGGTATTCTTTGAATTTTGGATAGATGTAATGAGCGTCACAGGAGGCAACAACTATTTTCTTAATTTCTTTTGCCTTTTCAATAATATTTATAATACAATCTTTAATATTATCTTTTGCATAAACACTGTCACTTATAGACAAATATGTATCAAGTGGTTGAATTTCAATATAATCTAAATAATCGTATCTCATAGCATTTTCAAAGCCTTTTTCAAAAACACTTTTAAATAATCCATTTGCACAACTAGAGCCCAACAAAACATTTTTTCTAATCTCATTATTCAAAATATCATCTAAAAATAAAATGTTACCTCGAGATGAAATTCTATGAATATTAGAAAGTGAAATCAACTTATATAATTGCTTTAAACCCTCTTGATTCTTTAATAAAAGAGTGATATGAAATGGCCTTGCGTTTTGGATAATTTCTTCTTCTTTAATTAAATCGTTAAGATTTTTGTAATCTTTAGAATATGTATCAAGTATTCTATATGTATCAACAATTTTGATTGCAGATAAGGAATTTAAAAAGACAAGTAAATTTTTGTATTTTTCAGAGTCAATTTTTATTTTAAAAATACTATTAACTCTATTTATGTCAGTTAAATTCTTATTTTCTTCTTCATAAGTTAATTCATATTCAGAAATGAATTCTAATAATTTTTCTTTATTTTTTTTAGAAGTGACTTTTAAAATGATATAAGTATTTTCATCAATTTGACTTACATCTGTTGCTTTAATTTGTCCTATCATTTCAAACAACTTATAACATATATCTAAACAGGCCTTAGCATCATAAATTGCTCTATGATGCTCTGTTAATTCTACTTTTAGCTTTTTACAAACATTGTTTAAAGCAAATTTTTTCATCTTTCCATCGTTTAATACACTTCTTGAAAAGTTTAATGTGTCGATAAATGAATAATGCTTTTCAAGTCCTAAATAGTATTTAAATTTATATTCAAGGAAATGAACATCAAAAGTAGCGTTATGAGCAACGATAATACCATCATCTATAAAGGCTACAAGCTCTTTTAAAGCTTCGTCGATACATTTACCATCATCCTTTAGCATACGAAGCGTAATGCCTGTTAAATCAGAGATTTTGTTAGTTAACATCTTCTCATCCTTTAATTTTACTAAAGTTGAATATTCGTATTTTTGATTATTAATATATTTGTAAGCGGAAATTTCAATAATTTCATCATATACTGCAGAAAAACCTGTTGTTTCAATATCAATTCCAACTAAATGATTTTTAGTAGATTCTCCAGTATAAAATATTTTATAACTATCTTTATCAACAATATTTAATTCTACACCATAAATAGGCTTAATATTAAATTCCTTTGAATACTTTTCAATATCAGGAAAAGCTTGAACATTTTCATGGTCAGTTACTGCTAAAGCTTTTATTCCAAATGCAGAGGCATTTTGAAAGTATTCTTTAACAGATGTAAGACCATCTTGAGTAGAAAACTTTGAATGAACATGCAACTCTGTTCTAGGTAATTCTTCTGTATCAAATAATCCATCTAAAGAAATCTCTTGAATATACTCAGCTTCGATTATACTTATATCTGTACTATTTGTGACATTCAAAGCAATTTCTTGACTAAAATCATCATATGTTAAGACACCAACAGCTTTTATAACATCATTTTCTTTTAAAGAAATCGTTGTGTTAGAAAAAATTTTAATTGTTACACTCTCTCTAAAATTAGTAATTTTGATAAAATATAAAATTGATTTTTTGGTATTTTTACTTTCTATAGAAAAGATTTGACCTTCAACCATTACTTTAGGACAACTCATATTTTGCAATTCTTCTTTAGTTTTAGGAAGCATAGTAAGTTCTAACTCAACAGGCTTTACATTAGAAAAATTGTAAATATATTTTGAATCATTTTGATAATTTGATTGTTTTTCACGATTTAAATATTCTTGATTTATTCCACAGGATGGAAATATATAATTAACGAAATCTATGTTTGAATAAATATCAATGTCTAAATTTTTTAATAATTCTTTAATGTAAATCAAATCAAAATCACTATTATTTTTTTGCCTACAATCTACAATTAATTTATTATTTTCGATTTTACAAATATATGAATAGTTGACTTCTATTAGTTTTTTAGCTATTTCTAATCTATCATTATGATTTTTTATAAATAATTCAAATTTTTGAAAATTAGTTTTTTCTAAAGCAATTTGTATTGCATCTATAAGGCTAAATATAGATTGCTTTGATGGAAGATTTCCTTTAATGGAAATTACAAGAGTTGAACCATAATTCTTTACATATAGTTTAACTTCGCAATTTTTGAACTCATCTATAAGAGAATATGCCTTAATTGTTTGTAAGAATTTGTTCATGCTTAACATCTCCAATCTTCTTTATAATATTTTTAATTAAATTGAGCAAATATGTCAGCAATATAAAAATTGCGAATATTGAACTATAAACAATCGGATAGACTAGTAAACAAGTTCCTGCAAGAATCATTAATGCACTTACGATACAATTTGCTCTATCACAATCTTGTTCTGACTTTTTATATTTAATAATTATCTTAACTATTGGGAAAACAATCATTAGTACAAAACAAATAGATGGTAAAATGTAATAAGTATCCATTGAATTTAGATAAAACCATAATACTTTCCAATTTGCCCCAACAAATAGTTCACTATAAAAAATTCCTTCAAAAATATTCTTAAGAAAAAAAACTCCTAAAAACGAACAATAAATTAAGACAAGAATATTTAAAAAAGAAATCCCATCCTTTTCATAAGTTTCTAACATTGACTGAGTCTTTGCTATTTGTTCTTCGTCTGTATTTGCTTTTTGTTTTGAAATTATCATTATTTTTTTCCAAACCAAACAAAGCTTTTTAAGATTATTAAATATATTACAAAAAATAGGATATAAAGTAGACAATCCTACAATTAAAGTTATAAAGAAAGAAATTCTTATGTCAAAAATTTTAGAAAACCAAAAAGTGAGTTCGCAAAACGGAGCTGAAAAAATTTTTTCAAAAAAATTAAAATTTTCATATCTATTACTAGTAAAACAACTAATAACTAAAATTATGTATATTAGAAATAATAAGAGATTGTTTGTTTTATTTATTAATTTCTTTTTCATATTTTTCCTCCATATTTTTTTCTTAACAAATTTATAGTTTTTTTTTGAAAAAAAACAAATGAAAGCCGACTATTTGTCAGCTTTTTTTATCATTTCGTTTAATACTTCCATTGTGTGGTTGATAACTTCAACATTATTATTTATTTGTTTCTTCAAATCTTCGAATCGATTGCGTTCTGCAATTTTTTCAACTTCATCGGATGCAACAAGTTCCAACATAGGTTTATTGTTCATTAAATGTAAAACGATATCTGATTCTTTTAAGAATTCCACTGTTTTCTTATAACCATTTAAAATATCATAATTTTCATAAATATTTAAAAATAAATGAATATATTTAATGGTTCTTGCCACTAGATTTTTGTTATAGTAAGTAAACTCTTTCTCACCATTTAATGTTTTTACAGTGCTGTTTACTTTATACTGTAATACTTCTAGCACATCTAAAGGAGTGATTCCATTCATTACAGAAATCAAGAAATCATTCATATCTTTATTGTTAATAACTGCAATCGAATCTGTTAGATTGGCAATTAACATTGCCACTTTATATCTTTTAACATTTAATAGTTGATTCATTGCCAAAGTTTTAATATGGACTTTTGATTCTTCAAAATCTATTTCTTCATCAAAATCAACATTGTTATCGCCTAAAGCAACATAAACTTTTATCTTTAGATTGAGATATCCATCAATATATTTAATTGTATCAATAAACACAGCACTTGGCTCTATATCTGTTTTTTCCATAACATAATTACAAGCTTTTTCAAATAATTTGTATTTGTTTAATTCATAATCCATAAATAAGGACCTCCCTTTACAATTCTTTTTATAATTTTAAATTTAAAAAAAGCAAGAAAAACTTGCGAATTAGTTTATTTCTTGCTTTCAAACTCTATTGTACATTTATTTGGATATTGTTCATCAGAAACATAATTATACACTAAATATGCTTGATAACTTTTATTTGTCTTTTGACTAATCAGTGCTACTGTTTTTTTTGTTTTTTTGGATGTAAATAATTCTTTTGCTTGTGTGGCATTTAATTTTTTATGTCCATAATAAGAATATGCTTCATAATTTAATTTGCATTTACATTCTTTATTGCTACAAAACCATCCAAATTTTCCTTCGACAATTTCGTTACCACATACAGGGCATTTACATAATGATGAACTTTTCTTTGAATTAGAATTAGAATCAAATTTATAGTTGCTCTTAATTGTTCTAAGAACTTCAATAAATTTACGTTCAGTTTCATGTATTTCTTGCATGAAGATATCTTTGTCATATTTAGCATCAGCTATTAATGATAACTTCTTTTCAAATTTTGCTGTTAAAGAAACAGATTTAATTTCATCTGAAGGAATTATTTCTATAAGATGAATGCCTTTTTCAGTAGGATAAATTTTATCTTTATCCATAGCGATATATTCTCTTTTCTTCAACTCTTCAATAATAGATGCTCTAGTTGCTTCTGTTCCTAAGCCATCAGTTTCTTCCAATATTTTTTTCTCTTCTTTGTCAGTAACAAATTTTGAAGGATTCGTCATGATTTTCAACAAAGCACCTTCAGTAAGACGAGATGGGGGTTGTGTAGCACCTTCTACCATTTCTAATTCATTGATATGCACTAAATCATTTTTCTTAAATTTCAAGAATTCAGTTGTTTCTTTTCCTTTAAAATTGCTGTAAGCTTCATAATGTCCTGGAACAATCAAATTCTCAATTTTATTTTTGAATGTTGAACCATTTCTTTCAAAAGTAATTTCTTGTTTCTCAAAAATTGCATTTGGATAAAATGCAGCTAAAAATCTCTCAACAATTGCTCTATATACATTTAATTCAACATCAGATAATGCACTTATCTTAGAATCGTCAATATTAGGTTCTGGCACTGGAGTTAACGCTTCATGAGCTCCTATACTATCTTTTTTAGCAACAACCTTACTATTTAAGACATATTTCTTATCATTGATACAAGCCTTTTGAGAATTAAAAATAGAAGGTAATCCTTTTACAATCATTTGTGATTTTGCTGCTAATTCTGGAGATATTTTATTTTCACTTGTTCTTGGATATGTCGTCAGACTATGACGTTCGTACAGACTTTGACATGCGTCTAAGACTGTCTGTGCAGAATACTTGTATCTTCTGTTCATATCGACTTGTAAGTCGGACAAATTGTATAACAGTCTTGGTTCGTCTTGACGTGTCGTCACAAGGACGTCTGTAATGGTCGCAACACCTGTCCCTGTCTTGTCGATGACAGACTGACAGACAGACTTGTCGACAAATCTGTTGTCAGTCAAAGATTTGTCGATATAGTCTCCGTCTATTTCTTCATCAGTATGAGATACTATTTTCCAAAACGGTTTAGACACAAAATTCTTAATTTGATTTTCGATATTGACAATAATGTTAAGAGTTGGAGTCTGGACACGTCCGACAGACAGAACACTTTTACCATCACTTAATTTAGATGTCATTCCTCTAGTTGAGTTTAATCCTATATGATAATCAGCATATTGTCTAGCTAAGGCTGCTTTATATAGTGGAATATATAAATCTCCATCTTTTCTGTTATTATATGCTTCTATTAAAGCATTTTTTGAACCAGTTGTTTCTATCCACATTCTAGTGATTTTTTTGCATTTAGGCCTAGATGTATAATAAATATTTCTAAATATTAATTCACCTTCTCTATCAGGGTCACATGCATTTACAACCTCTGATATATCATCACGTTGTAACAATGATTTTACAGTGTTATACTGGTCCTTAACTTTTGGTGATACTTGTAATGGTATCTTTTCAAACACAAATGGTAAATTGTCAAAATTCCAACTCTTATATTTTTCATTTATTTCTTGAGGCATTTTCAAAGTAAGCAAATGTCCAACACATTGTGTTATTACATATGTATCATCTTCAACATAGCCTTGATAATATTTAGCATTTCTACATAAAGCTTGTGCCATTTTTTTTGCTACACTGCTTTTTTCTGCAATAATTAGTACTTTCATCTAACAATACTCCTTTCGTTTATGGAATTTATAGTTTTTTTTCATAAAAAAGCAAGAAAAAAAGGGATTAGACCCTTTTAATTATGTTTATTTAAATAGATTGCTTATCATTTCACCAAAGTTTTTCACTGTATCCATAAAAGAATCTGTACTCATGGAATCAAAAAATGTTTGTATCCAATCTTTATGATTGGAAACATATTCAGTAATTTCATCAATAGCTTTTTCTCTATCATAAGTAAAACACTTTTCATAAGCATCCATGTAAGATAATCCGCTAAGTCTTGCATTGACAAAGGCTTCTTCATTACCTATTAAAGCAGGACTATCTTTTACTATCATTTGATATTCTTGTCTATATTCTTTAATTAGCTTATCCCGTGTTTCATTAGATTGTCCAAAATTAGAGCTATCTGCTTGGTTTGTTTGCACTGTAGTATCAACAAATATATTTTCCTCTGTCTTACCATTAACATCTTCAGTACCTGGCATTTCACCAATACTAGGTATTTTATCTTCATTGTCTACTATAAACACACAATAACCATCTTCATCTACATAATCACATTCTTTTGCACTAACTTGTGTTGAATTTAAGCTTAATATGCCTGTAAATAAAACTGCTAAAATTGTAGTGAATAGTAATTTAACACGCATTATAACGCACCTTCTTTCAATGAATTTATAGTTATTATAAAAGCAAAGTCAAGAAATCCCTTGTTTTTTTTAAGAAAAAAACTATAAATATTATACAATCAAGGAGGGAAAACATGGCTAAAAAGAAAAAAAAGAAACAAGTTGTTAGTGACATTAAAAATGATGAATTGAAAAAAGAAGATAATCAGAATACTGAAAAAGATTTTTTTTCAAAGGCAGGAACTAAACTTTCTTTATTTTTTAAAAAGACTTTTCAAATTATTAAATATCATTTTAAATTAATTTTAACTGTTTTCGTTATACTTCTAACTTTAGTAAATGTTACAAGTCATTTAATAGGCGGAAAAGTTATGAAGGATTATAAAGATTACTCAAGTCATCAAATTGCTTATAATCAAATATTGAACAAGAAAGGAACCTATTATGTGTATTTCTATTCAAACGATTGTAGTCACTGCCAAGACCTAAAAAAATATATTTTTCAATATATTGATAGTGACAAAAATGATAAAGAGAATGGTATTCCACTTTATATATTCTGCGTCGATAATTATTTAGAGGAATTAACCTCGGAATCTGAAGCAGAAAACATTCTAGGTGTTACCGATGTTAAAGAGTTAAAGTTAACTGGTACACCAACAATGGTTTTAATTGCAAATAAAGAAATAAAAAATGCTTGGTCGTCAACTAATAATATTAAAAATCAATTGAAAAACTAGAGGTTTGAAACCTCTTTTTTTGTTATATAAAAAAGGCTGCAAAGTTAATTGCAACCTTCTAAAATCAGTTATTTAATTTAAAATTAAAGTGTATTTGACTTGTGTTATATTGCCAGAAGTTATCATATCCACTACTAGCAAAAAGCAATGAACTATAGAATGCAATTGCGGATTCCTTTGAAGTAGTAAATCCTAATTCTTCTGGAGTTGCAATTTCTACCTCACATTTTTCTTGATTAAAAGTTATCCAATAAGAATAAGTGTCAGGAACTTCGCCATATCCTTTAAACCAATTAATAACAGGAATTACAATATTTCCAACAACATTTGTTATTTTTTGCCACAAAGCATGTGGGGAGGTGTCAAGTTGTATATCATTTTTAAGTCCAACCTTTTCAATAAAGTCACTATTTAAATAAATGTCTGAAAAAACTGCTTTATCACCTATTTCAGCTGAATCAGTGGCTAACATTACAGGTTTTAGTTCTTCTATGTCAATGTTTTGAAGAGTATAAACAACCGCATTTATTGTTCCGTTATTAACTCTACTAGTTAAGAATAAAATACAGTTTCCCATAGAGCTTCCTGCTTTAACACCATAAATATTATTCACAATTCTATTAATGTTGCCATTATTTGTATCGGTTATTAAAGAAAATCCATATGCGTTATTGTTTATATTTGAACCTGTTATTTCTATTTTATTTTTTAGCAAAACATCGAATATATTTCCTTCATTAGTACCTACTAATCCACCTCTATTATTTTGAATTTGAGTTGATAGTGGTTGATGCAAAATACTAACTGACGATTCTATATTTTTCAATGTACCAAGATTATAATTTGCAAAAATATTAGAATTGTAAAATACTCCAAATTTAATATTTAAATTTTTAATAATTCCGTTTGTACCTATTTTTTCAAATAAAGGCTTTTCTATTCTTCCCATTCCAGAATCGAATGAAATTGCATGCCCATTTCCTTCAAATAAACCATCAAATATATAATCTTTAAACAAGTTTCCTTTATAAGTGTTAGAAACAACAATATTTTTATTCAAAATATAATTACCTTTAATTGTCTTTGTTTCTTCATCAACCTTCATATAGTTCAAATCAGATGCATCATTGATTATTTTGTCATATATATAAAGTTTAATGTTGTTTTTAACAGGCATGGTTAATTGATTGGACGTTTTATCATAAAAACGAACTGCTTGTAATGAAATTTGGTAAGATGTTATTTTACCTGATTCACTGCCACTAGACATTTTTATTCCAACTTTAATTGTTGACACTTTACTTATTGTATTAGTTGATATCATTGTATCTTTGACAATATACTCTTGACCATTAATAATAAGTGATTTTATTTTTACTGACGATTGATTTCTAAGAGTAATTTTTATTGTAAATACATTTTTTTCATCAGTATATGTTTCACCATTAACATTAGTGAAGATGTTATTAGAACTCAATTCATCTATTGCCAATGACATTACTTCAATCTCTCTTTTTTGGACTTCTAAATTCGTTTTTGGTGATTCTTTAAATTCACAAACTGTTAATCTAGAATTTTTAGTATAATAGATTTTTTCAATTGTGAAATCATAAGTATCCGCTGTTTCTGGTAAATCACAATCAAATTTATATCTTGTAAATTCATTTTCTGAATTATTATCAAAAAGAACTATTGTTTTCGAATATATATTTTCATCTGTTCCTATAAATTTTACATCAACCTTAGATATTTTATATGAGGATGGATTGTCTAAATTCATAACAACTGATATTTTTTCGTTAATATAGTATCTTTCATCATCCGATTCTGTAGATATTGCATAATTATTTAATTTGATATCTTCTGTCACAATTAAAGAATGTACAACATAACATCTAAGAGAGCATGCTTCGGTAACTAAAGAATCTTGCTTATCTTTTGTTTTGGTATATGTAAAAGATGTTAAAGTGTAATTTTCTTTTCCTATTGTATATACAAGGCTTTCATCAGTAACATAAACCAAACTATAATCCTGGTCAGAACATATAACAGGATATGTTTTTTTATTTATCTCTACAGAATTAATTACGTAATTTTTTTTATTATCAAATTTAATAGCAAATGTAATTACTTGTTTGTAATCATAATACTCATGTTCAGTCGTAAAGGAATTTACTTTCACATCACTATCGTCACCTTTTGAACAAGCTGATAGACTCAACATAAAAATTGATAGTAAAAATAAAAAACTAATCAATCTGTGGAATTTTAAAGATTTTATCATTAAATATCACTCCTTTATCTTTTTTATAATTTTTTAAATAAGTAAGTCAAGAAAAAAGACATCATTTTTTAAGGAATCTTCGGTTCCAACGAACAGGATAATCAACTCCTTTTTCCTGAGTCCTTTAAAATAATGTCTTTTCCTTTTGAAAGAAAGTTCCTTTGGTTATTAAATAAATCCATAATTAATAACGGTGGCGACAAATTCTCTTTTTTTCTAAACTATTTATAATTTTTTTTCAAAAAAAATCAAGTAAAAAAGGAAAATAAGTTGACATAGAGATTTTTAAAATTATAAAAAAGTTGCTTTTAAAATATATACATATGGAGGAAATGAAAATGAAAAAAAGCAAAATTATAGTTTTGGTTGGGAAATGTGCTTCAGGCAAATCAACTTTAATGAAGGAATTAAGTTCTTTCAAAGAATTTAACAAAGTTGTAACTTATACTACTCGTCCTAAAAGAGTTGATGAAGTTGAAGGAGACGATTACCTATTTGTAAGTGATGAAATGTTTGATAACATTTTAAAAGATTCTAACACTTTTGGTGCAACTGAATATAATGTTAATGGCAAAAAATTCAGATATACTTTTTCAAAGAATTTGATTCGTGATGATATGCATAATATCATGGTTGTTAATCCAATTGGATTGAAGGAAATGATGAATGATTCAAGCTTAGTAGAAAGACTTTGTATAATATATGTGCAATCTACTCTTGGTGAAAGAATTGCTAAATATCTTATTCGTGAAAACAAAACAGATGAAGCATACAAAAATTTGATGGCTAGACTATTGCAAGATGAAAAAGATTTTGCTGACATAGATACCACGATTTTAAATGTGATTCCACATATTGATTATCACAATCATTACAACACAAAAGAAACTATTGCCATGGCTAAAAACATTCAAATGTATTTTGGAGTTTACGAAAAACTATAAAAAGAAAAAGAACCGATTTGGTTCTTTTTTTATTGTAATGAAACGATTTTTGCAAGTAAAGAACAAATGTCATCTCTTAGAGTTGATTCTTTAATTTTATTCAAAGCTCTAACTTTAATTTGTCTAACATTTTCCTTTGAGCAATTTTTTTTGTTGGCAATTTTTTGTAATTCTTCTTTTGCTTTGTCATTTAAACCGAATGTTCTTTCTAAAACAAACATTTCTTCATCTGTTAGAACTTCTTTTAAATAATTATTTAACTCTACATTGCTTTTCTTTAAGAAAAGCAGTTGTTCTGCATTCTTTGAATTAGATTCGACAGTATCCAACAAAGTATTTTTTTCATCATCAGTAGTAGACTTGTGAATTGAAACACTTCTTTTTTCACTTTCAAGAATACCAATCAGTCTAGATTGAGAAATGCTAAAATAATCGGCAATGGTTTGAAAGCTAGCATCGGGATGTTCGTTCATATATCTTTTAATGCTACTTAATAATTTAACATTTGATGTTGAACAAGAATATGCAGGTTCAAATTTGACTTTTAAAGTTTGCATAGCATCAACAATTTGATAATTCATATATGTTGACAGTCTTACATCAGATGTTCTAAAATTGAATTTATCAAATTTTTCCATCACTCTTAAATAAGCCTCTTGAACATAATCTTCAAACGATACTTTACCATTCCCACTTGCAACAAACTTCTTTGCGTGTTTTCTTATTAATGGGTCTAAAGACAAGATGTATTCATCACGAGAAGACTCTAAAGTAAATAAATTACTATTTAATAAGTTTTCTCTTAACACCATTTCTTTTTCATAATTGCCAAGATTTGTTTTTTTAATCTTTTTCACATCTGTTTGCATTTAAGTTCCTCCATATATAAAATTTTTAAAATACACTATTTGTATGGTTTTAAAATTGGAAAAGTCAAATGAAAAACCAAAAGAATTAAACAAAAAAGAAAAAAACCTCAATTTTGAGGTTTTATTTCACTAGATTTCTAATTTGGCTTCAACAGGAACATCTGGGCGAAGTTCAATTTTATACTTATCTGAAATACTAATTTTACTTATTTCTTCAAAAGGCAATGGTTGCCCTTCCTTTGCATAAAAGTTTTTAAAAGTTTTCACTGCTGTAATATTTACTTTATTACCTGCCTGGATATACTTCATCAAAATATTAAAAGACTCCAAATTAGCAACAATATTAGGTAATAGAACCTCTTCTTTTGAAGTAGTTGTCTTAGTAATTGTAAATAGTGGGTCACGTATTTCATTTACTCCAGCTTTCTCGATAGCATCCTTAGCATAGCTTTGACATTCTGCTTCTAATTGTTTTTTAGCAGAAGTTAATTCAGCTATCTTTTCATCAATTTCAGATATCTTCTCCATTTTTTGTTTAATCATTTCAGGTGTTAAAATTTCTGTTTCCATATTTTTTCCTCCATATTTTTAAATTTTTAACAACAAATTTATAGTTTCTATATTTAAAAAGTCAAGAAATTATTTGACATTTTAATAACTGGAATTATAAAAAATACGAACCATTTTATTTAATATAAGGAGGAATCATAAAAATGGAAAAAGAAAAGTTAGATATAGAAGAATTTGTAGAATGCAAACCAGTCCAAAATGAGGAAGAATCAAACCTATTTAATATGGATGAAAAAACAGAAGACGTCTCAACAGAAGTCGAAGCTTCTTCTTCCGAAAAAGTTGCAGAGGAGACAAGTAAAGAAAAATTCATTAGAATGTTTAATTCAATTGAACAACTTTCTAATGAAACAAAACAATCAATCTTATCTTATTTAGAAAATACTGATTTTTATATAGCACCTGCTTCTTCAAAATATCACAACAACTGTCCTGAAGGATTAGTTAAACATTCAATCAATGTAGCAGAAACATTACTTGATTTAACAAATAAGCATAATCTTGTTTGGGAAAGAAAGGATTCACCGCTAGTGATAGGCTTGTTACATGATATTTGTAAAATTGCAACATATTCTCAGACTGAAAAAAATGTTCTTGTAGGTCAAGACCCTAAAACAAGAAAAAATGTTTGGGAAAAAAGGTTAGTTTATACTTATGACAACAAGTTACCACATCTTGGTGTACATGGAGATAAATCTGTTGCATTCCTATTAATGTTAGCTAAAAATAACGATTTTACTATACAAGAGTTATCTTGTATAAGATATCACATGGGTAATACTCAAGAAGGAGACACTCAAGCCTATAGCACTGTACAAAGACTTGAACCGCTTGTTGTTTGGACTAACATTGCAGATACAATTGCATCTTTAACAGAACCAATTTTAACTGTATAAAAAAAAGAGGACTTGAATCCTCTTTTTTTAGCAGTTTTTTAATTTGAGTCTGTTAATACTTGAATTTCTTGTTTTTGATTTTTCAATAACCACTGAGTAATTTGTATTATCTCGTCATTATCACTTACACAATCTAATGATACAACTTCAATATAACGAGCTTCACTTGGAATAGATAAGATATAGTAAGTAATGTATCCAAAACTTTCTTCCGAATAAACTTCAGATGGTTCAGTAACATCTTTAATTAGATTATTATTCTCATCATAAAGCTTATAAGTCAAATTTTTAATTATAGCATTATTAAACGTTTGAGCATTAAATGTAAGTTTATATTCATTTTCATAATAGATAAAGTTAAACACATTATATACTAAGTCTGAATAATATAGATGAGTTTCATCTTCTACTGCTATTATATAAGAACTATTTCCGTAAGCAATATTGATTCCTGAAAAAGTAATGCTTAAATCTTTTGTACTACTTGCAAAATCAGAAAAATCTATGTTAATTATATTTTTTTCTATTGTAAACAGCACTGTTTCACTATTAAATTCTTCAAGATTAATCCAACCAGAAAAACTTACTGCTGCATCCGTTATATCTTTATTCAATGTTATAGATAGCATTACAGGATTTCCAATCATAACAAACTCGTTATAAGTCCATTCAGTTACTTTAGGTAAAACTGTAGTACTATTTTCAACTAATACTGACTCTGAAAAATCACTATCATATATATTATATTTAATTTCTGTTAGCTTATCATCACAAGTATCTGCAGTAGATTCAACAAATAATCTTATGATTTCCTCATTTGATTCACATTCATATTCTTTATCGTTAAGTACAATTTGTTTTACTAGCACTTTCTCAGGATTACCTATAACCACTTCAATTTGCTTAGTATCTCCTTCAAAAAATACATCATTACTATATTCTATTTTTGTTTCAAAACTAATTTTTTTAAATTGAAGTTCTTTAGTAATGGTTAGATTATAGTCACCATATTTATGAGATATTTTTTCTAATGTTACAATAGTATTTTCTGAATTAGGGTTTAGTTCTACGTTTACTGTATATGTTATTTTTGAATTTATGTCATCTATATTATATTCTATTTCAGAATAAGTTGTTCCATTTAAAACCAAACTATCAACTATGTCTTCTGTACCCTCAATAGATAAATTTAGTTCAACTTGCTTAGCACCTTTATAATATTCACCAACCACTTCTAACGTAGGATTTTTTATAAACAATTCATTAGATACAGTAAAAGAATAACTAAACTCACCTACATCTGAACCTTGACTAACTAAAACATGTAGTTCATGGTCCCCTACTTTAAATAGATTTTTAGGAATAGCAAGATTACCGTTTTGAAAAGTTATGCTATCTTTTTGAATCTCGTTATCATCACATTCAACAACATAATTAAAATAGCTTAAAATTTCACTATCTTTATAAAAATTTAACTGGATAGTTTCTAAATTATCTTCTATAAGTTTACCTGTGATTTCTTTAGGAATCAGTGGTGTATTTTGATTATCATCACCATCTAAGGCTGGAACGGTAATACTTTCTTTTGCATATAATTCTTTTTCATTATATTTTAAAAGAAGATTCTTGACTATATAAATTTCTTCTTTTCTTTCAAAAGAATAAGTTGTTTCAAAAGAATCTTGTTTTTCTTCCTCGCCAGATTCTACTTTAATAATTTGTAAATCATCCACCTTTTCTGTTTGTTCAACATTATAAGAAAGATTCAAATTAGCTTCTTTATTAGCTGACACGAACATATTAACTTTGTCTTGTTTAATTTCATATTGAATATGTAAATAAATATTATCATCTTTATTTTTTTCAGTATTTCCTGTTCTAGTAAATGCAATAATAATTAAAATAATTGAAGCTATAGTCACAATTCCAATTCCTATAGGTATTCCAAACTTTTTCAAAAATGACTTCATATGGTATCACTCCTCTTTATTTTCAGTTATTTTATAGTTTTTTTTCAAAAAAAATCAAAAAATTTTTTAAATTGCTTGTTTTTTTTGAAAAA
Organism: uncultured Anaeroplasmataceae bacterium; assembly: GCA_910577745.1. Taxonomy (GTDB): domain Bacteria; phylum Bacillota_I; class Bacilli_A; order Acholeplasmatales; family Anaeroplasmataceae; genus Pelethenecus. Next base: position 34,155 of record CAJTNG010000005.1, on the reverse strand, counting down.
AATAACTATACATTATATAGTGAGGAGGAAAATCATATGACATTAATACAGATAGTAATGCTTGTTATTGCGGTACTAGTTTATATAGTTGGTGTTTTTTATTTGACATATAGATTTGGTGATGAAGCTCCAATATGGTTTCAATTCATAGCATTTCCAATTGATGTTATCGGGTTTATCTTATTGTTTCCTTTAGCTATATATCAAAAATTTAAACTCAATGAAGAATATAAAGCTTCTATTAAACAAATGACAAAACATCAATGAAAGAATTAAAGGATTTCTTTAGCAAATAAAGGAATTCTTTTTTTATTTATGTACAATAATAATTTCTATAAATTAAAGTAAAAAAGAGGATTTATTCCTCTTTTTATTTTTGGTAATCAGCATTTGATTCCTATAACATTCCGAATCTTAGTGCCTCCAAATACTATTTCCTTGTATTCTCTTTTGTTGAGAATAAAAAACTTTGAATTAACACACTTCATCTTTTTCACTTCATCTTTGTCAACTCCTGCTTTAATAAGTTCTTTTCTTCTTTTGGCATTGATAACAAACCCCCTAATTGAAAATCTGCTTCCTTGTGAAAGAAATGTAATTTTTGATTGTGTAAATGTCATATTTTTCCTCCTATTTTTATTCCTCTTTTTATTAATGAAAATAATATTTACATTATGTTTATAGTTAAAAAAAGTATGATGTCAAGTCATTTAAAAAATAAAAAGGCTCAAATTTGTGAGCCTAACATGATGCACTTATTCTGTATATTTCTTCGTGAAAATCAAAGTCTAATGATTTAACGAAATTGATTTCTTCATCACTAAATTCACCTATTACGTCTAAATGAATCCCAGTTAATTTATAAAGAACAATATCAGAAAATATTGTAGCTGTTCTTTCAATATCTTGTAATAAATATATATCTGTACCTTCTTCTGGTGGATTATAATTTGTTAATTCTGTTTGCCAAAGAATGATTTTATCAAGAGAAACTAGTTCATACAAAACAGCATGTCTCTGCCATATATGAAATGCTTCATGACAAATCATAGGAATAATTTCTAAATTTTGCTTTATTACTCTTAACCATTTTTTAGAAACATAGATATTGTGTCCGTCTGTTCTTGCACATCTATTTTCCTCTGTCAAATATATTTCAAATTCAATATTCAAAACTAATTTAATATAGGTTGCAATAGCAATCATTTCTCTCTCGTAATACATATTGTTCCTCCATCTTGTTCCATTATTATATCTTCAGTTAACAAGAAAAACAACAAAAAAATAAAATAACTGAAAAAATTAATTTTCAGTTTACATTAAAGTATTTATTTACTAAAGAATAAAACAATGACTTTGCTTGATTTATTTTGTCTAAATGAATGAATTCGTCGTCTTCAATATACGGAAGTTTCTTATAAACATAATATGCTAACAATTTCAAATTTTCTTGAGCATAATTATTATTATCCATTAACTCTTTATAAATCAATGCATTATTCAAATATTCAGAGCCATATTTATATGCATTGAGAAGATTTATTTCAATTAAGTTTTTAGATTCTTCCGCATCTTTAGAATATAATATTTTATTTTCAATTCGTCTGAGTGTCTTGACGAAAAGACAATGACTGACGGACGTCATTTCTGACTTTAGTCGACTTGTCCAATACGCCTCTGTCTCGTCTAGACTTGTCAGATTAACGTCAGTCGACAGACAGACAGCATGAATGTCAGAGACTGTCAAAAGACGTCCAGATGCTTTGTAATAGTCGTCGATAAATTTCTTTAGACGATAAAATACAATATTATCAAGAGAGCTCTCCGAAATGTCCTCACTGCTGAAATACTTTTTGATTCTGTTTCGTTGCGTAATCCAATGAGGACCGATACCTTGTGATTTTTCAATGCAAAATGGTAATATATTGAGATAATCAAAATCGCAAGAAATATATATCATATAGACTCCAGATGTTTTGTCCGAATTAACAACTTGTTTATGAGTATTTATGATGTGTAATAAATCTTCTTTTATTTGATTAAAACATTCCATTACATTTGTACCTGTCTTTCTAATAAACTCTCACTTACATTTGATATAAATTGAGATGGTTTGTTAAATGCTACTCTACCATACATAAAACGTTTTTTAGCACAGGTAATAAATAGACGTTCCTTAGCTCGAGTAATTCCTACATAACAAATTCTTCGTTCTTCTTCTAATTCAAATCTGTTTGTTGCAAATCCATTAGGAAATACTCCATCTTCTGTGGCCATCATGAATACAATTGGAAATTCCAAACCTTTTGCTTGATGATAAGTCATTAATTTAACTTTATTATCATTATCATCTAAGTTATCCAAATCTGTTTTTAAAACTGTATCTTCAAGCATCTGTGTTAGTTTTTCTATAACAGTTCCTGAATAGGTATACATAGCCTCTCTTATAACATTTTTTAATTCTAATATATTTAGAAGCTTTTGGTCGTTTTCTTCTTTTTTGGAAGAAAGCATTTTTAGGTATCCAGTTGTTTCTAGTATTACATCAATTACATTTTTAATATCATTTTTTTCGTTAGAAATGAATTCCTTGATTCCATAAATAATATTTTTGAAGTTTCTTAAACTCTCATAGCATTGTTTTGAAACATCGTTAGATTCAATGTAATCGATAGCTTTGAACATACTTACATCATATCTAACACTTTCAACAAAAATTTTGTCTGTGCTTTCTTTTGATATCTTTCTTGCAGGAACATTTATAATTCTGTCAAAAGAAAATTTGTCATCAAAATTGATAGCCAATTTTAGATAAGCTAAAATATCTTTAACCTCTTTTCTAGCAAAATATGAGATTCCTCCGTAAATGGTATAAGGCACCTTATATCGTTTGAATGTAGATTCAAAGTTTCTAGAAAGATAATTAGAACGATACATAATAGCAATATCTGAATAATTGTATCCTTTGCCCGTTAATCTTAAAATTTCTTTGAAAATAAATTCTACTTCACTGTTGTCTGTGTTACAAACAGTTAGTAATGGTTTTTGTTTTGAATCTTTGCTCGTAAAAAGATTTTTATCTATACGATTAGTATTTTTAGAAATTACATCATTAGCTAATTTTAAAATCTCTGGTGTGGAACGATAATTTTCTTCAATTTTTATTAATTTATAATCTGGATAATCTTTCATAAATTGGTCAATATTTCCTATTTTTGCACCTCTAAATGAATAAATAGATTGGTCTTGGTCTCCTACTATAAAGATATTTTTATGTTTTTGACATAAAATAGTCATCAATTCATATTGCAAAAGATTTGTATCCTGAAACTCATCTATCAATATATACTGAAACTTTTCGATATAAGTTTTTAGAACATATTCAGAATCATTTAACAATTCAATAGTGTTTAAAATTAAATCATCAAAATCCATAGCATTCGCAGCAAGCAATTTTGCATCATATAGTTTTCTTGCCTTTCTATACCACTCTTCTTGATAATCGTTATCGAAAACAATTTGATTATATTGTTTATTTTTTTCCATTGAAACAAAAGTTAAAAAGATTTTAGAAGTAATACAATCTGTTTTAGGAATGTCGAAAGATTCTATAATTTTTTTCATGACTTTATTAGAATCTTCTTCATCTATAACAGTGAATCCTTTTTTGTATCCTCGCCATTGCACTATTTCTTCTCTTAAAATTCTAAGTCCGAATGAGTGAAAGGTTGATATCCACATATCAGAAGCATCTATATCCACTAAAGATGCTACTCTTTCTTTCATCTCGGTCGCAGCCTTATTTGTAAAAGTTACTGCAGCTATGTTGCATTTAGAAACTCCTTGAGATAATAAGTACGCTATTCTATTTGTTAAAACACGTGTTTTTCCTGTTCCAGCTCCTGCAATACACATAACTGGTCCTTTGACTTCCATCACTGCATGTTTTTGTTCTTTGTTTAAGTGAGATAAATCCATAAAATCCCTCCTATAATTTTCTAGTATATTTATAGTTTTTTTCCTAGAAAAAACAAGAAAAGAGTTCGATTTTATTCAAACTCTTTCTAATTGTTAATTTGCAGTATTTAGAAGCCTTTCCATTTCATGCTCTTGAAGTAATATTTCAAGTTCAGCATCGTTAGGAATAGTTGTTTTTAACATTGCTGCCTTAATTGCTGTCGGTGTCTGTGCTTCAAATTTCTCACCTTTCGAAATCTTAACAATGAAAACACCAGTAGTCAATCTTGGGATAAATTTTTTGTATTCCAAATCTTTAAATGATGTATCAAATCCTAGTGCAGATAACGCAACCTTAACATCTTGTTCTTGAGGTGTTCTTCCTATGAATACTATACCTGAGTTTGCAATAACAGAGTCTGGCATAGAAGCAATTTTTTGAGTAATCGTCCAGAAGAATAACCCTAATGAAGCAGCTTTATCTATAATTTGATTAAATCTTGTTATAGATTTTTGTCCAGAAGTGTCATCTGTTCCTGCAGCAATTAAGATAGAATTTGCTTCTTCTAAGACTATAACTGTTTCATAGGAATTTGTATAAAATCCTTTTGGACCTTGTGCTAAAGCATGTTCATAGATTGAATTCATTAGCAATATGAAGAAGAATCTTTGAGAAGCTTCTGATAAGCCATTTGATTCAACGACAGTAAAATCATCTTGTCCTAATAAAATATCTGCTGAATCTCCACCACGATTACAGAACATAATATATTCGTTAGAATGTTTCAAATGGTACATACTTAAACGAGTTAAATATGTTTGCAATGCTTCTGCATCATGATTGTTGCGTCGAGCTTCTGCTTCTCTCAACTTTTTTTTGAGAGAATCATATACATCTTCCAACGTTATATTCTTACTATGTTCGTTAGCCCAATTTGGGTCATCTTCATGTCCGAACACTTTATTTGATTCATATAATTCATATACAGCGGTAGATATCTGTGCAACTGCTCTATCCATTAAACCATATGCAGAACAGAAATGTTCAACCAACAAGTTATAATATTGATATGGTGTTATATTTTTAGGAACACGCATTACATTCATTTTTAATGGATGAAAATTTGTTTTACCTACTGAATAAAACTTAAATTTTCCCTTAGGAACTAAAGAAGCCATTTGTCTCCATTCGCCTTTAGGGTCTAAAACCAAAATACGTTTTCGTTTCTTTTCTCCTGTTAGAGGGTCTATGTAAGGAGCATTATTATACATTTCGATAACAGCTCTACTTGCCAATACTGACTTTCCAGAACGAGAAGCACCAGAGAAAAACGCATGATGCATTTCATCATTTCCAATTGTAAATTTAAAATCAGTCATATATCCTATTCCACGATGCTTGCAAGCCATTTCATAAGAATATCTTTCTCCTGTAATAACATTACCGATAAATATTTCTTTATTCTGTCTATCTGTTGGAACTCTCAATACAGGAATGTCTTCCATTGAATTATCAAGGCCACCTATTGAAACTCTTGGCGGATGACAATAACTAGCCACCTCTGTAGAAGTTAATACTGATGCAAATTTATAATAATATCCGCCACCATCTGGTTCTCTTTCTATTTCCATACAAGGAGACATTGCTTTCATATGAAGTGCAAGTTTCTTTTGGTCAGGACGATTTGGAACTTCAGTTCTTAATACGTCTATTTTTGATTCTGGATTAATCCATGTACTGGCTGATAATGCTTGTAACGCTTTTTGATTATCATGGGAATCAGTTGATATATACATATCGACAAAAAAGCCGCCATCACCATCTGTCATAGCTTTTAATCTTGAATTTTGTAATGTTAAACATTCACAGATATATTCTACTGTTTTATCTACCCATTGATAAGTTTTAGAAATGTTAAACCCAAAGTTTAAACCTCCACCTATACCTGTAGAAGAGCCTTGTGTTGTACCTTTAGATACATTACTAGATTTTCCTTCGCTAGTCCCCCAACCTTTTGAAGTAGCATCACTTTCGCTGCTTCCCCAACCATTAGAATATGACTTAGATTCTGAAATAGATTTAGACTGACTTTCAGATTCATTTTCAGAAAAAGAACTACCATTTCCAGTACTTACGGAATGATTTTTTCCAGAATTTACACCATCAGATGTACTACCACCTACATTTGCTTGACCAAGTTTAACAACGTTGACACCACCACTAATACTAGTTCCTTCCTGATGAGATTTGCCTTCAGAAGTGCCATCAGATACATTTATATTCTCACTAGTTCCATTAGTTGTTCCTTTAGAATTTGAATTTGAAAGACTAGATGATTCTGATACACTTTCACTACCATTTTTGGAAGTCCCTATAGTATGACTTTGATTTTCATTTGTAGATACACCTGAATTTAGTCCGCTTCCTCTATTGCTACTGGTTCCTGTGCTGTTATTCATACTAATAGACATAGGTATCCCAATACTCATTCCCAATGAATTTGTTCCTTGTTTTTGACTTTGCCATTTCGTTTCTACTTTTAAAGATTTGGTAAGCCAATTTATTAAATAATTTTGACTGACAGGCGTTGCCATCATCATTAAACAAAATTCAACATCACTTGCACCAACTAAGAATTGTTCAATTTGTTCTTCTGTTGAAGTCTCGGATTTCATTAAATTTCTTGTTTCTCCAGTAGCATTACGTCTTGAAGGGATTCCTTTAAGAACTGATACATACTGTTGCTCATCTAATTTTTTGAAAACCCACAGCATTGTTTCAGAATCCACTGGTCCGATATGAGCTGTTCTATGAGTACCTTGAAATGTTTTCTTTAAAGATTCAAAGTTTGCAGAACAATGTCTAATAGCTTCATCAATTGAACTACCTGTTGCTTGAACTCCATATAGAAAAGCTAAACCAATAGGACTAGGCTTTAAAATATTAGCAATCAACATAATGATTGTAATATTAGTTGAGTACATCGCTCTGACAATATCTGTATGTACTTCCATAAACTTCTTATTTTCTTTGGACTGTTTTGCAACTCTTTGCAATCTGAAAAACGCAGAAGCTTTATAAAATTGTACTACACTTCCATCATTTAATTTTTTCTTCAATAACGATACTATATATTTAACATTGCCATACGAATCGTTAACAGGAAATTGTTTAACAATCTCTAACTTTTCAGAGACCGCACCATTAAAAGGGTCATATATCATTTTTTGTATTGCCATAATATCTCCTCCTAATTCATACCATCATTACCATGTCTTTTGAGATGTTCAATTGTCTTTGTTTTGCCTTTACGAAGTCCAGACATAAAAATCCATTTCTTAGCTTGCCATAGTATTAATCCTAATGGGATTATAGCCCTAGAATATCCACAAACCGTTCTTAAAACAATTGCTGTATTACTACCTTGCCCATCTCCACCAGCGAATGCCACAAAAATCAATATCTCAAACAATATAGTATATAATACATATCCCAACATACCAAACTTACAGAAATTTAATGTACTTTCCCTGTCATTTGGAATGAATTTGGCTGTAATTAATGATACTAATGTAAAAACGAATCCAAATGTAAAATATAAATTTGCTTCTGCATTACTTCCTTCAATTTTTTTAATTAAGAAATACCCAATTACCCAAAGGAAAAAAATCGCAAAATAAATGAGGCGTATAATGTTCTTTTTTTTGAACTTTAAATGTTCGACTATATTGGTTGTATTATTAAACATATAGACACCTCCTAATATACTTCTCTCTCATCATCTTGAAACATCTCATCAACCTCTTGCCCTTCTAGTAACGCAAGCAAAACGAAGATGACTACACCAAATAGCCACCACCAGCTATCTGCTATTAAATATGCATAAAACAATATTCCGCTAACAAATGAATTCCATAAATAACTAATCATTATACATCATCCTCTTCTATTGGCTTTTTTTGTTTATTTGTATTCATAACATCACTTATTTTAAGCTTATCTGCTGGTGCGAACACTCTGCCATCTTCTTTACTCTTTAATTCAGAAAAACGTTGAACATAAATCGTAATTGAAGAATTTTTTTTAAGATTTTTTGCTTTCCATGCTTCAATTTTTCTACAAATATTTTCTGCAACATTCTTGTTTGGAACGATAATTCTTAACGCCTGAACTTTTAGATTAGCTTTATCCATTTTAAGATTAAATGCATCTTGTGTATGTGTTCCCATCTCCACTTCAAAGTATTCTTTTCTTCCAGAAACTGGATTAACTGCAATTATATCAGGAATCCACACATTTGCACCAGAAACAGGTATTGTGTTCTTTTTTCTATCCATACTTACATCTGTATATCCAAATTCTTCAAGTTGAAGAACCACGTCTTTTATAGAATAACCATGATGTAAATTATCATTTTCAGCTTTTAGTTTTTCTTTTTCACTTAGAACTGGTTTTTCTCTAAAAATCTCTTTAAATAATGTCTTTCCTACTTCATTACTTAAAGAGTATAGCCTTACACCTCTAATACGATTAACAGATTGTGCAATATCCATATCTAAAATGGAATTGTTAGTTAAATTCTCTAATGATGCATTGAACTTAAATTCGGTAATACCTGTATTTGATTGTAAGCAATATTGAAGCAATAAAGGGTATTCTGAGATTCCTTCTTTACCTATGGCTTCAATAATCTTTTTCCCAGTTTCATCTATAGAAGCTCTTGCTTTAACCAAATCAATTGCTTTAATGACAATAGAACCTTGCGTACTTGAAACATCTACATTTGCAGCATTGCTTCCAGCAAATGTTTCAAAATCTTTTTCTGTAAATTCTTTTGTTTCTTCTAAGACTTCCTCATTACTTGTTTTAATACTTTCAGCGAGTTGTGCTTTTAATTCATCTAAAACCAATTTGTCATTTTTGACTTGTTCATTAAGTTTTAAAATTCTCGTCATTAATCTTTTTTTATCTTGAAGAACTTCATCAATAATAATGGCTATTTTTGCATCTATTGTGAATTTTTTTCCATTATTCATTTGATTTATAAGACTAGGACATATTTTGGATGCTATATAATCAATTTTATTTTCAATATTGCTAGTATCTTTGTGAGCTGTTTTAACATCATTATTATATTGAAATACCTCTGTGTTTAACTTATTAACACTTTGATACAATCTTTTACTATCCAAGATTAGTTCTACAATGACATTGAATAATTTTTGTTGTGACATTTTTGAAAAGTCGACATTTTCATATTTTGAAAATGCTGGTTTATCTAACACATCTTTTTCATTTTTGCCATTGGTATCATTTGTTAAAACTGTTTCTGTTTTTTCAGTTGTTTCTGAAACCAGTTGAACATTATTATCTTTCTTATTAAGTATGCTCATAATTTCACCCCTAATTTTGTTGTATAGCTAAATACGCTTCTGATAAAATAGTTTTACTATTAATGTAGTTGTTTAGTAAAATAGAATTAACAGTTTCATTATTTTTTACAAAATCGCAAATGTTATAGATTGTCATATATGTATCTATCAAACATTCATTGAATACTTTGTATTTTTCATCCTTAGGCAATTTAACGGTTTCTAATATGCCATCACCATTTGTTATAGCATCACCTATATATTTATCACACGCATCAAGAACAGAGTATAGATATTTATCTTCTAAATCTTCAATCATAAACTGCCCTGCATTCATAAACTCAACCATTTCTATATAGATTCCTGTTTCTACAACTTGATTATTGACTGATTTTGTAGTGTAGAAATCTCTGGCATAGACATAAGCTTCTGTTGCAATATCCATATATTCAGTTTGTCTAATTAATTCTTTAGATACATATTTACTTGTGTTATAAACTTTCATTTGAATCATACCCGTAAATAAAATGATTAAGAAGACCACAAACACACAAATTAAAATGCTTAATAATTTTAATTTGTTTTTTTCTCGTATATTTCTTACTGCTTCTTCTTCATCTTCATAGAAATAATCAAAATCATCAATCACTTCTTCAACTACTTCAAAGTCATTATCTTTTGGTTTATTTTCCATTATTTAACACCAACTTTCTTTTTTATATTAAGAAAAAGGAATTTCTTTGCCATTTTTACCAAAAAAAGAAAGACTAAGCCTAGTCTTCCTTATTTAGTGCTTTTAGTAATTCTGGATAATCACTATTCTCTAAAACATTTTTTAGGACCTTAGGGCTAAATAGTTTTAATTTTTCAGGTTCATCTAAAAGGTCAATAAACTTTTGAAAATAAAATACATCTTCTGCCATTACTTCAGTGACAGGTCTTGTGATTTCACCTTCAAAAATTTGGTCATCATCATAGATAGGTGATTCCTCGTTGTCAGGGTCCAACTGAATCAGTTTTTGTGGATTAGTTTCATCTTTAACAAAAAAAACTTTTTTCTTTTCTAAACGAGTGATTAATCGTCCTGTAACAACTATTAAATCTCCTGTTTTAATATTATCTTTGTCTTTTTCTGCTTGATTACCTACACTTCGAACAAACGGAGCCTGAATATTACCTTTATCCTTAGCTCTAGGTTCAATTTGCACCTGGTAATACACTCTTGTTTTTCCTTCTTCAGTGTATCTAACATTTGGTCCTTTTACGACCCTTCCCATCAAAGTAACTGAATTATCAACTCTACTCATTTTTATTTTCTCCTTTTGTCAAAATATTGCTATTATCAATAGCACAGTTTTTATAATTATATTTTTTTCAAAGTCAAGGTATTTTTTGTTTTTCTTATAGTTTTCAATCCTATCAGCGCAAAAAGTGTTAATAAGATACTGAAGATACCAACAAATGAAGGCAAATTCATTCTTAGTCAAGTCACACCAGTTGCTTTTGCAATAATACTTTCTTTTTTAACAGGGATATCACAATAATTATTATTATCACCTTTGAACACATATAATGTTTCTTTCGTATCTTCATTATAATATTCAGCGACGAGTCTATGGATGACGAGGATGTCGTCTTTCGCATAGACATAGACGTCGCCGACAGACAACTTGTCAGTCTTGTCTAGACGTTCTATCATGACGTGGTCGCCGACTTTTAATGTCGGGAACATCGATTCAGACACGACGACAGCCGTCGCTTTGTCTTTAAAATAGACTGGATACCCATCTGATGCAGTTGAAAGAGCTATTAAACAAAAAGATGAAATACTTATTCCAAGTACTAAAAGAGCCAAAGAAACTGCTAAAATCAGAATTTTAACTTTACTAATCATTTCTTTTCCTCCTCGAATATCTCTTCATGAGCTTCACAAATTACCAATATATCTCCTAAATCATAACTATCATAAACCGTTTGATTAACATTGTTTGTCCACGTAATTTCTTGACCATTTGATAAATATTGTTTTGAAACAATAGTATATGTTGTAGGAGCACATCCATAAAACCAACAATACCCTTCAGTATAATATTTATCTATTACCACCGTGTCTATATAAACATGAGATTCTTCATATTCTTTTTCTTTTTGCTTGTCAGTTCTAATGATAAAGATAGAAATAATAGTTGTAAGCATGGCTATAAGCAAAGTACTTAAAAAGACTATTGCAATTTTAATTTTCACTAAAATCACCTCATGAGTTTTATAATTTTTTTGCCAATAAAAGCAAGAAAAAACCACAAAAAGTGGTTTTAATTTTCTTCATCTTCATAGGAAGATACTATCTTTACTTTATCATCATCATACTTATCAAACATTAAAAATGCATATTCTGGAAGCTTGTTTCCTTCAAATAAACATTTTTCATATTCTAATTGTAAAGGAACTAGAACTTTTTTTAATTCCTCAAGATAATCTAAGTTGACACATAAATCAATATAATATCCCATAGTATTCATGAATGATTCAAATTCCGAAGTATAAAAAACTGTACCATAGTCAGAATCTTCATTCATTTTTGCATATACAGCAGTAAACATAATGAATTGTGCAATGTTGTGTAAAGTATTTGCAATTTCGATTTCAAAATCACCATCATTATAACTAACAGTGATTCTATCACCTTTTAATAAATCTTCCTTTGTAAATGTGTTTTGTTCTCTCTTAGCACGTATTAAATCTCTTGTCTCCATAAATTTTTCCTCCATATATAATTAATTTAAGACATAAGATTTATAATCTTCAAAAATAGAAAAGCAAGAAAAAAGAGGAATAAATTATCCTCTTTTATTTTTTTACAATGATTTCTTTAATTTTTTCCATTGAATAAGACACTGCATCAGTCATAGGAATATAACAAATATCTTTTTGAAATGCTTTTGTCAACTCAAATTGAATCTTTTCTTGAGAGTAATCATACCTCATGGCTCTTCCATAATTGCTCATAAATTCTGTGTTCGGAGATTTGCAACACCATTCCAAAAATATTCCTCTTAAGAACGCTGGATGAGTTAATGGAAAAGATATTTTAGACAGGTTTAAATATTCCGATGCATCTTTCAACTTGATTACTAACATATTGCAAATACTTGATTTTGCAAAGCCAGTCATTCCTGAACATAAAGCATAAAGATTAACTCTATATCCTGATAATTCTAAATTTTTGATTGTAGCTACAATCTTTGCACCAGCTTCAATTATTTGTTCTGCAGTAACAATATGGGAAATAGACATATCACAATAAACATTTAAAACTCTTCCTTTGATATTTTTAATTTTTGTATTAATCATATCTTTAGGAAAACCTAAAATGAATCGTGGAACATTAGGTGTGTGACCTACGACATCATTTAAAATTTTAGTTTTTTTCTCATATTTTTGAACTAACATTTTAAACCTTTGCAAATCTTTCACACCATCTTTATAGCCAATTTTAGCAAGATTGATATATTCTTCTCTAGAATCAACTCTCGAAAAACTTTTTATAGGCTTTTCCCAATGAGAAGTCTCCCCTAACCATTTAGAATCTACTTTATTTCTATTTAGCAATAATAATAAGGATTCCATATTCTCATATTCTTCATATAAAACTAGCATATTAATCACCTTTTGCACAATTTACTAATGCGATATAATACTTATTACTGTCATCTAAATTTTTATCTTCATGTAGATATTCCACTAAAGTATTTAGCGTATCTACATCTAGACCTTTTAATAAGCAAGTTTTAAGTATTTGGTCAAGACGATTAGGCATTACCTGTTCCATAGTTGTAATACGAGAAATTGCACGATAAGTAGCTAAACAATGAATGTCATATACTGCACAGCCTTTTCTAAAGGATTCAATAAAATCGACTAAGTCTAGATTGTTTCCAGAAATAGCTGTTTCAATATTTCTGTCATAATCAACTTCTATCATTGCAAAACGGTCTAATGTTGCAGCGTCTAACTGATTTCTAGCAACATAATCATAACTTGCACCTCGTCCAAGAGTATTTCCAGCTGCGATACAACGGAAATCCTTGTGAGCCTTAATAAAGCCAATTCCTGGATAATTGATATATCCATTTGCAAGTAAACTATTGATTGCAACAACAGCTTCAGGAACATCAGCATCCATTTCATCTTTAAATAGAATACCTCCATTTTTTACAGCAAGACTACAAGGTGTATCATGATAAACTCCATTAGCATCTTGATACCCAAGTAAATCAAACACAGAGGTTACTGGTCCTTGATAATAAAAACCACAATTTAATGCTTTAGCCACTTGTTCAGCAAGAACATTTTTTCCACTACCAGCAGGACCTGCTAAATAAACAGGAATATTGTTAGCAACAAAATTTAAAATTGGATTAAACATTTTGTGATAGATATCAGTACTTATTTTTTTACTTTCTGCATTAATGATTGTAATTTCTTTCTTTTCAATAATTTTATTCTTGATTTCTGAAAGGATAGAATTTGTTACAACATCATTAATTGCACTAACTTGTTTTTCAACGACTTCACTTATTTTGTCTTCGATTTGTTGTTGAAAATTACCCATTTTTTCACTGATACTTTCAAGAATCATTTTTTCAATTTGACTTTTGTCTTGAAAATCATAATTTGGTTTTTGAGGTTCAGAAGAAACTCTTTCATATTTATCCAGAAAAATTTGTTCAAATCCTCCCATTGCTTTCCAAATTGCGTCAATATCAAATCCGTTATTCCCAAATCCTTTTTTAAATTCCATTAATGTCTTTGCAAAAGTTTGATTATGCTGAGGATTAGAAACGAATTCTTTAAGCTCATCAACTTTTCCTAATCCTCTTGCTAAAGCTAAACTTATACAATAGACATTCTGTTTAGAACAAGAGACTTTATCACTGTGAGTTTGATTCCATGCCTTAACAATATCTTCCATTACTTCTTTATTACATAATACTTTGTCAATAATTTCTTTTTTCTCCATAATAATTTATTCCTCCATTTATATAAAAAAACTTGACATTGATTTTATAGTTGCTTTTTTATCAAAGTCAAGAAAAAAAGAACTCTCTTTGAGTTCTTACTTCACTTCTTCAAAAACATCTCCATAAAGAGAATAAGGTTTTACCCCATACCATTCAACAGAATCTTTTTCGTTCTCATAGCAAGTAATTCCTTTTCCTGGTTGATGTTCAAAAAATAAGGGTGTATCTTTAGATTTATCCTTATGCCACCATTGCCATTTTTCACGTCCACCTTCAAAATTAAATCCAACAGATGAACATAAATCTTTGAATACTTCAAATTCCGTTTTATTATTAATTCTTATAGTGTTAATTCCTGCTAAAAAATTAACAAACGGCAAATTCCAAGTTCCTCTTTTTAATCTTACTTTCATTGTGATTTTTCCTCCATATAATATAATTTTTAAATCATTGTATTTATAGTTAATAAATTTATGAAGTCAAGCAAAAAAAGAGGATTACTCCTCTTTCTTTTGTTATTTTCTGATAAACTTTCTAAACATGAAATCTTCTCCTTTTTTATCAAGAAACTCTTTAGCAGGATTAGGAATCTTAGGAACAGGATTAGCAACTTTTTCCATTATATCATCTAAAGAATCTTCTTCTGCTTCTTTCGCAGGACGACTTTCTCCAGAAATGACAACCTTGAATCCATCATTTCCACCATCTGGATTAGTTATATTTAAAACTGCATCCTCTCCATAATAATCGATTTCTTGTTCATAGACATTTACATCTAAGAAATCAGCAATTTCTAAAGTATATTGATTGACCAAAGCAACAACTTGACATACATCATATGGTAAATGAGTATCTGTTTTATTTGTTTTAGTATAAGTGGCTACTAAAAAATCATCAAACTCACAAGAAATGTTTTTTGTGTTTTGAATTAAATGTAACTTTCCATCCTCACTATATTTTACAATCAAGTAAACATTATCACCTTTAATTTCAGGAAAAGGTAATTTTTTTCTTTCAGTATTATCTGACATTTATAAAACCACCTCTTTCTAAAACCAATGTCATTGCAGGATTAACGAATTGCAATACTTTGTTTAAAATAGTAGTTACAGAATACTTCTTATCTTTTTCTACAAGAGATTTCATATAGACTGATAAATAACTAATATTTTTTAATTTAGATACAAAATTTGCCTCACCCAATTGCAATAACAAATAGAACGCAGTACATTCTGCTATCAATTCTTCAAAGTCATAATTTTTAATGTTACGTTTTAAAATAGCATCAGAGGCATGGCCAGATTCATGAAAACAAATAGATAATTTATGTAAATTTGTTAAATCATCTAAAGGAATAGAAATTAAACTTTCATCTGGATTATAGTAGTATTCATTATTTTCAGAAGCAACAACTTTGATTCCTATATTAGCTGCATATAATTTTATCCTTTCAAACAATATACTTAAATCTTTTTTCTCCATAATATTTATTCCTCCATTTATATAAAAATTTAAGCATTAACTTTATAGTTATTTTTCTTTGTGTGTCAAGAAAAAAAGAAAGAAAACAAATTTCTTTCCATTTATTGTCTTTTGATATTAATCAAATTAACATCTATTTCCTTTTCTTCTATCCATTCTTTGACGTCTGACAGACAGTCACAGTCTAAACTCAACAGACCGTCGATGATGTCTTGACTGTCAGAACATTCGTTAGACTGACAATATAAAAATTCAAACACTTTCTTTTGTTTTTCTGTCAGCAATGGACTGTCGACGACAGACTGTTTTTGTTGGTCTGTCAGCCGTCGATTGCGTCTAAGTCTAAGTCCGTCGAGTGTGTTTTCAGACTCTTTGACATTCGGTCCAGTCAGTCCCAAAGAGTCTGACGTCTGGACGAATAATTGCTCTATAAAAGTGTCATTTGTCTCAAATACTAAACCTTGATTTATTACTCCAAAAAATAATTTCATATTAACCTCTTCGTATTATTCTGTCCAAACTCTACGTGGAACAGGAGTAACATCTTTTGATTCAACTGTAAAAAAATCTTCTTTACCTTTACCTGAGCAAATATTTTTGTTTTTGTCTATATATACTATTTCATTGAACCATGCTGTATCTTTCAATTTTGTAGTATTGTTCGTTGCAGCTAAAGCAATTTCTTTCCCGTTACAAGAAACAATTATATTACCATTCAAAGGTTTGAATTTTAATTCTTTTTCATTATAATAAGATGTTACATATACTTGGTCAGTGTATTTTGCTATACGATTGATAAACTCTTGTGTAGGAAATACATTATTATAATTTGAAGTATATTCGCTTCCACCTGCACAACAACATACACAGCAAATATCTGGTGTTATTTTAGATAATAAACAATCATTAGAAGAAGTTTTTGAACCATGATGTCCTGCCTTGAATAAATCTACATGAGGAAGTTTTTTACCTTCACTACCATTATAGTATTCCGCCATTTTTTCTTCACCTTGTAATTCTAAATCTCCAGTGAGCATGAAATGATGGTTATTATAATTAATCATTGTACATACAGAATAATTATTTTCATCATCTGATGTATTGAAATAATAATAATTATATAATATTTCTAATTCAATTCCATTACCTAAATCAAATATCCTTTTGGCACTTTTTTCCTCATTAAAACATTCCTTAGCAGTGTAATGAACTGTGCCTTTATTTACAGCATATTCTCTTGCAGCTAGATAATCTTCATATAATTGTGATGTAGAGCTTGTTAATGAAAAATCAATCAAAGTACCAATATCATAATAATAAAACAATCCTGTCTTCTCAACAGTTTCTCCTTTGTGGTTTTTTGCCGAAGCACTCGAATTCCCAACAAATCCAGCTATGTGGTCTTGATGAGCATGTGTAGCAATTACATATTCTAGTTTCCCATCTGTACAATAGTCATCCACATATTCTTTAATTGAATCTGATGAACTTTTTCTAGAACCTGCATCTATCAATATGTCAATATCTCCTGCCTTAATAAAAGTCGAATCACCTGTATATTTATTTCCTAATTCTAAAAAATGAATCTGTAATTCATCATATTTTACACCTTCAACAGTAACTGCAGGTTTATTAGTTTTGCTATTTTGTTTTATCAAACCTGATAACGAATCAAAATTAAAACAAACTAATAACATTAAAACTGTAAAAATAACAATTCCAAATATAATCCTTCTTTTTCTTTTCTTCATCTTATATTAATCCTCTTTTCTTACCACTCATTTATAGTTATAAAAAAAGAAAAAGCAAGAAAAAAAGGAATTTATCTTATGGATAATATTCCTCTATCACACTTGAGTCTGTATAATTTTTGTTAAAATCATTTCTTTCAGTTAAATCATATTGAACATAAGGATTATTTTTTACGCCTATTGTACATGCTACAATTGAAAAGACTAAAAATAAACTTATAATACTTAAAAGAGTAATCAAAATAATCCTATTTCGTCTTTTCCTTTTTCTGTAAAAGTAATCTTCTTCATCAAAATCATCTTCTTCTTTAAAATAATCTTTATATGCATTTGTACTTCCAATCATTATTTGACACCACCAATAATTAAATAGAAAATTTTTAAGAAATAATTTTGAAAGTTTTTAGTTGCAATAGAAATTTTTTGTTTAGAAGTGATTTTTTTATTTGTTTTTAGATATATAACAGAAATTAAAAATAATATAACAGAAACAACAATAGAAACTATTTTAATTATTAACATTATTTTAATCCCCTTGCTATTAAATTAAAACCTTCTCTTGGCCCTGGCATTGAAGGATGTCCTCCATATGTTTTAGCTAAGAAAATAATTACCACAGTTAGAATAACTACTGTTAAAACCATGCCTAATCCAATTAATATTTTTTTCTTCATGCAACATTCCTCCTCAATTAAATCAAATTATTTATTTGACAATTCTTGTAGAATTTCTTTTAAAGACTCTACAGTGTTCTTAAGAACGTGGTATTCTCTTTCTACAATACTCAGTTCTTCATCAGTTATGTCATCATCGCAAAGGAATACTCCATTAGACATATATGTTTCTTCAATGAAAGATAACCGTTCTGTATATTTTTTAATTAAATCTAAAAGCTTTTGCATATTTTCACCTCATTCTAATTTTCATATTATTTATAATTTTTTTCTTAAAAAAAGCAAGAAAAAAAGGAGATTAAACTCCTTATTTTTTATAAACGTTGTTTTAAGTTGCTACGAGCTTGAGAAACAATCTCAGGGTCTTCATCTTTCATCAATACAATTAGAATATCTTCTGACGCATTATGATTATTGACTGCGGCTAATCTAACAAGACGATTTTCATCTTTTGTACAAACCGATAACATTTTATCATTTGCTTTTTTGTGCTTAGCAACATTAATTCGTACTTCATCACAATTATCCTTAATTAATTTTTCCAATACATCAGTTGGACAATTTGGATTTTCAGATAATCCTTTTCTAAGTTCTGTATTGAAATCTTCATTATCTTTGAACATTGCATATAAAGATTTTAATACCTCAGGAAACATATTTGAGTCCTTAGCAATAACAACAAGTTTTTCTAATTCAGCATTCATATTTTTTCCTCCTGTTATATATGTTTTATAATTTTAAAATGAAATTTTGCAAGGAAATTAAAAAATATTTTTTAAAAAATTTCCCCATTCATATAGCCATTTTCCCAACGTTTTTTGATATAAACTAGTTTCCACATTATACAAGAAAGGAATAGAAACTATAGTTGTTATTCCATCCAAATCTGATGCAGAAACAACAATATATCCACCTTTGGAATTTGTTTCTTTTAGTTCATAAGAAATGCTTGTTAAATCCACAGAATTATTATCAATAACTTTTATTTGGTCGATATATGAAGTATTTCCTTTTTCTACAATTATTATGTCATATTTGGTTAAGATGACAGGCCCTTTATTGTCCGTTATTTTAATTATACTGGTGTCAGTTGTGGTCATACCTTTACTATCAGTAGCTAAAATATTAATAGTTTTTTCTCCTAAGCTTGACGTATCAACCTCAGAAATAGACTGGATGGATTTAATGTCATAAAAATCATAATAAGTAGCACCATCAAATACAATTTCGTAATAAGTATCTAAAACATAATGATTTAAATCAAATGTTTCATCTTTATTACAAATGTAATTTTCGTTATATATGATTTTTAATTTGTATCTATCGGTATTAAGAAAATTACTGTTATAAAATGCGATAAATCGTAAGTATGTATATTCCTTATTTAGTGTATGGTCTTTTATATTATAAGAAACAGTAATTGTTCTGTATGCTTCATTTAAATTGCTTAATGAAGGAATAGTTACATTTGTATCATTCAAATCTATTTCTATGTTTTGTGCCTCTGAACAATTTAAATAAGGCGTAATATCGAGTTGATTTATTAAAACATCTTTAGGCTTATTACCGATTAGATTTTTATTGATTAAAATATCAAAAGCCAATTTAGGAACATCCTTTGTTAATTCTTCTAAATTACTAACAAAATTACTTTTCAATTCCACATTAGTTGCTGATAATATATTGATATAATAAATCGATTTTACATTTTGAAATACTACTTCTATTTGAACATTTTTCTTATCAACTTCACTACTTATATCATATATTTGACTTGTTTGAGAATTTTTTATCTTTAAAAAATTAGAGTAAATATCTTTTATTTTTGTTCTAGAATATGTAGAAATAGATACATCATAGTTAAAAGAATGTTCAATGTCTTCTAACAAAGTGTTTGAATCTCCATAATGTTCAAAATAATAATTTTCTTTATTCATAGAAACAGAATCATCCACATTTATTGTAATTGATATAGTTTCCAATAATGAATTTGAACAACGCTTTATATTATTGTCTATTACATAACTATAAACTTTAAATACATAAGTTCCTGTTACAGAAAGCTCGACATAATCAGAATAAAATATTCCATTACATTTAAAACCTATATTATCTTTTCTTAAATTATCAAGTGCAACAATTTTTTTATCAACATATGTATTTGCATATTTCGTACCAATATTATATTCAGGATTTATTTTTAAAGTAGAAACCACAATTTTATTCATAAAATGGTCGTTATGCAAAATGTTTAAATATTTACTGCAATTAATGTCAGTTTGAGGATTTATATTATCATCTGCATATACATTTGTCTGTGTTAAACCAAAAATACAAAAACACACACAAAGAAAGCAGAACAATAAAAGTGCTTTTTTTCTTAATAGCATGATGCAGATACCTCAACTTTCATCATTAAAAGACCTGAAGGAGCACTTGCTTTCCCATTATACCAGTCGTTATAATGAAAAGAATACCAATCATAATATCTGCTTACACAGCTTTGCCAATGTGCAGAATTTTCTTTATACCAATATGTCCATTCCTCACCAGAACCTGCTGTTCCCCAACAAACAGCATCTTTGTTACTTTGGTCTGGTAATACTACTATTACTTCAGCAGATATATATTCATTGTTTTCATTTTTATTGCTATTAAATTGATATTCTGCATTTGTTTTAATGCTTAAAGTAAAGGTCCAAAGTTCATTGTAACCATCACAACGTTTTAAATAATTTTTAAAGTTCCATAAAAATTTATCTTTGGCTGTAGGATTAGGGGTTGTGTCACTAGTAACCTCTTGAGAGGCCATGGAATCTTCATTTGCACCATTTAAAGTGGTTACATCAAAGTCGCAATATCCATCTCCATTTTTGTCAAATTTTATGTTTCCATATTCAGCAGTTGCATAATATAAAGCATTATCAACCGAACTTTGGATTCTTTTGTATGACATTGTACTATTCATTTGTGTAAAAATTATATAAAAAATAATGAAAATAAGAAGAGGAATTATTATAACGCCTATGATTATAAAACTTCCTTTTTTGCTCTTTAAAATATTCTTCATTTTATCAACTCCTAAACACTAATAACATTTGAAGCAGAAACAACAATTGAAGTATCCACTCCCATTGTTAAGGTGACTGTTTCTGATTTTGTAAAATCATATACTTTTACATCAAATAGACTCTTAATTGTATCTGTTGTTAAATCTCTCGAAAGAGTGATTTCTACTAATATTCCTTTATCCCACATTGCTTCAAATTTCTTTTTGTTAATATCATTCCAGTTGTCATATTTAAATTTATATTTACCCTCTTCTATTGTGCAAAATGATGCAAAGGTATGTTTTCCTTCTCCGTATAAATCAAAATTGACAGTTTCTTGTACGTTAGCACTGTCTATTCTGCTGACTGTAATACTAGTTATGCTAGTATTAGTTCTAGTAAATCTGTCGTCACTTGAATTCGGATTATAAATAATTTGTGCCAAAGAATTGAATGCTGATTCTGCAGAATCACAAACAATCATTGTTCTTGCATACAACGTAGCTTCTTTATATGCATCCGAAAATGCTAAATAGGATATTATTTTAAAACCAGAAAAAAATATTAAATATAAGAAAATAGGGAATAACATGATTGTTTCAATAACTACTGAACCTTTTTTATTTTTTATCATATTAAATACCTCCTTCTTTTACATCAGATAAGAACACAACAATCCTAGTTGAAATAACATCTTCAACAACAGAGAAACAATTATCATTTAACAAACAAAATCTTAAAGCTGAACTCCCGTAAAATGGAGTTTTTCTTTTAAATACAATTTCCACCATATTGCCTTTTTCCCAATAATTATTATAATCTGATTGGTTTTCTGTATAAGTCCATTCCGTATTTGTTCCACTACCTGTTTTATAATATACTTTAGTTATATTTTCTATTTTAAATTCATCAAAATAATTACTGTCTTTTCTTACATTTAAATAATAATTTACTGTTTCAATGGCCTCGTCTGGACTTTCTGAAAGCATTACATATCTCGAAACAATTTGAGCACTATCTTCTAAAGATTGTTTAGACTGATAAATAGACATTTGAACAGCAATAATGAGTAATATAAAAATCCATACAGGTGCAATAACAATCGCATCCACTGTTTCACCTGTTTTATTTTTTATAAGGGAAAATATTTTTTTGAACATCTTCAATCATCCTCCTATTTGAGAAAAACAACAAATCAATTATATAAAGTCCAAGGACAAAAACACAATCAAACAAAAGAATATTGGTAAACGAACAATAAAAGGAATTAAACAGTGTTGATATCAATGCAAGTGCCATATATGGTCCAAATTTAATATGAGTATCTTTTTTACTTTTAGCTACTATGAAAGCTATCAAAGTGTAAAGGCATAAGTATACACAATAGTTTCCAATATCATTAAATGTGTGTAAAAACAGTGCAGAAATAGATAATATTTTTACATCGCCGCCACCAATTGCGTTTTCTCCAAAAATTATAAACAAAACAAACTGTAATATAAAAATAATTGCGACTAAAGGTAAAGTGAAATAAGTTTTAAAATCCTTGTTAATACAACAATAAATAATTCCTAATGCCAACAATAAAATTGTAAGAGTATGAGGAATTGTAGATGTTTCTAAATCAAAAATTGCAATGCCAAATAAGATTAGAATTGCTAATATGAAAATAATAAAAAGAAACATAAACTATCCACCACCTTTTTTTCATTATATTTATAATTTTTTTCTTAAAAAATGCAAGAAAAAAGAACAGTTTATTGCTGTTCTTCATTCTTGTTGCTTTTATTTGCTTTAGAAATCTTATAAGATTCTTTTCTCTCTTTATTAAGCTGCTTTATAAATTTTTTCCAAATATTTTTAGGAAGTGTATTAGGTTTTCTATTTAAAATAGGAAATCCTGTACGTGTATGCTTAACACAATCAAAACCCTTCATTGTTTCAACAAAAGACTCTAATGTCACTTTTGAAAGGTCGCCATTTAAGTAAGCATTAACTTTATCTTTGCTAGCTTGTTGATTATCATTTTCTTCTTTTTTAGGCAAATTATTCTCAAGTTCTTCTGATGATTCTTTTATCTCATCGGTAGATTTATCATTTACACCTTTAAGATTTTTAATCATTTTTTCTTTTTTGTTACCTCTTGCGGATTTCTTTTGTTCCAACTTTTTCTTTTTTTCATATTGCTTTTTAAGTTCATTCAATCCAGAAGTAGTATGTTTAATTTTGAAAATAGGTAAACAATATTCGCATATCTTTAAAATCCCACGTTTAGTTTCTTGAGAAGCATTATTCGTAGTAAACAAGTAGCCGTTATTTAAGTTTATAATTGTCTCATCATATGGAATGTCGGCAATTAATGGGTAATTTTTTTCTATTTCTTCACTAGTAGCAAAATTAATATCTTTAAATTTAATTAAAGATAAGACATCAAGGAGTTCACTTCTAAAAGTAACATGCTTAGAAAATTTATTTATAACAATACCTACTTTATTTAAGTCAATTGTTTCTATTGAAGATACATCATCAGTAAATACTTTTAGATTTTCAACATCAGCAACAGTTGGATTAATTACATATAATACATTATCTGATTTTTCTAATGCAATTTTTGTTATATCATTAAAATCACTATCACAATCAATAATAACTACATCAAAGGTTTTCTTTAAAGACGTAATAATTATTTCTAGTATTTTAGATAATAAATCACCATTTCTATCAAGGT
Organism: uncultured Anaeroplasmataceae bacterium; assembly: GCA_910577745.1. Taxonomy (GTDB): domain Bacteria; phylum Bacillota_I; class Bacilli_A; order Acholeplasmatales; family Anaeroplasmataceae; genus Pelethenecus. The sequence continues at coordinate 10,119 of CAJTNG010000005.1, read as the reverse complement.
CATAAATTCTTTTCATTGTTCTTAAAGGAAGACCGCCTTGAGAAGTAATTAAAGCATAATAATTTCCTGCTCCCTCAATCTTTTTCAAATATCCATTTACTTGAAATTGATTATAAGTAATTTTTTCAATGCTAGTTTTATTTTCTAGTCTATCTAATATGTCATTAATCCAATAATAGATGTTTGGAGAAGGATTTTCGATACCTAAATAAGTTCTTAAATTACCCTTATTGAAGTCTAAATCGACAATACATGCTTTTAAATATTCATTGCCATTTTGTAATTTTTTAGGTAATTTAACTGAAGAAAAAACATTACACATTTCCTTAGCGATATTAGTCTTACCAGTTCCACCTTTTTTAGAGAAAACTGAAATGGTCTTGCTTCTAATATTGTTTATGTTTAAATTGAAATAGTTTTGTTTTACATCACTTTTGATTTCTATCTGTGTATTCAAATCATTTGGATTTTCAACCACATCAAATTCTTTTGGATTGTCATTAACTGTCTCATCACTCTCATCATTTTCATTTTTAAGAGGTTCATTTACATTTCCTTGACTTAACAATTCTTCTTCACTTATCGCATCACTAAACATATTTTCTACATTAGAAGTGTCTTCTTTATATTCAATTATATTTTTGCAAAGCTCTACTGGAGATACATTGTTTAAATCAACAGCCATAATTCTAAAAATATCTTCTCGTGATAGTCTATCAACTAAATCATTAGCTCTATTCATATCGTCTGAAACAACAATAATGTTTGTTGATGCACATAATTCTAATAACTCTTTTGCTTCTTCATAAGAGATATTCCCTGTCACAATAAAATCAGGTTGGTAGAAAGAACAATTTTGCTTATTTTCAGAACTAAGCAATCCACACCCAGAAACTTCAAGTTCCGAAGGATATTTTTTTGCTTCTGCCTCTAAACTTTTAACAATATTCATTTCATTTTCATTAGATAATATTATTATTGTTTTCATTAATTTGTTCCTCCATTTTCATTTGGTGTTTCGGAAGGTTCTGCAGGTAGCACAGGTTTTTCTGTGCTGGTTAAGCTAAACTTAGAAATAAAATCTAAATTTAACCTATAACTTTCATTACTATTTTCTAATTTCAATTCAATTTCAAGTGATGCATCAGGATTTTTATAAGGAATTCCATTATCACTAACTATATATAATTGATTATGAAGGTTAACAAACTCTTCTAAAGTCATATCTTGTTTAACTAATACAAATCTTAACAAATAAGATAAAATTGTATAATTCCTATTACTTTCATCTGCTTCATCATATAAATAATCTTTTATTTCTTCTAATTGAGCCAATAAACTTTCTAATTCAGAATAAGTATATTTTTCATTAATAGAATTGTCATCAATTGTAGCGTTTAAGTATCCTCTTAATTCAGCAATTTGGTCAGATGTCGCAGAATAATCAATTCCAGCATCTGCAATTTTGTAAAATAACGGAACACTCACTTCTACGCCATCTATAGTTAAAATAATATTAACATCTTTAATTGTATCACCTAAGAAACACCCTATTTTTTCCTTTTTATCAATAACATATTCTGTAGTATAAATGTTATTGCCATTTAATGCAGATTCAAATTGAATAGTTTCAGTATAATTTTTTAAAGAGTCTATTTTCTTGAAATACTCTTTCACTAATTGACAAGTAATTTCATACTCATGATTTGTAGCAGAATATTCAGGAATTACGTATGTGATTCCATTTTTTTCTTCTTGTATCATACCAATTTTAATTGAACCAGCGTCGATTTTTGCTACATCACTTGTTTCACTAGAATCTATAGTTCTCCAAGAATATATTTTTGATTCCACAACGAATGTAGTTTTTCCAACAAAAGAACTATCTTGATTATAGAATGAAATTTCATAAAACCCTTCTTTATCGAAAGAAACCGCAAAAGAATGCTCTTCCAAATTTGAATTATAATTTATTTTCTTTTTAGAATCTGTTGCAGCATAAGAGTAACTTCCATAAAATACACCTTTTCTACCATCTGTTAAATTATAGTGTTTGATAAAGGCTCTTGTTGGGCTCCCATTCCAAGAGATATTTAATGAATTGCCTTCTCCCACATAAATAATATTTAAATTATTTAGTTTTTCGTCATTAGATTCTGTGAAGGTTAAAGTATATTCAGTATGATTAACCGTTGTATCAGTTGCCATCAATTTAAAATCTTGTTCTATCGTAATTAAACCTGTTGATTCATAAATAGTCTTAATAACATCAGACTGTACCTCTGAGATATCATTAACAACACCTTTTAAATAGAAGATTTTCGCATTATTTGATGAAATGAGCAATGTAGGATATACATCTTTTTCAACAACTAAAATTACATTTGTTACTGTCTTTGTTTCATCTTTTATAGTAGAATATACTAACGCTTTGTTAGTCAAAATTCCAACCCAAGTTTCGGATGTTTTATCAGCTAATTCTGTGGATGACAAATCAGACATAGAAAGTAATCCAATAATAGAAATTTTGCTATCTTTAACAAATCCTTCAGCTGGCATAGATTCTGTTGTTACAGGTAATGTAATGTATTGTGGATTATCAAAATCTGGATACTCTACAACATCATTGATGGACTGAAACATGCGATTTGTCAAAATAGTTCCTTTTGGTATAAATCCAACAGATTGTTTGTTAATAATTGTGCTTGCTTCGGTAACCACTGTTGATTGATATTCTTCTGCCAAATCCTTTGAACTATTATGAATAGTTTCTTGTTTAAAAGAAGACGTAACTAAATTTGTATCAACCACGGTTCCTGCAACAATATCTTGTGTAGCTATATAGCATGTAGTTTTACTTTTGTTACTTTGATTTGAAGTATAAAATAAAAATACACATATAACTACAGCTAAACATGCTAGATATATTGCAATGCTTATAATTGTTTTCTTTTTATTCATAAAAATTATTCACTCCTTTTTAACAAAACTTTTATAATTTTTTTCTTAAAAAATGCAAGTAAATAATTATATTCTTTTTATAATTTGAAATCTTTTCTTCATTTTGACGTCTTTCGACTGTCTAGATGTCAGTCTGACTGACAGACGGCGGGCTATCGATGTCGACAGACGACTAGGGTTCATACACATAGACGTCGACGTCAGGAAAAACGTCTTCGACTAGTCGATTGACGATAGACCAATCTCCTCCTGCAAGTCCACAACCAATTTTTGGCATATGAATAGCAAAATTATCAAGTGGATACAAATTTGGACGAGAACACATAAGTTTACGTAATGATAGTAAACCTTTTTTAATAGCGTCATAACGAACAGGAGGAATTGTAATATATTTATTAGCTATTCCATGTTGCCCGTATAAATTAATTACCCAGACATTCTTTTCAACTTGAACACTTTCAAAAGAACCAAGTGGATTTGGATTATAATTTGTCATAAATCTATATTCTGGAAGAGACCATCTTTTGCTAATAGCCAATACAAATCCCTTGCCCCATTTTAAAGCATCATTTACGACATGTACTATTAAATTCATTTTGTTTGGAGTTGTTTTTTCTGGATATGTTGCATCCCCTTTTACATATGTAATCATTTATAACCCTCCTATATAAAGCATCTATATAATTTATAGTTTTTTTATTATAAAAGCAATAAAAAAGCCATTAGAGTTTGAAACATCTATAGGGATTATGAGATTACAGAATTATACCTGTTTCTATATAATATTTCATGTCAGCATAGGAACCAAATGTAGAGACAATTTTTTTGCTAGTATCATATAGTTCATAGATTGGTCCATCTAAATCATTATATTGTGTAGGTTTTATGATTTTGTAATACCATACGCCATATATATTTTTACATCTTACTTTTTTTAATTCATCCAAATTATCACCTCTTAAGTTTTACAGCATCTTTATAGTTTTTAATTTAAAATAATCAAGGTACATAGAAAAAACAAGGATTTTTCCTTGTTTTTATTTAGCCTGTTTCTTATGTTACGCTTCATCACAGAGTTTGAGAAAATCATCTATCGCTTTATCACATGAACGAACTGTTTCATCATTACTAGAATATGATAATACATCTTGTTTTTCAGGCTCGTTTTCGATTGCCTTTGTTTCTAAGACTTTTGCACGTGTGATAATTGTCTGTTTTTCACCTTTGTATTCTGAATGCCCCTTAATAGTTGCTTTAATCCTTTTTACATTTTCAAGATTTTTAGATGAACTATATTTAAAGATATTACCATTCTCATCAATAATTCGATATACTATCGTACTTTGAGCATAATATGATTTCCAACTATTATCCTTGATGTAAAGAACTTTTAGACTAGCGATTTCAATTTCGATTTTATCTCCAACTTTTCCAACATGATGAGTGGAATCACGAAGTTTATTTTGACGAATGATTTCTTGTTCATTTTTAAAATAAACATTTATTAAACTAGCAATTAATGCAGTATCTCTATATACTATATCATTAGAATTCCAAGCAACCTTTGCATTATACATATAAGTACCCCAACACAATATTTCTTGAGAATTTATCCACTCAGTAATTTTTTGTAATGGTTCTTTATATTTGTCATTGCTTAATTTTTCCTCATCCATTCGTTTAAAAATCGCTCTTACCGTTTTTCCTTGACCACAATATCCTTTAGACTTAATTTCATCATAAACAAAGGTTTTAAATATTTCAACATTGATAAATCTGTTTGATTTTTCTAAAGCACCAAATTCAAAAGAATTAATTTCTGGAATTTCATTTAATTCCTGAAAAGACTTGATATATGCTAAATATGCAGTTACCTCTTCTAAATCGGTACCTAAATAATCACGTAAGCAATTTTTTCCCACTTGTTTATATTCCTGTGTGATAGAATTATAGAAGACGTAAGTGTCTTTTCTATTTCTTATTTTTCCACAATGCTCACATTTAGGACCACAAGTACGAAATTTTAACGGCAGCTCTTTCTCTGATAATGTTCGAATAATATTTCCTGTTTCTTTATGCTCTAATGTGGCAACAAATTCAAAATCTTTAACTTGAAATTTGCCTTCAACAGAAACATTGTAGCATTTAATCTTATACGGATATTCAGATGGTGCACCTATCGGTTTCACAAAAACAGGTTTATTTTCATCAACTTCTAGATGTACAGGTGTCTTTTTAGACATTTTTTTGGTCAACTTATATAGTTTTTCCATATTATAAGATGGTACTAAAAAAGTTTTCATATTTTTCCTCCATATATTTTATTTTAATTGCATATTCTTTATAACTTGGATTTACTTCAAGTCAAGAAAAAAGAGGATTTTTCCTCTTTTATTTTAAACTTTAGCATCTATGATATTTTCGTTTAAAATTGTCCTTCTTTTAGGAAAATAATCATTTACAACGACTATATCATAAGCAAAATGATTTTTGATTCTACCGCAGACTAAACAGTAATCTACAGTTTCATCTGTATAGCCACTGGAATCTCTATATTCCTTACGCTTTAAATGATTATCACAATTATGCAATTTAGGTACAAATGATATTTTCATTTTAATTCTCCTGCAGCAGAACAATTTTCCCTGTCTGTCTTGACTTCTTGACATCAACGACACGCTGATTAGTCGACCCTGCCCATTTAAGACGCAAGTCCATCTTTGACATGTCGAATTGTCCGTCGATTAAGACGTCGACATATGACATGACATCTAAATCTTTAACATTCTCGTAAAGATTTCCTGTCCAAAGCCAAATTGTCTTATTAGGATACTCTTCTTTGAATTTTTTGGCTATTTCCGTAATAGTATCCAATGATGTATCAAGAAGTGGTTCTCCACCAAGAAATGTAATTCCGTCCAAAATATCAGACATAGTCTTGAAGTCTTCCGTTAGTCTGTCGTAGTCAGCGTCCGTCCAAGGGCGTCCAGACTGTCGAGACCATGCCTCTGGATTATGACAGCCTGGACAATGAAAATCGCATCCAGCGGTCCATAAGACGTGTCTAAGTCCTTGTCCGTTCGACGTCGAGAAACGTTCAATTTTCATTATGTTCATAACATCACCCATCTACTTTCTGTATTGGTCATATAGACGACCATAAATAATCGAAGAAACTAACTTCACTTTTCCTTCACACAGGGCATCTAACTCTTCATAAGCTAGATTATTATTTTTTTGATAAGCTCTTAATAATTTAGGTGTATCCTCTTTATCTTTAAACGTTAATTTAACATTTAATTGAACAGCATTATTCCACAATTTTTTACTTAAACTTAATAATTTATCGTGCCGACAATTGCTACAGTCAACTTTATCCATATTACACATAGCACAATTGACAATAAATTCTTGACATACGGGACATACATAAACACCAAGTTTAGTAGGTAATTCAACTTCTGTCATACAAGAACCACACATTTCTGTAACCATATCATTTTTACTTAAAATTTTTGTCATTTTCTTTTCCTCCATATATTTTTATTTTTTACGAATGATTTATAGTTGTAAATTTGTCTAAGTCAAGAAAAAAAGAGGATTACTTCCTCTCCTCTTATTTCATTTTTGATTAAAGCCTTATTTTACTGATACCATCTATTATATTCACTTAAAGCTTTAAAGTATTTAGTTCGAAATACCTCAGTATTCACATTAAATAATTGATTATTACATGGAATATAAAATTTATCCGTTTCGTAACAGTAAAATACATCACAACTTGCTTTATGCTTTTTTGCTACTTTATAGAAGTTTTTATGGCTTGAATAAGGAATAGTAAATAACGTGGATGCCCAAGAAGTTTTCATTGCAAAACCACCTAAAATATTACCAAACGGATAATATGTTTTTCCTTCGAATTCAAACATTCTATCCATCCTAGCATACTTTTCTAGCCTATCACATATAGTAACACCTTTTTTCTTGAACCAATCAAGAATAATAGCCATTTGATGTGGACGAGCATTTACTTCCGTTAAAACATTCCACTCTACTAAAATGTCATATACTTCTTGAGAAGTTTTTCCGAATCTTTCTTGACTATAATCGTCAATCAATAATAGTTCATCATTATTAATTGCAATTCTACCATTTTTGTCAAGCCACATATTTATAACATTTGAAATAGGTTTATCACCATTCTCATAAATACTCATATCATTTTGTTTTGCAGCATAAAGCATGTTTTGTAAAAATTCTATTGCTCTCATTTTCATTTCCTCCGTATATTTAAATTAATTTACAGAATGTTTATAGTTGTATTTCAAATTAAGTCAAGAAAAAAAGAGGATTACTTCCTCTTATTTCATTTTTTGATTAACTTAATTTAATTAATCATTAGAAATCCCAGTCAACTGTGATAGAAATTGCTTTAATGTGTTTGTTTTGAACAACTATTTCATAATCATATTTGCTACCATAACACATTTCTCTTATAATAGCTTCTGTAAAAGTGCGGTTAGAATATTTAGAATATTTATCAAAACACATTTCTAAATCACTTGCAAAACCTTTTTTTAAAGCTTCTTCAGATGTGTGTTCTTCTCCATTATCACCAGAAAAATCTGCATTAATAATAGGAGTTATTTCACATAGTGCTTTCTTTATACTTTCTCTGTCATCACTTTCTACTAAAACTGTTTTTAATATCATTTTTTCTTTTCCTCCATATATTTAAAATTATTTACGTGGTTTTTATAATTTAAAATTTGTTGTTGTCAACCAAATCAATAATATATTATTTTAATTTTTAAATTATACTTTCGAGCTGCAAAAAGCATACTTTTACTCCCTCTTGATTGACCATCCCAAAATAGCACTAAATAATTAGAATACCTTGCCATTTCTTCATTTCTTATAGGACCAGCAATTTTGCCTTTACTCCAATCTGGTTCAAAAAATTTGACTGGGATATTATGTTCAAAAGCATATTTCATTCCCAGAGTATCTGCACCATCACAACAACCGCAAACAATCTCTATTTTATTTTTATCTAAATTTTGAAAAAAGAAATCCAATTTACTTTTCAATAAATAGTAATTATTAAATGTTCTTGTTCCAGCAATTATAATCTTTATAGAATCCTCCATTCCTGTATCCTCCATTCTTTATACTATTTATAGTTTTTAAAACAAAAAAAACAAGAAAAAAAGACCCAAAATTATGAGTCTTTTAGTGAATTGTTTTTTGGAGAATAAACAATTCTGAATCGATTTATATTTATAAAATATATGGAGGTAAATCACAAGGTGTAGGAGAACATTTTCACCTTGCACCATATGTATAGTTATTTTTATTAAAATATCAAGCAAAAAAGAAAAAAAGATTATTTTTTTTAATCTTTTTTTATGAATTAATAATCCCAACACATTTTTTTGCTTTTTTGACGATTATATACTGTTTTAGGAACTGCGATATGTCCTCTAGTATTTTTTTGAACTTCAAAATGCATAGTGTTTCTTAATTCTTTCTCTTTTACAACTTTTCCTTTTGATTTGATTCTTAATTTCATAAATTCCTCCATATATTAATATTAATTTATAAGCATTTTTTTTATAATTTGAAATTTTAATAATGCAAGTAATTAAGTGATTATTTTAAAATTTCTGTAGCAAAAATATCAATATCATCGTTTTTATCAATTCGTGTGTAAATATTAAGCATAACAGCTACTGTATGTCCTTGATTCTCTGCAGCTATCTCAATAGGAACTTTTAATATATTCTTCAAATAAATTGTATTGCTATATCTAAAACCTTGTGCTGTCAAAACATCCACAAATGTCTCAGGTAACAGATTTAATTCTTTTGATTTTTTTATTATTCTCACTAAATTATTTGAAATTACTGACCTATACAATGGCCTATTATTTTTTTTAAAATCAAATATATAATCTTCATCTTTAAAGCCGTGAGAATTCAAATATGACATGAATTCTATAAAAACAGAATTTACTATTTTTACTTTTCTCTTAGGATTATTGCACTTTAGTGTGTTATCTAAAATAAAATCATTATCACCAAATTTTTTATAAACATTAATGTAATACATGTATTTACTACCAGTGGAGGTTTTTACAACTTCTCTTATTATATCACTTTTTTTGATTGCTCTCGCTTCACCAATACGTAAGCCTGTATAATATAAAAATTTAATTAAAAATAACATATCGTCATTCTTTTGAGCTTGTGGATTTTCAGGCAAAGAACTTATTGCAGAGCATAACAAAGTAAAGTCTGTATAATTAATATAATTATCTTCTGTTTTTTGAGTAACTGTCTTTATTTTTTTGATATTGTTAACAAAAGATAAATCTAATGATGGAGAACAATATCTCTTTCTCATCGCAAGACCTAACAAGCCTTTTAGTAAGCTAGTTACTCGATATGGCAAATTACTTAAACTTCTCCCATCTCTGTTATCATTTACTGATTTTATATCATCAATCCAATTACTAATAGCGGCATCAGTTAAATCGCACATTTTTATATCTGCTATAGGAGAAAAATGGTTATTAAATAATTTTACATTGTAATTTTTAGTATTATTTTTCCATCTTGTTCCTTTTTCGTTTGTATATTCTATAAAAACATCTTTCAATGTCTTCTTTTGAACTTTTCTATCCAAACAAATATCCAATTTAATTTTATCATCGATTTCTTTAATACGATATTTTAAATCAGAAATTGCTTCTTGTCTTGTTTTTCTTATGAAGGAAATGCAAACACCTTTGTATTTCTTTCTAACACGCCAGGAATCGTTCTCCTTATATATACCCTTTATGCTTTTCTCCATTATTGTTCCTCCAAAAATATAAAAATAAAAATCAATAAACATCAATTTTCAGTTTTAATTAATGGATTTATAATTTTTTTTGTGAAAAATGCAAGAATATAAAACAAATATTTTTTTATCTTTGAAAATAGTTTTTCCTGGGAAACTTTTTGGGAAACTTTTACCCAGTAAAGTTCAGAAATAATCAGTAATTTTTAGTAAAGTTTAGGTTTAACTTCTTAAAAAAATATAAAAAAAACGGGTTTTTTTGAACTAGTCAATAGTTCGTAGACACAAAAAAAGAATTATTTAAATGAAAGCTCA
>CAJTNG010000004.1 GCA_910577745.1 uncultured Anaeroplasmataceae bacterium | reverse complement strand
GAAGCCCTTATAGGGGAGCGTAAAAACCGCACGTTAGACGTGCGGATTGTTATTAGATAAACTTGTTGACAAATCAACAAGTGTGTGGTATGCTATGAATATTCTTTAGAAAAGAGGTGGAAGTATGGAAGATCGTTTTAAGTCTTTTACATTTTTGATTCATAGTATTGCAAAGAAAATATTAAAAATAAAGACAGAAGAAATGATGCGTCTTAACTTGAAAAGTGTTCATGTGACATGTTTATATTATCTGTATAAAGATAAAGAACTTACAGCTAAAGAACTTAGTGTTGCCTGCGGTGAAGATAAAGCCGCTATCTCTAGATCAATAGATTATTTAGAAAAACAAGGATTGGTTTGTTGTGATTCTATTTCTGAAAAGAGATATAAAAGCAAACTAGAACTTACAGCAATGGGCAAAGAAATTGGATGCTTTGTTGCACAAAAAATTGACACAATGGTCAATTTAGCAAGTGAAGGCATTTCTGAAGAATATAGAGGGATTCTTTATGAATGCTTGGCAATGATTGATAAAAATTTAGAAAATATTTTAAAGGAGCTTAAATAATGATAAAAATAGTAGTGGATTCTGCATCAGATATAGATTTAAAAGAAGCTGAACAATTTGGAATAACTTTAATGCCAATGCAAATTATGTTTGGCGAAGATGAATATTTAGACGGAGTAAATTTATCACACAAGGAATTTTTTGAAAAATTAATTGAAAGTGATGAATTACCCAAAACGAGTCAGATTAACTCTTTTCGATTTGAAGAAAAGTTTGAGGAACTGACACAAAATGGAGATGAAGTGATTGCGATTGTAATATCTTCTAAACTTTCTGGGACCTATAATTGTGCAAAAACAGCAGCCAAAAGTTTTAATGGGAAAGTGCATGTGGTAGATAGTTTAAATGCTTGTATTGGGGAGCGTATTTTATGTGAGTACGCGATACAGCTTGTAAATGAAGGAAAATTATCTGCAGTGCAAATTGTGGAGGAACTAAATAATAAGAAAAGGAAGATTCAGCTTTTGGCGGTTTTAGATACTTTAAAGTATTTGAAAAAAGGCGGAAGAATTTCTTCGGTTGTGGCCTTTACAGGAACACTTTTATCCATAAAACCTGTCATATCTATTACCAATGGTGAAGTGAAAATGGCAGGTAAGGCAAGAGGGTCAAAAAATGGAAACAATCTTTTAATCCATATGGTTCAGAAATGTGGCGGTATTGATTTTTCTTTACCTTTTGCGGTGGGATATTCAGGCTTATCCGAAGATTATTTAAATAAATATTTAAACGATAGTGCGGCATTATGGAAGGATAATGTAGATCAAGTTCCAAGCTATATGATTGGTAGCACTATTGGTACCCATGTAGGACCTGGTGCCATCGCTGTAGCTTTTTTTGCAAAATAAAAGGAATTCCCCAAGGAATTGGCAAGTTTTTCAATTGACTAATTGTGGTTTTAAGTATATACTTAAAATATCAGTTTATATCGAATTTTGAGGGTGAAGTATCATGTTTTCTAAATTAAAACAATTTTTTAATAAAAAGTCGAAACTAAATGCAGATCTTACAATTACAAAAGCTCAATTGTTAAAACTTATCCATAAATATATTAAAAGATATGGAAACTTTGGAACAGCCGCGTTAATTTTTATGGATTTAGATGATTTTAGAAATCTCATTGAAATATATGGTGAAGCTGTATGTCAAGAAATTTTACATATTATTATAAAACGGTTAAAAGTACAGTTGCCTTCAAATGCCAGTTTATGTAAAACAAGTTTAGATGGGATTTTAATTTTTATTCCAGATGAAACAATTCAAGGTAAAATCGATAAGTTGTGTAAAAAATTACTAGAAAATATTAGGGTTCCTATGGATGCATTAGAAGAGAAAAATATACAGGTTACGGCATCTATTGGGGTGTGCACATATCCTCAGTCAGGAAATACAGTCAAAGAACTTTTGGAAAATTTAGAAATTGCAACCTTTGTTTCTAAACGAGGTGGCGGTAATAAGTTTACGAACCATTATGCAACCTTATCGGAAGATGAAAAAAATAATATGATGTATTATGAGGAAATTAAGACGGCAATTCAAAAAAGAGAATTTATCCTTTACTATCAACCCATAATTGATATGGAGCATAAAACACTTTTTGGAGCAGAAGCGTTGATGCGTTGGAACCATCCAACAAAAGGCGTATTGCCACCGCAAGATTTCATACAACTTATGGAACAAACTGGAGATATCCATTGGGTTGGAGAATGGGGTATTGATCGTATGATTCGTTTCCAACAGCAGATGGCAATAAAATATCCGAATTTGCCCCTTATCTTTTCTTTGAACCTTTGTTTGAAACAGCTGTTAAACCCAAATTTAGCTAAGAATTTGATTAATATAGCTATGCAACTTAGTGCAAAGCCTAGTCGTATTATGTTGGAAATTACGGACTTTATGGTGTATGAAAAAATGAGCGTAGTGGAAGCCAATATAACCAAACTAAAGTCTTTTGGATTTAGAATTGCTGTAGATGGTTTTCCTATTAATCCTCAATCTGTTCTTGCCATTCAAAAATGTCCAGTGGATGTAATTAAACTAGAAAGAGGATTTTTAAAGGATGTTACCAATAATTTTTCACAAGAAAAACTATTAGTCAGTCTTGTGGATTACTGTAAAAAAACGAAAAAGATTATTGTTTCAGAAGGAATAGAAAGTATAGATAAAGTAAAATATATTTTAGATCAAAAGGTGACCTTTGGTTCGGGATTTTACTTTGCTAGACCATTAGATATCCCTTCGTTGAACAATTATGTTGAGAAAAAGCAATGGTTAAATCAATTAGATATGGAAGAATTTGATGAATAAATATTGCTTGATAATAGGATTGAATTATGCTGTGTTTAGGTGTATAATTTAATAGTAAAAAACGGAAAGGTTGTGTTTTATTATGGGAAGAGCCCATGAAGTTCGTGCTGCATCTATGGCTAAAACTGCAGCAATGAAATCCGCAAAGTATGCAAAATGGGGAAAGGAAATTTTTCAAGCCGCTAAGTCTGGTGTTCCTGATCCTGAAATGAATCAAGGTTTAAAAAGAGTTATTGAAAGAGCAAAGAAAGATCAGTGTCCTGCTGATGTTATAAAAAGAGCCATTGCTAAAGCTGCTGGTGTTGCCTCTGGAGCTTCTAAAGAAAAAACTTATGAAGGCTATGGTCCGGGAAATGTTGCAATGATCGTAGAATGTACGACAGATAATGATAATAGAACATTTACAGATGTTAGAACCGCATTTAATAAAACAGGTGGACAAATAGGAACATCTGTAGGGTATTTGTTTAGTCGTAAGGCAAGATTTATTTTTTCAGGTATGTCAGAAGATGAAGCGATGGAAGCACTAATGATGGCTGATGCTGACTGTGAAGAAATTACAACAAATGAAGATGGTAATATTGTAATTTTAGCTGAACCTAAAGATTTTGAATCTATTAAGAATGCTTTAGAGGGCGCAAAGCCTGATTTAGAATTTGATGAAAGTGGTGTAAGTTTAATCCCTGCAACTTATGTGGATTTAGATGAAGACCATGAAGCTAAATTTAGAAGATTATTGGATTTATTATCTGAATTAGATGATGTACAAGATGTATATCATAATGCAAATATCAGTTTTGAAGAAGAATAAAAGAATATTTTGCGCAGTTTCATTTTTGTGATTGCGCTTTTTTCTTTTAATTCGTTGTTTTTTTTAGTGGTTTGTATTATAATATGTTTTGGAAGTATTTTACTTTAGGAGGAAATTAAATTATGCCATTAGTTAATGTTAAACAAATGATGGAGAAGGCCAGAGACGGTCATTATGCAGTAGGTGCGTTCAATATTAATAATCTTGAATGGACAAAAGCAATTCTTCAAACTGCAGAAGAATTAAAAGCACCTGTAATTTTAGGTGTATCTGAAGGTGCTAATAAGTATATGACAGGATTTAAAGTTGTAGCAGATATGGTAAAAGCTATGATTGAAACTTTAAATATTACAGTTCCTGTTGCATTACATTTAGATCATGGAACTTATGAAGGAGCCCAAAAGGCTTTAGCTGCAGGATATTCATCTGTTATGTTTGATGGTTCACACTATGATATAGATGAAAATGTAGAAAAGACAAAGGAAATTGTTGCTTTAGCGAATAAGTTAGGTGCAACAGTTGAAGCTGAAGTTGGATCTATTGGCGGTGAAGAAGACGGAGTTACTGGACGCGGAGAAGTTGCAGATCCAGCACAATGTAAAATGATTGCTGATTTAGGTATTGATATTTTAGCAGCTGGTATTGGTAATATTCATGGACAATATCCTGCAAACTGGCAAGGTTTAGATTTTGAAACTCTTGCTAAAATTAAAGAAGCATGTGGAAATATGCCTCTCGTATTACATGGTGGAACTGGTATTCCTGAAGATATGATTAAAAAAGCTATTTCTTTAGGTGTTTGTAAAATCAATGTAAATACAGAATGTCAATTATCATTCGCTGCCGCAACACGTGCATATATCGAAGCAGGCAAAGATAGAGAAAAGAAGGGATTTGATCCTCGTAAGTTGCTTGCTCCAGGTACAGAAGCAATCAAACAAACCGTTAAAGAAAAAATGGAAATGTTTGGCTGTATAGGTAAAGCTAATTAATAATTTTGAAGGGGACGACAAGTATCGCCCCTTCCTTTTACAAGGAGTATGAAATATGAAAATCGCATTAATCAATGAAAATTCACAAGCAAGTAAAAATGAATTAATTTACAACACTTTAAAAAATGTTGTAGAAAAATATGGACATACTGTAGATAATTATGGAATGCTAGATGGTAATGACTTACCATTAACTTATGTTCAGAATGGATTGCTTGCGGCTATCCTATTAAATTCAGGTGCGGCTGATTTTGTTATCACAGGTTGTGGAACAGGAAGTGGAGCAATGTTAGCTTGCAACTCTTTCCCAAGAGTATTATGTGGACTTATTGTAGATCCATCTGATGCTTATATGTTTGGGCAAATTAACGATGGTAACTGTGCAGCTTTCCCTTTTGCAAAAGGCTTTGGCTGGGGCGCAGAGCTAAATCTAGAGTATTGCTTTGAAAAGTTATTTAATGGACCAAGAGGACAGGGATATCCAAGAGAGAGAGCTGTTCCTGAACAAAGAAATAAAAAAATATTAGATGAAGTAAAAGAAATTACGCATACCCCTATGCTAGAAATTTTAAAGAAGATAGATCAAAAATTTTTATTAGAAACTATCGATAGACCTTCTTTTAAAAATTTATTTTTTGCAAACGCAAAGGATAAGGAAATTGTTGACTTTATTCGTAATTTATTAAAATAAAGAAATTAGAGGAAAACCTATATGAAGGTTCTATTATATTTTGAAAAACAAAATGCAATGAAACAAAGTGGCATTGGTCGTGCATTAAGTCATCAAAAACAAGCGTTAGAATTGAATAATATAGAGTATACGTTAGATCCTAAGAACACTTATGATATTGCCCATATCAACACATTATTTTCAGATTCCTACAGAATTCTAAAGAAATGTAAGAAAAAAAAGATTCCTGTCATCGTACATGGTCATTCCACAATAGAAGACTTTCGGTACTCATTTCGATTATGGAGATGGATTGCCCCATTTTTTAATCGTATGATTTTAAGAATGTATCGTCATGCAGATTACATTATTACACCAACTCCGTATTCAAAAAAATTGATTGAATCTTATAAAGGAGTTACATGCCCAGTGTATGCCATTTCTAATGGTATTCGGTTAGAAGATTATGCATACAGTGAGATGAAAGTAAAAAAGTTTGATGAGTATTTTAAGATTAAAGATAAAAAGATTGTCATATGTGCAGGGCTTTATTTTGAACGGAAGGGAATAACTGACTTTTTTGAAGTTGCAAGAAACATGCCTGATGTAACGTTTATTTGGTTTGGCAATTTGAAAAAAATTTTAACCCCTTTGAAAATACTTAAAGCCATTAAAAAAAGACCTAAAAATGTGTTAATGCCAGGATATGTGGACATTGACGTTTTAAGAGGTGCTTTTCATAGGGCAGATGCCTTTATGTTTTTAAGTCATGAGGAAAATGAAGGAATCGCAGTTTTAGAAGCCATCGCATCTAAATTGCCTGTTATTGTTAGAGATAT
Organism: uncultured Anaeroplasmataceae bacterium; assembly: GCA_910577745.1. Lineage (GTDB taxonomy): Bacteria > Bacillota_I > Bacilli_A > Acholeplasmatales > Anaeroplasmataceae > Pelethenecus. Next base: position 108,703 of record CAJTNG010000004.1, on the reverse strand, counting down.
TCCAGTGTTTTCATGGCTTGAGGATCGTAATCATGTGTTGAAAGGTAAAACAATTCAAGATTTTAAACATGCTCTAGAAACAGCTTTATATTCTACACCAGAAGATATGGTTAATCGAGCTTATCGAACCGTAGAAGAAAGAACTTTGGAAAAGGTTGGATCAGAGATTAAACAAGTATACGAAAAAGTTTATGCAAATCAGAAAGTTCACTAAATAAGTGAACTTTTTTAATTTTAATAGTTGAAAGACTTACAAAAAAAACATACGTTTAGCGGTGTATTTCATAGGGATAAAGCAAGTGATGATTATCGTCCTTGCTTTTTTAGTATGGGTATGCTAATATAAAACTACTATAAACAGTAATTTGGCGGTGATTATATGAAAATAACAGTAATAAATGGCACGGAGAAACACGGCGTTACATATCGCTTAAAAGAGATTTTTCTACAAAACTTTCAAGGTGCAGACGTAGTTCAGTTTTATCTGCCGAAAGATTGTCCGTCTTTTTGTATAGGTTGTACGAGTTGCTTTATGAAAGGCGAAAATAACTGTAAAGACTTTGATTACACACATAAAATTGAAAAATCGCTTATTGAATCTGATTTAATCGTTATGACGTCGCCTGCATATGTAATGCACGCAACGGGCGCAATGAAATCATTATTAGACCATTTGGGTTATCGTTGGATGCCGCATAGACCTGCACCCGAAATGTTCGGTAAGCGCGCAGTAATTATTACGCAATGTCTTGGCGCAGGTGCAAAGTCAACCGCAAAAGATATAAAACACAGTTTGTCTTGGTGGGGAATATCGAAAATCGGTATGTTCAGCGGTTCGCTTATGAGTGATATTATTTGGGATAAACTTACCGAAAAGAAGCGCAAGAAGTTAACTAAAAAGATAAACAAACTTGCTGTTCGATTCTCTAAAATCAATTATGCCAAACCGGCGCACACAACACTTATAACTAAAATTAAGTTTAAGTTTTGTCGTCTGATACAAAAGAAAGTGCGTAAAAATGGTGTTGCAGGACTTGACAATGCGTATTGGCATAATAACGGTTGGCTTGGTAAAAGCCGTCCATGGAAAAGTTGACGCATTCGATTTTCTAAGTAAACTTAAATTTACCTTTCTAATCTTTAATAAAGTATAAGCGCACTATACTTCGCAAGCGAAGATAGTGCGCTATTTCTTTGCCCACAAGGAAATCCCTATAACAGATACCCTTAACGTGTGATTTGTTATTTCTTTTTTGCATTTTCTTTTTGATAATTAAATACAGCTTGATACATATCCATATCATTATTTTTATAAATGCCATATTCAATCGCAATTTCATAATATATGGATTCTAATGGATTCAATTCAATTCCATTTTTTTCAAAGATAGGATTCACAATGTCATTCAGCATAGGAAAGAAGGTGTCAGGCACATTTTCCTTTTTATCTAAATAAGTATGTATCTTTTCTTTAAAATCTTGTAATGGAATTAAATCATGAGAATCTATCGACTGGTTGGATAATTCAGACTGAAACTCATTTACGTATAATAACAAATTAATAGTTTTAGCACAAACTTCTAATTGTGAATAATCATTTCCAAATTTAAATTCTAAAATGGTTTTTATAGTAAAAAAGTTATCATAAATATAATCATATCCAACCGAGAAGAAGAGCTCTTCATCTTCTGACAAGGTCTCACTTTTTAATGATTTCTCATATAAGTAATCTACAACAGCTAATACACAAGTAATTCTAGAAATGGTTTTACTTTCCCTTTTGACAAGTTCATAAATAAAATCATGGTTCTCAAATTTCCAATTTGCGTAATCTGAAAATATGTTCATAGTGACCTCTTAATTACGATTTCTATTATGAGGGAAGAGAAGAACGTCTCTAATGCTTGTTTTACCAGTTAGAAGCATAATGGTTCTATCAATTCCAATTCCAATTCCACCTGTAGGAGGCATGCCATACTCTAATGCTTCCACAAAATCTGTATCGATTTCACATGCTTCATCATTTCCAAGATTTCTTTCTTGTAATTGACGTTGGAATCTTTCCATTTGATCTAGTGGGTCATTTAATTCTGTAAAAGCATTTCCATACTCCGTACCGCCCATAAAAATTTCAAAGCGGTCGGTATATCTAGGATCCTTTGGATTTTTCTTGGCAAGCGGAGAAATCTCAACGGGATGTCCATAAAGAATGGTTGGCTGTTGTAATTTATCCTCTCCAAACTTTTCAAAGAAGGCATTTACAATATGGCCAACACCTGTGAAGTGTGCAGGAACCTCTATACCATGTTGTTTTGCTAATGCTTTTGCTTCTTCGAAAGTTACAGGTGCCCAAAAATCTACCCCACATTCTCTTTTAATTAAATCTACCATATGGATTCTTTCAAATTTAGATAGATCGTATGTGTTTCCATCAAATTCTACAATTGTAGTTCCTAAAACCTCTAAAGATACCGATTTGAAGAAGTTTTCAGCAAGGTTCATCATACCTTCCATATCTGAGTATGCTAAATAAGCTTCCACTGTAGTAAATTCGGGATTATGTCTAGAGTCGACCCCTTCATTTCTAAATAAACGTCCAATTTCATAAACAGCTTCCATACCACCAACAATTAAACGCTTTAAAGGTAATTCTGTAGCAATACGTAGATAAAATGGCATATCTAAAGCATTATGATGTGTAGAGAAAGGTCTTGCGGCTGCTCCACCTAAAATTGGTTGTAGCACAGGAGTTTCTACTTCCACAAAGCCCTGCTTGTCAAAGAAGTGCTGAATAGCACGAATAATTTTAGGACGCATAAAAGCAACTCTTCTTGCATCTTCATTCACAATTAAATCAACATATCTTCTACGACGTGCTTCCTCTACATCCTGTAGACCATGGAATTTTTCTGGAAGTGGTTTAATTGCTTTAGCAAGATGTGTGAAAACCTTACAGCGTACAGTCAGTTGCCCTGTATTCGTTCTCATAATGCTTCCTTCAATCCCTAATATATCTCCAATATCTGATTTAATGAACACATCATAGATATCTTCTCCAAGGATTTCCTTAGAAATGTAGCATTGTACGGTTCCGAATTTATCTAAAATGTTGATAAACCCAATTTTTCCTTGGCGTCTTTTGGCAATCATACGTCCTGCAATCTTCACGATATATTCTTTTTCCTCTAATTGTTCCTTTGTAAATGAGTCAAAGTCATCAACAATGGATTTAGAAGTTGCAGTTCTGTCAAATTTGTGTCCAAAAGGTTCGATGCCTTTATCTTCTAAATATTTTATTTTTTCAATACGTATTCTTTCTTGTTCAGGTCTTTTTTCCATAGTAACACCCTTTCATACTTTTAATTTTATGCGAAATTAATTATAGCATACTCTTCTCCAAAAAACAATAAAAAACCAAGGGCGTCTTACAGATGAAGAGAAGTAAAATAAGCTTTGGTTATTTCTTCAGGAGTTTCCTTACATCCAGAAGTTACCCAGTAGTATAGTACATTATATAACGCGCCTACATAGGAATAAAATGGATATTTGTATAATGCTTTTTCATTTTTTAAATTAGATGACTCTATAATATAAGTATTTAATGCATCTAAAAACATTTGGCCGAGTTTTGCTTTAAACAGTGAAGCTAATTCCTCTTGGTAAGTAAGAATATAGGAAAATGTTCTTAACACATTTTCATAACGAGCAATGTGGGCAAGATCGGCTTCATATTTATCTTTATAAGCGATTAATAATGAATTTAAATAATAAAAAATCACGTCTTCTTTAGATTTAAAATTTCTATAAAAACTAGCTCTTGCTACTCCAGCTTTTTGAACAAGCTCTAAAATGGTAATCTCATAAATGGTTTTCTTATTTAATAGTATAAATAAAGCTTTGGCAATAGAATTCTTCACTTCCAAATTCAGTTCTAGCCGTTTATCCATAGACAGAACCCTCCTTTTATGTATCACATATGTTATGTATAATTTACATGTTTGATTATATCATAAAGGAGAAGTATTATGAAGAAAATTGTAAAAAGAGTGTCAATTATTGCAGGTTGTGTTATTTTAGGTATTTTATTAATTGGAACTATAACGATTTATTCTGTATGGCATAATGAGATTAATACAGCATTTTCTTTTCAGAAATTAAGAGATAGAAATGATGCTCATAAAGATGGAGCTCTTTATGAAATGACAGTATCAGGAGATTACTATTTTGGAGAGTTTATTGAAACAGGCGCAAGCTCAGATAAAGAATTAATTAGTTATATAACAAGTCATATTACAAAGGGATTAATTCCGATGAAGATTAGCGAAAGTGAAATTGCGTGTTCTGCATTCACTGCACAATTAGAAAACGGAGATAGAGTTTTTGGCAGAAATTATGATTTCGATAAAACCAATACGTGTATTGTTAAAACAAATCCTTCCCATGGATATGCATCCGTATCTACCATTGATTTACAATTTTTAGGTTTAGATACAAACAAGGATGTCAGTGGTCTTATGAATCGGATTACAGCGCTTGCAGCACCGTACGTCCCTTTAGATGGAGTTAATGAAAAGGGTGTTGCTTGTTCAATCTTTATGTCTTATCAGGGAGATGAAAAAACGATTGCGACAAACCAAGATACAGACAAGCCAGATATTACATCTACAACTATGTTACGATTAATTCTAGATTATGCAGCAAGTGTAGAAGAAGCTGTAGAATTGGTATCTAAATATGATTTGCATGATTCTGCTCAAACCAGCTATCATTATATGGTTGCCGACAGCACTGGGAAGAGTGCCATTTTAGAATGGGTTAATGGGACAGATAAAACAGATAATGATGGAAAAGCAAGAAAGCTTGTCGTAACCTATAATGATGAGGATAGTCACATAGGTAAAAAAGAAGCGGATTCTGATTTTCAATGGATTACGAACTTTATTATTCAACCAGGATATTATGAAAGTGATGAGGAAAAGCCTGGGGTTGATCGTTATAACATTATTTACAATGGTCTTGAAAAGACGGACGGACTGCTAAAAGATGAACAAGCGGCTATGAATATTTTGCAAAGTGTTGGACAAAGATATTATAAAGAAGGCAGTGATGGCTGTACAGTTCATAGTGTGGTTTACAATCTAACCCAAAAGACTTCTTATTTTATTCCAAATGAAAATTATGGGGATGAATCCGCAAAGTTTTATTATACAGCAGCTTAACGAATCTCTCAAACAGAGATTTGTTTTTTTAAATTGTAAATTCAGGGAATTTCAAGTATAATAAAAAAAGGTGATGGATATGTTAATTGCAATTATCGGAGAAAATTGTGTAGGGAAATCTACTTTGGCAAAAAAAATAAATGAACAATATAATGCAGAAATTTATTCTGGAAAAGATTATTTAAGACTAGAAAAAAATCCATCTATGGCAGCAGAAAAATTTAAAGAAAAACTAAAAAACGCTGTAACAGGGGATCATGTGATTTATCTTATTACAGAAAAAGAACATTTAAATCTGTTACCTACAGGGACTTTTAAAATCGTTCTTACTGCAGATATAGAAATCATTAAGGAAAGATTTAAGCAACGTATGAGAGGCAATTTGCCATTGCCACTTGAAAAAATGTTAGAGGCTAACCATGGGATGTATGATGCTTTAGAGTGTAATTTAAAACTGGATGCCAATTATGATCTTACAGAAATATTAAAACAACTTGCTGTTTTTAAGTAACAAAAAGGCAAGTAAAAGACTGTTAAAACGAAGATAGTTTTAACGGTTTTTTTATTTTTATCATATAGTAATACTAGGCATAATACTTAGGGTATTCATAATTTACATAGGGGAGAAGAAAAAATGTGTGGAATAGTTGGTTTTATCGGCAAGGAAAATGCTGTTGAAATTACAATAGGTGGATTAGAGAAGTTGGAATACAGAGGCTATGATTCTGCTGGAATTGCATATCAGACAAATCAATGTTTAACGGTATGCAAAGAGAAAGGAAGAGTTTCTGCATTAAAAAATAAATTGGTTGATGCAAAAAGCTCAATAGCGATAGGTCATACGAGGTGGGCAACACATGGAGAACCTAATCAGGTAAATGCACATCCCCATTTGTCTTTGAGTGGCAGGTTTGTGATTGTTCATAATGGAATTATAGAAAATTATCAAAAATTAAAATTTGAATATTTGGATACGTATACATTTAAAAGTCAAACGGATACTGAAATCATCGTAAATTTGATAGAGTATTTTTCGAAAACACTTCATGTAGAGGAAGCAATACGGGAAACGATGAGTCTTTTAGAGGGCTCCTATGCCTGTTTAGTTTTAGATACATATAACTTTAATCAAATTTATTTCTTTAAAGATAAAAGTCCTTTATTACTTGGCAGAGGACCAAAAGGCTTTAGCTTTTCTTCTGATATCACAGGGCTTATTGGTGTGGCAGAAGAATATGCAGTATTAGAAGATAAGCTTTTTGGAGTTGTTGAAGAAAATAAAATTACAACGAAAGATATTATAGGTTTACCTAAAAAAATTATCTTTTCACCTATAGCCATATCTGAAGAAGAAATCGATAAAAAAACATATGATCACTTTATGTTAAAGGAGATCTATGAACAGCCAATGATGATCAGGCATATAATCAGTAAATATTTTAAAGGAGATGAAATGCAGATATCACCCAAGTTGATTCATCATATCAAACAAAGCGATAAGGTGAATTTTGTGGCATGTGGGTCTTCTATGTATGCCTCCTATTTTGCAAAATATTATTTTGAAAAACTTTGTGGAATACCAAGTGAAGTCTTTTGTGCCTCTGAACTTGTTTATTCTACCCCTCTCATCTCTAAACGGCCGTTTTTTATCTTTTTCTCACAAAGTGGTGAAACTGCGGATTTGATTGCTGTAATGAAAAAAGTGAAACAACAAAAATATCCTATGTTAACTATAACCAATACAATGGAATCTAGTATGGTTCGTCTATCTAATTATGCGTTAAATATTTATGCGGGTAAGGAGATTGCGGTGGCATCTACAAAGGCGTATACGGCCATGGTTGTTACATCTGCGATTCTAGCAAGAAGTATTAGTGGTGCTAAAACCAACTTGAAAAATAACTTAAAAGGTGTAAGTCTTGCTATCGAAAAAGTTTTAGAAAACAAAGAAATCTGTAAAGGCGTAGCAAAGGAGATTTTACAATGTAATGATTTATTCTACATTGGAAGAGGTATAGACTATTGGACGGCGTTAGAGGCTTCTTTAAAGCTCAAAGAGATTGCTTATATTCATACAGAGGCTTTTTCTTCAGGAGAATTAAAGCATGGACCCATTGCCTTAATTCAACAAAATACACCAGTGATTGCCATAATAACCCAAGAAGGGACAAATCAAATTACAAGAAGCAATCTTGCAGAAACAGAAGCAAGAGGTGCTAAAACTTACGTCATTTCTTCTAAAGGCGTATCTACACCTGAAGATGATATCATCATTCCGAATGTTGCACATTATCTATCTTCCTTAGTAAGTGTGGTCGTTGTGCAGTTAATTGCATATTATACGGCTGTTTTAAAGAACAACGATGTGGATAAACCAAAAAATTTAGCCAAAAGCGTTACAGTTGAATGATTTTTATGTTCTAAAAATTTATGTTAAACGATATGCTTTAGTAGACATTAAGGGAGATATAACCTTATTCAATGGAAGTTGAATAGGGATTTTTTTCTTGAAGGAGGACTTATGCAACAAAAATTAGAAGAGTTAGAACAATTATTTTCAACAAATTTTAATACAGGATTAACTGATTTTCAAATTGAAAAAAACAGAAAAACCTATGGAGAGAATACCTTAAAAGCGAAGAAAAAAACAAATATATTTGTAAAATTTTTAAAAGGGTTTAAGGATAGTTTAATCATAATATTATTAATATCAGCTATTTTATCTGTTATTATAGACCCTAATGAGTATGTGGATAGTATTATTATTTTAATTGTTGTTTTCTTTAACTCTATGTTGGGGGTTATTCAGGAAACCAAGGCAGAATATAGTTTAGAGGCTTTAAAGAAAATGACTTCTCCTGTAAGTAAAGTGATTCGAAATAAACAGCATTTGTTAATTGACTCGAAAGACATTGTGGTAGGAGATATACTTTTGGTAGAGGCAGGAGATTATATCAGTGCAGATGCTATCCTTTTTGAATGCTCCAATTTGGCAGTAGATGAAGCCGCATTAACTGGAGAATCTATCCCTGTAGCGAAAAGTATTGCTGCTATATCCGATACCCAAGCAGCTCTAGGAGACTCCACCAATCAAATTTTTTCTTCCACTTATGTGACCGGTGGGAAAGCAAAAGCCATTGTTACGCGAGTGGGTATGAACACAGAAATGGGGAAAATTGCAGGGCTATTAAATGAAGAACAGGATATGACAACACCATTACAACATAAACTTTCTTCTGTAGGAAAAGCTATTGGGATTTTAGCTTTAATCATTTGTGTCATGGTATTCATTCTTGAGATGATAGGAGAATGGAAGAATCATTCAGATTTGTCTGTCGTTTGGGTTGATTGTTTTAAAACGGCAATTGCGCTTGCAGTTGCAGCTATACCAGAAGGATTAGCCACCGTGGTAACTATCGTTCTTGCCATAGGCGTCAGCAAAATGAGTAAAAAAAATGCCATTGTAAAACGATTGCCAGCAGTAGAAACTTTAGGCTCATGTAGTGTCATTTGCTCTGATAAAACAGGAACTTTAACACAAAATAAAATGGTGGTAAAAAAATTTTATCAAACCTCTTTAAAACCTATCCATAGGGTGACGAGGGATGAAAAACAGGTTCTTATTTACTTTGCACTTTGCTGTGACGCTGTGATTGAGGCTAAAAATGGAAAAGTTGAAAGAATGGGGGATCCGACAGAATTAGCTCTGATCGAAGCTAATATGGAATATGGTCAACCATTAGAAGGAAAAAAACGTGTTTTGGATATTCCTTTTGATAGTGATAGGAAAATGATGACTGTAGTGATAGAACAGGATAATGGATTTCTGGCAATCACTAAAGGCGCACCTGATGTAATTTTAAAAAGAACGAATGCTTCTCAAAGTCAGAAGGAGACTATCCTATTTCAAAATGAAGCTATGGCCAAAGAAGCTTTAAGAGTATTGGCCATCGGAATTAAAAAATTTTCTCACAAACCTTTAGAACGGGAATTAGAAAAGGATTTAGAATTTATGGGTCTTATTGGTATGATAGATCCAGCTAGACCTGAAGTCAAAGACTCAATAGCGTTAGCCAAAAAAGCAGGAATTCAAACTGTAATGGTAACAGGAGACCACATTACTACCGCGGTAGCTATTGCCAAAGAGTTAGATATTTTAGAGAATCAAAATCAGGCTATTACAGCAACAAAACTAGATCAGCTTTCCGATGAAGAACTTACAAAACAGATTGATCAGTATAGAGTATTTGCTAGAGTAGCCCCCAAAGATAAGGTTAGAATTGTTGAGGCTTGGCAGAAAAGGGAAGCTATTGTTGCTATGACAGGAGACGGAGTGAATGACGCACCAGCCTTAAAAAAAGCGGATATTGGTTGTGCTATGGGAGTGACAGGAACGGATGTTTCTAAAGAAGCGGCAGATATGATTTTAGTAGATGATAACTTTAAAACAATTGTAGCTTCGATTAAGCAAGGTAGAGGTATTTATGATAATATTCGAAAATGTGTTAAATATTTACTATCCTCGAATATTGGTGAGGTGATTACGATATTTTTTGCGTCCTTAATTACAGCACTAACTAATATTTCTATGGGTGTTCCTTTATTGCCTATTCATCTACTATGGATCAATCTTATTACAGACTCTCTTCCTGCTTTTGGTATTGGAATGGAAGAGGTAGAGGATAGTATAATGGAAGAAGCTCCAAGGTCTAGAAAAGAAGGTTTCTTTGCAGATAAAATGAGTCTTAAAATTATTGTGGAGGGTATGATTATAGGACTTTCTGCCTTGGTTGCATATTCCATTGGCCATTTTTTAGAAAATTCGCATTCTCTAGGGCAGACTATGGCGTTCTTTACCTTATCGACTTCCCAGCTCCTTCACGCCTATAATGTAAAGTCTAAGCATTCCGTGTTTTCAATTAAAAGCTATAAAAATAAATTTTTAAACTTCGCTATACTGATCGGCTTTATTCTACAAATTGTAGTTGTGTACTGTCCTGGATTAAATACATTGTTTCAGTTTGTGCCTTTAAGTCCTACGAACCTAGTAATATCTATAGGGTTGGCTTTAATTATTGTCGTTTATGCTGAAATTTTTAAAAATGAGGAATAGGGATACTTTTTATGTATCCCCTTTTATTTTGTCTATGAATAAGGTATAATATGGAAAAGAAGGAGGTATCCTTATGTTTGAAAAATTGGCAAGAACTAAAGTTTTTAGAGATCCAATCTATGGTTATATAGAAGTGAATTATAAGATTATATTAGAACTAATCGATTCAAAAGAAGTTCAAAGACTGAGAAGGATTCGACAGTTAAGTGGAGTTTCTATGGTGTTTCATACCGCAGAACATACTCGCTTTACCCACGCCTTGGGTGCTTATCATATGGCAAATTTAGTTTTGCATCATGTAGAAGGAATTGAATGTTTAAGTGAATATGAACGTGTAGTTTTTTTATGTGCCGCACTATTACATGATATAGGGCATGGACCATATTCTCATGCGTTTGAAAATGTTTTATTAACCTCTCATGAGGTTATGACTGAAAAAATAATTTTATCTGAAAAAACAGATGTGCATAGAATTTTAGCTCAAGTAGAGCATTTGGCAGAAGATGTCGCTGGAATCATTTCACACAAGGGGAAATACCCGTTAATTGAATCTTTTGTTTCTTCTCAATTGGATGTGGATCGTATGGATTATTTAACCAGAGATGCTTATTTTACAGGTGCAACCTATGGAACGATTGACATGCACCGTCTTTTAAGAAGTATGAAGGTGGTAGATCATAAAGTGCTTTGCCGAGCTTCAGGGGTTCATACCATTGAATCCTATTTAATGAGCAGATATCATATGTATTTTCAGGTATATTATCATCCTGTAGCAAGAGCTCATGAACTTTTATTAGAAAGCATTTATGAACGCATCAAGGATTTAACGGAAGCAAATGTTTTCATCGATGCAAGTATAGATTCTTTCTTAAATGTGATTAAAAATAGTGACGATGTTTTATCTTATATAGAATTAGATGATGCCTATGTTAATGGATTTATCAAGCAGTTGATGAAGGATAAGGATCCAGTTTTACATCGTCTTGCGAATGCGTTTAATCATAGACAGTTATTTAAACATATTGATTTAGCGAATAATCCAGACCAGCAGATGCTTATCCATTTAAAAGAAACTGCAGCTAAAAATCCTTATGGCAAATATTATTATTTTGAAAATTCTGTTTCTGCAGTTGCCTATTTGCAGCATAAAAAGAATGATACAACAGAAGATATAACTTCAATTAAAGTTTTATTACCTAATGGTGAAATTAAGACTATTGATGAATATTCCCCGATTATGCATAGTTTGGTTTCTTCAAGTTATAAACGTGTAGAACGTATTTTCTATTTTGAGGATCTTTATGTCTAGTGTTATAGTTGTTGAAGGTATCCATGACGAAATGCGTATTAAAGAAATCTATCCATCGGCCAATGTGGTAACGACAAATGGTAGAGAAATCAGCGAAACCACATTAAACTTTATCGCAGAATTAAGCAAAACGAACGAGATTATTATTTTTACCGACCCTGATACTCCAGGAGAAAAGATTAGGGAAAGAATTGCGAGTATTGTACCAAATGCGAAACATGCATTTTTAAGAAAAAAAGATGCGATTAGTAAAAATCACAAAAAGGTAGGAATAGAGCATGCTTCTAAAGCGTGCATTGCAGAATCTTTAGCTTTAGTTTATAATAATGCTATTAAAACGTATACCATTCAGGTTCAGGATCTTTATGATTTGGATTTGATTGGCTTTGAAAATAGCGCTTTAAAACGGGAATGGATATCCAACTACTTAAATATAGGCAAACCAAATGCAAAGACGTTTTTGAAGCGTTTAAACATGTTACAAATCCACAAGGAGGAGCTCGTTAGATTATGTCAAGAATCGGAACACCAAGTTTTGTAGAACATGCAATAAAAGAACATAAATTTAATACAAAAAAATGGTATGGACAGAATTTCTTGACAGACGCTAATATTTTAAATAGTATTGTAGATGCAGCAGAGGTTACGAAAGAAGATGCTGTTATTGAAATAGGACCAGGATTAGGAGCTTTAACAGAGGTTTTATGTGAACGAGCAGGATTTGTTATGGCGTATGAAATTGATCATGAAATAATTCCTATATTGAAAAAAAATTTAATTGGATTTTTGAATTATCATATCATCGAACAGGATATATTAAAAGCAAACATTTTAGAGGATATGGAGCGTCATTTAAAAGAGTATAAGCATATTTATATTGTTGCAAATTTACCTTACTATATCACTACACCTATATTGCTAGGCTTATTATCAAAAAAGCTTCCTATTCAAAGATATGTCATGATGATGCAGTTAGAAGTTGCAAATCGTATATGTGGTAAGCCTGCCACCAAGGAGTATAACGCCTTGAGTATATGGGTAGAATATAAGGCGATTGCCAAAAAAGTTTTAAATGTTCCTAGAACTGTCTTTGTTCCAGCACCCAATGTAGATAGTGCTGTGGTCAGACTTGATCTTTATGATACGCCGCCAATTATGGTGGAAGATGAAGTACTTTTTAATGAAGTGTTACGTTTATGTTTTACGCAGAGAAGAAAAACCTTATATAATAATTTATGTATAAAATATGATAAAAATTTTGTGCTAAAGATGTTAGAATGTTTAAGCATTTCCCCTTCCATTCGAGCAGAAGTTCTTGGAGTAAAGGATTTTGTTCAGATGAGTGATTATATAACACATAATTCCCAAAAATGACATACCTTAACTATAGGTGATGTTTTTGAAAAAAGGAGATATTGTTAGTCGTTTATCTCATAATCAGGATATAATATTTGTTATTCAGGAGATTGTGGGAAATGTAGCTTATTTACAGGGACTGTATGTTCGGTTAGTTGCCGATAGTGATGTATCGGATTTAGTACATGTGGATCCTTCCGTATTAAATAGATATAAGGAAACGAAAAATGAATACGAAAAAAACATAATAGCCACATATAAAAAGAAAATAGGGCATATTACAGGAAAAATTCTTCATTTAGATAGTGATCCGTTCTATTTAACAAAATGTTTAAATTTATATAAGACGTTAGGAATTTATGCTTATGGTTTAGAAATGCCAGAATTTCAAATGTCTGATCATATATTACAGTATATTAAAAGGATTCGGCCAAATATTATTGTAATAACAGGCCATGACTCCTATAATAACATGGGGTTAAATGATTTAAGAAATTATAAAAATACAATCAATTTTATTAAGACGATTGTTCAGATTCGGGGACAATATGATTTGGATGACATATGTATCTTTGCAGGTGCATGTGGTAGTAATGCAGAAGCATTAATTGCAGCAGGTGCAAACTTTGCTTCCTCTTTTGATAGAAAAAATATAGAAGCTTTTGATCCAGCAATTGTAGCAATTATGGTAGCAATTACTCCATTTAATCAAATTGTCGATATTGAAAGTATCTATAATTTCTCTAAAATGCAAAAAGGAAGCATAGGCGGAATAGAGACTTATGGAAAAATGAGATTACTTGTAAGATAGGAAGTGACAGTATGATTTATGAAAAGGCGTATGCCAAAATTAATTTAGCGCTTGAAGTAGGAAAAGTAGTAGATGGATATCATCAAGTCCAAAATTTAATGATTCCAGTAGATTTGTATGATGAAATATTTTTACAAAAAGCAGTAGAAGATACGATGGAATGTGAAGAAGTCATTGAAAATAATATTTGTCTAAAGGCATTGGAATTGTTTAAAGAAAAGTTTCAAATTCAAGAGGGTGTATCTATTACATTAAATAAACATATTCCTATTATGGCGGGCTTGGCTGGCGGAAGTAGTGATGCAGCAGCAACACTTCGAGGACTAAATCGTCTATTTGAAGTGAACGCATCTTATGAAGACTTATATGAACTGGCTTGTAAGTTGGGATCCGATGTTCCTTTCTTTTTAAGAAATCAAACCGCTTTATGTACAGGACGTGGAGAAATCGTCACACCTTTGGAGTTGAATTTTAAGAATATTCCATTCTTAATTATAAAACCCTCTTTTGGTTTATCTACTAAAGAGGTTTATGCCCAGTATCATTATGATGGAATTTCTAAAGCCATTTCCATTCAAAATCTTATTGCAGCTATCAAAGAAAAAGATTTTGATGCGATAGATCAAATGATATTTAATGATTTACAAGCGACGGCATTAGATCTAAGTCCAGAGCTGTCTACCCTTTTCCAAAAAATTGATGCCTTGAGTTATATGCCACATATAAGTGGAAGTGGACCATCTATTTTTATTGTAAATGCCAAGGCGGTTGATCTTGAAAACATTAAATCATTAGATGAAACCATTTCGTTATTTTTATGTCATACTATTTAGTATAAGATTTTTTCTTATCCTTAAGTAACAATTTGTGATATACTATATTTGGGTGATATTATGTTTGATTTTGAAGATGAAAGTAAAATAAGAGAAGAAAGACTTGAAAAAAAATATCAAGAACTTTATAAAAAACAAATGAAACTTGTAAGAAGAATTTTACTTTTTACATTTTTACCGATGGGGATAATGTTTTGTATTATAGGTTTGGTAGATATTGACCATTTTCTCCCCTTACTCATTATGGGAGTAGTTTTTCTTGTTGTTGGATGTATTATTTCGTTATGTTTCTCCCGAAAGGGAAATTACGAAAAATATAAAAAGAACGTTGAAAAATACGCAGGAATCAGTTCTTATACCATCATGATACAGGTTGGGTTACTAGAAGAGCGTGTAAAGTGGTTGGAACAAGAGAATCAGGGATTAAAAGATCAGATAAAAGAAAAAAACAGATAAACTGGATGCCTCTATTTTAGGGGCATTTTTTTTAATATAAAAAATCCTCCACTTTATCGTATAGTGAAGTGTATAATCTTAACTGTAAGCAACACCTATATTGACGCAGGAGGATATGCACATGAATGATTACAGTAAAATCACAGCCCTTTATTCCCGCCTATCTGTGGGGGACGAGGACAGGGCGGCGGGATAGTCAACACCTCTGCCCCACCGCCCTGTCATTATTCCAATAAATCGGTATTTATCTTTTCTTTTCCATCATGTAATTTGTATGAAAAATTCCTTTATTTTGATGAACTTTGTATTTGCTATTGTAAATCCAATTTTATTTCATACATATCATCAATAAATACGGTATTTACATTATACTTTTTAGCAAGTTTTAAAAATTGTGCATTATCTTCTAAAACGCTTTCCATCGTACACCAATCGTCATCTAAACGATTTTCAATCGCACTTGCATATTTTTTTATATTGCAAAAATGGTTTTTAATATAGTTTTCGCTCATCACAAGGCAGTAGTATCTAATATTATCAAGATATTCCTTTTCAAAATCCTTTTCAAAATCAAAAGGAATATAACTGCCTTCAATAATAAGATTTTGCTTGTTTTCTATGGTGGTTTTAATCATTTCACGAATAATGGGCCACATATAGTCTGTAAGTTCGCCATCATCTGGTGTAAGTTTAGTGTAACCACTACGAATTAGGCCCATTTTCAAATGGTCTATTGAAAAATATGGATATTTATATTGTTCAAGCAGTTTTTGTGCAAGAACTGTTTTCCCAGTGTGTGAAGCACCTGTTATTAAAATAATCATTTATGTTTTTCCTTTCCTGCCAAATGTAAATTTGTCGGTCTATACCGAAAAATTATACCATATCCAATTACGAAAAGCAATCGGCGTTCTATTTCCGTTCCGACTATCCAGACCGTCAAGGGACGAGTAGTATTTTTTCGAAGGGGGCGCGAAAAAATCTCCACTCTTAAACCCTTGACCGTCTGGATTTTTGCCGTTGCCATTTCGCCGCCGAAAAGTTTTCCGTCAATAACTCAAAAAAGCACTTGACAAAACGTTTCATGGAGGGAAGTCTCATGATTTAATTTACCATATGATCTAAATCAAAGGGTTGAAACTGCGCATAAAGTTTCATAGGAATTTCGACATCGTAATACGTACCATAGGCTTGGTAATCCTTTTGGTAGATATAAGCATTCTCTTCTAAAAGATTGGTGTATTTTCCTTCTCTATAGGGAATTAATAATTTGGCTCGTATGGTAGAAGGACCAATATTAGAGACAATCCTATCTAATACCTCTTTTACGTGTAGTTCTGTTTTGTTTGAAAATGTTAAAGAAGGGTAACCTAAAATCTGTAAAGATGGATCAATGGTTTTGTCCCATTTATTTAGTAAAAAAAGACAGGGAATTTCCTTTGCGTTTAAAGAAGCCAAAACTTGCCCAACGACATGCATCTGTTGTTTTAAATAAGGGCTAGAGGAATCAACGACATGAAGGATATAGTCTGCATTTTTTATCTCTGTCAGCGTTTGGTAAAATGAATTGACAAGCTGATGTGGAAGCTTAGATACAAACCCAATGGTATCCACCAAAATAAAATCTTTTTTCTCATAAGTGATTTTACGATTATAAGTGGATAAGGTTGCAAATAGCTGATCCTTTTCAAATACCTGTTTTGACTCTTTATTAACATAATCTAAGATGGTATTCATAGTAGATGATTTTCCTGCATTTGTATATCCAACAAGTGCCACAATGGGAATATCGTTTCTTTTTCTTTTTTCAATCTGCTGTTCTTTCATGGTTTTTCTTTTTTCTAGTTCATTTTTCAATCTTGTAATTTCTGCCATGATGTGTCTGCGATCAAGTTCAGATTGTGTTTCCCCTGCGCCTTTATTAGAAAGAGAGCCACTAGTTCCTCCGATACGAGATTCCTTTTCTCTTAAAAATGAAACTCTAGGCAATAAGTAAAGATTTTTTGCAAGCTTTATTTCTAAACTGGCTTCTTTGGTTTGTGCTCGTTGTTCAAATATTTTTAAAATTAAGTAACTCCTATCTATGCATTCCACCTTTAATATATCACTGACATTTCTTAACTGTGAAGGAGTAAGCTCATCATTAAAAATGACCAAATCAGCCTCATAGCCTTGAATGGCCATAATGATTTCGGATAATTTGCCTTTACCCACATAGGTTTTACTATTGGGGGCTTCTAACTTTTGGGCAAACTGAAAGACGGTATGGATTTGAATAGCTTCAGCTAAGCTTTTCAGTTCTGCCAAAGAGTATTCTATATCATATATGTCTTTATTTGTAGAAACTGCAACTAATATAGCATTCATTCAAATTCCTCCTCTCTAAAATATATTATAAACTATTTTTTCAGCATTTTATAGTGTATGTATAAGAAAATTATAGCATATAATAAACCTATGAGGAGGGGGTAACCATGGAAGAATTGAATGCTAGAGCCAAACAGGTATTTGATTTGATGAAAAAATATTCTGCTCAGAATAATATAAAAACTATGGGGAGTGAGTTTTTAATTCTTGCGATGTATGAAACGGAAGATAGCCTTTGCCATTTTCTTTTAGATGAGTACGAAATCACGAGAAAAGAAATTGAAGAAAAAACTTTAGATGTTTTTATATTAAGAAAAGATTATGGAGAATTTAATTCATCTTTAGAAGCAATATTTCATCAAGCAAAACTGCTAGCGGGAGACAATTCTATATCTGAAGAGCATTTGTTTATGGCTGTATTGATGAATAAAAACACGATTGCCTGTTCAATATTAGAAGCTTTAGATTTAAATATAGAAGAATTAATTGAGGATGTAAAGGACATCTATGACTTTGAGAATCACAATACAAATGAGGTAGCATTTGTGAGGAACATCACAAAGGAAGCCAAAAACAACGAGCTTGACCATTTTGTGGACCGAAGTGAATATTTAAAAAGGTTGGATGTTATACTTCATCGTAAATATAAAAATAATCCATTGTTAATTGGTAATGCAGGAGTTGGTAAAACCGCAATCGTGGAAGGGTATGCAAAGAAACTGGTGGAGGAAAAATCAGACGTTTCGGTCTTAGCATTAAACTTAACCTCTATGCTTGCAGGAACAAGGTATCGCGGTGATTTTGAGGAACGTTTTGATAAATTTATTAAAGAAATTGCCAGCAAAAAAAATGTTATTATTTTTATAGATGAAATCCATACTATCATAGGAGCTGCCACTACAGATGGAAATCTGGATGTTGCGAATATGTTAAAACCATTATTGGCTAGAAATGGTATTAAACTAATTGGTGCCACCACATTAGAAGAATACCATAAAACAATTGAAAAGGATAAAGCTTTGGCCAGAAGATTTCAAACCGTCTTTATCAGTGAACCTACCATTCAAGAAACAAAAGATATTTTATTCGGACTTAGACCAGATTATGAGAAATATCATGACGTACATATCAGTGATGAAGTCATGGAATATCTCATTACAGAATCTGATCGAGCCATTATTCATAAATTTCGTCCAGATAAATGTATAGATATTTTGGATGATATGCTTTCCTTAGCACATATTTTAAATAAAAAAGAGGTGAGTATGGATGATGTTGATAAGACAATCCATACTTATCTAGGAAATAAAATTGTTAAAGAATCCTATACTTTATCTTATGATTGTCTAGAGAAGTATCGCTGGCTATATTTAAATCATTTATTAGATGAAAAGCCATTATTAAAACTTCAGTATCAAGGAGCAAAAGAAGGTTTGGAGCGGCTAGTGACGGATTGTAAAGAGATTTTTAATATCGGCTTTGAAGCCATATTAAATGTGGATTTAAGCGGATATAAAGAATCTTTTATGTTAACCAGTCTAATTGGTGCACCTCCAGGGTATATCGGATACGAAGATGAGGGGATCTTATCAAGACATATTTTAGCATATCCTAGCTCCATTTTGGTTTTTAAAAATTTTAGTCAAGCCAGTGGAAATATTCAATCTTTTATAACAACCTTTATAAAAAACGGATTTTTTACAGATCAAAAATCCAGATTTATTCATTTGAATAATGTTATAGTGATCGTTGAAGGAATTATGGAAAAGAAAAGTATAGGCTTTGAAGAAAAAACAGAAGAGAATTTTCTATTTGATGAAGTCATCAATAACAACAATATGAATTTATCGAATTTAAATACTATGTACGAAAAAGCTTTATCTCGCTTACAATATGAAGTATCCTTTGATTTCAGTATTGATGCATCTAACAAAAAGAAAGTAAATAAGTACCTTTATGAATTTACCAAAAATCATGAAAAAGGAATCTATGAAATTCATAAAGAAGATATTTTAGATAATTGGCTATAAAAATGAAAAGAGTGATAATTCATGAATTATCACTCTTTTTCTTCTTGTAATTGATAAATAAATTGTTCTGGACCTGTATCACGCATTAGATATGTTTTATCTTTAAACTTAAATAAAAATAATAAAAATACATATAAATCTCCAATACATCCTCCGCCATGTAAAGCTAATAATATTGCTGTATAGAAATATAGAAATTGTTGATAGAAGTATAGCCAAACTAATATTCCTGTAAATATAGGAGTAAATACAGCAAATGGTAGTATTAAAGCTATCATTGCCGTTTTACGAGACACGTAAATGTTTGGTACGCCACAGAAAGCACAACTCCATTTTATTCCAAACGTTAATTTTTGCTTCGTAAGTGACTTGTAAGCAATGCCGTGAACTAATTCGTGCGCAATTACGTAAAGAATAAGTATGCCTAGAAATGCAAAAAAATACAAAGTATCAGAAGACTGTAAGTCATAAACAAAATCTGTAGTTAAGAATAGAATAGCGAAGGCTATTGCTATCAAAATTCCTGCAATGAGTAAGGCAATTAAATTTAAAATTAATCCCGTTTTATTGTTCTTGACATCAATGTGAAATACTTCTTGATAATTTTCTGGTAATATAGTTTCAAAATTATTCATAGTTTTAACTCTCCTTATACTATTCATTTTAAAATATGAATCATAATTTGTCAAATATTAAATTTTATAGAAAAAAATTAAAAATATGTTAAAATAGTAATATAAGAGGTGTAAAGACTATGATACGAATTATTACAGATTCTACAAACGATTTAGATGCAAAAACGATACAAGAACATAATATTATGGTATTACCACTTTATGTGAATTTTTCAGATGCTTCTTTTAAAGATGGAGAAGATATAACGACGCCAGAACTTTACGAACTGGTAAGAAAAAAGAATGAACTTCCTAAAACGGCTGCCATCCCTATGCAGACGTTTGTTGAGGTTTTCTCTAAACTGGTGGCAGAAGGAGATGAAATTCTTTTTACAGGAATTTCTAAACAAATGTCAAGAACCTATGAGAATGCCGTTTTAGCAGCAAAAGAGGTTGCCGAAGATAAAATTTTTATTGTAGATTCTATGAACCTATCCACAGGAATTGGATTACTGGTTTTAAAAGCGTGTAAGTATAGAGATCAAGGGCTATCTGCGAAAAATATTGCGGATAAATTAAATCAGGATAATAAAAGGGTCTTATCTCAATTTGCCATTGAAACTATGGACTATCTTCACAAGGGTGGTAGATGTTCTAGTGTAGCCAAACTTTTTGGAACTTTGCTGAAAATAAAACCAATCATTGCAGTTCGAGATGGAAAAATGCATGTTGCTAAAAAACCACATGGGAAAATGAAAGTGGCTTTGGATTATATGATTGAACAGTTGAGAGAGGACATGCCGAGATTAGATAAGGATGTTGTGATTGTTACACATTCTATGGCGTTTGAATATAATGAGTATATTAGAACGGAGATACAAAAATTTTTAGGAGATATTCCTGTTTTGAGCACGGTTGCTGGATGTGTAATTTCATCCCATTGTGGACAAGGAACAATTGGAATTTTATATATGATCCGCGAGGAGTAAAGGTAAAAGCTATGTACTTAACCCTCAAAGTTGGACTAGAGAAATCTAGAAAGACTTAAGGGTTTTTATTTTATAGGCAACATTTTTATTTTTAATTTAATTACTTAATGTTATAATAATAAATAGGTGGTGATTTTTGTGAAACAAAAACTAAAGGATATAAGTTTGCATCTGTTAGATTTAGGAAAACGAAACAGATTGTTAAATTATAAACCTACAGGCTATAGAAGTATAGAAGTTTTAAATGATAATTTTGAAGAACTTTTTGAAAAGATTTCTAGTGGTATGCCATTATCTATTTTTCAGCTTGACCCTGTTTTACAAAAATATAATAAAACCATAGAGGGAACAGAAGAAGGTATTGAGGAGTATTCTAAGGGCAAGGTAAAGGATATTGCCCTTCCCCTAGTAAAAGCAAATGATGTTTTATGTTATAAAAAAGGATTTTCGTTAAATAAAATCTTGAAGGTTATACATAGAGAATATAAGAATACTTTAATGGAAAAGGGAATTAACACGCTTTATATGACATTTGGAATGGTGAGATATGTTCAAAAAAAAGAAAGTTATGATGCTCCTTTATTGTTGATTCCATTGCAATTTGATTTCAGTAACTTTAAAATTAAAGAATATGAAGATGAAATCATTTTAAACCCTACGCTAGCTTATTTATTTGAAACGGAGTATAAGGTCAAAGTAGATCCTTTTGTAGAAAATGAATCTACACTGCAGGAGTATTTTAGTAAAACATCCAACCTATTAGCCTCCAATGAGATGCAACTATCTTTTACAATAACCATTGGGATTTATTCTTTTTTAAAGATGAATATGTTTCATGATTTAAATGAGAATACAGAAATTATCCTTCAGAGTGCAAACATTAAGAGACTATTAGGAAATGCCGAAATTGACGATGTTGTATCTGAATTACAACCGATATTTCCAGTGGTGGATGCTGATGAATCTCAAATAAAAGCAATTCAGGATGCCTCTAATGGGGAATCTTTCGTTTTACAAGGTCCTCCAGGGACGGGAAAAAGTCAGACTATTACGAATATGATAGCTTCTTTAATTGCCAGCGGAAAGAAAGTTCTTTTTGTTTCTGAAAAACAGGCCGCTTTGAATGTGGTTTATGAAAATTTAAAAAGAGCTGGATTAGAGAGCTTTGCGTTAGAACTCCATTCCCATAAAGCCAATAAAAAAGATTTTATTGATGAACTTTATAAGACAGCTACACTTCCTCGATATGACATTAAAAGTGATTTGGATAATATAAAACATGAATATGCTTTTTTAGAGGAAAAACTATTAGAGTATAGAAGTTGTTTGCATCGTAAGATTCCACATCTCAATCTGACGATGTATGAGGTCTATGGAAATTATAAAAAACTCGCTGATTCTGCTTTGACCTATCCCATTCAGAATATACAGGAATTCACCTATCAGGATTTAGAGGACATAAAGCATCTTTTTATGCAATATAGTATGTTATCCAAATCTTTAGGTTCAGATTATCATAGAGGTCCGTTCTATGGATTTACTTGTAAAGATGTTTTTTATATGAAATATCATGCAAAACATGACTTCGTTGCGTTATACGAATTTTATAAAAATTTACAAGAAGTATCAAAGGGGATATCTTATTGTATCCCTGTATCTATGAAAAGCTATCGTGATATTGTTGAAATTATGCCTAAACTGGATATGATTCTGCAATTAAATCATTTTCTTCCAGAATTATTTATTAAAGATAAAAGAAGTCAACTTACAAAGCTTTTAAACAAGTATTTATCCGCTTATGAAAAAACATCGAAATCTACATTAAACAAGTTTTTAGATCTTAAAATAATTAAACTTCCTTTAGAAGAACTTACTTTGCGTTTTGAACAAAAAAGTAAGTCTGTTTTCAAGTACTTTTCTAAATCATTTTATGCATTAAGAAAAGAGTTACGCTCCTATGCAAAATTTAAAATGAAGGATGCAGATCTAATTATAAAATTAAAAGAAGCTATAGAATATCAGAAGCAGTGGAATATTTTAAATAAGACAAAGACAATGTTGCCTGAAAACTTTCATTATAAGGACTATAAGCTGATCTATGAAGATGCATTAAAGTTTGATGCATTGTCCTTTGATTTAGCTTTAACTAGGGAGTCTTATATCGAATTAAAAAAGAGAATTATCGACATTGTTGTATATTTTAAAAAAATAAATACGATTTCTTTAACAGAATTTACAGATAAATTCGATACTCAAATTATTGAACTGATTGATCAGGATATTAAAGATTTATATCTGAAATTTAGTGATATGCTGGATTCTCTTGAACTGTTAGAACTTCATGCACAGCAACTTGAGATTATCGCGCAGTTTGAAAAAAGAGGAATTTTGTCTTTTGTGGATCAAGCGATTGAGGAAAATCTAAATGTTACAAAGTGGAGTGCATGTTACGAGAGAAATTTTTGGCAGGCTACAATATTATTCGAAGTAGAACAACAGCCTATACTACGAGAGTTTTCAGGGTTGGGAGTGGATGCTATTTTATCCAGATTTAAAGAGTTGGATCGCTATCACCTAGAAACGAATAAAGCCTTTATTATTTCAAAACTGTCGAATTTAAGACCAGATGAAAGTATTTTAATTGGTTCTAAGTTTTCCATACTGGTGAAAGAATTTAATAAAAGTCGTAAGCAAAAGCCTATCCGTGTATTGTTAGAAGAATTATCGGATTTGATTCTGGATATAAAACCTATTTTTTTAATGAGTCCACTATCCGTATCCACCTACTTAAGCAATCATGCAGATTTATTTGATACTGTCATTTTCGATGAAGCCTCACAGGTCTTTTCTTGGGATGCCTTAGGGGCAATTTATCGTGCGAAGCAGTGTATCATTATAGGGGACAGCAAGCAAATGCCACCATCGATGTTCTTTACCAGTGCCGTAGAAGATGAGGAAGATTATGAAAATGATATAGAATCTATTTTAGATAAAGGGAGTTCTGTTTTTGCAACAAAACGTTTAAACTGGCATTATAGAAGTAGAAGTGAGGAGCTGATTGCCTTTTCTAATCATAACTTTTATGATGGAAGATTAATTACAATACCACAAGCAAAGCCTCATACACCTGGCTTTGGTGTGGATTTCCATTTTGTAAATGGTACCTATGAAGTAAAGGAACGAACAAATGAAGTTGAGGCTAAAGCCATTATAAAACTTATAGAAAATCACATCAAAGCAAAACCAAATCAATCTTTAGGTGTTGTGGCTTTTTCTAAAGCACAGGCGGACTTGATTATGGACATGCTAGAGCCTTTAGAAGAACAAGAAGATTTGAAATTTTTCTTTGAGGAAAACAAACCAGAACCATTCTTTGTCAAAAATTTAGAATCTGTTCAGGGAGATGAAAGAGATGTTATCCTTTTTAGTATTTGTTATGGATATACTGCAGAACATAAGTTTTATCAAAGATTTGGACCTTTAAATAATTTAGGCGGAGAAAGAAGATTAAATGTAGCTATCACACGTGCGAAAGAAAATATTTGTTTGGTAAGTTCTATTCATGCTAGTGATATAAAATTAGAGAATACAGAGTCTGTGGGAGTAACACTACTAAAAAAATATTTAGAATATGCAGAATCTATCACTACACCTAAACACCTAACAGAAAATACAGGGGATGGTGTTTTGAATTCTGTTGCTGAATTCTTAAAGAAAGAGGGATATATGGTAGAAACAAGGGTTGGAACCTCTAGCTTTAAAATTGATATTTCAGTGAAACATAACCACCGCTCTATTGCCATTATGTTAGATGGTCCCTCCTATTTAATTGGTAATTGTAGTGATGCAAACGCATTGCAGGAAAGACTATTAAATCGGTTGGGCTGGCAGTTTTATCGAATTTTTTCTACTTTATGGATTCATCAAGAACGGTTGGAAAAAGAAAAACTACAAAAATTTTTAAAGGATTGTTTTTATGGAACTATGCCAGATGCTGTGGAAGTTGAGAAGAAACAAAGCTTACTTTTAGAAAAAGAGGATGCTTTCGATGATAGTTTTGCAGACTATCCTTATGTGAGTGATGAAGAGATTCACAAGCTATATAATCAGATATCTTCTACAGAATTGATTCATCATATCATTTGTAAGGAAGAGCCTATCCATATAGAATATCTTTTAAAACGGATTTGTTTTATTTATGGCAGAACAAAAGTGACAAATCTTGTGAGAGAATATTTTGAAGCCGATATAAAAGAATTATCTCTTTTTAAAGACGATTGCTTTTTATCTACACATCCTATTACTTCTATGGAACTTAGACTTTCAAGTAATCGTATGATAGATCAAATTCATCCATTAGAACTTAAGGATGCCATATATAAGGTGGTTAAAATGAGCAATGGAATTACCAAAGAGGGTTGTTTTAAACGCGTTACATCCTTATTGGGATATAGCAGAATGAGTGAAAATACTATGGAGCATCTAGAGCATGCGCTAGTATTTTTAAAGCTTGATGGTCAAGTGATAGAAAGGCAGGATTGTCTGTATGTTTAAGGAGGGAATGTATGGGAAAAAATAATAAACTACTTTATAAAATGATATTAACAGCTTTATTTTCAGCTTTATCTTTTGTTGGTGTCTATATCAAAATCCAGCTACCTGCTGGCATGATTCATTTAGGAAACTTTATCTGTGTTATTGCTTCTTTGCTGTGTGGTGGTTTGATTGGTGGAATTTCTGGGTCTTTAGGAATGGGACTTGCGGATATTGCCTATTATGGTGGATTTAGTGCAGGTGTGGTTAGAACTTTAATTTTAAAATTTATGATGGGTATGATTATAGGATATAGTTTTAGATTCTTGTTGAAAAGAAAGTGGAATCTAAAGGTGTTAAATATAGGATTAACCATTATATTTAGCATAGCTTTTGCCCTTGCAGTAACAGGGTGTGCTTTAGGAGGGATAGATGTTTCTCAAAAGCATATAGACATACATTATACAGTTCCTATATTTTTAGGACTCGTAGTTGTACTGTTCATCCTTGTCCTCCTGTTTGACCGTAAATTAAATAGAATTTCTAAAGTTGCTTTAACAGCTGTAGCCTTGGGTATACTCTTCAATATGTTTGGAGAAATTTATATTAAAGCTCTTTTGTATTATTGGATTGAGAGTAAATATACCAGTTTTGATGCTGCTTATTTGTATGCCTTGAGCAGTTTGCCTTCAGTTGCTATCACGGCTGGTCTAACTTGTATTTTAAGTGCAATTATATTTTATCCACTTTATAACGCAACCAAAGGATACCTCAAATATGATGATATATCTGAAGAATAAATAAAAATGGTCAAATATTTTGACCATTTTTTTATAATATTTCTTTATTAAAATGTCCTCTAGTGTTGGTTTCTTTTGAAAATAATTTATTTGTAGTTTTATGTGCTAATCTATCTTTAAACATTTCAATAATCTCTTTTGTTTCCTCTTTAGACTCTATTGTAAATTGTAAGCGGAAAACAGATATGTCCTCTATGGTATTAATATCATCTATCAAGTTCAATATTTTGCCATTGAGTAAAGTGGTCGTACAATCCGTATGACTAATCACTGGGAATTTTTCGTATTCATCTTTTAAATAGTATTGATTCTTTTTACAACTGTTACATAAATTGTATTTTTTTAAAGGACAGTATTTGGTAAAAAGAAGATGTGTATGACCATAGACTATGAGTTCTAGATTAGGTAGACCATCATTTTGTTTTTTATAATTTTCAATCAACTGAAGAATTTGGGTTTTGTTCATCTCATGGGATAATGTAACTCTATGTACTCCTAAAGCATGTAATTTATATACCGCTTCAGAGTTAACAACATTTAATGAGAAATCAGTCGTTATTTCGTTAGAAGAACGATAGGAATAGAGCCCGCCATATCCCCCAATTAACAAAGGACCTGTTTTAGGAGGGTATTGCGTCGCATTTCTCCGTATCGTATTTTTCTCCGTATAAATCAACTCTATTCCACATTCTTTTGCCGCTTCATATTGTTCTTGCGTTGTTGCATAAACCGCTAATGTGGGATTTTTCTTTGCAAAGTGAAGTTTAGGTAACACTTTTTTAGGGAGTCTATTCTCTTGACGGAATAGTCTTTTTTCGTTGAGCTGTTCCACGATATTTCTTCTGGCTTCATTGATAAGCTTTGCGGGAATGTAAACTTCATCATGATAAAATTCTAAACTGTCTAAAGCATATACAGTATCCATAAGACGGTTAAATTGCGTTTTAAATGTCTCATCTGTAGTCGCATTGGTTCTTGCAAGCTCTAAAAGTTCTTTGGATTCATAAGTAATTTGTGTATGTTCTACAGTGGCATGAATGATAAGGGGTTGCTTCTCAAATGCAGATACGATGAGATGAATTGGAAATCTTTTGTATTCTTTGGGATAGCTTTTTTGAATGGTTTCATAAAATTTAACATCCTTGGTTTTGTAAACGATATCTCCGATGGACAAATCCTCTTTGATTTGAATATAACAGGACGTAGAAGAAGAATTTATATAGTTTTTCTTTGCATCATACATTTTTACAACGGTAAGATTTACATCTTCTCCATTATGGTCTATTCGAATGATATCATTTTGATTTAATACATCCTCTAAATGAATTTTATATCCCAATTCACTTTTGGAGGCAATGGTTCCAATGGGATAACCGAAGTTATTTGGTCGAGTTATATTGGTTATGTTTTTTTTATCTTCTCCGAATAGATAGCCTTTCGTAAACGTTCTATGGAATGTTTTTGTCAGATTATCTTTCTCTGTTTTTGTTATGGTTCCATCTAAGGCTTTTCTATAAGCAGAGACTACATTTGCCACATAAGCAGGTTCTTTCATTCTTCCCTCAATTTTCAAAGAATCAATGTCTTTATATTGATCAACCTGATCAATTGTATTTAAATCCTTCATCGATAACAGATAACAAGAAGTATAAGTTATAGCATTAGTTTCATCAATTAACGTATAAGGCTTTCTACAGGAACCCACGCATCTCCCACGGTTTCCACTGCGAAATCCAATCAAGCCAGACATAAGACAGTTTCCAGAGTAGGATACACATAAAGCCCCATGAATGAATATTTCTAAAGGCAATTTCACGATTTTTTTAATTTCTTTTACTTTTGAGATTGGGACTTCTCGGGATAATACAACACGTTTTGCACCGAGTTCCTTAAAAAGAAGTGTTCCTTCAGCATCATCAATTCCCATTTGGGTAGAACAATGCGCTTCTAAATCAGGATAAGTCTGCACCACATATTCGAAAACTGCCAAATCCTGAATAATGACGCCATCTACTCGAGCAGTATACAAAGCATCAATCATCTGTTTCATGGCTTCCAATTCGTCTTCAAAAACGATGGTATTCATTGTTACATAGATTTTCACATTTCTCAAATGTGCATATTCAATGGCTGATTTCAGATGATCGGTATCAAAGTTTGAAGCATAGGCTCTCGCACCAAACTGCTTCATCCCCAAATATATCGCATCTGCACCATTAGAAATTGCTGCAACCAAAGCTTCAAAGCTTCCTGCAGGAGCTAAAAGTTCACTCATTTTACATCACCATACCCATTTTACCACAAATTTAAATAATTGTTATGAAAAAATAATTCTTCTCATAAAATGAATTGAGGAGTGTTGCTATGAACTATGCCATTGTCTTTGAAAATCCAAATCCAGCTCCTATAGTAAATTGCAAGGAATCCCTATTAGGAAAACCCATACTGTCCTATATTCTTACCCATTTGTCACAGTCGAAAATTGATAAGACGATTTGTATGGTTGATGTAAAAGATTTTTTCCTATTCCCTAAGGCAGAACAGGAAATGCCATGTTCTATGAAACAAATAGCTGACATGATGGATTTATTAAAGGAGGATGGGTTTACTTTGTTTATACCAGCAAATGTATTATTTTTAGACGCTGAGGGGATCAACGGACTTTTAACGATTCATAAAAAAAATCATCATAGTTTAACACTTGGCACGATGTTATTCAATCGTCCGTTGGGGTATGTTAGGGTAAATAGAAAAAATAGAAGAGTTATAAGCGTGGTTGAGGAAGAACATGCCACAGCGGCAGAAAAATTAATCAATGAAGTAAGTAGTGGTATTTTCTGTGTTAATCATAAAGTTTTAAAATCTTTTTTATTATCTGGTAAATCCTCTTTTATAGACTTGATTCAATATGTTTCTAAAACGTATAAAGTAGACACTTATATGTTCACAGATAAGGCTAGAGGAATTTGCGATGTAAAAGATCTTGTTTTGGCAGAGGAAAGAATTAGAGAACAAATTTGTGATACATGGCTAAAGCGTGGTGTCCGTCTTGAAAATCCCAAAACGGTTTTAATAGGGCCAGAGGTTATCATAGAAGAACGGGTTACCATTTTTTCAAATACGCGAATTTTAGGAAAAACTAGAATTCACAAAGGAGCAAGAATAGGACCAAATACAACGATAGAAAACTCTATTGTCTGTAAGGATGTATGGATAAGAGATAGCATAGTAGAAGATAGTCGTATAAAGGAAGGAACTATTGTGGGACCTTTTGCAGTAAAACTTGGAAACTAGAAGGTAGAAAAATGAAATATTTTGGTACAGATGGAATCCGTGGTATTCCAAACGAAAAATTAAATTTAGCCCTGCTGACAGCATTAGGAAGCAGTCTAAAATTGTTAGGCAATTCGGGTGTTCTTATTGGATGTGATACAAGAATATCAAAAGATATGTTATTTTGCGGTATAACGGCAGGGGCTTTAGCTGCTGGATTAGATGTCATCCATATTGGCATAGTTCCTACAGCTGCACTTATCTATTTGTCTTATAAGAAAAAAATGACAGGAATTATGATTACGGCTTCTCATAATCCTTATCAAGATAATGGAATTAAAATAGTGAATCAGGGGTATAAACTGACTGAAAAAGAGGAGGCCCTTTTAGAGAATTCTTTTGGCAATTTGCCATTGAAAAATGAGAGAATAGGCCAGTGCTTCTATGATAAAAGTTTAGTCAAAGAATATCATTTATTTTTATCTAAGCATCTTTGTTCCTCTCATAAGAAAATTGCCATAGACTGTGCAAATGGGGCAACGTATTGTGTCGCCCCTATGCTATTTAGCTTGATAACGAATCAGTTGATTATTACAGGAAATGAACCGGATGGATATAATATCAATGAAAACGTTGGTTCTACCCATTTAGAACATTTACAAAAAATTGTTTTAAGGCATCAATGTGACCTGGGGTTTGCTTTTGATGGAGATGGAGACCGATTATTATGTGTGGATAGAAAGGGAAATGTAGTGGATGGGGATGTTTTGATTTATGGAATTTCTAAATATTTAAAAGAAAAAAATGAATTGCATCAAAACAAAGTTGTATTATCCATTATGAGTAATTTAGGCATTATTCATGCGTTTCATCACCAAAATATAGATGTTGTAGAAACAAAAGTAGGAGATAAATACATTTATGAAGCCCTCACCAAAGAGCAACTTTCTATTGGTGGTGAAAGTAGTGGGCATATCATTCTTCCCAATCTTTTGCATACGGGAGATGGTATTTTAACAGCTATGTTTTTACTTAAAATTTTAGAAGAGACAAATACAGAATTAGAAGACTGGGAGAATGAGATTCATCTTTACCCGCATAAGGCAATGAATGTTTCTGCCAAGCATAAAAGAGAAATATTAGATGACAAACAATTAAAAGAAAAAATTAAGGCTTATCAGGAAGAGTTTTTAAATGATTGTAAGATAATTGTTCGGGCATCAGGGACAGAAGATTTGTTAAGGGTGAGTGTCATGGCCAATCAAGAAGAATTTGCTGAGGCAGCTTTGAAAGACCTCGTAAATCTCATTTTTAAATTAGATAAAAATTATTGTTAAAATGATTTGCTTTCTTTCATGAAATGCACTATAATTAGGAATAGCTAGACTTGGTGGTATTTCTGCTGCTAGGTCTTTTTCCTATGTAGGAGGAATAGATATGGATATTTATCCGCTACTATTGGAGAGTCCTAATATCAAAGAATATATCCATAAGGATAAAATTAAATTAGGGAACTCCTGTGATGATTTTAATATGATGTTAATTGCTTGTGATTTCTATAAGGGAACTTCAAGCATTTTTGTTGTTTTACCAAGTCTTTATTTAGCACAAAAGTTTTATGATGGTTTACTTGGCTTTGTAAGAGAAGAAGATGTATTATTCTTTCCAGCGGATGAGCTTATTTCGGCTCAAATGGTTGCAGCAACGGGGGATTTTTTATTTGAAAGAATTCAAACCATTTATACGCTTCTTCATGGGGATAAAAAAATTATTATTATGAATTTGCATGCTGCCATCAAATATGAGTTGCCCAAAGATGTATGGCTTTCAAGTATTTTTACCATTAAAAAAAATATGACCATAGATATTCATGATTTGTTAATGCGATTGGTTCGTTTAGGATATGAAAATGTTTATACTATAACCAAAACAGGAGAATTTTCAAGAAGGGGAAGTATCGTAGATGTTTTTCCATTTGGTTCAACAAAGCCGATTCGTCTTGATTTTTTTGGAGACGATATTGACACAATTAAATATTTTGATATGGAAACCCAGAGATCTAAAGAAGAAATCAGTTCTTTGACCATACTGCCTGTTACAGAGTTTTTGTATGATGATGAAGATTTTGTTATTGCCAAACATAAGTTACTGGGTTTTATGGATCAGTTTCAATTATCAGAAATTGAACAGGAGATTCTAAATAAAGATATTTTCTCTTTGGAAAATCATCAAAATCTGACAAATTTATCTAGATATTTTCAATTTTTTAATCCTGAAATTTCAACAATTTTAGACTTTGTTTTGGACTCTAAACTTTACATCATCGATCCTGCCAAATCTCGTGAAACATTTGATCAATTGAATTTAGATTTAAATGAATATTGTGGTAGAATTGGAGGATACAGCTTTGCAAATATGCAGTTGTTCGCATCTTTAGATAAAATATTGAAAGAAGCCAATGTCTTGATAGAGGGATTAAGAAGCATAGGCAGTATAGATTATAATGTAAATGCTAAAGAGGTTTCTGCGTATAAGGCAAAGGAAAGGGCCATATTAGAGGATTTTAAACGCTATCAGCACAATAAATATATAGTGATGAGTTATACAAACGAAGAGAGATTTAAAAGACTTTTAGATATCTGCTTAGATGAGGATATTTTTTTGGTGCGGGTAAATGATCCTAAAGAAATTAAATATGGGCAAATTAACTGTATTTATGGAAACTATCCCGCTTTTGATTTAATTTATGATGGGATTCTATTTTTAAATGAAATTACGCTGTATGAAATGTCTTATGCACCAAGAAAAGCCAAATATAAATCCATTTATAAAAATGCAATCAAAATCTCAAAATATGATGAACTTGAAGTTGGAGATTATGTAGTACATTATGATTATGGAATAGGAAAATATTTGGGAATGAAGACCATAGATAATAAAGGGATTAAACGTGATTTTCTTTTTGTAATGTATGGAGAAGGATCAAGCTTATATATTCCTTTAGAACAAATTTCTTCCATTATGAAGTATGCCTCTAAGGATGTGGAAGGAATTCATCTTCATGAAATTGGTTCTACCGCATGGGCAAGAACAAAAGCAAAAGTGAGAAAACGGGTACACGACATTTCAGGGGAACTCATCAAACTTTATGCAGCAAGACAAAATGCAAAAGGCTTTGAGTTTTTACCAGATACAACGGAGCAGATTCAGTTTGAAGCAGACTTCTTGTATGAATTAACTCCCGATCAAAAGAATGCCATTCAGGCAGTCAAGCATGATATGGAATCTTCTCGACCTATGGATAGACTCATCTGTGGGGATGTTGGTTATGGTAAAACAGAAGTGGCTTTACGGGCCGCATTTAAGGCGGTATATAGTGGAAAGCAGGTGGCAATGCTTGCTCCAACGACAATCCTTGCCAATCAGCATTACAGGACGTTTAAGGATAGAATGGAAGAGTATGGCGTTCGTGTTGAATTGTTAAACCGATTTGTTCCTGCCTCCAAACAAACACAAATTATACACGATTTAAAACAAGGTGGTGTCGATATAGTCATTGGCACGCATCGTCTACTTTCCAAGGAAATCATCTATAAAGACTTAGGATTATTGATTGTGGATGAAGAACAACGGTTTGGTGTAAGTCATAAAGAAAGAATAAAAGAATTAAAGGTGAATGTAGATTGTATCACACTATCTGCAACTCCAATCCCAAGAACCTTACAGATGTCTGTGATTGGGTTAAAGGATTTATCTATGATTGAAACACCACCTAAAAACCGTTATCCTGTTCAGACGTATGTACTAGAAAGAAATGACAGAATTATTGTTGATGCTATAGAGAAAGAAATCTCTAGAGGAGGGCAGGTTTTCTATTTATATAATTATGTGGATTCTATTGAGGATATTGCAAGTCATTTGGGACAGTTGCTTCCTATGGCTAGAATTTGTATAGGACATGGAAAACTTTCTAAAGACCAACTAGAAAATAGAATTCGTGATTTTATAGACCATAAATATGATATTCTTCTTTGTACAACGATTATAGAAACAGGGATTGATATGCCAGATACAAATACTTTAATCATTCATGATGCAGATCGTTTAGGTCTAGCGCAATTGTATCAAATTCGAGGAAGAGTGGGAAGGTCAAATAAGATTGCCTATGCCTATTTAATGTATGAGCCAAGAAAGGCTCTTACACCTGAAGCTGAAAAAAGGCTAGAAACCATTAAAGAATTTAATGAGCTTGGCAGTGGCTTTAAAATAGCAATGCGCGATTTGTCTATTCGAGGGAGTGGAGATTTACTGGGAGAAGAACAATCAGGATTTGTAGAATCTGTAGGACTGGATATGTATTTGAAGATCCTGAACGAAGAGATTCATTCTACAGCTCCATCCCAAGAAGAGCTTACAGATAAGTCAATCACTACCCCACTGGTTTCTAGAACCATTTCTACAAACTACATTGAAAATGAAGATGTTCGTATTGAGATTCATAAAAAGATTGATAAACTAAAATCCTTAAAACAGTTGGAGGAGCTTGAATCTGAGCTTTTGGATCGTTTTGGTAAAGTTGAGGAAGAACTGTTCTTGTATATGTATGAAAAACTGATGAAAAACTATTGTAAGAAATTAGAAATAGCCAAAATAGATATGACAAACTCTAGATATTATGACTTTGTTTTTTCAGAAGAAAAAACGAATCAGTTGGATGGCAATTTTCTTTTTACTGAAATGTTGAAATTTAAAAATTTGAAACTCACCTATAAAAACAATGTAATTCACATCCTTTTAGAAGTTCAAGGAAGAGATAAATTAGATTATTTTAAAGAGATATGTGATTATTTTAATGTAATAGATAAATAATTCAAAGCATTTTGTCACATACTACTATTGGTGATAAGATGAAAAAGATATGGGTATTGCTTCTAGTATTTTTTTGCATAGTATCTGTTCCTTTGGTTGCAAAATCGCAGGTCATATATCATGGAAATAGGAATTCTAATCACATTTATTTAACATTTGATGATGGGTATTCTTATAAAAACACGATTAAGATTTTAGATACTTTAAAAGAAAAAAATGTGCAAGCCACATTTTTTATTGAAGGAGATTTTCTTGTTCAAAATCCTACCGTCATTAGAAGAATTGTCAAAGAGCAGACATTAGGAAATCATACATTTTCACATAAAGATATAACCTCTATGAGTGATAGTCAACTGCGTAAGGATATATTAAAATTTGAAGAAGAGGCTTTTAAAATCACAGGGATGCCTGTTACAAAATATTTCAGATCTCCTATGGGGAAAATTAATAAGCAAAAACTTCAAGTTTTAACAGAATTGAATTACACTGTATTTCACTGGGACGTAAGTTATTACGACTATGTCTATTTTGATGATAGAGGCATTGCGCATGCTTTAAAAAATATTATGAAGCAAACGCAGAATGGCTCTATCATTTTGATGCATACACTAACGAAATCTAATGTTAATGTTTTAGGGACTGCAATCGATAAATTGAGAGAAAAAGGATTTGTTTTTTCTCCTTTATCAGAACTTCTATAGCCCTAAATTATAAAAAAAGGTCAAAGTTTTACTTTGGCCTTAAATTCTTCTATAATCTAAAATCACCGTTTAAAGTGGTTTGTTTTTAAAAAAACGAATCTCAATTAATTTTACTTCTAGAGCTTGTACGCTTGCAGAAATATCCAACATATTATTTTCGATATGCCGATCAAACAAAATGTATTTTGGCGTGGATAATTTTTTTAAATCTGCCGTTTCATCAATATTTTCAAATTCTAGATTGGACATAGATTCGTAAATATCATAACTTGAGCCACTTTCCTGAGTAATTCTTGAAACTTTTATTTTGGCATGGATATAGTTTATATTTTCAAAGTGAAAAGAATATTTTTTAGTCATATTCATTTGAAATGGTTCATATCTAGAATGACTTTTAATAGAAAAATATTCCCCATTCGCAAACAAATCACTATAGTGTAGATAATTATAAATGATAATTTTTATAGTTTCTCTACCTTTAGTAATATAGTATCCATCTCCTGTTTCAATGACATACTCATCTAGCCGTGAAAGAAATTTCAAAGCAGAATATTGGGCTTTGCAAATCCCATTATAAGTGAAAAGACCAGAACCTCCATGATAGGTTTGATTGGGAAGCTGTGTTTGATCGATAAAGTCAGTTAGCCCCCATTTGGTAAAGGAATCCAAACTATCCATATTTTCCAAGATATTTTTTGTCAAATAACAGCTTGCAAAAATGGTATCATTAATTAAATTTCTTTGATTGGTAGTTATACTCCATTCACTTAAGTATATTGTATTGCCCTTATAAAACTTTGGATCCCTTAGCTTTTTTATGTAATCCTTTAAGTTGTCTGGGTTTTTACTTAATTTCTCTAATTTTTTACCCGTGATGAAAAAATCAAAATCATTAGAATAGTAGGTTACATTTAAAAAGTCTGGATAACAACCCATTTGCTGGGTATACTTTAAAAAGCGCTTGTCCCAATCCATTGCCCAAGAAGCAAAAGGGATAAGGTTAGGAGTTCCAATCCTAAACTTTGGAGAAATTTCCTTAATGATATTATAGGTTTTTCTATAAAATTCAAAAAAAATATCGTCAGACTTAAACCCAAAAGCATGTACAGAACTATCAGGTTCATGCCATATGGTTAAAGGCCAGGAAAGAACTTCATCCAGCCCATATTTTTGGATCATATGGGTAATGAAAGTTTGGACAAGCAATAGCCAGTCCTCAAGAAGCTCTGGTTCTGATGCAATAAATTTTGATTCAAAAACAATCTTGTTTTTATCTTTAGCCATATCTCTTGGCATATAGGATAGCTGTATAAAAGGTTTTAGATTTATGGATTTTATATAATCAAATATTTGGTCGATAAAAACGAAAGAGATTGATTTTTCTCCATTGACAAATTTTCTGTATACATGGAGTTCATCTGAGAAAAGCCCTTGAAATTTAATCATTTTAAAGCCGATTTCTTTTTGGGCTTGTTCCAACATGGTTCTAACGTTTTGCCGTAACAAGTCACTGGCACGATTTACGCCAATCATATTTAAAAAGGTTTTGTGAATCTTTTCTCCCTTTTTTTCAAAATCAATACTGATTTCAATGTTTTGATCTATTTTTGAAGTTATTTCCTCTAGATTACAAATTTTATTTTTATAGATGATATCTAAGTAATGATTTACATCAGTGGCAGAAAAAGATAAGCCTGCAGGTTTTTCATTTTTGTTTCTTCTAAATTCAGAGGGTGTCATAAAATAAATATTTTTAAATGCTCGAATATAACTTCTATAGTCACTGAAGCCAGATGCTTGAGCTATGTCTTCTAAAGTAATATCTGAGTTATGTAATAAATGAAAGTTTTTATTAATTCTTAGCGTATCAAGATAGGTCTGATAATTTTGATTCATTTGCTTATTGAAAAATGCTGAAAAGTATTGGGGGGTATACCCAAAATGAGACGCTACATCATTTAAGGTAGGAGAATACATGTAATTTTTTTCTATATAATTTAAAATTTCCTTTAATTTTATAAAATGCTTTTGACTTATGGCTTTGCGAACATTGGATTCTACTTTGAACTGATTCATTAAAGTAAATAATAATTGATAGGCAAGAGATTTATTAATGTACGTGATATAAGCATTTTGCATTGTATTTACTTGAATTAAAGAAAAAATTACAGCTTTGATGACACTATATTTTTCCTTATCCAAATCATTGACAGAATTCAGTTCGAAAAATAACTTATCTATTTCAGTAGTAGATAAGTCGAATTTTATAAAGTCAATATCTAGTTCCAAATACGCAATTTCAGCTTCTGCAAAAATGTCATAAGTGGTCCATGGATTTATTAAAATAATTTCATCTGGACACAAAGTAAATGTTTGATTTTGAAGCTTTAAAGTAGCAGATCCTTCCAAAATGTACAATATCTTTACTTTGGTATGCCAATCACTTTCTTGATTTGTTACCTTCTTCAGGGAGATATGTATCGGGAAGTCAGTAGGAAATGTAATAAAATTATAATGAAGTAACATATTTAAATTATACTTGATTTTATTTCATTAGTAAATAATTGTTGCAATATTTTAATATTTTTTAATAATTTGAAAACATATGAAAACGATTTACTTAGTAATTTTTTGTAAAAAACGCATTAAAAATTTGCATTAATATGAGAAAGGAATCTTGATAAAATGAAAATAGATATAGAAAGATGGTGTGAAAATGAATAAACCAATTTTTACTGCGACACATATCGTTAAACGGTTTGGTCCTACCATAGCTCTAAATGATGTTGACATAGCTGTATATCCTGGAGAAATCAGAGGATTTATAGGTGAAAATGGTAGCGGAAAATCAACGATGAGTCAAATTATGACAGGTATTTATTTTAGAAATAGTGGGTCTATGGTTTTTAAAGATCAGCCATGGGAACCCAAATCTATGATGGATGCTTTAAGCAGAGGAATCGGAATTGCTGTTCAGGAGAATGGTACAATTTCTGGCTGTAGTGTAGCCGAAAATATTTTTCTTTGTGAATTAGAACAATTTAGTGGAATCCACTATTTTGAAACAGAACGTATTATTTCTTTTTCAAAATATTTTGATATTGATTTAACTGCTATTTCTAAGGAAGTAGAACAAGCTTTAAAGCAATATGAGAATAAATCTCCTTCTTCACAAGAATTAAATGAAGTTTTACGTAAGATAAACTTTAGTAAACAAGAGGCTTTAACGGAGTTTAAAAAGAAAAAACCACAATATATTACGAAAGAAATAGAAGCTTATGATACATCCCTAGCAATGCTTACAGAGGAATATAATCTAGGAAGTAAGGAAGCTTTTGATAGAATTAAACATACTACAGATACAGAGCAATTCAAGACAAAGAGGTATCAATATGAGCTTAGCCTTTTAAGGAAAACTTATAAAAAGAAAAAGAATGCTTTAGACTTGAATCATCAAATGAACTTGCAAGCTATTGCACAAGATGCAAAGGCTATAAAGAATATGGCACATAATGCTAAAAAACAAATCAAAGAATTGACCAATCAAAGTACCATTACCAAAGTTAAGCATTTCTTTTTAAAATTAATCTTTGGTAAAGTGGTCAATCAAGCAAAATTAAATCGTCATGCAAAACAAATTTTAGCCAAAATTGGTGTCTATCATATAAGACCAGAACTTCCTATGGGTGTCTATGATATTCAAAGCCGAAAGTTAGTAGAAATCGCAAAGATTCTTGCGAAAAATCCCGAAATTTTTATTGTCGATGAAACAACAACTGCCCTATCAGAAGACGGAAGACAAATTCTTTATAAGAAGATGAATGATTTAAAAGCTGAAGGAAAAGCGGTTCTTTTCATTTCTCACGACTTAGATGAAATTATGGAAAAATGTGATACTTTAACCGTTTTAAGAGATGGATCTATTGTGGCTAATCTAACGAAGGAAGAGTTTGATGCGAATTTAATTAAAAAGTATATGATAGGGCGAGAACTAAAAGGAGACTACTATCGTGCGGATTTTATCCCTTCTAAACTAGAACCTATTTTACTTAGGGCAAAAAATGTTTCTTTAGCAAATCGTTTAACAGACATCAATTTAGATTTACATGCTGGAGAAATTGTTGGTGTGGGTGGTTTATCCGATTGTGGTATGCATGATTTAGGTAAAGTTTTATTTGGAGCTTACCATCCAACCGAAGGAGCGGTATATACTGGAGAGCAGTTAGATATACTCGTTAAAAATGAATATATTGCAATGCAAAACAGGATAGGATATCTTCCTAAGGATAGAGATGTTGAGGCACTGGCTTTAAATGATTCTATCTACAATAATATTGCGATTGCTTCCATCAATAACATTCGTAAAATGAAAGTTCTAGTTTCTAAAAAGGAAGAAAGAGAAATTGTAAAGAAAGAGGTAGATTTCCTACAAATCAAATGTAATTCTAGCAATGATTTAGTTCGAACTCTTTCTGGTGGAAATAAACAAAAGGTTTCTTTGGGAAAATGGCTTGGAAATGACTCCAAAATATTAATTCTAGATTGTCCGACAAGAGGTGTGGATATTGGAGTTAAACAGTTTATTTATCAGTTGATGATTCAGTTGAAACGCGAAGGGTATGCCATTTTAATGATATCAGAAGAATTACCTGAGCTGATTGGAATGTCAGATCGTTTGTTGATTATGAAAAACGGACGTATAGAAAAAGAATTTCTCCGTAGTGAGGATTTAAAGCAAGAACAAATTGTTGACTTTATGCTTTAGAAAGGTGTTGGTATTACGATGAATTTAACAGGAATATCTCAGGAATTAAATTTTAGTGAAGAAGTTTTATCTAATGCAAATGCCTTAACTGAACTTAGAAAAGACGGATTAGTAAAACTTAATTCTATCCATCAAAAAATTAAAAAATTAAATAAGAAGAAATATAATCAACAATTCGAAGACTATAAAAAAGAAATATTGGAAGCCAAGAAAAATCAAATGGCAATTCAAAAGCAGGATGATGAAATTCGTATTCCAACCTTAAAAAAATTAAGACAGGAATATAAAGCTTTACATAAGATTGTAAAAGAAGAAGTTTCTAATCTCATTTCAAAAACGAAACAAAAATATGTAAATCAAATGACAGATGTAGAAAATGAGTATAAAGAACAACTCAATGCTTTGGAAATAGAGAAGAATACCTTAGATTTTTCTAAAAAAGAGGATAAAGCTATATATAAGGAAAAATTGAATGGAATTAATATTAAACGAAAAAGAGCATTAAAAACCTTGACACGTGACCGATTACAAGCAGAGATTGATTGTAAAAAAGCAATTCTAGATCTTAGAAATGCTTATATAGAATTAGATAGAACCATTAGAGGAAAGAATAATCTACTTTTGGATTTAGGAACACAGCAAATGGAAGCAATGTGTTCAACCTCTTTTGAAAAAACGGTGAAAGATAGAAACTTCTGGTTATCTAAAATTTCACTATTCTGTTTCTTAGCCCTTGTTCTCATTTATTTCATTGTATGTGCAATAGGTGGCATAAAGATTGAGTATCAAAAGATATTAGAAGGAAGCTCCATCATTATTGCGGTTGCTTTAGGTGGTGTATTCATCTATTCCATGCGAAGCTTTGATATGTCATTGGGTGGAGGAACGGCACTTGCTGCCTGTCTAGGAGCTATGATATGGAATCAAACACATAACATCTTCTTGGTGTTAGTTGTTGGTATTGTTGTTGGTGTGGTTGTAGAGCTTATCAATTCCACGTTGGCAAGCTTATTAAAATTACCAGTTATGGTTACAACACTTGCGATGAGCAGTGTATTAAGTGCAATCCTGACAAATATATTAGAAAATACAGCAACTCAGACAGTAAAGGTGACAGGAATAAAAGACTTGGATACCTTCTGGTTTTACTTTCTTGTAATCATTGCCTTATTTTTAGTCACTGCCTTCATCTTTAAATCAACTCCAGTTGGAAGAAGAAATAAGATGATTGGAGCAAATAGTACCTCCTCAAGATATAGCGGTGTGAATATAACGAAACAAGGATTGATTACTTTCTTCATTGCTGGTATATGTGTGGGCGTGGGTGGAATGCTATATATTGTACGTTCTAGAACCATTTCTAT
Source organism: uncultured Anaeroplasmataceae bacterium (assembly GCA_910577745.1). Taxonomy (GTDB): domain Bacteria; phylum Bacillota_I; class Bacilli_A; order Acholeplasmatales; family Anaeroplasmataceae; genus Pelethenecus. The sequence goes on along the minus strand of CAJTNG010000004.1, from coordinate 67,301 downwards.
GAGTTCCTGTTCTACCATAGGATTAGATGTTATCCTGGCTATTGTTTTTGGTGGAATGCAGACCACAGGTGGACCTAAATCTAAAATCAGTGCGGCAATATTAGGTGGTCTTACGGCTAGCTTAATTAGTTACTTGCTAATTGCAATTGGACGTGTTTCAGGGTTTAGTGAAATTACAAATTACGAATCTTTTGTTAAAGGTGTTCTGTTTTTAGGTATAGTTTCTGTGAATACAATCGGAAATCGTACCAACAGATTGCCGGCAATCGAGATGTTATGGTAGGTGATAGTATGGAATTGAAAATATTAAAAAAGAAAAAATATATTGCTCCTAAACATAAAAAGACAGTAAAGGATATCTTTTTCACCATTTTATTCCCTATCATTGGTATTTTATTCTTGGTATCAGGTAGTCTGTCATCAGGATCTGCCATCATAGGAGATTCTATCATTGTCAATAACTTATTAATTACAATGATAACCGTATTAATTGCTTGTTTCGCATTAAATACCAATATGAATAGCGGACGTATGGATTTCTCTTTAGGGGCTGTTGGTATTCTTGCAGCCGTGTTGGCGTGGAATACTTTACCGAATAAGACAATGCAAAACTTTGCTTTACTCTATTTATTGCTTTGTGTCATTTATGGAATTGTACTAGGGCTTATCAGTGGATTAATCTTTGTATTTTTAAAGATTCCTGCAATTGTAGTATCGCTAGGTGTATGTTTGATTTATGAAGGATTTGCCTATGTCATTACAAATGGAAAAGGTTCAGTGGATATTCCAGGAAGTATAGCTCCAGATTTATATCCTATGATTACGAATCCTTGGTTTATGGTCATTATCGTTTTAGGTATTTGTATCTTTATGTTAATCACATTGAGAAATTCAAAATTTGGACATGATAAATTATCTATTCTTTATGGACAAAAAGTTGCAGTAGATACTGGTGTGAATGAAATTAAAAATGCATTAATCTGTTATGCATTAGCTGGAGCGTTGATTGCAGTTTATACTTATATATTCTCTATCAATCAGTCAAAAATTACGGTTTCAACAAATTTAGGAACGGCAATGGCTGTAATGCAAAACTTCCTTCCAATCTTCTTAGGTGGGTTAATTGCTAAGCATTCTAATGAAGTGGTTGGACTAGTTCTTGGTGTATTCAGTGTGACGTTGTTTAAGGAAGGATTGGCTAGATTTGGAGTAGATATCAGTACAATATCCTTAATTGTATCGTTCTTAATTTTTGCAGTTTTAACGTATATGGTGAATTGGACACGTTGGACTACAGCTATTAAAAATAAAATTAAAAATTATAAAATCGCAAAATACGAAAAAGAAAAATAGGAGGAAAAGAAAATGAAAAAATTCGTGTTAGGTGCAGCAGCTATAGCTTTGACTTTAGGTCTAGCAAGTTGTAATGGAGATAAAACTCCAGATGGTGGAAAGGTAATTGAAGAAGGAGGAAAGGTGGGCTTTGTACTACCTGGTACAGAAGGTGGAGAAACCAAGGCATTTAAAGAGCATTGGGAAGCTCTAGCAAAAGAGTATGGTGTAGAGTTAGTTTATGAGAATTTCCAAGGACAAGATCCTACATATTACAAAACTTGTGCAGAAAAATTAGTTGCAGCAGGTTGTGATGCGATCATCTGTAACTTTGAAATGGATGGTAAGGATAGCGTATTAGAGTATTGTGTTGATGAAGAAATTTATATTGCCTATAGTGGTTCTACAGTAACAGATGAAGTTTTTGATGAATATAAGGATAGTCCTTATTTCATTGGTGAAATTGCACCATCTCCAGCAGAGGAGCAAAAACAAGCTTATGAAATGACAAAATACTTTATTGAGTTATATTGGGGTTCTAATAAAATTGCTTTACCTGAAGGAACAACAGATAAACTAGCTGTATGGCCAGTAGATTATCATGGTTTATCTTTAGCTCACCAAATGACGTATCGTTGGAAAGGCATTAAACAAGCTTTAGAAGAATTTGGAGCAACTGTGAAAGGTGATACAGATGCAGATGCTGCAAAATGGACGATTGAATATTCTGAAACTTCTATTCTTAAAGATAAGGTTTTATTAATGGCAAATAATTTAGCAGATATGAATGGGTTAATTAAGCAATGTACAGGTGTATTTATGCAAAAACCTGCAGCTATGGTTACTACTTGTAATGGCAATTACTTAATCAATATGTTTGCAACTTATGGTGTATTAGGACAGCCTACTCGCTTTGGAACGATAGATGCCTTCGTTTCTGATTATGATAAATGGTATGTTGCTGATTCTTCAGCAGAAAAGCCTGCATTCAAAGTGGCACATGATCCTTATCTTGTCGGTAAATTTGCAGCGATTAATGAAGCTGTATTAGCAGCAACTGTTAAGGCTATGCGTGGAGAAGCAATTAGAGATAACAATAATGCAATTAAGATTGTCCAAAAATACTGGACAGCAACAGATAAAGCAACTTTTGATAAAGCTTGCGATGCATCTGCTGGATTCACGTTCGGAAAATCTACATTTGATAGTATTACTTCTGTGAGTGCATTACAAAAATTATTTGATGATGCTACATTAGATGCTATCTCTGGAAAAGTGAAATAAAAATGAAAAGAACATCCAAAGGAGAGGAAAATCCTCTCCTTATGGAGTTCATTGTTTTTTATGATTCGCAAGGATTTAAAAGTTTTATATGTTTACGAATCATAAAAAAAGAAAAGGTGGGAAACTTATGGCAAGATATATATTAGAATTTCAGTCTAGTGCGCTTTATAGAAATACAGAAGTAATCGTTTATATTCCTACGATGAATTTACAGGAAACGATTCAAAATAAAAGTAAAACGCCCTATCAGGATGAAGTGAAGCAATACCCCTTAATGATTTTATTATCAGGCTTCGGTTCATCTAAAACCGCATGGGAACAAAGGAGTACTATTGAACAGCTTGCAGATCAGTATAAAATCGCATTATGCATGATAGGCTGTGAAAATAAATGGTATGTAAATTATTCTCCTGTAGATCGATGGGCAGATTTTATCAATGATGAATTACCAGATTTCTTATATGGGAACTTTACGGCATTATCTAAAAAAATGCCAAGATATATTGCGGGGTGTTCCATGGGGGGATATGGGGCGCTTAGAAATTATTTAGAACATTTACAGCTTTATCAGGGATGCTGTGCACTATCTCCGGCAACCAGAGCGGATAATGATTTGGAACAAGTTTTAAAATTAAAATCATTAAAAGACTTATTTATTGATACAAAGGATGAGCCAAAAAATATATATCTTTCCATTGGTGATAAAGATTTTATCTATGCACAATCTTTAGAATTTGATACTTATCTTAGAGAGATTTGTCAAGATGTATCCTATAAAATTGTAGAAGGATATGGACACACTTGGGATTTATGGAATTTAGAAATTGCAGAGTTTTTTAAACTACATTTTACGAAATAGAGGACAATGAAATGAAACTACTAGAACCCATTCAAATTGGAAATATTGTATTAAAGAATCGAGTAATGTTCCCACCGCTAACGACAGGGTATGAGGAAAAGGATGGCTCTATTGGGGAACAATCTTTGAATTTTTATAAAAGATTAGCTGAGGGTGGTGTCGGCTATATTGTGATAGGAGATGTTGTTCCTATCCCTACCTTTTCTCCAACTCCTAAATTATTTATGGATGCACAAATAGATTCTTTTAAGCGTTTGGCAGATACCTTACATGAATATGACTGTAAACTAGGATTACAGATTTTTCATCCAGAATATGATGCGGAAACATTGATGCAAATGTTTAAAGAAAATCGTCCAAAAGAAGAGATTTTTGGAAAACTACACTATGATATGCTTCATTTCATCAATGAAGCTACAGTAGAGCAATTAAAGAAAATTTTAGAAAAGATAACGGCTTGTATTCATCGAGCTATAAAGGCTGGCGTGGATGTCATTGAAGTGCATGGAGACCGTCTTGTTGGATCCTTATGTTCTACCATTTTAAATAAAAGAACAGATCAGTATGGTGGTGTTTTTGAAAACAGAATCCGCTTTGCCTTAGAAGTTATTGAAGCCATTCAAAGTGCATCCGATCAAATAACCATAGAATATAAATTGCCTATTGTTACGAGACGTTTGGATGGTTCGTTCCAAGGCAAGGGTGGTTTAGTGTTAGAAGAAGCCATAGAGTTTGCTAAAATATTAGAACAGCGTGGTGTACATGCCTTACATGTAGCGCAAGCAAACCACACAGGAAATATGAATGATACAATTCCTGCCATGGGAACTAGAGATTATGCATTTATGAGGAAAGAAAGTAAAGCAATTAAATCTGTAGTGTCTATTCCAGTTTCTACTGTAGGAAGAATCATTGATGTGGATATGGCAGAAGAACTACTTCAAGAGGGCATTTGTGATTATGTTGGATTTGGTAGACCACTTCTAGCGGATCCAGATATTGTAAATAAAACGATAGTGAATCAAAAACATTTAATTCGCAGATGTATCATGTGTAATAAAGGATGTACGGATGCGATTCAGAATAGAAGATTTTTATCCTGTGTATTGAATGCAGAAAATGGTTATGAATATAAGCGCACCATAGAGCCTGCAAAACAAATACATAACGTGGCGATTGTAGGTGCTGGTATTGCTGGCCTTGAAGCAGCTAGAGTTGCAAGTCTAAAAGGTCATAAGGTTACCGTTTTTGAAAAAAGTAATCAGTTGTTTGGACAAATCAATATTGCGGCAGTTCCTCCAAGAAAGGATGAAATGCTACGTATTTGTAATTACTATACTGCGATTATAAAAGATTTGAATATAACAATTCATCTAAATGAAGAATTCACAAAAGAACAAGCAGAAGGCTTTGATGATATATTGGTTGCGATTGGAGCGCAGAATGCACATCCCCCAATTCCAGGAATTGAATATACTATAGATGCCTGGGATGTTCTTGCAGGTAAGGAACTTGCAAAACAAAAGATAGTAATTGCTGGTGGCGGACTTGTAGGCGTTGAAACGGCAGAATACTTAGCCCAAAAAGGGTACCAAGTTACACTTCTAGAAATGACAGATAAGTTTGCTAAAGAAGAGTCTAATACCATTATGCCAACGATTTTAGAAGAATTTAAGAAGTTTAATATTAAAGTTTTAACCAATCATAAAATTAAAGAATTTGCAGAGACAGTTGTGGTATGTGAAGACCTGCTTCAAAACACTATGGTTGAAGTACCTTATGAAATATGTATTAACGCTTTAGCCTCTCAGAAAAACAAAATAGATTTAAAAAATGTAAAAGCAAACGTTGCTTATATAGGAGATTGTCTTGAAGGTGCAGGCTGCAATATTGACACTGCCACAAAAACAGCGTATGATGTAGCTAATCAAATAGGTATGTAAGGAGACATTGTTATGAAGATGACATTTCGGTGGTATGGATATGATGATAAGAATAAATTAGAGTATATCAGACAAATTCCTGGAATGACAGGAGTTGTTACAGCGCTTTATTCTGTTCCAGTGGGTGAGGTATGGCCAGAACAAGAAATTAAAGATTTAAAGGATTATGTTACTTCTCATGGTTTAGAAATGGAAGTGATTGAGTCTGTTCCTGTTTCAGAGGATATCAAATTAAGAAGAGGCGATTATAAACGCCACATCGAAAATTTTAAAGAGAATATTAGATTGCTTTCTAAGTATGGTGTAAAGTGCATCTGTTATAATTTTATGCCAGTGTTTGATTGGACGAGAAGTCAACTTAATCACAAGTTGGAGGATGGCAGTGAAGCACTAGTTTATTACAAGGAAGATGTTGATAAATTAGATCCTACAAAACTTACTTTACCAGGTTGGGATTCTTCTTATAAACCAGAAGAAGTAAAAGAATTAATTTCAGCTTATCAAGAATTAAAAGAAGAAGGATTATGGAACCATTTGAAATTATTTTTGGAAGAAATTATTCCTGTTGCAGAGGAATGCGATGTATTAATGGCAATTCATCCAGATGATCCTGCATGGCCTATCTTTGGAATTCCAAGAATTATAACATGTGAAGAAAATTTAGATCGGTTTTTAAAACTAGTAGATAATCATTATAATGGACTAACTTTATGTTCTGGCTCATTAGGCACTCGAAAAGATAATGATATGGTTAAATTAGTTAAAAAGTATGCAGCTATGGATCGTATTCATTTTGCACATATTAGAAATATTAAGTTAGTGGGAGAAGAATCTTTTGAAGAGTCTGCACATTATTCAAAATGTGGATCTTTGGATATGGTTGGTATGATAAAAGGATATCATGATGCAGGATATACAAAGTATATACGTCCTGATCACGGAAGAATGATTTGGGATGAAGATGCAAAGCCGGGGTATGGATTATATGATAGAGCTTTAGGAGCTATGTACATTACGGCAATCTGGGAAACTTTAGATAAATTAGATAAGTAGGTGAACAGATTGAAATTTAATTATAAAAATCTAAATGCCTGTCCAAATGAAATTATAATGCCTAAGTATAACTTAGAACATATGAGAAAGGCCACCTGTGAACATCCGATTTGGCTACATTTTGGGGCAGGAAATATATTTCGAGGTTATATAGCTAGATTACAGGATGATTTACTAAATTTAAATCTGACGGATCGAGGCATTATTGCCGCTGAAACCTTCGATGAAGAAATTATAGAAAAAATCTATAAGCCTTATGATAATTTGGTTTTACTTACAACTTTATATGCTAGTAAAGATCCTCAATTTCGTAGTATTGGCTCCATTGCTGAAGGGGTACAAGCTTCTAATACGAAGAGATTAGAAGAAATCATAATAGACCCAAGTTTACAAATGCTTTCTTTTACGATAACAGAAAAAGGGTATAATTTATATAGTTTAACTGGAGAATTTTTAGGGGTAGTATCTGAAGATATTAAAAATGGGCCTGCCAATCCAAAGCATGTTATGAGTATTATTACATCTCTTTTGTATAAAAGATTTTTGAAAGGGGCTTATCCGCTAGCCGTTGTGAGTATGGATAATTGTTCACATAATGGGGAAAAACTTAAAAATGCAATTCTTACGATTGCTAAACATTGGTATGAGAAAAAGTATGTTACCTCAGAATTTATTCTATATTTAGAGAATGAAGGAAAGATCACTTTTCCTTGGAGCATGATTGATAAAATTACCCCAAGACCTGCCATCTCCATTGCAGAACAATTACATAGGTTAGGATTAGAGAATATGTCACCTATTACCACAGCTAAAAAGACCTTTATTGCTCCTTTTGTAAATGCAGAAGAGTGTGAGTATTTAGTTATAGAAGATGCATTCCCTAATGGTAGACCTCCTTTAGAACGTGTAGGTGTATATTTTACAACTAGAGAGACTGTTAATCAGGTTGAAACTATGAAGGTTACCACTTGCTTAAATCCTTTACATACTGCTCTAGCTGTTTACGGGTGTTTATTAGGATATACCTCAATTGCCGAGGAAATGGACAATCCAACCTTGAAAAAATTAATTGAGGGCATCGGTGCTGAGGGGATGAAAGTTGTAGTTCATCCTAAAATTATTGATCCAAAAATTTTTTTAGAAGAAGTTATTAAAAAACGTCTTCCTAATAAATCTATTCCTGATACGCCACAGCGTATTGCTACAGATACCTCTCAAAAAATACCTGTACGCTATGGTGAAACAATAAAAGCTTATCTCGCTAATTCTAAATTATCATTAGAGGAATTGAAGTATATTCCTATGGCTATTGCAGGCTGGTGTCGTTATCTTTTAGGTAGAGATGATGCCCATAAAACTTTTCAGAGAAGTGCAGATCCGATGCTTGAGGATTTGACGGATATTTTGAAGAATGTAATAGATACAAATGAATATCAAGGTGAATTAAAAAATATTTTAAATAATGAGAAGATTTTTGGATTGGATTTAACACAAACTGTTTTATATAATGTTATAGAAAATTACTTTAAAGATATGTTAGCTAAAGGTGCTATTGAACAGTTACTTAAACAGCTTATTTCCTAATTTCATTATTTCCTTTACCTAAGGGATTATAAAGGTTAGACTTTATAATCCCTTACTTATTTTTTAAAATTATGAAATATTGATCTTCTGTTTAGTTTGGTTTAATGTCTTTAATTGTGTTTATCATTGTTTGATATTTTTTAGAGAATATGCTATACTAAAAAAAATATTTTTTCGTAAATGGAGATGTGAATATGCTAGATATAATACCTAACAAAGAAGAATTAGTGTCCTTAGTTGGGACATCTTTATATGATGTATGGAAAGAATTTAGTACGATTATTGAAAAACATTATGACATGAATTTTTTGTGGAATACTGGTGGAAAATTATGGAAATATGAAAAAAAATATTCTCGTGGTGGTAAAACATTATGTGCACTATATGCAAGGAAAAACTGTATAGGGTTTATGGTTATTTTTGGGAAAAAAGAACGATTAAAATTTGAAGAAACTAAAGAACAATGGTCCAAAGAAATCCAAGAACAATATGATGCTTCTCAAACATATCATGATGGTAAATGGATGATGTTTGAGCTAACAGACGCATCGTTATTTGACGATTTTATCTCTTTGTTAAAGATAAAAAGAAAGCCAAATCGAAAGTAATATTATAAACGTTTGAGAAGATTGGTTATGAAAGAAAACTATAAAATAATAAACAATAAGGAATTATCGGAAGAACAAATTAAACAAGAGTTTATTACAAAGGGCATACTGATAGAAAAAAGTAATATGAAAGACTATGATAAAAAAATTTTTCAAAATGTAAGTCTATCAATGAAGCTTGTAAAACTATTTCTATTTTTAAGTCTATTTTTCTACGCTTTGATTAATATATTTGGAGTAGTACTCTCTATAACATATCATAAATTTTCCTTAGCCACTTTCCTAGGACAAACGGTAGGTTGTTTAGCCGTTTTACTTCTTTGTTTTGTTATATTTAGAAATATAAATACAAATCGAAGCATAGAACGAGAAACCTTATATGTTTCTCAGGACAATTTTTTATTTAATTATACCAACGGTGTAGTTCCTACACCAAATCTATTTTATTGTCTTTCCTATGAGTATTTGCACAAGATAGAATTTGAAGTTTATGGAAAAAGAAAAAATCAAGTATTTGGGCGTGTAATATTTACATTTCAAGTTTTAGATTGTCAAATCAAGCATTATATAAATTTTGTTAACCTTACAGAGGTCAAACATTATATTACAAGTCGATGGTCAACCTTACTCACTAAATTGGTTGTTGATGGGAAGTCTGAAAGAACAGAAGATACGCCAAGAAATAAAAAGCGTTCCGCATCTTTGTACTCTATTGGATGTTTATTGTTTTCTGCCTTGTTTTTTGTGCTATTCTTGATGTGTAATATTTATAACTTATCTTTGGTAATTGCAGGGGCGGTTTTACTTTTCTCCGCAATTCTCATTTTTATATCTTGTTTTCTTTATTTTTACCATTTAATACAGGGCATCATTCTAAGTTCTATATTTATGATTATAGGCTTTTGTATTCCACTTTTTATATTTTTTGAAACTGAATTACCTCTATTGGAGTTTATTGCTTCTAATAATCTTCTATTACTTATTATGTTTTTTGGAAATATTGGCTTAGTTCTTTATGGATATTGTATAGCTTTTTATGTAAATAAAATAAGCTACTTGATAAGAAATAAAACCATATTTTAGATATAACCTGTACAATTGCAAGGTGGAATAAAAAGAAGCAAACCGTTTTTTATAGTATTTTCTTTTTTTAAAAAAATGGTATAATAATAAAGATTTTAGTAGTTTAACAAAGATAGAAGGAGGGTTCCTATGATTGAATTTAAGAACGTATCATTTCAATATAACGGCAATAGTCAAAAAGCTTTAGATGATGTCAGTTTTCAAGTTCATAACGAGGAATGGGTTTCTATTCTTGGTCATAATGGTAGTGGCAAGTCTACGATTGCGAAGTTAATGATTGGACTACTTGCAGCAAACTCTGGACAAATACTATATGATGATATGATTTTAACAGAAGAAAGCGTGGATCAAATTCGAAGTAGAGTAGGAATTGTCTTTCAAAACCCAGATAATCAGTTTGTAGGCTATAATGTAAAATATGATTTGGCTTTTGGACTTGAAAATCATCAAATTCCGAGAGATGAAATGTTAAAACGGATTGATGAATTTTCTAAAAAGGTGGATATGCAGGAGTATTTAGATAGAGAACCTCAAACTCTTTCAGGGGGGCAGAAACAAAGAGTAGCAATCGCAGGCATCCTGGCTATGAATTGTGATATTGTCATTTTGGATGAGGCTACATCTATGCTAGATCCTGAAGGCAATAAAGAGATTATAGAGTTAATCATTGAATTAAAGGAAAAATATCATAAGACGATTATAACAATTACGCATGATCTTTCTTTAGCAAATAAAAGTGACAGACTGATTGTTTTAAAGGATGGTAAGGTGGTTGAAGAAGGAATACCAAGTGAAGTTTTTAAGAAAAGGGAAATTTTACAAAGCTCTAATTTAGATGTTCCTTTTGGTCTTAGATTTTATAGTATGGCAAAGGAAAACGAAATTTTAAAACAGGATACGAAATTAATGGAGGCTTTATGGGAATATCATTTAAAGAAGTAAGCCATCTCTATCCAACTTCTAAAAAGAAGACGTATACTGTGGCATTAGAACATATTAATTTAAATATCTCTGCAAAGAATGAATTTGTCGCTTTAGTTGGTAAAACTGGTAGTGGTAAATCTACTTTGATGGAACATATGAACGCGTTAATTCTTCCTTCTACTGGAACAGTTCAAATATTTGAGCATACAATTACGCCTAAAAAAAATAAGAACCCTAAACTAAAACAAGTGAGAAAAAGAGTAGGTTTTGTATTTCAATTTCCAGAATATCAGCTTTTTGAAGAAACAGTTTTAAAGGACATTATGTTTGCAGGTAAGAACTTTGGATATAAAGAAGAACAGGCCAAAACGGAAGCTATGAAAACCGCTATGCTGTTAAAAATAGAGGAAGGTCTGTTAAAACGGTCTCCGTTTAATTTATCTGGTGGTCAAATGCGAAAGGTTGCGATAGCAGGTATTTTAGCCTATAATCCAGATATTATTCTCTTAGATGAACCTACACGTGGTTTGGATCCGAAAACAGCAGAAGAGATTATGGAGATTTTTTATGAAATCTTTAAAGAAACACAAAAGACGTTTATACTCATATCTCATGATATGAATTTGGTTTATAAATATGCGACTCGTGTTGTTGTTTTAAATCAGAGTAAAATTGTTTTTGATGGAGATAAAGTGGATTTATTTTCTTCTCCTTTGTATCAAGAAAATCATTTAGCTAAACCAGATGTATTAGATATGATTGATTATTTAAATGATACCATGGGATATGGACTGGATTATCACATTTTTGATGAAAAAGAATTAATTGAAAGTGTGGTGAAATGCCATGAATAATATTACAATAGGACAATATGTGCCAGGGAATTCATGGATTTATAAATTGGATCCAAGAACGAAAGTAATATTGACGATTTTATCGATTGTTGTTATTTTTCTAATTCCTAGTTTTTATGGTATATGGATTGCCTTAGGAATATTTATCCTCATTTTCTTATCAACCAGAGTATCCATTCTTCGCGTAATACGTGGACTAAAGCCGCTCATTTTCTTGTTAGGATTTACATTCTTATTACAACTCATTTATAATCGAGATGGAACCCTTTTGTATACATTTGATATGCAAATCGGTTTATTTCAAACGCTCATTATGTTAGGCATTGTGATTGTTTATTTCTTAACGAAGAAATACATCAAATTGAAATTCTTGTGGACGTTACTTATGTTAGCTAGTATATTTTTCGTTTTATGGTTTTCTCGGTTTGACTTATTGATTTGGTCTGATTTTAAATTTGAAATCTATGATTCAGGACTAAAAAATGCAACCTTTGTATTTGTAAGAATATTTATTATGATAGGAATTACCTCTTTGTTGACGTTATCTACAATGTCTATGGATATCAACAACGGACTAGAATGGCTTTTGGCTCCGCTAAAACTCATAAGGATTCCAGTCAGTGTATTCTCTATGACTATCGCATTAACCTTACGGTTTATTCCAACTCTTTATGAAGAATCTAGAAAGATTATGAATGCTCAAGCATCTCGTGGTGTAGATTTTCAGGAAGGTAGATTAAAGGATAAGGTAAGTCAAATCATTTCCTTATTAATTCCTATGTTTGTAATATCCTTTAGAAGAGCAGAGGATTTATCAAATGCTATGGAAGCAAGAGGCTATGTCATTGGGGCTAAAAGAACCAAACTTGATGAATTAAAGTTTAGACTTTTGGATTATTTCTGTTTTGGCATAGTTCTTGTGTTTTTAGGCCTAGCAATATGGAGTAACTTCCTTGGCTAGATATAAATTTACCTTAAGCTATGATGGCTATAATTATATGGGCTTTCAAATCCAGGATGCTCTTCCAACCATAGAATTAGAACTGAAGAAGGCCTTTAAAAAATTACTGGATGAAGATGTGAAAATTTATCCATCAGGAAGAACTGATCGAAGTGTACATGCCATTGGTCAGGTATTTCATACTGATATAACAAAAGATATTCCAGCAGATGGATTAAAAAGAGGTTTAAATGCCTATTTACCCAATGACATCTATATAAAGACTTGTGAAAGGGTACCTGATGATTTTCATGCGAGATTTAGTGCTGTAAAAAAAGAATATAGGTATTATATCAATATAAAAGAATACAATCCTTTAACGATTCGTTATATGCCATATATTCCAAATCTCAATGCAGATTGGATGAGGGAAGCGATACAGTATCTATTGGGAACGCATGATTTTAAGGGTTTTGCTTCTGCAAGTATTGATCCAAGAAAACCCACAGTCAAAACGATATTTCAAATTGATCTTCTCAAGGAGAATGATAAGCTTGAATTTCGTTTTATTGGGAATGGCTTTTTAAAATATCAGATTAGAAGAATGATGGGAATACTAGTAGAAGTTGGGAAAGGTAAATTTCCCCCTACAAAAGTAAAAGAGATTTTAGAATCTAAAAATCCACAGGATTCGAAATATATTTTAGAGGGATGTGGACTCTATTTATATAAAGTTTATTATGAGAAGGGCTTTAATTAGACTCTTTAGGGAGAATATTTAAAGTTTTTTTGTTAAATGGTATTAAGTTTAACTAGTTAAAAAAATAAGATTTATGTTAAAATAAGATAATCATATTTCAAAAGTAAAAAAAAATCAGGAGGAATACTATGGGTAAAATGAAATTTATTATGATGATTGAAAAAAGTAAAACCTATAATAAAATGACAAAACAAGTGGTTGTAGAACATGTGAATCATATAAAAAAATTGGATGATGCAGGAAGATTAGAAATCTGTGGTGTTTTTAAAGGATATCCAGGAATGGCAGGTATGTATATTTTAAATGTAGACTGCCGTGATGAAGCAGAAGAGATTTGTAATTCTGAACCTTTGATTATAGGAGGATTTGCAACTTATAAGTTAGCTGAGATACAACTTGCAAATCGAGATAATAATTATTTATTATAAAAAGACTTGATGGTATAAAGTATGATTTTTTATAACTTAATTTCTATAATAAGTATGTTAAAATTATAAAGTATAGTTATTTCATATTGCAAAAATTTAGTGTATAATAATCTCAAGTCAATAAACTTAAAGTTTTTATTTACATTTACAAAGGAGAACATTTGATGGAAGAAATATTAGAAGTTAAAGAATTAAGGAAAACTTTTAAGCTTACAAGCAAACAAAGAAAAATTAATAAGACATCTGATACAGTTAAAGTAGCGGTAGATGGTCTTTCGTTTAAAGCATATAAGGGTGAAATCTACGGACTATTAGGACCTAATGGTGCAGGAAAAACAACGACATTAAGAATCATATCTTCTTTAATTAAAGCGGATAGTGGGGATGCTATTGTGGATGGAATAAGTGTGGTAGAACATCCAAATGAAGTCCGTGGAAAGATTGGATTTTTAACAAGTGAATTAAAATTAGAAGATTTTTTTACGCCAAATTATTTATATGATTATTTTTCAAATTTACATGGTGTAGATAAGGATGTAGCTGAAGAGCGGAAAAATAAATTATTTGCTAAATTTGGTGTAGATAGTTTTAAAGAAGTTAAAATTGCTGATCTCTCCACTGGAATGAAACAGAAGATTTCGTTAATCATTTCTATCGTTCATGATCCTAACATTATTATTTTTGATGAACCTACGAATGGATTGGATGTAATCACTGCAAAGGTAGTCACAGATTTCCTATTAGATTTAAAGAAGGAAGGAAAAACGGTAATTTTATCTACTCATATTTTCTCCTTGGTAGAAAAGCTTTGTGATAGAGTAGGCGTTATCATAAATGGTAAAATGGTAGTTTCTGATGAACTAAGTGCTATAGTTCAAGATAAAAGTTTAGAAGAAGTTTTCTTTGAAATTTATGATAGAGAGGTTGGATTAGAACAATGAAAACGATTGGAATTATCTTGAAAAAAGAATTAAAAAGATTTTTTACAGATTATAGAATGTTAATCGGAATCATTTTGCCAGGGTTTTTAATATTTGCCCTGTATAGTGTAATGGGAAATTTTATTGGTAACTTTGCAGGAGACGACACAGAGATTACGGGATTTTCTATGTATGTAGAAAATGAACCTGAAGTATTGTCTTCCTTATTTAAAGAAGGTCTTAAAGAGTTTGAAATTGTCTATTTGGATGAAAAACTTGAGAAGAAAGAGTTTTTAGAAAAAATCGAAAATAAGGAACTAGATTTATATGTAGTATATCCTAGCAATATGATGGAAAGCATAAGCAACAAAGAAATACCCAATATAGAAATTTATTATAATAGTGCTTCCAATGCCTCCTTAACAGCATATACTCTATATAATAGTATTTTAAATGCCTATGAGGATAGTTTAACAAATCTTTTTGATATTAATAATAGTGCAGACACGAAGTATGATTTGGCAAAAAATGAAGATTTGACAGTGAAAATTCTCACTATGATGTTGCCTTTCTTATTGATTACCTTCTTATTCTCAGGAGCTATGGGTATCTGTTCGGAATCTATTGCGGGAGAAAAGGAAAGAGGGACAATAGCAACACTTTTAGTTACTCCAACGAAAAGAAGTTATATCGTTATTGGAAAAGCATCCGCTTTAGGAATTACAGCTTTAGCCTCTGCTTTAATTAGTTTTATAGGTTTAATTGCCTCTATTCCAAAGCTTGTAGGTACAGACTTATCTTTAAGTGCATATAATATATCTACTATATTTATGTTGTTATTGGTTATCACGGTAACAGTACTGTTATTTACTGTAGTTTTAACTATCGTATCTACCTTTGCAAAAAGCGTAAAAGAAGCCTCAAGCTTATCTATACCAGTTATGATAGTTGTTATGCTTTTGGGAGCAACTAGTTTTATGGGAACAGCGGCTTCAACAAATGCTGCATTATATTTGATTCCAGTTTATGGTGCCATTCAAAGCTTGACAGGGATTTTAAGTATGAGTATAACACCATTATGTTTCAGTATGTTCCTATTATCTTCTATTATTTATATTGGTTTAGGAGCATTTATATTAACTAAAATGTTTAATAGTGAACGCATAATGTTCAATAAGTAATATTTTCCCTTAAGAGTTTTATTTTCTCTTAAGGGATTTTTTTAAGTTATATACCATCTCGGATTACTTTGTCGAAAAGTGTCGGTTAATTTTTGTTGAAATAAATAAAGATAAATGGGATAATATTTTATAAGAAAGGATAAATGTGAAATTTTAATATAAATTTTTACATTATTTTAAATTTTCATAATTAAGAGGTTGAAAAATGAAAAAGTTATTTTTTGTTCTTATTAGTGGTATTTCCCTATTTTTATTTATGGGAATAAATGCTAATGCATCTAGTATACAGCTTCCGGCAGGAACTGTTGAATATTCTTCCTTAGAGACAGTTCCAAAAGCTGCTAATTATAAGTTTGGTAATTTTAGATTGGTTCAAGATTACAAAATGTATGAGGAAACTGATAGCACAGATTTTTATTTAAGAGTTTATGAAGCAGAAAAACCAGCTTCTTTACCCGTTCAAATTTTATCTGAAATCTATCAAATGACTAACAATGGTAATATAAAATATGAGCATATTATAGAAAAAACAGAAACCATATTTTATGAGGAGAGTTTGAATTTATCTATTAATACAGAATATGGAGCCACGGTAAAATCCACCTGTGGAGTTCCATTAAATAATATTACAACAACCATTAGTTCATCTATGTCTACCTCCTTAACTTCTGAGGTTAAAAAGAAAACAGAGTTAACCCTTAAACAAGGAACTAAAGTAGAGATTAATTTAAATGTAGGACCAGGCCTTTATGTGGTTCAAAGAAGAGCAATATACAAATATTTTATCATACAAAAAGTTGGTGTTGTATATAATTTAATTAAAAAAGGAAATAGATACATTAGAGGATCAGAAAAGAGATATGCTTTATTTGAAACGATAGGTCAATTCGTTTGTCAAGACAGCGTGACGGGAGTTGTTGGAATCTACGAATACGAGAGAATGTCAAATGGAATAGATTTACAAATTGTAACTAGTAACTTTACAGATAAAGATTATATAGTTTATTTCTAAAATAAAAGTAGGGAGATGTTAATATGATTAATTTAGAGAATGTTTCATTAAAATTTAAAGAAAAGATAGTTTTAAATAATATAAATTATACTTTTGCTGATACTGGTTTTTATGTAGTTCAGGGAGAAACAGGCTCTGGGAAATCCTCCTTATTAAAATGCATTAGTGGAATTTATGAGACGGATGAGGGACAGATTAATTTCTCTTCAGATTTTAATTTGAAAAACGATTTATTTTATAGTGTTTCAGAGGTTAATCTTGTTCCTTCTCTATCTGTTCTAGAAAATGCAGAGTTGATTTTTTCTAAATCAAAAGTAAAAGAAATTAAGGCATATATTCAAAAATATGATTTAAATTATATTTTGAAAAGAAAGGCTTTAAAATTATCAAGTGGAGAGGCTCAAAAGATCAGTTTAATTTTCGCATTGGTTAGAAGAGCCAAAATAACGTTATTAGATGAGCCTTTGTGTAATGTAGATATAGAAAGCTTGCCTTTGTTTTATGAAGAACTAAAGGTTTTGGGGAAGATTTCTTTAGTTATTGCTGTAATGCATAATACAATACCCCTAGACTATGTAAATGGTATGTTAGAAATTGCAGAAGGAACGATAAAAGAAAAAAAGTTAAATTTATCTTCTGCAGAAATTCAAAGTGATACTAATGAAATTAATTGGGGAAAAGCATTAAAGAATAGTTTGATTTTATTTTGTAAAAGACCAAAATTGATATTTTTTTTATTTACATTTTTTTTGTTTATAGTTTTTTATATATTTGCTACAGCCATTTTACTTAATACAACCTCAGATGCCTGTCTTTATGCAAGAGGAATAACGGAACATAGTCCACAATATTCAAATGTTCAGCCCTCTAATTATGATGCTTTAAAACCAATAGAAAAGGTGCAAGCAAAGTATGAAATTTGGAGAAATAATGTTGCCACATCATCCATACCGTTTACTTCAATATATATGACAGACTTTATATATAGTGAAGGAACTAAAATTGATTTAAATGAAAAGGACATTTATATTTCTGATTATTTATATGCGGTATTGTTAGGATATGAAATGGATCAATCTGTCTTATTGCCTACAGAGACTTTAAAGGATTTTGTTGCAAGTAATTTAACGCTCCATACAAGTCTTTCACTTACTGTAGGTGATATGATTACGGATGTCAATTTTAAAATATATAAAACAAACTATCTTGAGTATTTGCCTGAAAAGAATAGTATTAGTTATACAAGTGACCTAAGAAACTTTAAAAAGCAAATTGATGATTATTATATGAATATTTATGCTGCTCCCTATGTGGTAGCAAGGCTTTATATGGGCTCTTATGATGAAGAGCTAAAGCAACCCACATCTTTTTTACTTTCTGATTTATTAGTGAAAAAAAATATGACTTCTTATAATTTGAATTTGACAGGTAATGAGTTTTATTGTTCTAAAGGCTTTTTTGTCAATACCTTAGGATATACGAAAGAAGAAGTAGAATCTAAAGATTTTTTGAAAAGCGTAGATGGAAAATCCTTTACAATTGAGTTTAAATCCAATACAAAAACAGTATCTAAAACCTTAGTGCTAAAGTGTCCAAATTTTATTTTAATAGATAATGCTGGACAAATGTATAATCAATCAATCTATTTATCTGATTTTATATTTGAGGAATTATTTCCTAAATTAGAATGTCTTGATGGAAAAAATCTAGCACATTATGAAGAAACACATAGTTTTATTGATACTGAAGCTTCTGATTTTGAAATTGTGGTAGAAAAAGTATTAAAGGATAAAGATGCCAAGTTTTTACAAAGACCAGCTGTGGATACTAAAATAGAAGCCCGGGAAAATGCTAGAATAATTTTTATAACCATCTGTTCTGTTTGTGCGTTTGTTATAGTTTTTATCATAGTTTTATATTGTTTTTTGTATGTTAAAAATGAAATTAAAGAATTGTTCTTTTTGGCTATGAAGGGATATGGGTTACATAAACTTATTCTGTCTAGATATCTAATTCAAGGTATGCTATTGATTATGGAGTTTGGATTGAGTATTCTACTGCTTTATAAGACTAACCCATATCTTGCAGTTATCTTTAATATGCTTTAAGGAGAATACTGATGTTTAAAATAGAGAAGTTTAATGTATCCTTTAAAGAACAAACTTTATATCAAGATGCACAGTTAAATTTACAAGGTCCTGGGTTATATGCGCTTGTTGCGAAAAATGGAACGGGCAAATCCATATTTTTTAAATCTTTGTTGGGATGCATAAAATCAAGCTTTAGCTTATCAATAGATGGCCATAATCATAAGGAAAGTTTAGAACTTATATCTTATGTTGATGCAGAGAATAATCTTTTTAATTCTTTAACTTTAATGGAGAATCTTCAACTTTTTTCAAGTGATTTAGATTTTATAGAACAGTATCTAGAACGTTTTAAATTGCAAGATAGAAAAAGAATAAAATGCAAAAAACTATCTGCTGGCGAACGACAAAGAGCTGCAATCATTTTAGGTATTCTGGAAGGGAACCCTGTCCTTTTATTAGATGAACCCATTAGCCATTTAGATGAAGAAACCTCAAAACTTATATTGGATAATCTTAAGGTGCTTTCCAAAGAAAAATATATCATTTTTTCTACACATAAATTTTCAGATTATAAGGGAATAGATGGATCTTTTACGATAAAGAATCATTCTTTTGAAATGATAATGGATATGAAAAGCAGTATAGAGGAATGTCCAAAATATGAGTCTGCCAAAATAGATAAGCGTATTTTAAGTAAAATAGTTTTTTGGGGTCCAAACATCATTGTAACACTTTTGTTGTCCTTACTATTTTCTATATTCTTACTTTCATTTACTTACAAAAGTGTATCCAAAGAGGATATTTATTTAAAATTACTAAAGTCTAGTGCACATAATCCTTATATTATTGATACCTATTGGAGTAACTCTACTTTTGATGATCAGTTAGTATTACCTATGTCAGATTTAAATAAATATGAAGAAAAAATTAAGCAAGGCAATCTAGTTGTTTTATGTTCCAATTTTTTACAAGCTGATGATTTTAAATATGACCTTGTTCCAGATGAATATAAGAACGCCTTTTTAGTTGAGCCTTTTTTTAATGCTTATTTTATCACAAATAAATTTTTAGATTTTGATTTAAAAGATAATGAAATTATTCTTAGTGATTTTATGTATGACTCATTAAAAGATTATAATGTGATTGAGGAATCAAATAATTTTGAATGGCTATCTTTATATGAAAAGAAGATACAAATTAAATATGTTTTCCCAACACAATATTCATATTGGTGGACTTTTAGTGAAGAAATGGAAATTCGTGCAGAGGAAATGGTAGAATATTTAAATGAATATAATTATATTTATCATCGTTGTTATTTAAATCAAGAAACATACAATGCATTAAAAAAGGGATATTATGCGAAATGTCAAACCTTAGAGCTTCGGCATGCTTTGCAGAATATAAATCTAGGAATATATGAAAATGCAAGTCTTGCTCAAGGTAGAGCTCCAAGAACAGAAGATGAGGTTGTCATTAGTAAGCGATATTATAATCTTTTGTTTAGGGAGACATCTGGATTTGATCAAGAGAAATTTGCTGATATAAATTTATTTGATAACAATGATCGTATATCTAGAAATTTTTCTATCAACAAAAAAATCATTGGAATACTTGAGGATAATAGTGATATAGATGTATTGTTCTATAATAATGAAGCCTTAAACGAGTATTTTGATACAGGGTATAAACATTCAGATACTTGGAGCTATGATCCAAAAAGCTTAAGTAAAGAAGATATTATAAGTTTTGATAAGAGTGGGCTCTTCTTAGCAAGTGAGTATGATTATGCTATCCACTCAAGCTATCAACACTATGAGGGCACCCAAAATGTCATCTCGGTTTTATTTGGGATATCTATTGGGTTTATTGTAATTTTTTATTTACTTTCTATGGGATTTTATTTTGCATCAAAAAGAAAGTCATTCAAGTTATTACATATGAAGAAAAAAACAATGCATGCTGTTTCTTATATGATTTTTATAAGTTCAATTTTAAATATTTTCATTGGGGCATTAGCTTTTTTTGGCACTGCTTACCTTCTTTGTGCTGTGACATTTAATCCTTATTTAAAAGGAGTATTAGGAATTCCATTGTCAATATTACATGTTCATATGGGGCTCTCTTTTGGTATATTCTTTGTATTTAGCTTTTTACTTTTGTTAAAATATGTGATCACTTATAAAAACTAATCTTCCTCAGGTTGTGTACTGATTTTTAAAAAGTTATAGGTACTAGTAAGCACTGTAATGAAGATAGTTAAAGTTACATCTCGGTCTTGTCTTTGCAAAGTTGGTTCAATAAAATGACGTTTTTGTTGATAGCGTAGATATTGGTGTCTTGCGGTTGGATCAAATACAACCACAAGGATCATGGTAAGACCTATATCAAATACACTTTCTACAGGAGTTAATTCTATTTCATCTTCATTTATCACCCAATCTGCAAGTTCAAACACATAATCATAAAAAATGGTTGTAAAAGCTATGACAGCAATAGGATCCATATAGATGATTAGCAGTCCAGCTAACATTCCAGTAGCAACGGCTGCATAATATGCAGGCAAAGTGCTGATTCTTATATCTTCTATAACAATCGTTTCATTAAACAAAAAAAGGGAAATAAAAACATCAGAAAGAAATTGGGAAATAGCTCCAGTTTTAGCTCCATTTAGTATATTGGGGAGGATATGACTTCTATCTAGTTGCTTGTGATATTCTAAATTATATTGCATAATATCACCTTTATTTTATATTATTCTAGAAATTTTGATGAATATAGGCTATAATAGGTGGGAGGAGTGGTTTTATGAAGAATTCCGTGTATGAATTGAGAAAACATCATAAATATACCCAGGAAGAACTTGCAAAAAAATTGGGTGTTACTAGACAAACCATTATTTCCATTGAACAAGGCAAATATATTGCCTCTTTACCTCTAGCATTAAAAATGGCAAAAATATTTGAGGTGCCTTTAGAACAAATTTTTGAACTGGAAGAGGGTGAATTTTAATGGATAATCGGGATAAGTTGAGAAAAGCGATTAAAACAAGATTAATTGTAATGAGTTTAGCAACACTATTGCCAATTGTTGTATTGATACTTTTTAATTTGCCAGTCTTTCAGGATAGGTTTGTAGTATATAGTGCTCTATCCGTTTTAAGGTATGCTATTTTTGTTTTATTAGAAGGATATATCGGTTTTAAAATTTATGGATATATCAGGTTTTTTTGTGATCCAGAATATGCAGACTTATTAGCTCTTAGAAAAAATGATGAAAGATTAAATTTCATTCGCTTAAAAGCTAACGCAATGGCTATTAAAATCTTTATTTATGTTTGTGGTATAGCCCTTATTACAGCTGGTTTTTTTGATGCGATTGTGTTTTATACCTTGTTAAGCATTTTGGCAACTGTATTGTTTATCTTTTTGTTTGTATATATTTATTATTCAAGAAAGTATTAAAATAAATCTAGATAGATTAGTCTGTAACCATTCAAATTCTTTTATGGTTTAACATATGTTTATCAATTTAACAAGCCTAAAATGCCTTGTTAGAAGTTTTTAAGTTAGTTTTTTCTGTTTTAAATTATTTACATAAAGGTTATGTGGTTGAAATGCCTAATAAATCTCGTAAATTCAAGTTATGTATATGTAAAAATAAAAAGCAAGGATTGGTAATGATATCCTTGCTTTTTTTATATGATTTAATGACTGTAAACGGTAAGTTGTCAGTTAGACAATATTCTCACCCAAAATTATTTTAGGCATTGTTGTTAAACATCTATTCCAACGTTTATAAAATTTTTCTACGCCAAGTTTAGACACTCTTGCGTGTGCCTCTTCGTTCTCTAATACCCAATATAAGACATATACAACCTTACCTACATTTTTTGTAAGACGAACAGGTAATTCTCCTTTTTTAACTGCATTAAAATCTTTTTGTCGGTGAGTACGTTTTATATAATGTACATCAAGAACTCCATCTTGTTTCAAATAAAATTCTGCTACTTCCCTCATTAGTTCTTCAATTTCATTAAGTTTGGTTAGTTTTGCTTCGTATATACATATTTCATTAAACATATTACACCTCCACAAAGTAATATCTTATGTTTTAATAATACCATAAAAGGCAAGTAACTTTCAACTTAATTACTTGCCCTATTTATTAGTATCTTACATCTTCCAAGTCATTGTATTTTTTTACATTGTTTCAAATTTTATTTTATCGTATTAAATTTGAAAATGAAAAATAGCCTACTTTATTTTTTAAAAAAAGGTTAGAAGCCATTCAAACAACTTGCCTTTTTTTATTTTAATTGCGAAATAGAAATAGATAAAAAAATCAGTTGGTTTCTGATGATTTTTTTTCGTATGCATTGATTAGGTTGAGAAATATATCTTTTGGTAATCTTTTAACAGTGGCATCCTCTAACAAAGAATTATCCAAATAACCAGACCATACTCCAATTAATACATCCTCATTAAATCCCATCATATAGGAATCAAAGTCAGTTAAACCACTTTTTCCATAACATTTAGTTTTTAAAAATTGAGACAGAGAGGAGCCTGTAGCATGAGGGATAGAAGGATCAAACGTAGATGCCATTAAATTTTTAATTTTGGCAAAATAGGCATTCTCTCCGAATTGCTCTTTTTTTATGATTCTTGAATACACTTTTTGCTGATTCATATGAATATACTCAATGTATTTAAATTCCAAATAAGTTCCTTCTGTAAAAAACTGTGAATAAATTCTTGTCAGATCATATAAACTCATTCCAACACTTCCTAAAGCTAAGGATGGTAATCCTTTTGCTTCTATATCATAATGTTTGAAATGATTGGCTAATGTTTTAAAGCCAATAGCTTGATGAGTTTTTATCGCATAAATATTATCTGAAGTGGCTAAGGCTTCTCGCATAGTAATTGATTTATATGGATAGCTTCCACCATAGTTATTTATTGTTATTTTTTCGTTATGATAGGTAAAAGAATAAGGCGCGCTATAGTAGGTGGTGCTTGATGTAAAACCACACTTGAGTGCTTCATAGTAGAGGATTGGTTTTATCGTTGAGCCGATATCTCTTTTCCCCTGTGTCACAATATTGAAGCTGGAAGTATAATAATCCTTATCGCCCATCATAGATAAGATATATCCCTTTTTATCTACGGCAATGGCTGCATAATTGGCAGAAGTTCTAAATTTATTTTTATTGATAGAGGGACTGTATTTTGTCTTAATGGTTACAATTTGATTAAACTTTGGATTTAGGTTCAAGGCCTTATATTCTCTGATTACCCCATCTACATAGAATAGAAGATTGCTGTCATAAATATTTGTATTATAGTGAAATTGTATTGGTGCAATCGCCATATCGTATTCCTCTTGGGTTATTATAGTATTTTCCAGTAATATCTTCAAAAGTTTATTTTTTTTATTTTCCAACTCATCCAAATGATTGCTGTAATAGGTTGGCGCATTTAATAATGCAACAAAGGTCGTCATTTCCTGTATCGTCAAATCGGTATAGCTTTTATTAAAGTAATATTTAGAAGCATTAGCGATTCCATAGATATCGTTTCCTAAATAGATGCAATTTAAATATCCTGCTAATATTTCATCTTTGCTTGTGGCTTGTTCTAATTTTATCGCATAATAAAGTTCCTTTAATTTTCTAGCTAAACTTTTTTCATTGCTTAAGTATACATTTTTTATGTATTGCTGTGTAATTGTAGATGCGCCATGGCTTTGATTTTTTTTAATATTTGAAATGATGGTTTTGAAAATTCGATTCAGATTAAATCCGCTATGCTTATAGAAGCTTTTGTCTTCAATGTTTAAAAGTATGTCGATACATTTTTGATTCATTTTATCTAATTCAATTGGAGTTGTTTTATGATTCGCAATATAGTGCATAATTTCAGTCCCGTCCTCATCTACTATAGAGATTTCAGGAGTCACATTGACATCCTGTATGGAAGATACTGGTTTAGAAAAAATTAAAAATAAGATGAATAGAATAAAAAGGATGAGCGAAGAGAAAAATATTTTTTTGAACATTTTATCACCAATATTATTATTTGAAAGAAAGTAAAAACTATGCTATAATTATCACTGTTTAAATTAAGAAACGAGGCAGTTGTATGGTTAATTTAATGAGAAGGCTTTGGATAAGGAATTATGAGAATATCGGAGAAGAGAAAGTTAGAACCGCCCATGGAAAGCTTGCGAGTTTTTTTGGCATTTTTTCTAATATGATTCTTTTTGCAATTAAACTTTTTGCTGGAATCTTATCTGGAAGTATTGCTATTATTGCTGATAGCATCAACAATTTATCGGATATGGCTTCCTCTGTTATTACGTTAGTCGGTTTTAAACTTGCGAGTGCACCAGCCGATAAAGAACACCCTTATGGACATCAAAGAATAGAATATATTACGGGGTTAGTTGTTTCCATTATCATCTTATTTGTTGGTGGAAGTTTATTAAAAACTTCTATAGAAAAGATGATAGGATATGAACCTACCCAGGTAGATGCGATTGTTTTATATATTTCCATTGGAATTTTATCTGTCTCTATTTTGATTAAAATCTGGCAAGCCTATTTCAATTATAAAATGGGAAAAATCATCAATTCTGTTGCGTTAAAGGCTACTAGCAAAGATAGCTTAAATGATTGCATTTCCACCTCTGTTCTATTAATCGGGAACATAGTATTATTATTCACTACAGATTTACCCTTCAGTTTAGATGGTCTTTTAGGTATATTTGTTTCATTGTTTATTTTGATCTCTGGAATAAAACTAATTAAAGAAACCATAAATCCGTTAATCGGTGTTTCTACAAATGAAGAGTTTGTTAAAACGATTTTAAGCATCATAAAAGAAAATCCTTATGTTCTAGGATATCATGATTTAGTATGTCATATGTATGGTCCAACCAAATGTTTTATGACGATACATATTGAAGTTGATGCTAACCAAACCATGCTAGAGGTTCATGATGCGATTGATAATATAGAGCGAACAATTCAAGAAAAATTTGGTGTGGATTTAACAATTCATATGGATCCTATTGAAATTTCAGATGAAGAAACGAATGTTTTACGGCAAAGGGTAAAAGAGGTCATTAAAGAAATCCATCCAAAACTATCTATGCATGATTTTAGAATCGTAAAAGGACCTACTCACACAAATATCATCTTTGATTTGGCTCGTCCTTATAAATTTGAAATCAGTGATGCAGATATTTTAAGAATATTACAAGAACAAGTCGTAGAGGAAGACAAGAAAGTTTATTTTATTGTGCATTTTGACTATCAGTTTATTGAAGTGGAAAATATAGAAGAAGAGTATTAAGCTTGTTCATTACAAGCTTTTTTCTTTTTATCTAATTTGATTTCTATTTAAATAAGGCGTATAATGGAAGAAAGGGGGGATAACATTATGCATCATTTATTATTTATCTCAACGGCGTTGATTTTAACGTTTATTTTATTAGCCGTAGTCATTCTAATATTCGGAGGTTTTGCTTTATTCTTTTTTGTAAAATACAAGCATTATAAACGAAAAATGGTTTATTTTATAAGTATGGTTTCTCATGATTTGAAATCACCGATTCATGGCATTAGAGGATATGTCACCTTATCGAAACTACAGTTTGAACATAAGGACAAGGTGGATGAATATTTAAAAACAATCAATAATTTGTCTGAGCATATGGAAGAATTAATTAATGATTTGTTAGATTATTCAAAAATAGAAAAAGACAAATTAGAGCTAAATCGTAAACCGATTCAACTCGGTCAGTTGTTAGATAAATGTGTACTTCACATAGAACCTTTTGTGAAATTATACGATATAACGTTTATCAAGGATTTTCATGTGGAACATCCTTTAGTGCTTGTGGATGATTTAAGATTAAGTCAGATTTTAATCAATCTTTTAAATAATGCAGTAAAGTATACAAAAAATATGGGAAAAATTATTTTTGCAGTCACAGAACAGCAGATAAATGAGGATAAATCCAAATATACGTTTTGTATTAAGGATTCTGGCATCGGTATGTCAGAGGAAGTGCTAAAGCATTTATATGAGCCGTTTGCGAGTGGAAAAACAAATTTGCATTCAGAGTTAAAAAGTACAGGACTAGGATTGTTTTTGGTTAAAGAGATGGTAAACTTATTGCAAGGTGAAATTTCTATGCAGTCTGAAGAAGGGAAGGGGAGTGCTTTTACGATTTCCTTTGTTTTGGATTTTTGTAATGAAAAATAATAGAAAATGGGTCTTTTGGTTGAAAAGATCCATTTATTTGTTCTGTCTTACAGGAAATTTTAAAAGAGAAAGAAAAAGGCCTAGACCTAGATTTAAAGGTTTAGGCAGAAGATAATAATATAAAGATAGATTATCTATCCTCTATGCTAAATGATAGTCAAAGATTATTTGCTAGAAAATATAAGTTGTATTTAATTATTAAAAAAAATAAAAGAGCAAAAAATAATATAAATAAGAAATGAGATTACAATGGAATTGATATATTTAGCTAGTAATAATTCTCTTTGGAGATGATATGAATATTTTGAAAGAAATGTTGTTTTGTCACATAAAAGATAACTGATATCGAAAGTGAAGGAAAATTAAAAGGAACAATTATCTATGATGTCTATTAATACCTATAGATAATAAAAAGATAAGTAGATAATGCTTCTATTAAAAATGCAAATGAAATTTAAAATTTTAAAAAATATGAATAACGTTCAAAAATCAACATTAAAATGAGAAAAAACCTCAATTAGATGTTGATATTTTCTTTTTCTTGGCATATAATATAATTGAAGGTAAAGGTGATATTATGTTGTTACAATTTAATTTTAAAAATTATAAATCATTTAGAGATGATACAACTCTGGATTTAACTGCAACAAAAATAAGTGAATTTGATAAACATATTATTAAAACAGGTGGAGAACAAGTATTACCTATTGCTGCAATATTTGGGGCAAATGCTTCTGGTAAATCTAATGTAATAGAAGCCTTTAGATATATGCATGAATATGTTATGGATTCATTGAATTATGGTGGAGATACTTCTAAGAAAGAAAAAGATGGGTTTGTAAAACCAACTCCATTTCTTTTTGACAATGACACTAAAGATGCCGAATCTGTTTTTGAAGTATATTTCATAGACTTTTCAGATTCAAAAGAAAAAACATATAATTATGGATTTTCTATTGATACAGTTGGTGTTGTTGAAGAATGGTTAAATGTAAAATCTAAAACTGCTAAGGAAGCATCTAGAATATTTTATAGAAATAGAAATACAGGGGAACTAGATTTAACTGGTTTTACAAATAAAGTTAAAGATAATTTAATAATTGCATTAGAAAAAGAGACACTTTTAGTTTCTCTAGGTGCGAAACTTAAGGTTGATAAACTAAAATTTGTTAGAGATTGGTTTATGAACAATGAATTTGCCAATTTTGGCCAACCTGTTGAGAATTTCTTTTTATCACAATTGATTTCTGAAGATTTTGCTGAAGATGAGAATGTTAGAAAAAAAGTTTTAAAATATTTATCTTCTTTTGATGAGTCTATTGTTGATTTCAAAGTTGAAACAATAAGAGGAGAAAAAGAAGAGGATGATAGAATTAAAATTTTTGCAGTTCATCAAATGGTAGATGGAACTGGCTTTGCCTCTATTCCACTTCAACATGAATCAGCTGGTACATTAAAAATGTTTGCTTTATATCCTTGGGTAGAAGAAGTGCTGTCTATAGGCGGAATACTTGTGATTGATGAACTTAATGCTAAGCTTCATCCATTACTTGTACGTGTGTTTTCTCAAACTTTTTTGAATAAAGAATTGAATCCTAATAATGCTCAATTAATTTTTACTACCCATGATTCATGGCAACTAAATGCAAATCTTTTAAGAAGAGACGAAATATGGTTTACTGAAAAACAAGCCAATGGAATCTCTCAGTTATATTCATTAGCTGACTTTGTTGATGAAGATGGTGTAAAGATTAGAAAAGACGAAAATTATGAAAAGAATTATTTATTAGGTAAATATGGAGCTATTCCAACCTTAAAATATTTTGATTTGTTTAAGGAGGAGTAGTTAATGAGTAAAGGGAGTAGAACTGGACAAAGGCAATCTAGAAGTGAACGAACAAATCGAAGAAAACCTGAACTGGGATATTATTTAATTGTTACCGACACAGAAGGTACAGAAAGAGTGTATTTTAATGGCTTAAGAGATTCTATTAAGCCTATAATAGGGGACAAGCTTATCATTAAGGTTGTTGAAACAAAAAACAGAAACCTTATTAAAGAAGCAAAGGATTTCTTATCTGAATTACCGCAATATGCTGAACCTTGGATTGTATTTGACAGAGACAAAGTCAAAAACTTTGATAGCATTATTGAAAATGCTATGAATTCCAATATAGGTGTTGCATGGTCAAATCCTTGTATTGAAATATGGTTAAATTCATATTTTGGCAAAATGCCTAATTATCAAAATTCTACAATTTGTTGTAGAGAGTTTGGCAAAGAATTCCAAAAGAAATTTAATCAAGAATATGATAAAGTTGATGATAGATTATATCTTAAACTTTTATCTAAAGGTAACGAAGAAGAAGCTATTCAGATTGCTGAAAGAAAACTCAAAGAACATTCATGCAATGGTAAAAGTAAACCATCAGAGATGATTCCTGCAACTACGGTTCATCAGTTGGTAGGCGAGATTAGACAATATAAAAATAAGCCACTAAATTCTTTTTAGTAACATTAAAATAAAGGTATGAGCAAATATAATTTACTATTTTTTGCTCATACACCCATTAGCTATAGAAACAAAAATTCTATAGCTTTTTTTGTCCTCTAAAGCCTTAGAAAAGCAACTCTAACCATCAATTCTAATGAAAGTTTAAGAATGTGCTTATAGCTAAGGTTCTAAGGCGGATGCCAGACCTGCTATAGCATTCTGATCTTCTATGAATGAGGTGCAAAGGCGACGGGACGATTTACTAATAGCCCTGTTGTAGAGTAAAAAACAAATGAAAGGGAAAAAATTATAGAAATATCAGAAGAAGTAAAGGTAGGGAAAGAAGTTCTAATTGATTCTTTCATCTTTCCCTTTGAGTTCTATTCCATAGACGAAGAAAAAGAACTAGAGGTGGTAGATGGTATAGTTGAGAGCATCTACTTGCTTGTCTTGAAGACTTAACGAAATAACTTTACTTTTAATATAAGTTTATAATTGGACTAATTCACTGAAATGAATTGGTCTTTTTTTAAATCTATATTTATTCTTTATAAGATTGTATTTCTATGATATAATAAAAAATAAGAACCGATAAAAAAATTTTTTTGAAATATATACGTATGTGGATTTGACAGAAAGGGAATTGGATGTTGTATGATACTTTTCTTTGAGCCTTATTTTGAAGTTAAGCCTTGGGCTGGAGATGAATTAAATAAGATTTATGATTGCCCTTTGAACACGGGGGAAGCTTGGATTGTTTCAGGGTATAATAAGAAATCTTCCATTGTAAAAAATGGCAAATATAAGGGGCAAACTTTACGTCATTTATGGAGTAAACATCCAGAATTATTTGGAGATTATCCAGATAAAGAATTTCCTTTACTAATTAAACTGATTTCATCAAAAGATAATTTAAGTATACAAGTACATCCGAATGATGACTATGCCATTCAAAAGCATAACTCTTTAGGCAAGTTTGAATGCTGGTACATCTTGCCAGAGACTAAAGCAAAAGAAGTCACTTTGGGTGTCAATGTAAAAAATGCTGCAGAACTGAAAGATATCATCCAAAAAGGTATCATAGAACAATTTTTAATAAAAAAAGAAATTAAGTCAGATGATTTGGTAGAAATTATGCCAGGTAGATGTCATGCAATTCATGGAGAAACCTTTTTATTGGAAATTCAAGAGGCATCGAATATCACATACCGTTTATATGATTTTGACAGAGAACCCAAAAGAGAGCTTCATATTGAGGACTCATTGAATGTGATTGATTATAATAATAGTAAGAATTTTATTCATAACTTTAAAGAGGAAGACACATTTAAAAACAATCATTTCAATTTATATAAATTGATTGTTCAAGGGGAAATTAAGTATGAAAATAAAGGCTTTGAAATTTTTTATGTTGTTGCAGGAGAGGGTAGTATTGATGGGCAGTACATAAAAAAGGGAGATGCGTTTCTTTTTACAAATACACAGGATAGCTTTACAATGGACGGAGATTTAGAAATTATTGCGGTTATACCTAAACCAAAAGACAAGGGGCGTTTGAAAATGAGAAAAGTAGCATTTATTACGGGAATCGTAGGACAGGATGGATCTTATTTGGCGGAATTACTTTTATCTAAAGATTATGAGGTTCATGGATTGATTCAATCTAAAATGCAAATGAGTAATCCTACAGTCTCACAGTTTGTTAATAATCATGAAATATTTAATAAGTCTTTTTATTTACATATTGGAGATTTAACAGACTCTTCAAACATAAATCGATTACTTGAAAGTATTAAGCCAGATGAAGTATATCACTTGGCCTCTCAAAGCCATGTAGATATTTCCTTTGATATGCCAGAATATACCACACAAGTAAATTCTGTTGGGACTTTGAGACTTTTAGATGCTATTAAAAGTAGTGAAATTCGAACAAAAATATTTAACCTATCTACGCCTTACCTCTTTTCAGGAGATATCTATCCTCAAAAAGAAAATACAGTTTTTGATCCTAAATCCCCTTATGCAATTTCTAAACAATTTTCTCATCAAATGGTCAAAAGCTATCGGGAAAATTTCAATATTTTTGCGGTGAATGGAATTTGTTACAACCATGATTCTCCAAGACGTGCGGATAGTTTTGTTTCTAAAAAAATCACAAATTTTGTGAAACAGTTAAAACAAGGGAAAAACGAAGTATTAAAATTAGGGAACTTAAATTCTAAAAGAGAATGGGGGCATGCTCAAGATTATGCAGAAGCCATGTGGTTAGCATTAAATCAAGAAACCTCCGATGACTATATCATTTCTACAGGTCAAGCGTATACGATTCGTGAATTTGTAACTAAGGCCTTTGCCAAAATTGGGATACCACTGGAATGGAAAGGGAGCGGGCTTAACGAACAGGGAATTGATGCGAGAACAAAGGATGTGTTAGTGGAGGTTGATCCAAAACTGATTCGTCCAAACGATGCTAAGGTATTAGTTGGAGATTCTGCTAAATTTAGAAAAAGAACAGGATGGACTCCTAAATATGATTTAGACTCTTTGTTGGATTCTATGCTGGAGGACGAAGCATGTTGACATTTTTGATTATGGCTGGTGGAAGTGGTGAACGGTTCTGGCCGTTATCCACGAAACAAAAACCAAAACAGTTCCTTAAAATTTTTAATGAAAAATCTTTAATCCGATTAACCTATGAGAGGGTTTTGCCATTGGTGGAAAAAAATCAAATTTTTATTGCCACCAATGAAATCCAGCTTTCTGCCTTAAAGGATGATTTGCCTGAGGTAGAGGATTCAAGAATTATAATTGAACCAGCATTTAGGGACACTGCTGCTGCAATTGCCTATGGATCTATGATTATATCAAAATATTATGCAAATCCAACGATATGTGTACTGGCTTCTGACCACTTGATTTCAGAGGAAGAGGAATTTAGAAACGTAATAAGACTGGCTGAACAAGAGGCTCAAAAGAAGGCTATTGTCACTTTGGGAATAAAGCCCACTTACCCAGAAACGGGCTATGGATATATACAGGTAGAACAAAGCAATTTAAATCAGCCTACGCCATCTTTAGGGTTTAAAGAAAAGCCTGCACTCGATACGGCAAAGACTTATCTGGCAAGTGGTAACTATTTATGGAATAGTGGTATGTTCATCTTTGATTATTTTACACTCCTAGATGCCTTAAAAAAGCATAGTCCAAACCATTATACGATTCTTATGAAAGTAACTCAAATGATACATAGGAATCAGGGGATTTCCACTGCGCATCTTGTGAAGGATGAATTTCAGAATTTCGAAAAAAAATCAATTGATTTTGCGGTAATGGAATATGCAGATAACATTATCGTTATTCCATCAAACTTTGGCTGGAATGACGTTGGAAATTTTTTAGCCTTTGAGGAATTATGTACTAAAGATGAAAATGAGAATATCATTCAGCATGTAAAATGTATATGCGTTGATTCAAAAAACAATATCGTAGTGAGTGATCATACCAAACAGAGAGTATCTTTGGTTGGGGTTGAAAATATGATTATTGTGCTACATGATACTGAAATTCTGATTTGTGCAAAGGAAAGAAATCAAGACATAAAAAAACTTTTAAAGCTATTATAAATAGAAAAACACTTTCATTTTTAAAGATTGAAGGTGTTTTTTTATGGAAATCTAAAATGATGTAGAATTGTCAAAGTCTATCTTTTGTGATATAATAAAAAAATAGTTAGAGGGTTAAGTCACTATGAATATATTACAAGAGAAGTATCATCAGTTAAATCTAAATGTTCTAAAATTAACGAATAAAAAATATTTTAATGAAATATATGCAGCATTACTTGCGGTAGTAACGCTTTTGGGATGGCAGTTTCATAATCTTATAGGTATGATTGTGATGATTTTATTTGCTTTGGTTGCCTTAATATTAACGAAAGATTTAAAATATATTATTCCCAATTGTATCTATTTTATTTTTATGGTGAAAGATGGGTTTGTGAATAATTCTTTTCCTATACCTATCATTATATTAGGAAGTATCTTTTTCGTTATTTTATTGTTTTTTTCTTTCAAAGATGGAATACACTTAAAAAAACATAAATCACTTTTAGGTCTGGCAGGATTGGCTATAGCCACTTTGTTGCCAATCTTCTGGTGTAAAGCCCCTGAGGGAAATGAAGTTTTCTATTTTTTATTTTTTGGAAACTTTGGCTATATGGTATTATATTTAATCATGACGAATGGGATGAAAGGCAATGGAATTCATCTGTTAACCGTGACGATGTCTTATTTGGCTTTGCTTCTAGCGGGAGAATGTGGTTTAAGGGTATTAGAGTTAAAAGATACCGTAGACAATGTATTATCTTTATCCTATTATTTAGGTTGGGGCGTATGTAATGAGGCAGGTATATTGATTTGTTTATCCATTCCGTTTTCATTTTATTTATTAGGAAAACAAGATAAACTTACAGGTATGGCATTTCAAAATCTCAAAATTTTAATAGGATTGTTAGGCATATTAATTACAACAAGTCGAGGTGCTTATTTTTTCGGGGTAGTAGAAGTTGGAATTTTGTATTTGGTATTAATGTTTACGGCTAAGAAGACCCGGCTTTATCAAAATGCTTTTATTATTTACGCTTTTGTACTATTAATAGGTGCTCTAAGTGCTAAGTCTTTTTTCATTCAATTCATAGATGACATTTTACAACTTGTCTTTAATACGGGAATTTCTGACAGTGGAAGAAGTGATTTATGGAAAGTGGCATATTCCTATTGGAATGAAAATCCACTAAATCGATTATTTGGGCCAGGGATTCTTTGCTTTATACAAGAGGATGAAACTGCCATCGGATTTCAGAATATACCCATGGTTTTTCACTCTACCTTCTTTGAAACTATAGCTGCAGGTGGGTTGGTTGGTCTATTCTTTTTAATCCTTCATATGATTCAAAAATATAAAAACTTATATCACTGTGATAAATTTTTGTTCATCATTTTAGGTATCGGCTTTTTCATTTTAGATATTTATGGCATGATTGATAATACATATCATATGTATTATTTTATGATTCCTTTAGTAGTAATTATGGCTACGATAGATGTGAAAATTTATTCGACGGAAGACCAGATGGATATATCAAGTCAAAGATACTAAACATTTTCACTTTATTATAAGAAAATATAACGTATTTTCCTATGAAAATTTAGTATATTTATTGTGTCAATGGCATAAAAATGGTAAAATATTTTTATTAACTGTATGCTTTTAGGAAAGGAGAGGAAGCAAATGTTAGAATATTTATTTGACTTTATGGAAAGAAATATTATTTTGATTTTTTTGTGTGTATTAATTTTGTGTATTGCTTCTGCTTACTCTAAAGGTATAAAATGCTTATTTTTATCTATTCTAGGTTGTGCGACTATATATTTCGCACTATTGTGCTTGTACCGATTAGGCATTGGAATTGATGGGCTGTATGATTGGGCATCTAATTTTGTGATTCGATTGTGTAATTATATAGATTTTGGTGGTATGTTTTTATCTAATCATTCTATCATTTCTACCAAACTATTAGAAATTCTTTTCCATAATACAAGTTCAAATATTTTTCTATGGTGTCTTCATACAACCTGTGGTATAGCACTTATCGTTCTTGCTATTGAAATTATTATTCCTAGAATAAAATTTATTTTACTTTACAAGATTCAATTAAATATAAAACGAATAAATAAAAAGTCATATTTTCCCAATACTATAAGTAGAGTTCAATCAAGATTTATTTTAAATTCTGTTTTTAGATGTTAGAAACTTTTGATTTAAACAGTATTTTAAATTAAAAAATAAAGGAGACTTATATAGTATGTGTGGTATCGTAGGATATATAGGCATGAAAGATGCAAGAGATATTATTCTTTCTGGCTTAGAACAGTTAGAATATCGAGGATATGATAGCGCAGGGATAGCTCTTTTTCATCAACAGGAAATAAAAATCTTTAAAGATAAAGGTAGGGTTTCACATTTAAGAGACATTTGTGATTTTTCTTTTAAAACGGGTTTAGGAATAGGTCATACGAGATGGGCCACGCATGGTGAACCTAACCATAAAAACTCACATCCGCATATTTCAAACTCTGGACGTTTTGTCATTGTTCATAATGGAGTTATAGAAAATTATAAAAAATTAAAAATTGAGTATTTATCAAACTATGAATTTTATAGTGATACAGATACTGAAGTGATTGTTAATTTAATAGAGTATTTTTCTAAATCCTATTCGGGAAGAGAAGCGATAAGAAGAACTTTAAATGAATTAGAAGGATCCTATGCTTTATTGATTTTAGATAAAGAAGAGCCAGAGCAGTTATATATTGCTAAAAATAAAACACCGCTGATTGTAGGTGCTGGAGAAAGTGGCATTACCATTGCTTCTGATGTTATTCCTCTTGCGGGACATTGTACAACTTATACCTCTTTGAATGATAAGGTTTTTGGGGTAGTGCAAAGTAAATCATTTCAGCTTTTTGATTATTTAGGGAATGATTTGTCTGTACAAATGAAAAAATTTAATATTAATAATGAAGATTTTGAAAAAGGTGATTTTGATCATTTTATGCTGAAAGAAATTCATGAACAGCCTTCCATCATAAGACATTTGGTTCAGGAGTATTTCGATAATGAAAAGATTGCCATTCCTAAAAAAATATTGGATTGTATCAAATCCTCAACTAAGATTAATTTAGTGGCATGTGGAACCTCTATGTATGCTTCCTATATGGCAAAATACTATTTTGAGAAGTTATGTAACATACCTTCTGAGGTTTTTGTGGCAAGCGAGCTTGTATATTCAACTCCACTCATTGTAGATAAACCATGTTTTATTTATCTATCCCAAAGTGGAGAGACCGCAGATAGTATTGCGGTTATGAAAAAATTCCTAGCTAAAGGATTTCCAAGTATAGCCATAACCAATTCCCCAAATTCAACTATGGCAGAATTAGCAACACATCATCTAAACATCTTTGCAGGAAAAGAAATAGCGGTAGCTTCCACGAAAGCATATATTGCTCAAGTTGTCACCTGTGCTATTTTAGCCAAAGCCTTGAGTGGACAGAAAACGAATTTGAAAAATAATTTAAATAAAACTGCAATGGCCATTGAAAAAATATTAGAAGAAAAAATCATTATAAAAAATTTGGCAAAACAAATTTTTACTGCATCAGATGTTTTTTATATTGGTAGAGGTATTGATTACTGGGTATGCTTAGAAGCTGCGTTAAAACTAAAAGAAATCAGTTATATTCATACAGAAGCTTTCTCTTCAGGAGAGTTAAAGCATGGCAGTATTGCCTTGATTGATAAAGACGTTCCAGTTCTTGCAATCTGTACACAAGAAGGCACAAACAGTATTGTGAGAAGTAATTTGACTGAAACGATTGCTAGAGGTGCAAAAGGAATCGTTATAGCTATGGAGTCATTAAGTGATCCAACCGATGACATAATACTTCCAGATGTTGCCCATTATTTAACGCCGCTAGTCAGTGCAGTGGTATGTCAGTTACTTGCCTATTATGTTGCTGTTTTAAAAGGAAATGATGTAGACAAACCTAAAAATCTAGCCAAAAGTGTTACGGTAGAATAAGGAGTAGAAGTTATGAATAAGAAAAGATTATATAATATATGTTTATGTCTGACAGATTTTTTAATATTTTTTGTCATTTGTATTCTTGCTAACTTGCTGATAACTAAAGATGTTCAGGCAATTGATTTGGCTTTTATCCTATCTTCTATTACTTTATCGGCAGTTAAGGTTTTGGTAGGAATATTATGCAAACTCTATAATTTATTATGGATGTACTCCATTAGAAAGAATCTAGTTCGGCTTTTAACAATTGTATTTGCCTTTGACTTGGTAATTTTAGCTGTATCCTATATTCCGCAAGTTGCAGAGTATACAGGGTTCTTAGCTTCAATTTATATTTCCATCATGCTATTAGAATTCTTTTATCTGGTTTCCTCAAGATTTGCGATGTCCATTTATTTCAATATGTTTTATAAGAAAAAAGGTAAAGCAGAGGCGCAATACCGAACATTAATTGTAGGCGCTGGAAATGCTGGCGCGATGGTTTTAAATGAAATTGGACGTAAAGAATATGGGTATCAGATTGTCGCATTTATTGATGATTCAAAAGACAAAATTGGAACCATAATTAACAATGTTAAAGTTTATGGTCCGATTGAAAACATTAATGAGATTGTAAAAAAATTACATATTGAAAAAATCATCATTGCAATTCCTTCTTCTGGTATGGCTCGTATGAAGGAAGTTGCAAATATAATTGATTATAAAAATGTAACAGTGGAAATATTACCAGATAAATCTAAATTGTTACAATCTAATCTACATGCAAATTTAAGAAAAGTTGAAATCGCAGATTTGCTTGGTAGATCTCCAATAGAACTTGATAAAACAGAATTGAACAGTTTTATTAGTGGAAAAACGATTCTAGTAACGGGTGGTGGTGGCTCTATTGGTTCTGAAATTGCAAGACAGGTACTAGAGTATCATCCTAAGCAGTTGGTGATTTTTGACATTTACGAGAATACCACCTATGAGTTGAAAACCGAACTAGATATGAAGTATCATAAGAGTGAGGTCAAACCAAATTATTTAGCTTTAATCGGCTCAGTTCGTGATCCGAATCGTTTAGAAGAAATATTTAAGACCTATCAACCTGATATCGTTTTTCATGCGGCTGCCCACAAGCATGTACCTTTAATGGAGGATTCTCCTTTTGAGGCAATCAAAAATAATGTTAAGGGAACTTATAATGTAGCTATGATGGCTGACAAATATAAAGCGCAAAAAATGGTTTTAATTTCAACAGATAAAGCTGTGAATCCTACAAATGTTATGGGCGCTACAAAACGTTTTTGTGAAATGGTTGTAGAAGCATGGAATGTTAAATCTAAAAACACAAATTATTCTATGGTTCGCTTTGGAAATGTTTTAGGATCTCATGGGTCTGTAATTCCTTTATTTAAAAAACAGATTGAGAATGGTGGACCTGTCACTGTAACAAGTGAAGAAATCAACCGTTTCTTTATGACCATACCAGAAGCATGCGGATTGGTGATTCAATCAGGAGCTTATGCTAAAGGTGGAGAAAAGTTTATTTTAGATATGGGGCAACCTGTAAAGATTATTGATTTGGCTAAAAATATGATAAAATTATCAGGGTTAGAACTTGGTAAGGATATTGATATTGAGATTACTGGATTAAGACCTGGTGAAAAATTATATGAAGAGTTGTTGTTGAAGACGGCTAACGCAACCAAAACAGAAAATGATAAAATATTTGTAGAATATTCTAAACATCCATTTGATTTAAACAAGATAGATGAAATCATTGAGCATTTGATGGAAATTGGAAAAAATAATGCAGAAGTTTTAGAATATTTAAAAGAATTAGAAATTATTAAAAGAGGATAATTTAAGAAAGAAGTGATAGTTATGAGCGATAGAAAAATTCCTTTTTCTCCGCCTGACATTTCCCAAATGGAAATAGATGAGGTCGTAGATACTTTAAAGAGTGGTTGGATTACAACAGGTCCAAAGACAAAATTATTTGAAAAGCAGATTGCAGAATATTGTCATACTTCTAAAGCCGTTTGTTTAAATTCACAGACTGCTGCACAGGAGCTTACTTTACATGTGTTAGGCATTGGTCCTGGGGATGAAGTAATTGTACCAGCATACACCTATACAGCAACCTGTAGTGTAGTATGTCATGTTGGAGCAACGCCAGTTATGGTAGATAGCCAGTTGGATAATCTGGAAATGGATTATGATGCTTTAGAACGTGCGATTACTTCTAAAACTAAAGCAATTATCCCAGTAGATTTAGGCGGTGTCATTTGTGACTATGCGCGAATTTATGAGATTGTGGAAAGAAAGAAGTCATTGTTTCAACCAAATAATGAAATTCAAAAAGCCTTTGGTAGAATTATAGTTTGTGCAGATACGGCTCATTCTTTTGGGTCTTTTAAAGATGGACATATGGCAGGAGAGATTGCTGATTTCTCATGTTTTAGCTTTCATGCAGTAAAAAATTTGACTACTGGTGAAGGTGGAGCTGTTACATGGAAAGATATTCCAGGTATAGATAATGAAGAATTATATAAGCAGTTTCAATTGTTATCCCTACATGGACAAAATAAGGATGCTCTTGCAAAAACGAAACTTGGCGCTTGGGAGTATAACATTGTAGCTCCTTATTATAAATGTAATATGACAGATATTATGGCTTCTTTAGGGTTGGCCCAATTAAAGAGATATCCAGAAATTCTTGCAAGAAGAAAACAAATTATAACAAGATTTAATGCATTTTTAAAAGAGTATAATGTGTCTGTTTTAAGTCATTATACGGAACATGCATCCTCTTGTGGTCATTTATATATTTTAAGATTTAATGATAAAGATATTGAATATCGTAATCAATTTATTCTTAAAATGGCAGAAAAGGGTGTGGCGACAAACGTTCATTATAAACCTCTTCCTATGCATACGGCCTATATTAATTTAGGCTTTGATATTAAAGATTATCCAAATGCTTATAATCTTTATAAAAATCAAATGACATTACCTTTACATACCTGTTTAACAGATGATGATGTAGAGTATGTGCTAGATGCATTTGCAAAGACGTACGAGGAAATGAAATGAAACGGTGGGATAAGCTTCCTTTAGAAATGCAAAAGGAAGTAATTAAGCCATATTATCAAATATTAAAAAAAAGGAAAGTATCTAGATTTTTAAAAAGATGTTTTGATATCGTTATGTCTTTTTTTCCATTATTTCTGTTATTTCCCTTTTTCTTACTTATAGGTATTCTTATCAAACTTACGTCTAAAGGACCTGTATTTTATCGTCAAGTTCGCGTAACGAGATATAATAAAGACTTTAGAATCTTCAAATTTAGAACAATGGTAGTTAATGCAGATCAGAAAGGAACCTTGGTAACAACTAAAAATGATAGTAGAATAACTAGGATTGGTAAGTTTTTGAGAAAAACAAAATTAGATGAATTGCCACAGTTAATCAATGTTTTATTTGGACAAATGACATTTGTTGGGACAAGACCAGAGGTTAGAAAATACGTAGATGCTTATAATGATGAAATGTTAGCTACTTTATTGATGCCTGCAGGAATTACTTCATCCGCTAGCGTAAAATATAAGGATGAGGCATCATTAATTGAAAGTGCACAGGATATTGATGATGTTTATATAAATCAGATATTGAAAGATAAAATGAAATATAACCTAGAAGATATCAAGAAATTTAATTTCTTTCGAGAGATAGGATGTATATTTAAAACTATATTTTAGGAGGAACTCATTATGATAGTATCATTAGTAATACCTGTTTTAAATGAAATTAAATACATCCATAAAATACTACAATGTATTCAAAGTCAGACATACCCTCATTCGTTAATAGAAGTTATTTTTTCTGATGGGGGATCAACTGACGGAACCTTGCAAGTTATAGAAAATTTCAAAAGTGAAAATAAAGAAGCATATCACAACATTTTACTTTTAAATAATATAAAGAAAAAACAAGCTGCGGGAGTAAATTTAGGTTTCGAAAATGCAAATGGTAAAATTCTGTGTCGCGTAGATGCACATTCTATTATACCTAAAGATTATGTAGAAAATGTTGTATCAACTTTGTCACAAAAAGAAAAGCTTGCTTGTGGAGGAGCGTATAAGCAGGTTATTGATAAAGAAAATATGATGGGTAATCTATTTTTATTATTAGAGTCTTCTACATTTGGAAGTGGAATCGCATCTTTTAGAGGGGAAGTTGATTCTCCAAAGGAAGTAAGTAGTATCATGAATATATGCTTAAAAAAAGATACATTTGAAGAAGTTGGAAAATTTAATGAAAAGTTAGGTAGAAGTGAAGATAATGAATTTTCATATCGCCTTAGAACAAAAGGATACAAAATAATTTTAAATCCAAAAATGAATGGAGAATATTATGTTCGATCTTCTTTTCGTCAAAATTTAAAACAAAAATACAATAATGGTAGATGGATTGGAATTACTACTAGATTGATTACTTATAAAATGTTTTCTAAGTATCATTTTGTTCCTTTTCTCTTTTTTATTTCCCTTATAGGATTTGGCCTACTCGCAGCCATTGCAACACCACTTACTAATACTATTTGGTTTATAGCTCCCATTACTTTAGAAGTAGCAATGTATTTTATAGCAATGTATTTAAATGTTTTTTTAACTTCCATAGTACAAAAAAAGTTTAATATATTATTCTTTTTTGCACCTTTTCTCTTATTTCTAATTCATTTTAGTTATGGTATGGGGACATTGCATGGTTTTTTAACTTATAAAAAATATAGATAAAAGGTAGAAAAATATGAAAGAAATGACCTTAGATTTTAAGACAATACCTAGTGTAGCTGTTTTATTAAGTTCCTATAATGGAAGCAAATTTATAGAAAGACAAGTCCAAAGCATTTTAAATCAAAAAGATGTTAAGGTTACTTTGTTTATTCGTGATGATGGTTCAAAAGATGAAAAAACACTTGAGATATTAGAAGAATATAAAAAAATAGAAAATATTGTTTTAGTTCAAGAACAAAATGTTGGACTAGCTGTTAGCTTTATGAATCTTGTCTATATGGCGAAAGATTCTTTTGATTATTATTGTTTTGCAGATCAAGATGACATTTGGTTAGAAGAAAAACTTATAGAAGCAATTAAAAAAATAAAAGATTATGATACACCAGTTTTATATGTTTCTAATCAGACCTTGGTAGATTCTAATGAGAAGTTTATAGAAAAACGCCATAAAACAATTTTACCGACAGATTACAAACAAATTTTATGTAATAATTTAATATCGGGCTGTACTATGGTTTGGAACAAGAGTTTACAGCAAGTGTTAATAGAATACAAGCCTAGTCAAATGTTGCTGCAAAAAAGAATTCATGATGTATGGGTTAGTATGGTTGCTGCTGTTGTTGGGACTATAG
Source organism: uncultured Anaeroplasmataceae bacterium (assembly GCA_910577745.1). Classification (GTDB taxonomy): domain Bacteria; phylum Bacillota_I; class Bacilli_A; order Acholeplasmatales; family Anaeroplasmataceae; genus Pelethenecus. Next base: position 24,615 of record CAJTNG010000004.1, on the reverse strand, counting down.
TTTATGATGAAAATAGTTATATTCTTTATAGACAACATGAAAATAATGTTGTAGGCGTAAGAACACAAACCAAGTTTAAAGAGTATTTAAAAAAGTTTAAAGATCCTAAATTACGTAATGGACGAAGTTTATTAGCAAAAGAGATTTATGAATTATTTCAGGATAAAATAGAAGATAGTAGTTTAAAAGAGGAATTATACTATATAGGGAACTATCAAGCTTCTAAAAAACTAAAAAAAAGATTAATGAAAGATATATCTATACCGATTCGAACAGGAGAATCAAAGTTTGAATTTAAAATGAAGGTTAGATTTAATTTATTTTAAAATAAAGAAGGAGGAGTAAAATGGAAGTTATATTATTTTTAATGATAGTACTTGTAGTAATTTTGTTTTTAAATTATCTTAATCAAAAAGATTTTATTTCTCCAACGTTTTTAATGATTATTTCATTTTTAATGGCTTCAACTCTTATCGTACTTAATCAAAATAACTGGATGATTAAAATAAATGTACAGTTATTCTATTGTGTGTTAACGGCAGTTGTTTCATGGATTTTTGGGAGTGCTTTAATTAGACTGAAAAATAGAAATTTTCAAACAAAATCTAATCGTAAATTTGATAATAGGACAAAAACATTACAAAAATATAAATACCCATACCATATTTTAAATGTTTTATCATTATTTTTAACTTTAATATTTATCATTATATTACTCAAAAATGTAGATATCTCTGGAGGATTAACAAGCATTTTACGGAATATATATGAGCAGAAGGCTACATCTTCTTCAGGATATTTTTTATTACATCAGATTGAAAAAGCTTTAATTGCTATAGCTTATATAAGTGTATTTCAGTTATTAAATGAATACTATTTTAAAAAGAAATCATTAAAAAATTATTTCATTTTATTGGTTCCTATTTTATGTGCAGTATTATGTATGACCGTATCTACAGATCGAAATGTGTTTGTAAGATTTGGCGTTTATTGTTTGTGTCTTTGGATATTATTTTTTAAGAACAAATCAAAATATTCTCGAAAGAAAACAAACTTTAAAATTTTAAAGTTTACAATTTTAGCTGTAATTATGATGGGGCTTTTATTTTATGGTATGGGAAAAATCAAACAATATTCTTCTGATTTGGAAAGAATGATTGGCATTTATGGTGGTTCTGGACTTTATAATTTCAATTTATACCTAGAAAACTTTCATGGAGATTTTACATATGGAAAGTCTACATTTAGTGCATTTTTAAATGTTTTGGCAAGTTTTAATATAATAGGTAAAGAAAATATAGTTGAAGGACCAGGATTTATCACATTTCTTTCCAATAATGGATATGTTTATTCTTCCAACATATATTCTGCTTTACAACCATTTTATAGAGATTTTGGTATTTTAGGAATTGCATTATTCTGTTTTCTTATAGGAATGATGTTAGAGTTTATATATCAGAGAACAGAAAAAAACAAATTTGGTTATGCTTGGATTTTTTATGCAGCGTTCATTTATCCAACCATTTATATGGCTCTTGCTGAACAGTTCTTTGCTAGACTTCATTTGGGTATCATTTATGAATTATTCTGGCTGTGGTTTTTTTATATGATGGTTTATAAGAGACATAGAATATTTAAAACTAAAATTTACATCTCATATCCCTCAAAGAAATCTTATCAAAATATAAATTAGGAGAGTACTTATGAAAGGAATTATATTAGCAGGTGGAAGTGGAACTAGATTATATCCACTAACTACAGTAACAAGTAAACAATTATTACCCGTGTATGATAAACCTATGATTTATTATCCAATGAGCATTTTAATGCTTGCGGGTATTCAAGATATTTTAATAATTTCTACACCAGAGGATACGCCTAAATTTGAAGCATTACTAGGGGATGGATCTAATTTTGGGTTAAATTTAAAATATAAAGTACAACCATCCCCTGATGGACTGGCACAGGCTTTTCTTCTAGGAGAAGAATTTATTGGAGAAGAACCAGGGTGTATGATTTTAGGAGATAATATCTTTTATGGCAATGGTATGAAGCATGCATTACAGAAGGCGGTAGATAATAGTATGAAAGGTGTTGCTACAGTTTTTGGCTATTATGTTCCAGACCCTGAACGTTTTGGGGTTGTTGAATTTGATGTGAAAGGAAGAGCTGTTTCCATTGAAGAAAAACCAGAACATCCAAAATCCAATTATGCAGTTACAGGGCTATATTTTTATCCAAGAGGTGTATGCCATAAAGCAAAAGAGGTAAAACCTAGTGCCCGTGGTGAATTAGAAATTACCACCTTGAATCAAATGTATTTAGAGGAAGGCAATCTAGATGTAGTTACATTTGGTAGAGGATTGACATGGTTAGATACAGGAACCCATGAGTCCTTAGCTGAAGCCACAGCTTTTGTAAAAATGATAGAAGACCATCAAGGGTTAAAAATTAGTTGTCCTGAAGAAATTGCCTATAACAATGGATGGATTACAAAAGAGCAATTAGTTTCACAGGGGAAACTGATGAGTAAAAATCAGTATGGACAGCATCTATTAAATGTGGCAGAGGGGAAGGTGAAGTATTGATGCATAAGCAAGTTGATAATTTTATTTTTAAAGAAACAAGTATTCCAGATGTTTATATTATAGAGCCTAAAAAAATTGGAGATGAAAGAGGTTACTTTATGGAAACCTATAAAGAATCTTCTTTTAAAGAGGCTGGCTTAAATTATATTTTTGTTCAAGACAATCAGTCCAAATCAAAAGCTGGTGTATTACGTGGCTTACATTTTCAAAGACAATTTCCTCAAGCGAAACTAGTACGTTGTATTGAAGGTAGAGTTTTTGATGTTTGTGTGGATTTGCGAAAAAACAGTCCAACGTATGGTAAGTGGGAAGGTGTGGTTTTATCCGCAGAACAAGGAAACCAGTTTATGGTTCCTAGAGGGTTTGCTCACGGTTTTCTAGTTCTTTCTGAAACTGCAACCTTTTGTTATAAGTGTGATGAAGTGTATCATCCTGAAGATGAAGGTGGTATTATGTGGAATGATCCACAGATTGGAATTGACTGGCCTAGCGTTGGGGATATTCTTTTATCTGAAAAAGATAAAAAGCATCCGATGCTTAAAGATTGTAAAATAGAATTTTAAAAAAGAGGTAGAGAAGACTATGGATGAAATCAAGGAGCTGCATAAGTGCTTACTTAATATTACAAAAGAAATAGATAAAATTTGTAAAGAAAACCATATTCAATATACACTTATGGGCGGATCTTTGATTGGCGCAATTCGTCACAATGGTTTTATTCCTTGGGATGATGATATGGATATAGGATTGTTATATGATGATTATAAGAAGCTTATCTCTATACTTAAGGAGCTAAACCATCCATGGCTGACGTTTGATATTCCAGAAAGTAAGGAGTATGAAGAGCAGTTTATGAAAGTGTATGACACTAGAACCACGTTAAAAGAAATAAAAAGTAATCGAGTTAAGGGCGTATTCATAGACGTGTTTCCCATCATACCTATCGCAAATCAAATGTCAAAAGCAAAAAGAAGGTATTATTATGATGCACTTTTAAAAATGACGAGATACAATAAAACCAATAATTCAAAATCTTCAGGCCTTAAAATGTTAATTTATAAATGTTTGGGAATGTTTTATACAGCCAAGGGGTTAACCAAAAAAATACAAAAGAGAAGAGAAAAATTCTCTAAAAAAGCCTATAAGTTTATTGGAGATCCTGATGGTTCTGTGAAAGGAATTGTACCTAAAGCATATTTTGATCAGTTTGAATATCATCCATTTGAGGATACAGAGTTAATGATCATCAGTCAATATGATGCTTACTTAACGCATATCTTTGGAGATTATATGCAGCTTCCTCCTGTGGACAAGCAGGTTCCAGGACATTTTGAAATTTTAGATTTAAATCATTCTTATTTAGAGTATAACAAGGAGGTCTAATATGAATATTGCAGTTATTTTTGCTGGTGGAACTGGACAAAGAATGAACTCTGCTTCCTTACCTAAACAGTTTCTGATGATCCATGGCAAGCCTATCTTGGTTCATACCATTGAGAAATTTCAAATGGCAGAAGGAATTGATAAGATTGTGGTTGTTTCATTAAAAGACTATATTCCTATGGTAGAAGACTTGAAACTGAAATTTAATTTAAATAAAATTGTAAGTATCGTTTCTGGTGGTGCGAATGGACAAGAATCTATTTTTCATGGACTACTTGAAGCAGAAAAACATTCCATCTCTGATCAAGATATAGTATTAATTCATGATGGGGTAAGACCTATTATTGATGTAGAAACCATAGAAGCAAATATTCAATGTGTTCAAAAAAATGGCAGTTCCATTACTGTGGCAAAGTCTACAGAAACTGTATTATTATTAGAAGAAAATAATGTAGAAGATGCAATGGATCGTTCTAAATGTTTTTTAGGCAGAGCGCCTCAAAGTTTTTATTTACATGAAATTTTAGAAGCGCATCATAAGGCTAATACACTGAATAAGCATGATTTTATTGACTCTGCTATGCTGATGAAATATTTTGGGAAAAAATTATTTGTGGTGGAAGGCCCTGTGAATAATATTAAAGTAACCACACCGATTGATTTTTTAATATTACGTGCTTTGTTAGACGCAAAAGAAAATGAACAAATAAGGCTGGTATAATGATGCATGAAATGATAATTGAAGAAATTAAAGAAGTTGCAAAGCACTTCTCTTTTAAAGAAGAGTTGAAAAATAAATCTATTTTAATTACAGGTGGGACAGGCTTAATAGGCTCTTACCTGATAAGAACTTTGCAATATTTAAATAGAACGGAACAGCTAAACATCAAAATTCTTGGTGTTGCTAGAAGTAGAGAAAAAGTTCAAAAATTAGAATTAGAAGACAATGTAACCTGGATATATCAAGATATGAAAGATTCTTTCAATGATTTAAAAGCCTTGGATTACATCTTACATACAGCGAGTCCTACAGATTCTAGTTATTTTATTCATTCCCCTGTGGAGGTCATTAACGATACAATGGCAGGATTGAACTCCATTTTAACTCTTGCACGAAATAGTAAAGCCCAAGGTGTTGTTTTTCTATCTTCTTTAGAAGTTTATGGAACTTGTTTAGAGGACAGATTCTTAAAAGAGAATGAATACTTTTCTATAGACTGTACCAATGTAAGAAATAGCTATTCTGAGGGGAAAAAGATTTTAGAATGCCTTTGTGCTTCCTATGCTACAGAATATCAAGTTCCCGTTAAAATTGTTCGTTTGGGACAATGCTTTGGACCAGGGGTAGCCTATACAGATAATCGTGTATTTGCTCAATTTGCAAGGTCTGTTACAGAGGAACAAGATATAATTCTTGCGACCAAAGGGGAAACGAAACGTTCTTATTGCTCTATAAAAGATGCTATTTTAGGTATATTTACAGCCTTAGTCAACGGTAAAGCGGGTGAGGCGTATAATCTGGCAAGTGACGGTTCTTATCATTCCATATATGAACTTGCGACCTTTTTCATTAAAGATACAAATTCAAACATTATTATAGAAGAAAAACAAGACAATAAATATTTAGGAACGATTCAATTTGGTTTAGATACAGAAAAAATTAAAGGAATAGGTTTTACTTCTGTAGAGAGCTTACCTCAAATGGTGAGTCGATTAAAAGCCTATTTTAAAACTTTGAATCCTGCCTAGTGAGTTGGTGATACAATGAAAGATATGAGAATATTAGTGACTGGAGTAAAGGGACAGCTGGGATATGATTGTGTTCGAGAACTTTCAGAACGTGGATATCATAACGTAAGAGGAATTGATATAGAAGATTTAGACATTACAAATGAGGAGGCAGTCCTCCAGTTTATGGAAGAGTATCAACCTTGTGTTGTAATGCATAATGCTGCTTGGACAGCGGTAGATAAGGCAGAAGAACTTCCAGAGAAGGTTTATGAAGTGAATGCACTTGGAACGAAATATATTGCAGAGGCCTGCAAAATAGTTCATGCAAAGTTAGTATATATCTCAACAGACTACGTATTTGATGGTACAGGAACAGAACCATTTGAAGTAGATGACACGAGAGGTGGACTTTCTGTTTATGGAAAAACGAAAGCCCAAGGTGAAGATTTTGTAACCTCAATATTACAACAATATTTTATTGTTCGAATTTCTTGGGTGTTTGGAAGAAATGGAAATAATTTTGTTAAGACAATGTTAAGATTGGCAGAAAATGGTAAGACGGAACTTAACGTTGTATGTGATCAAGTTGGTTCTGTGACGTATACATATGACTTATCTAAGCTTTTATGCGATATGATTGAAACAGAAAAATATGGAGTATACCACGCTACAAATGAAGGCATAATCAGCTGGTATGATTTTGCTGTAGAGATATTTAAACAAAAAGAGATAAATATGAAAGTTAACCCTATTACAACAGAAGAATATTTAAAACTTGTTCCTCAACAGGCCAAGCGTCCCTTAAATTCGAGGATGAGTAAGAAAAGTTTACTAGATCAAGGATTTACTTTACTTCCAGATTGGAAGGATGCATTAAAAAGATATTTAAAGGAGTTGAAGTAAAATGGCTAAATTTTTAATCACAGGTGGTGCAGGATTTATAGGTGGTAACTTTTGTCACTATATGGTAAATGAATATCCTGAAGACGAGTTTGTGTGTATAGATGCGCTAACATATGCAGGAAATATAGAGACTTTAGAACCTATTCTGCATAAATCAAATTTCAAATTTGTACATGAAAATATTTGTAACACGGAAGCTGTATTTAAATTGTTTGAAGAGGAAGCTTTTGATTATGTCATCAATTTCGCAGCAGAAACTCATGTGGACCGCAGCATTGAAAATCCTAGAGTTTTTTTAGAGTCTAACATTTTAGGAACCCAAACCTTAATGGATGCATGTAGAAAGTATGGAATCAAAAGATACCATCAGGTATCTACAGATGAAGTTTATGGAGATTTACCTCTAGATCGACCAGATTTATTTTTTACAGAAGAAACTCCGCTTCATACTTCCAGTCCATATAGTTCCTCTAAAGCTTCTGCAGACTTATTGGTTTTATCTTATCATCGCACCTTTGGTTTACCTTGTACAATTTCAAGATGCTCTAATAATTATGGACCATATCAGTTTCCTGAAAAGCTGATTCCTTTAATTATAAAAAAAGCTTTGGCGGATGAATCATTGCCAATTTATGGAGATGGAGCAAATGTTAGAGATTGGCTTCATGTATATGATCACTGTACAGCCATTGATTTAATTGTGCGTAAAGGAAAAGATGGAGAAGTCTATAATGTTGGCGGTCATAATGAAAAAACAAATTTAGAGGTCGTTAAAACGATTCTTAAAGAATTAGGGAAGCCAGAAAGTTTAATTACTTTTGTTAAAGATAGAGCAGGGCATGATCTTAGATATGCTATTGATCCTACAAAACTTAGTAAAGAATTAGGATGGAAGCCTAAATATACTTTTGAAACTGGAATGGGTCCAACCATCCAATGGAATTTGGAACATCAAGATTGGTTAAATCATATAATCTCAGGGGAATATATGAGATTTATGGAGAAAAACTATGGAAGAAAGTAGTACTATTGTAGAGGAAACCCCCAAACGAAATAAATTTATTCAAAATTTTATTGTTGTACTTATTAGTAATGGGTTAACCATTTTATCTGGAATTTTAGTAGGCTTCATAATTCCTAAAATTATGGGAGTTACAGATTATGGCTATTATAAAACCTTTACGTTGTATTCCTCTTATATCGGTTTATTTCATTTTGGTTTTATTGATGGAATCTATTTATATTTTGCGGGACGAGAATATAAGGATTTAGATAAAGCAAAGTTCAAAACGTATACAAGATTTCTGTTTATGATAGAATTAGGTGTTACAATATTTGTTTCACTGCTTGCCTTGTGTTTTATAGGCACAGGATCTATGCTCATCTTTTTATTTGTCGCATTAAATGTGTTAGCTATAAATATTACAACGTATTTTGAATTTATATCTCAAATTACCATGCGCTTTAAACAGTTGTCTATCAGAAGTATCATTAAATGTTCTGCGACGGCATTATCTGTTGTAGCTTTATTTCTTTTGTACAAATATTCGAATTATGTGGTAAACTATCAAATTTACATTGCAATTGTATTAGGAATAAATTATATTTTAGCGATATGGTATATGATTACCTATCGAGAACTTGTCTTTGGCAAAGCAAATCCTCTCAAAGAAGAATGGCCTGCAATTCGACAGTTCTTTAAAGTGGGTGTTCCCCTTTTATTAGCAAATTTGATTGCCCAATTGGTTTTTGTTATAGATCAACAATTTGTTAATCTTTTGTTTAGTAAAGAAGATTATGCAACTTATGCGTTTGCCTATAATATGGTTAATCTAATTACTGTGGCTACAGGAGCAGTTTCTACCGTACTATATCCAACATTAAAACGAATGAATCCAGAAACAATTAAAAATCATTATGCAAGAATCAATTCTTATTTGATGATTTTTGTTTTCTTTTGTCTTGTGATTTATTATCCGTTAGATTTGTTTGTACGATATTTTTTAAAGGACTATATTAGCTCTTTAAATATTTTTAGAATCATATTACCTGGTTTGGCAATTTCTTCTAGTATATCCGTGATTAAATATAATTGTTATAAAACTTTTGGAAAAGTCAATAATTACTTTTTCAAATCTTTAGCAGTTTTAATCTTATCTATCATTGCAAACCTTATTGCTTACTTTTTGTTTAAAAGTATGCAAGCAATTTCCATAGTGTCTTTAGGAGTTTTATTAATTTGGTATATATTAGTGGAAAGTTATTTTATAAAAGGATATAAGGTGTCTTGGCTTAGAAATTTTTTCTATTTAATTGTGATGATTGCAGCTTTTTATGGGATATCTTTTATTCCTAATGTTTATGTTGCTTGTGGCGTATATGTAGCAAGTTGGATGGCAATCACAGGCATTATGTTCTGTGATTATGTGAAAAAATTATTATGTAAACTGAAAAAATAATCGTGTAAATTTAAAATGTACAAGGAGGAGATATGCTTATGAATTATGCAATAATATTAGCTGTAGGAGAAGAAGTTGATATGAAAGTAGATTTACCTAAATGTGCGATTCCTCTTTTAGGTAAGCCTATGATTTCTTATGTTTTAGATGAAGTAAAGAAAACTTCTGTAGATCAGATTATATGTATTTCAAATCATCAGGAAGAATTATGTACAAATATAATACAGGATGTAAAAGTTACTCAAAATTTATCTATTGTCAATGAAATTAAAGATGCAGGCTACACCATCATCCTACCAGGAGATATGCCTCTACTTCATAAAAATCTTGTGCAGGGGTTAATAGATACGCACATAAAAAATAAGAATGAGATTACTGTTGGAGTTACGACTGCGATAGAAGATGATGCGATGGTTCCCTTTGCGAAAGAATTGCAATGTGGTGTATATTGTGTGAACAATTTTCTACTTTCTAAAGTTTTTATGCAGGAAAATGACCCATTTGAAACGATTTTCACTTTATGTAGTAGCCATAAAGTTGGTATTTATCCTATGACGGATAAGCTGTTAAAAATCTGTAATCTTTTGGATTTGAGTGAAGTTGAAACTGAATTGAGAAAGTCAATTAATAAAAGACACTTGTTGCATGGTGTCAGGATGGAGAATTGGGAAACCATCACGATTGGACCTGATGTTAAAATAGAACCTAATACTTGGATCCGTTCTGGAAGTATTCTATTGGGAAATAGTGAGATACATCAAGGCGCAGTGATTGGACCGAATACAGAAATTAATAACTCTAAAATTATGGAAAGTGCTGTAGTGATGCAAAGTTTGGTCAATGATTCTACGGTTGGTAAAGAAGCTAAAATCGGACCATTTACTCATTTAAGGATGAACACTATCATTGGAGATTATGACAGAATCGGCAATTTTGTGGAAATTAAAAATTCAGTGATTGGACAAAAAACAAATGTGAGTCATTTAACCTATGTGGGAGATACAGACTGTGGCAGTGGTGTAAACTTCGGCTGTGGTGTTGTAACAGTGAATTATGATGGCAAACATAAATTTAGAACAACGATTGGTGACAATGTTTTTATAGGATGTAACAGCAATTTAATTGCACCTGTGAAAGTTGAGAATGGTGGTTTTATTGCCGCTGGTTCTACCATAACAGAGGATTTAAAAGAAGATGATTTTGCAATTGCAAGAGCTAAGCAAGTAACTAAAAAGGGTTATGCAAAAAAATTTGGATATAAGAAGGTATAGGATATGAAATATTTTGGAACAGATGGTATACGAGGAGTTCCTAATGAAAAGTTGACTCCAACCTTGGTGACTAAAATGGGGATGGCATTATCCGTTTTAGAGTGTAAAGAGGTTGTCATTGCGACAGATACAAGATTGTCTAAAGATATGTTATGGACATCCTTGGCTACTGGTGCAATGTCTGTTGGATTAAATGTTAAGTATGTGGGCGTGATGCCTACACCAGCTTTAATTTATTATTCTTTTAAGCATAAAGTTACAGGGGTTATCATAACAGCTTCACACAATCCTTATACAGATAATGGAATTAAAATTTTAAATCGTGGATATAAACTAAACGAGACAGAAGAATTTCAAATTGAGGAGTACATTGATGCTTGCAATGAAAGTTTTGTAAAGCCTAAAATTGGTTGTTTGGAAATGATAGATGTAAAAAAAGAGTATTATCAATTTTTACAAAATCATATGCATAAGACAAACTTAAAGATTGCTATAGATTGCGCCAATGGAGCAACGAGTGTCACTGCGCCTGAAATCTTCAAAGAGATTACAGATCAATTGATTGTGATTTCAAATCAGCCTGATGGATATAATATAAACAAGGATTGTGGATCTACCCATTTAAACCTATTGATTAAAACTGTAGTGGATCATAACTGTGACCTAGGGTTTGCTTTTGATGGGGATGGAGATCGAGTTTTATGTGTAGATTCTAATGGTAAAATTATAGATGGAGATAAACTGATCTATTTATTAGCCTTATATTTAAAATCTAAAGGAAAGTTACGTAAAAATATGGTAGTCTTATCCATTATGAGTAATTTAGGTTTGATTGAAAGTTTATCACAACATGGCATACATGCAATTGAAACAAATGTTGGAGATAAATATATTATTGAAGCTTTGAACAACAACAAGTTATCTTTAGGCGGAGAAAATAGCGGACATATTATCTTACCTCAGATTTTACATACAGGAGATGGACTTTTGAACTCTATTTTCATTGTGAATTTATTGACAGAAGCTAATATAAAAATTGAAGAATATTTTGATTCAGTCATTATGTACAGTGATAAAATGGTGAATATCAAAGTAAATGATAAATCCAAAGTATTACAGAATTTGGAATTATCAAATAAGATAGAACTGATTAAAAAAGAATTAGACTATGATTGTAAGGTTATTGTTCGTGCTTCAGGTACAGAGGATGTCATTCGTGTTTCTGTAATGGCTAAAGAACAAGAATTAGTAAATAAATATATAAATGAATTAGTATCCTTAATTCAGTCCATTTAAAGTGGAGGTGTCATATGTATACAAAAGAAGAAATCAGAAAAAGATGTAAAGAAGAGAATATCCGCTATATCCGAATGCAGTTTACAGATATGATGGGAATGATAAAGAATGTAGAGATACCTATCACGCGAATAGAAGACGCATTAAATAATGAAGTAATGTTTGATGGGTCATCGATAGAAGGATTTGTAAGAATCTATGAAGCAGATATGTTTTTACATCCAGATTTAGAAACCTTTTTGGTATTAAGCTGGGAAGATAATTCCTATGGGAAGGTAGCAAGATTTATCTGTGATGTGTACCGACCAGGACAAAATGGTGTGCATGAACCATTTGAAGGAGATCCAAGAGGCGTATTAAAACGAAACATAGAGAAGATGAAAGAGATGGGATATGCCTCATTTAATGTAGGAGTAGAACCAGAGTTCTTTTTGTTTAAGTTAGATGAGAAAGGGAATCCAACGTTAGAGTTTAATGACCATGGAGGATACTTTGATATATCACCGATGGATTCAGCAGAAGATTGTAGAAGAGATATCGTGCTAGCGTTACAGAATATAGGGTTTACGATAGAGGCAGCGCATCATGAAGTGTCGACAGGACAGCATGAGATCAATTTCAAGTTTGATTCAGCGATAGAAGCCTGTGATAATGTACAGACATTTAAGCTGGTTGTAAAAAACATAGCAAGAAGACATGGGTTACATGCGACATTTATGCCAAAGCCAATAGAAGGAATCAATGGAAGTGGAATGCATGTAAACTGTTCCCTGTTAACGAAAGAGAAAGAGAATGCATTTTATGATGCGAGCAGTAAAAATGAGTTATCGAAGACAGCCCTAGACTTTATATCAGGGGTATTGTATCATGCGAAAGGGTTTTGTTTTATAACGAATCCGATAGTCAACTCCTATAAGAGAATCGTACCTGGATTTGAAGCTCCATGTTATATATCATGGTCAGATTCGAATCGGTCAACGATGATAAGGATTCCAGCAGCAAGGAAGATGAAGACAAGAACAGAGGTAAGAAGTGTAGATGTAGCAGCGAATCCATATTTAGCAATTGCCGGGATACTGGCAGCAGGATTAGATGGAATCAAGGGGAATAGTAAGAAGTATGAACCAATTTATGAGAATCTGTTTAAAGCGAGTGAAGAAGAAAGAAAAGAAATGGGAGTAGAGTCGTTACCAGGGAGTTTAAAGGAAGCGATAGAGGAGTTTAAGAAGGACAGAGTGATTCAAGAGGCAATGGGGGAGCATGTATCAACGAAGCTGATAGAAGCGAAGACGATAGAGTGGAATGAGTATAGAAGACATGTTTCAGTTTGGGAGATTCAAAAATATTTAAACCGCTATTAAAAGATAGAAGCTTATCAAAAATGATAGGCTTTTTTTGTTATAAACATTAATGTGTCGAATTCTGTCATGTCTTTTCTTTTGACAACATATTTTGTTGCTTATATAATAATTTATAAGGAAGATGTCGAATTTGAAAAAAATAAAGTTTTACTAAGAGAGGGGGACTAATTTGTATGAAAGATAATATTGTTATCCATTGTTCAAAAAAAGAAGAATGGTCTAAACTTATGACATTACAAAATTTTGAAACTCATGTTGAAATACATCTAGATGATAAAGATCAATTAACCAATTTAATTTATTTGCTTCCTATTATTGATAAATTAAAATACAAAATGCCTATGGTACTTATTAAAGGAAGAGATAGTTTATTATATGAAGCAGATGCTTTATTATTTTTATCTAATCAAAGCCGAATTGCATTTTCTTCTGAATATAAAAGAAGAAAAAATAAATTAAATTTTGAGGATTCTTTACCATTTTTAAAATTTCAAAGAAATGATTTACGTTATTTAAATACAAGTGTATATAAAGATATTTATAATGAAGAAAAATCAAAAGAAATTAATTTTGAAAGTCTTAAAGGCAAAGGACAGTCTATTGAGTTCATAAGACTTTATATTCAAAAGAAAATCACAGAATGGTCGGAAGCTAAAAATTCTAAATTTGAAATTCTTAAACCTTGTTTAAAAGAAATGAATTTACTATCTTTATTTTTATTTATTTATCAAATAAATAAATTAAGTGATGAAATACAAGAATTTGAATTACATGATTTAAAACAAGTAATTAAACAATTGGCAGTAGGAATTTATGAAATAATAGAAAATTCTTGTAATCACTCAATTGGTGAAATTTCCTACCTTTCTTTATCTAAAATAAATTTGAAAATCACTAATTCAAGAGACATAGAAGGACTTATAAAAAATAATACAAATATACTTAACAAAAAAAATTCTTTTTTAAAAAATTACAATACTCGATTAGAAAATGATAGATATATTTTTATTCGATTAATTGATTCTATTAGTAATGAAGTTGAAGAACAAACATTAATTCAAAAGTTAAAAAGGAAAAAGTTAATTAATGAAGATTGGAGATTAAAAGAATTTTTTGAGAAACTCTATAAAGATGAAGAAGTATATACTAATAATAGTGTATCAAATGAATACGGATTAATAACTTTTTTATCTTCAGCTGAAGCCTTAGATATGCAGCTTTTAGTTAATAGTGGAAATGATTCATTTTTATTTACAAATCAAATTGGTTCTTCATATAAATTTATAAGTGATATAAAGAATACAGTCAATACTGAAGTGACAGAATTTTGTTGCATAGTACCTGTCAAGCCATTAAGTAAATTAAATAAAAATGTTTCTACAAGTTCTACAGACTTAAACTTTTTAGATAAACCCAATTTAAATCTTATTGCAACAGATTTTAAAGAAGAAGAAGTGAAAAGTTATTATGAGAGTAAAGTTGATAAAGAAAACATAATAAATGATATATTTGATAAGTGGGTTAAAATTTATAAATCTCCTGATAAGGAAATTTTTAGAATAAATGTCAAGTTAGAACAAATTGAATTTTTAGTAAAGTTATTGTCAATACAAATTGAAAGGTCTTTAATCAATAGTTTACCGATATATATTATTTTAAATTTTGTAGAAGAAGAAAGAGGTATGTTAAGCTATAAAGTATCTAAATTTTTTCAATATTATAAAGTGGCAATTCGTAAAATTGCCTTAAAAGTTGAAAAAGGTGATTTTCATGTTTTAGAAAATGGAAAACAGAAAATATTAAAATTAGCCAATATTAATCATGACAATTATCAAATTGGTTTTTATCATACAAAAGATAGAAAAATGAATTATATATCCACTATGGTAGGAATTAGTTGGGATAGTATAGTTCTTTCTTTTATCAATAATATTTTATATAATAATGAATTGTCCTTAGAGAACTATTTTGATTTATATTTAGATCAAATTAAATTTAAAACAAATAAGCTTCCAAAAGAGTTAAAGATTTTCCCTTTTGAGTTTTATATACGTGGGAATGATGGCAAAAATCAATTTATTGAAACAATAATTAATTTTTGCCAGAGTGAGACTGTGAAACATAAAAATGTTAATGTCTTGTTACCCTCTGGACTTTATTTAAAAAATTTTTATGTTGCAGAACATTTATTTATGAATCGCTACTGTGTTAAAAAAATAGCTCTTTTAATCAAGCAAGATTTTGATAAAAATATAAAGCCTTACATTAAGAATAAAAAGATTATTCTTGTTAGTTATGGAAATTATTCTCATTTTCTTTGTGAAGAAATAAGAAAACTATTAGATTGTCAAAAGTTACTTATTCCCCATATAGATATTTTGGAATTACAAATAGATGAAAATAAAAAAATATTAAATTATGAAGAATATGAGTTTATCGGTATATTACCTATAGGAAGTACATTGTTTTCTTATTATAAAATGAATGCTTATTTAAGAAAATATTATAAAATAGCAAATAACACATTACTATTAAAGAATAATTACTCTATCTTAGTAGTTGCTCCAGAAGAAAATAATTTTTGGAAAAGAATAAAAATAGAATACGAAGATAGTTGTTTAAGTGATTCTTTTGATTTACTTATTATGAAAGAGCGGACGACTAGCAACTTTCAAGTAAATGAAAATGAAGAAAATACTATGAAAGTTCGGTATATGGTCCAACTTGATCCAGAGTGGAAGGAAGAGGTTGGTAAAGAGTTAGCAGTGACTCATATAGATAAAACTTCTACTATTCCTAATTTTATTTATCAAACTTCAAGGAGTAAAGTTAAATTAAATAATAATGTTGAAGAAACTAATATTAGTAAATTTAAGTACTTAAAAAATGCTGTTGAGTATGGTCATTATAGTTTGAATTATAATCACTATCTTTTTTACATTAATCCAATAGTCTTTTTTAAAAAAGCAAATGAAAAATGTACGATACAAAACGAGTTGATAAAGCTTAATGAAAAAATAGATCCATTAGCTTATAATATTATTATTTCACCTTTAAATGATTCTAATAATGATTTTTTGGAATCAATTATTAAATATGTTTTTGCTAATAAAGTTTCTATCTTACAATATGATCCGCACAATACGTATCGAGATAATTTTATAAATAAAAACTATATTATTTTGAAAAATATAGAAAATATTTTAAAAGTTTCCTCTAATACTAATGTAAATATTTATTTTGTTGATAATACTATTATTTCTGCAAAAACAATAAAAAGAGCTAAAGAGTTAATACATGCTCTATTAAAAAAAGTAAATTGTTTTTCAGTATTTGATAGATTTCCAAAAAGACTTTTTGAAAAAGCTTTTATTTTGATTAATAGATGCAGTGATAATACTTTAGAAACTATAATGGATGGTAGGGAAAATATTTATATGTTTATTGATATAAATTGCCCACATTTTGATACTATGGGAGATTGTTGTCCAGATTGCAACATTCAAAAAAATTATAATTTTTTAGCAGATTTTACTTCAAATGAATTATTAAGAAAACAATTGTTAGAAATAAGTTCTAGACATAAAGTTAAAAAAATAACACCGAATTATACGATCAATCCTAATTCTAAGGCTTTAGCAAGACTTTGCTTCACACATTTTATATTAAATGAGATTAAAAATATTGATTGGACCAATGGAAAATATGTAGAAATTATTACTAATTTATTTAATAATGCAGTGGAGTTTGTTTCCAAAGTAATACCATTTGATGAATTAGAGTATAAAATTTTATTTGCTAAAACTATTTCTAGACCGCTTATATCCACTTATGAATTAATAAAGCAAGCGGGATTTTCTTATTTGAAATTTGAATTAGAATATTTGATGGATAATAAGTTCGCAGATGATATTCCAAAAGAATATTTTCACACGCTTATTCAAAGAATTTCATATTATGGAACAAGCTACTTAAAAGAAAATAAAGCAAAAATTTTAGAATTTAACATTGATAAGAATGTTCTTGATAGGGCACTTCTATGGGAAGAAGCGTATGCTAGAGGTATTATAAAATGATAGAAAAATTAAATGGGATAAAAAAAATTTTTTATAATTATTTTCATGAATTTTTATTACAATTGGAAGTTAGAGAAGAAAACGAAAATTTAGTTTCTTTATATGAATTGTTTAATAAAACTAAAGAAAATTTTGTCTTAAGTCAAAATTTAATTAATAATATTGGATTAACAGACGAAAAAATATTTTACTTTTTGGAACTTTATTTTTTTAATAAAAATTTAGATTTATTTGATGATTATTCGATAATTGATAGGCATTTGGATACAACAAACAATTCTGCTCTTTCCTTTGATAATTTTGATAATATAGAAAAACTTTTTATGAAGTTGAATGAATATTTATTTAATATTTTAGATTATACAGATTGTTTTATTGTGTTAGAAGATAATACAATGCAAAAACTAATCAGTTGGAATATGGTTGAAGACAATTATTCAAATTTTTTTAAATCTATAAATAATTGTTTATTTGAAAAAAGTGGTGACATTTTTAAAAGACATTGTTTTCCTCTTGAAGCAAATAAAAAAATCTATATTTATTTTAGGTCCTCAAATTTACCTGATTTACATAAAAGGTTGGAGAAAAATGATCTATGTAGAGATTTAATATTACTTTTCTATAATATAACAAAAAATTTATATATTCATCATTTTAATAGACTATTTAATATTGATGCTTATGATATTAATGGAATTGGTTGGTCTAACAAGGAATTTGCGATTGATAGAAATTATTTTTCTAGTAGTCACATCTTAAGAGTATTTCCTTATGATGACAGAAAAGAAATTAACATATTACATATAAGCGATTTACATTTGAAAAAAACTAATGAAAATGAGCCTTTTGCTGATAAGTTTTTAAGTGAGTTTTATAATGTTAAATGTTATAACGTTTTGGAGAAAAATGATGTTAAAGAATTTAAAAAAATAGA
This sequence comes from uncultured Anaeroplasmataceae bacterium, assembly GCA_910577745.1. Classification (GTDB taxonomy): domain Bacteria; phylum Bacillota_I; class Bacilli_A; order Acholeplasmatales; family Anaeroplasmataceae; genus Pelethenecus. The sequence goes on along the minus strand of CAJTNG010000004.1, from coordinate 6,613 downwards.
TATAATTGTAATTACTGGGGATGCAATTAATGCTGGATATTCAACACAAGAAATATTAAATAATTATTTATATGCCTATAATGAAATTCAGACGATTGGCAAGGTATTACTTGGGAATCTATGGCAAAAAAGAATATTTGTTATTCCTGGCAATCATGATTATGGAATGATAAACGATATGGGGATAGAAATAAAAGATAGAGCTTTTAAGGGAAGTAAAGTTGAAGACTCAAATGAAGAATTTAAAAAATTTATTTTTTTTCATTTTATTTTTGATAATAAATCTTTAAATAAAACAATTTCTAAAATAGAAAAACAAAAACAGTCTTTAGATATTATGCGAGTTAAATATCAGCCTGAAAAATATTTAGCATTTTGTCCTTTTAATACAGCATGTAATGCGAATACAGACATAAGTAATAAAGTATCTATACATTTAGATAAAGATTTTAGTTTTCCTAACGATTATTTTATATTTTTACTAATGCATCATACTCCATTGTTTGAAATCAATTATTATAGAGATAAATTTTCGAGTGAATATTTTGATTATGGGTCACTTATTTTAGGCTTTGAATCTGCTGAATACAAAGAAGTTATGAAATCTTTATATTCAAATTCATTAGAAAATGTTAAAATGTTATTTTCAAAACATGAAGCTGATATAAAAGAAAAACTAAAGGACACAAATGGTGAGGAAAAACAGTTATTAGAAGATATTAAAAAGGCTAATAATTCTTTATTAAGTGAATTAGAAAAAAAGGTGGAAGGTTCCAGTTTGATCTCTCAATTTATAGAGAGTGAAAAGGATCAAGAAAACTATACTAAAGCTTTGGAAGCAATAATGACTAAAATATCTTCCTATAATAGAAAAGAAAAGAACTGTTTAATAATGGGAGGGCATTTTCATAGTCAAAGATTTCAAAAATGTGAAAATTATAAAGTGTTAGAGGTTGGTAAAACATTTCTTAAAAATAAAGAGTCAGGAGTAGAGAAAACTTATTTTGCTGTGGTAAATATACTCACTAAAGATAACAGTATGAAATTTTATAGTAGTGTTCCAATGGATCAAACGCAAGAAAAGGATAAGTATATTGAAAGTATATAGAATTTATTGGTAAATAGAAGTAAGATAAAAATATTTCAATTAGGTGAACATAGGCTTTTAAAATTTTTGAAAGTATTTCATACAAATTTCTTAAAAAGTAGTGTGCGAATTTAAAAATATGATATAATTCTTATAGATATTTTTTTTAAAATGTGGTGAGAATGTTGAAAAAGACGACTTTATGCTATATAGAACAAGACAATCAATACTTGATGCTTTACCGTAATAAAAAGAAGAACGATGTCAATCAAGGAAAATGGATTGGTATTGGAGGCCATATGGATGCAGAAGAAAATGCGGATGAATGTATATTGCGGGAAGTGAAAGAGGAAACAGGATTGACCCTTAAGAAATTTCAGCTTTGTGGTAAACTCTACTTTTATATAGACGACTTGACAGAAATGAGTTATTTATATAAAGCTACAGAATTTGAAGGAAATCTTATGGAATGTGATGAGGGAGACCTTAAGTGGATTTCGAAAGATGACATATTAGGTTTGAATTTATGGGAAGGGGACTCCTTATTTCTAAAGAAATTGATTTCTGAAGATTCTTATTTTGAAATGAAGCTGGTTTATCAAAAAAATAAGCTAGTAGATTATGAGGTGTATGAAAGATGAACTATCAACAATTATTACAAGAGGCTCAGGCTCTAGCCATCAAAGAAAATAAAGAAGAGAGTGCGGCGATTTTACTTTTAGAGCATTTATGTGATTTAAAATCCAATGAGCTTTATTTAAAAATACATCATCCAGTATCTAAAGAGTTGTATCATCAATTTTATGAACTTTATCATAGATATATTTATGAAAACGAACCGATTCAGTATATCGTTGGATCTAGTTGTTTTTATGGCTATAATTTTAAGGTCAATGCGCATGTTCTAATTCCTCGCTTTGAAACGGAAGAGTTAGTAGAAAATATTTTATATCGATATGACAAATATTTTAAAGGACAGCAAGTAGACGTTTGTGATTTGGCAACAGGGTCTGGATGTATTGCGATTGCACTGGCACTAGAAGAAAAAAATATGAATGTGATTGCTACCGATATATCGAGTAAAGCTTTGGAGATTGCTAGGGAAAATAGTAAAGAATTAGGCGCAGATGTTCAGTTTTTAGAAGGAGATATGTTAGAACCTGTCTTACAACGCAAGTTTGATATTTTTGTGTCTAACCCTCCATACATTCCAGAAGAGGAAGAGGTTATATCCTTAGTGAAGGATAATGAGCCTAATCTTGCTTTGTTTGGGGGTAAGGATGGTATGAAGTTTTACAGAATCATTTTAAGTGGTCTGCAGCCATTGTTAAAAGAAAAAGCATTAATATGTTTTGAGCATGGATTCGATAAAAAAGAAGAAATGCTTTCTTTAGCAAAAACTTATTTTCCAGACGCTAAGGTTGAAGTTTTAAAAGATATGGAAGGGAAGGATCGAATGACCTTTATTTATGTGGGTGAATTTCATGAGTAAAGTTATTATTTTTCCTACGGATACCGTATATGGAATAGGGTGTCCTATATTTGATATTGAAGGTATACATAAAATATATGATATAAAACATCGAAGTTTGGAAAAGCCTTTGGCTTGCCTATGTGCAAACTTGGAACAAATAGAGTCTATTGCGGAAGTTAATGAGCAGATTAAAAAACTAATAGTAACTTTTTTGCCAGGACCATTAACTTTAATTTTGAAATCAAAACAAGAGGTTTACACGAAGATCGGATATAGAACCATTGGAGTAAGAATTCCAAATTGCAAATTAGCTCAACATCTTTTAAATGAAAATGGACCTATGCTGACTACATCTGTAAATGAGAGTGGAGAAGTACCGCTGAATACATATGATGAAATCAAACTTAAATACCAAGATATGGTTGATGAAATTTACGATTCTACGGAATCCTCTTCAAATTTATCTTCTACCGTTGTGGATTTTACGCAAGAGGAGATAAGACTTTTAAGAGAAGGCAGTATCACTTTAAAACAAATAAAAGATAGATTAGATGTATAAAAGCTTACCCCTTGGGATACGATAAAACCAAGGGGGTTTTTAATTATGAGAAAATTCTTAATAGGTGGCTTAATCGTTTTGTGTCTCCTTATATGCTTTATGAATTTTAACGAAGCCAAGGAAATTCGTGTAAGAATTATACCTAATAGTGATAGTTCTTTGGATTTAAGGCAAAAAGAAAAAGCAAAGGACATCACAATTTGTTACTTAAGAGAAGCTTATAGCGAGGATTATGAAACATACCTATCCAATATGAAAAAAACATTATCTGACTTTGAGAAACTTTTGACAAAACAATTGCAAGATTCTGTCAAATTGGAGTTAGGTAATCATACCTTATACAATAAAACATATAATAATAGTGCAGTTAAAAATACGGGTGAAATGACTCTTTATGTAATTATTGGAGAAGGGAAAGGATCAAACTGGTGGGGAACAGTTTATCCAGAATTCTTAGAAGTGAATAGTAGTGAAGAAGTGAAATATGAGAGTTTAATTTTAAGTATTTTTAATAAAATAAAAGGAGAATAAAATGATTAGAGTAGAAAAAATCAACAATTCTATTTTTAACCATGCTATTGATTTTTTAACTTCTGTACCCTCAATAGATAAAATAGATGAGAAGATTTTAAATAATGCTTGTATCGCTTTTGATGAAGACAAAATTGTTGGCTGTATATCGTTTGAAGAATTTTCAAACAAAGGATTAATCCGTTATTTTGTATTTAAAAAAGTTTTATCACTAGACTATTTAGAAATGCTTTTAAATGCACTGGAGGATAGTGCTAAATCCAAGGGGATTACAATGCTTGTATGTATTGCGGAATGTAGTCAAATTGAAGAACTTTTTAAATCCTTGGAATTTAAAGGGATAGAACAATCTAAAATTTTTATTAATGAAGAAAATATTTACAATACCAATTTCAAATCCGCTTTGTTCCTCAATAAGCTTTTAGTCTAATTTTCTTGTAAATAGGTCCTAAATTTTGTATAATAGTATTATAAAAATTAGGAGGGCACTATGTATAAAATAATAGATCAATATATAGAAAAGCTTATGACTTCAAAGCCAGATATGCCATTATGGAATATTGAAGCAATCAAGCAAGGAAAAAAACCTTCATGGAATTATATTGATGGTTGTATGATGGTTTCATTGCTAGAACTATATAAAACAACAAATGAAGAGAAATATTTAAATTTTGTGAAAAATTATATAGACTATTATGTACATGAGGATGGAAGTATTTTAGGGTATTCTAAAGAAAAGTATTCTACAGATGATGTTTCAGAAACCAGAGTTTTGTTTGATTTATTTGCTTGGACCAAAGAAGAAAAATACTCTAAAGCTATAGAATTGGTTCATGAGCAGATTTTATCTCATCCAAGAACGAAGGAAGGAAATTTTTGGCATAAAAAAATTTATCCAAATCAGGTTTGGCTTGATGGTTTATATATGATGCAACCTTTTTATACGCGATATGAATCAGAAAGAAATCGCATGCAGAATTATGCGGACATTGTTTCTCAATACAAAACGGTTTATCATATCATGAGAGATAAACAAACTGGATTATATTATCATGGATACGATAGTTCAAAAACAATGTTTTGGGCAGACAAGGAAACTGGTTTATCTCAGAACTTTTGGTTAAGATCTATAGGCTGGTGGACCGTATCTTTAATTGATGTCTTTGAATATATGAATGAACAGATGTTTGATGAACGTCATACGATCATGCAACTATTTAAAGAAACCGTAGATAGTCTGTTAAAATTTCAAGATGCAGAGACAAAGATGTTTTATCAAGTGCCGAACTATCCTGGAAGAGAAGGGAATTATCTAGAAACTTCAGGATCAAGTATGATTGCTTATGCCATATTAAAGGGTGTACGGTTGAAAGCTTTGCCACAGAGATATCAAGAAATAGGGCTAGGCATATTTAATGGAATATGCACGAAATATTTGACAATTAAAAATGAAGATTTAAATTTAGGTGGAATTTGTCTGGTTGCAGGGTTAGGACCTGAAACCAATCAAAGGCGTGATGGTTCTTATGAATACTATATGTCAGAACCGGTTGTAGAAAATGATGCAAAGGGTGTTGGTCCTTTCATTATGGCTTACACAGAGGTTAAGAGATTAAATAAGTAAAAACTAAGATACCTAAGGCTAGGTATCTTTTCTTTTGAAGAAATTAGAAGAAAGGTATCCGAATGGATTGGATGCAAATGCTTCTATGCTTCGTCAAAATTATGATATGGAAAAGAGGGAAAATAATGATTAGAATAGGAATTTGTGGGTATGGAAATTTAGGTAGAGGTGTGGAACTGGCGGTAACTCAGGCTTGTGATATGGAACTTGTTGGGGTATTTACTAGAAGAAATCCAGAGACTGTACAAACCGTGAGCGGTGTTCGTGTTTACTCTATGGATGACATACAAGAATTTAAAAACAGAATTGATGTAATGGTTTTGTGTGGTGGTTCGGCAACGGATCTACCTACACAGACGCCAGAACTAGTGAAATATTTTAATGTGGTTGATAGCTTTGACACACATGCGAATATATATAAGCATTATCAAAATGTGGATAAAGAGGCTAAACTTAGTGGTAAGGTTGGTATCATTTCCACAGGATGGGATCCAGGAATGTTCTCTTTAAATCGCATATATATGGAGGCAGTATTACCTAATGGAGTAGATTATACCTTTTGGGGGAAAGGGGTAAGTCAAGGTCATAGTGATGCGATTAGAAGAATAAAAGGAGTTTTAGATGCTAGACAATATACCGTTCCAAAAGAAAAAGCTTTAGAAAGTGTTCGTAGCGGGAATAATCCAGATTTAACAACTAGAGAGAAGCATTTAAGAGATTGCTATGTAGTTTTAAAAGAAGATGCAGACCCAGCATATGTAGAACAAGAAATTAAATCAATGCCTAATTATTTTGCAGAGTATGATACGTATGTACATTTTATAAGTAAAGAAGAATTAGAAAAGAATCATAAAGGGATTCCTCATGGCGGATTTGTGATTCGTACAGGTCAGACGAACACAGGAGTCAAACATAAAATAGAATATAGTTTAAATTTAGATTCTAATCCCGAATTTACAGGCAGTGTTATGACAGCCTATGCGAGAGCTTGCTATCGTATAAATGAAGAGGGAAAATCTGGAGCTATGACGGTCTTTGATGTTGCTCCTAAATATTTAAGCTTAACTACGTTAGAGAATTTATTAAAACATACTTTATAATCGTTGACTAGGATAGAAATTTAAATCTATCCTTTTTTTATAGGAAAGTACCATTTTCTCCCTTTTATTATTTTTATGAATTGTAAAAATTTTAAAATAAGAGAAAATAAAAAAAATTTTCTCTTGACATTGGTTTTCATTTAGTGTATTATAAACAAGGTTGTAAAAAACCAAAGTAGAAATTTAGTCTTTGAAAACTATATATGACGAAGAAAAACGACGAAAGAAAGAGTCAATT
>CAJTNG010000003.1 GCA_910577745.1 uncultured Anaeroplasmataceae bacterium | reverse complement strand
ATCCAAGTGGGTATAGTGCAATTATAGTTGGACTAATCATAGGAGCAATAGTAGGAGCTACAGTTGGTGGTGCTCTTGCTTATAGTTTGGCATCTCAAAGTGGTAAAGAAGGATGGGAACTAGCAGGATTTACTATATTAGGTATTTTTGGTGGTGCATTATTAGGTGCTGCAATAGGTGCAGGTTTAGGATATATTTGGGGAGCCACATTATCAATCCCAATCTCAACTTTGGGTTTTGTAAATTTTGGTGGGATATTAGGTATTGGAGTTACAGGTGGTGCGACACTTGCTATTCCATTAGGCAAGATAATTGTTGTTGGTGGTGTGTATGAGTTAGCCAAAGGCTTAACTATAATGGCTGCTAATGTTGGAAAAAGTGGGGGATATCGGATAAAACATTATTATCCTAATGATCATCAACCTGCACATGTTCATATATATGGTGATGATATTAAAGGTTCTCATGGTATTAGAGTCGACTTGAATGGGAAGCCATTGAAAGGAGAACCTAGTTTATCACCTCAGGCAAAAAAGGCAATTGAAAAGTTATTAGAAGTAATAAAAGAGGTTTTGAAACCATGGATAGGGTGATATGAATGAGTTTGATTTTTGATAAAATATTTGAATATGGTTACCATGATGCTGAATTAACTTTTATTGACAATGAAGAAATGATTTTAAAATTATATTTCGAAAATGGTCTTTATAATCTAGATGCTCAGGGAGTTGAACTAGAATTATCAAAGCCTATATTTCTTTGCTTAAAAATAAATTCAAAGTTTAAATGTATTGATAATATTATTGAAATAGTTGATTTGAGTAGTAAAAAAAATATATATATTGAATATAAAGATTTTCAAAGATTATTAAAAAAGGATTGTTGTCCAATAAGTAATCTTTATTTTAGTGGATTTAATGAAACTATTTTGATTGATTGTTCATTAAAGAGCAAACGAATTCAAATTACAATTGAAGGAATTGAAGAAGTATCATTTTTATATTAACTTAAATCATTTTACAACGAACACTTATATAATGCTTTAGTTGAAAAAAATAAAGCTTATAGCCAAGAGTAAAAACTCTTGGCTATATTAGATAGGAGGAAAATATGAAAACATTCTGTCCTTATCGTATTTGTCCTCTAGGAGCACATATTGATCATCAATATGGAGTAGTAAGTGGGACAAGTGTAGATATAGGAATTACATTTGAATATGAAGAAATCAATTCTTCTAAAATAATAATATCTAGTTTAGATTATGAAGGCATTCATGAATTTGATATATATTTTAATAATCAAAGATGTATGGATTGGGCAGATTATTTTAGAGGTGTTATAGAAGGTTTAAAAAAGAAATATAAAATAAGTAAAGGTTTAAAAGGAACCTTTCAAGGAGATTTACCAAGTGGAGGTATATCTTCTTCAAGTAGTAGTCAGATTGCCTTTTTATTAGCCATCTGTAAAATCAATAATATTGTTTTAACTAAAGAAGAAATTATAGAATTAGTTTATCAGGTTGAACATGAATTTATGGGATTAAATGTAGGAATACTAGACCCTAGCTGTGAGGTACTAGGAAAAAAAGATTCAATGTTATTTTTAGATACTTTAACAAAGTATTCTTTTACAATTGAAAATAAAGAATTTAATAAGGAGTATCAATTTCTAATTCTATATAGCGGCATAAAAAGAAGCTTAGTAGGCTCTAAGTATAATCAAAGAGTAGAAGAATTAAAAAAGTGCTATAATAAGTTAAATATAGATAATAATAGTTGTGGTAAATTAAGAGATATACCAGATTACTATTATGAAAGATATAAAGATATTTTAAATGAAGTAGAATTAAAAAGAAGTCAGCATTACTTTAGTGAAATGGAAAGAGTAAGATTTGGGCTACAGGCTTGGCGTAAGAATGATATGATTTTTTTTGGCAATCTAATGACTGAATCTTGTTTGTCTTCTATTTATAATTATGAAAGTGGCTCTAAGCTCTTAATTGATTTATTTGAACTTACAAGAAGCATAGATGGTGTATTAGGAATTAGATTTTTAGGAGCTGGATTTAATGGTAGTAGTCTAGCTTTAGTAGAAAAAAATAAAGCAGACTCAATTATAAAAGTAATTCAAGATAACTACTTAAAGTTATATCCTGAGCTTGAAAAGGACTTTAAGATAATACCAGTAGAGTTGAGGGATGGGGTAAGTCTATGAAGGTAGTTATATTATGTGCAGGATATGCCACAAGACTTTATCCAAAGACATTACATACACCTAAGGCTTTATTAGAGTATCAGGGGAAGAAGATATTAGATTATTTAATAGAAGATTTAAAGCATTCTTTTATGGATGAAATCATTCTTGTATCCAATCATAAATTTTATTTACAATTCCTAGAATATAGTAAGAATAAAAATATTAAAGTAATTGATGATGGAAGTACGAGTAATGAAAATAGAATAGGTGCTGGAAATGATTTAATATTAGGATTACAGGATATAGAGGATGATTGTTTAGTGATGGCTTGTGATAATCTATTAGATTTTTCTTTATCTTATTTTATCGATTATTTTACTATAGATAGAATATCTAGTATTATGTGTTATAAAGAAAAGGATGAAGAAAAATTAAAAAGAACAGGACAAGCTGTTCTTTGTGAAGATAGAGTAATTGGATTTAAAGAAAAACCTAATATATCTATATCTAATTATGCAGTACCACCCTTTTATATTTTCAAGAAAAAAGATATTAAAGTAATTAAAGGTTTAAAAGGAAATTATGATTCTTTAGGAAGTATAATAGAAAAAGTGGTAAATAAGATACAATTAAAAGCATTTCTTATGCCAGGTGAAAGGTTGGATTTAGGAAATTAATCCCCGAATAAGGGATAGAAGAGAGTATTGTTTTACAATATGTTTTAAGCTGATAACCCGTCTTGACATGAAGGTGTTTTCAAACGAAAACTTAATTACCACACTCAAAGGTCATTAGACATAAGGAATTATGATATGATACCTCTAAAGTAGACAAATAAAATAATTAAAAGGAAACAATGTTTACATAAATAAAAAGAGAGTATAAACTCTCTTAATTTCATTAATTATGGCAGGGGTAGTAGGATTCGAACCCACACTAAAGGTTTTGGAGACCCGCGTGCTACCATTGACACCATACCCCTATATTTCTAATGCCTTTTTATTATACAATAAACCAGAAGAAAACGCAAGCAAAATTATTTAATACTCTTTTTTAATTTAAATCATAGAATTCAAAGAAAAATAAATTAGTAAAACGGTTTTCCATTGTCGTTTTCATTTTTTTTTGGTAAAATAAATATAACTTATATGAGAGGTGTTGTTATGGATATCGTAAAGTTTTTTATTGTTTGGGGTCCAACACTTTTGTTTGTATTATTGATTTGTTGGGGTATTTTAATAGGTATTATACGAGGCTTTAGAAAAAGTCTTATTTTATTCATACACATGTTATCCGCTGGATTGATTTGTCTTATAACATTTTTGATTATTGTAAATCAACCTGGCTTGGATGCAGGGCTCACTAAAACAATCAATCAAATAGTTGAAGGCATATCTGGGCAGAACATACAGTCTTTGTTAGAAGTGAAAGCGGAATGTAATACATTTCATGAAATACTATTAGACCTATTAATAAAACAGGCTAAAGACAATGATCTTGCCACCTTATTAATAGAAGAAAATGCTGCTTATTTGAATGCTTTAGTTGAGATGGCTTATCGTTTAGTGGTTGCAGTCTTCTGTGGATTCCTATACACTATCCTTCTCTTTATTTTTTATATCATCTATTTCTTTGCTTATCCAGTACGCCGAAAAATTAGAAAAGAAGAAAAACTATATCAAATCGGAGAAGTGAATCATCCTTATAAAAGACGACGTTTATTGGGTGGATTAGTTGGTGGTACACGAGCCTTAATTACGGGTATCCTCTGTTTTTCCTTTTTAGGGACCCTTATCTTTGTTGTCACAGGAGGTTCAAACCTTGCTAGTAAAGATGAAATTAGAGATAATGAAGAAACAGATTCCACCTTCAATTCATACTATGATTATTATAGTTCTATATGTGCTATGGGAGATACAGGGATTTTTAAAGCTTTGAATTCCCTCCAAGATACAAACCATATTCCATTTTATTTCTATTTTGCTGATTTGGTTTTTCAGGGAAGTTTTAAAGATGAAACTTTAGGTGTAGAAGATAAATTATTTTTAAGGGATGAGGTTGGAACATATGTTGAGTTTGTAAAAAAAACTTATGCCCTTTTGTTAAAATATGCAGATGAGAATACCTATCATGCTTTACTTAATTTTGATGTATCGTTGGAAGATGAAGAATTCAAAAATGGTATTATTTCTGCAATGTCTAATGCGGAGTTTTCTAAAGAATTTGCTAGAGTAATTGATGAATTTGAAGCTAAACCATTTATGGCAAATTTATGTTTATCCTCTTTAACAGCCGTTGTGAATCATATAGATTTAGTTACAGAAAATGAATTGATTATTGGATTAGTTCACCAGTTATTTAAAAGTGAGGATGCAATTCGTGTTACAGATTTAGCTACTTCAGCAGATGTCAAAACCTTATTTAAAGGTTTGCTTCAAGTGATATCTAGTGAAGAAATGAATTCTACAGGGAACCTAGATTTTAAGGATACTAAAATGCAAATCTTAGTAACGAAACAAATTTTACCTACCATTCAATCTCTGTCTTTGTTTCATGAACGGTCTGAAGTGGGGAATAAAATAATTTCAGGATTATATAAATTTGCTTCTACAAATCTTGTAGAAGAAGAATTAGAACTTCCAACCATTCCAGTGGATATGAACTGGATAGAAGAATTTAACATATTGCTGGCTACCTGTGATCCTATGTTAAGCATCGCTTATGAAATCTATGACTCAGACAAGGATGTTATGACGGAGAATTTACTTTTCATGTTTGAACGTGAAAATGCGAACATAGTAGAGGAAGCGTATGACCGAATGACCCAGAACATCGTGAAAACCAAACTTTTAGATGTGGTCTTCAAATCCTCTATAGTTGGGAAGCAAATAGATCAACTCTTATTAAATCTGACAGGGCAAGAGAATATCTCAATTCCTAAAAATATGGATTATGTAGGGGATAATGGAGAGTGTAAGATTTTATTAAATAATATAAAGTTATTATTGAAAAATGGGGGAGGAACAATTTATAAGAACTTAAATAGTCAAGAAGAAACGCAAAGTTCTAAACTCATTTTAGAGGCATTTGATTTGTTAACAAAAGATATTAAAATCTCAGAAACTGAAACCAGTACCCTAATTGAAGAATTGTTAAAATCAAAAATTTGTTATTATACACTTTCAACATACTTATCCTATGCCGAATTAGGTAGTTTCAAGTTATATATTCCAGAATCTTCTTGCGATAAAATTGTAGAGGGAAGTCAAGAGGAAGAAAAGGTTTACTATATCTTAAAACGAAATGAAATAGATTTTATAACAGATCTAATATTGAATTGTTCTGATGAGATTGCAGAACTTATCGATCAGCCTAGTCAAATAGATTATGTTAAACTTTTAACGAACGATTACATAAATACCTCTGTTCAAAAGTCGTTATTGCTTCAAGGGACTTTAGCCAATGTATTAATTCATATTTCCTTAGAACAGGAAGGGATTGTTATTCCAAAAGCATTTATTACCCCCTGAAGCATGGATATCTAATGAAACAGAACAAGCAGGTGAAATTAAAATCTTGATGCAAGTGGTTCATGATGTTGCAGAAGTAAAAGATGAAAATGATGAGCCTTTACTCAACACGATATTAAATGGTGCGATTCATGCAAATACATTATTGAACTTGGAAGATTCAATCCTTAAAAAACTATGTGAATCTATTGTCATACGATATACGATAAGTGATAAAATGACTTCTTTAGATAGTGAAGGCTTTGAAATTGTTGTTGCGAAAGCTTCTATAGAAATCGTGAATGCATTGACAGCCACAAATAAAACGGTCAATGTAATTTATCCAAATGAATTATTTGGTATTTTCAGAGATATAAAAAAGATTATTTATTTTGATGAGCAAAATAATGTAAAGGTAAACTATGCAGAAATATTTAAGAATAAAGCGGAAATCTGTGAAAGTAAAACTTTAACAGCAACGCTTATTCAAATGATGCTAAAATATGAAGAGTTTTTAAAAGTTCCATATAAATATCAATTGGATTTTGAAAAGATAAAAGAAACGGAAAATTTAGAGGGTAATGTGTGGTTTGGAGAGAATGAAGCCACTATTGATGATGAATTATATTTAATGTTAGAAGCAATAGAAACGTTAATAGAGAAAGATGAATCTGGAAATATTCCACAGGATTTTGACTTTGAAACGATTCAAGAAGATTTAACATTGAGAAGTGACAGTGTTGATACGATTTGCTCTTCTGTAGTTTTAAGTGCATCTATGAGTCAACAAATCGTTTCTATATTTAATGTCCCTCAAAGTGTGTATGTCGATGAAAGCATTGTAAAGACAGAATTACAACAATTTTTTAAAGCAGTATTCTTATTGTTTAATAAATCAGAATTAAAAGTTATAGAATTAGATGATAATTTATTTCAGTTAGAATTTAAGAAGGAAACACTCCCTTTGATTTTGGAGTCTATGATTTTACAGGCAACTATATCTCATAAGATTTACTCAATGCCTGAGTTATTTGTTTCAGGTGAACTTGCAGCTGATATTTCCTATGTTGATCAACAAACGGGCTATATGATAGATAATCTAGAATTAAATGCAATTTTTAGTGCAATGTTTGATTTATTAGATGCAGAAACAATTTATATTAATAAAATTAGTAGTCAATTTACTAATTTAGAAATTCCGTCTAAGGCAGTAGAGGGATTAGTTAATTCAAAAATTTTACAAGCTACTATTTCAAACCATTTAGTTCAAGCAAATAATTTAACAATTCCTAAAGCAGATGTGGAATACAAGTTCTTTATTAGTGGATCAGAAGGATTTGTGATACTTAAAAATGAATTGAAAGCATTGTTTGATGCAACCTTCGTTCTACTGGGGACAGATAAAATTATCGTATCTCAATTAGACGAACAGTTCTCTAATTTAATACTTGAACAGGAACATATAGAAACTATATTAAGTTCTAATATTTTGCATACTACGCTATCTAAAAACTTTATGTCCGTAGAATCTATAACTATACCTTCAAATGTAATTGAATCTGTAGAGATATTAAATGGGCATCAAAATAATATAGAAAAATTAGAGTTCAAGGCTTTCTTTGACGGATTGTTTATCACATCAAAGTCATCAATTCATGGCACAAACTTTACGATAAATGATTTGGTTTTACCTACAATTTTAGCTGAGGCAGAGATAATGACAAATAGTTTAATCATTTCTGCAACACTATCTGAAAATATTAAACAGGAAGAATCTATCATACTTCTCGTTGATGAGCTAGAAGTTTCATACATCTTTAATTCTACTTTATCCGTAGAAAAATATATTGAACAAGAAGAACTTGCTAAATTATTGATTGCACTTACTGTGGGATTGGGAAAAACAGACCCTGTGAATTTAGGATTTTCTACTGTTACAGTACCAGCCACAGAGGATGCTAAAATTGCTTTGACAGATAGTTTAATTCTACGTACCACAATTTCTGAAAAAATTTTATCACAATCAGATGTAAGTATAGATAAGAATAGTTTGAATTTAGATGTTACTAAGCATATAAATCATCGAACAGTAGGAATTTTAAGTGCTGAAGAAATCTTAAATATTATCACAGGATTAGAAATGCTAGGCTCGGATTCTGGATTTGACAATCTTACCTTAGATGTTGCAGAAATCTTAAGAATGGAAAATAGTGATGCTGTTTTAAAAGCTATTGCAGCTTCTGATATTTACCGTTGCATCATTTCTACCACTTTAGGAACGGATGAAGCTTATCGCTTATTCCATACAGAACATGCAGTGGAAACTATAGTCGTTGATGGCACAATAGTATCCTATCAGTATCAATATGATGCTATCACTAGTTCTCTAACGGGTACACCATGGTATGTCATAAATTATCCTCAAACGACCACAGAAATGGTTACATCGTTCGATTTAAATATAGCTCAAAGTTACTTGTGTTCAAAAGCAGATATCATAGCTTTGGGTAAGACTTTATAAAACTATATTTTAAAACAAGGAAAGAGATTCCTTGTTTTTTAATGGTAAAAATTACCATTTTTCAATTATAAATAAAATTTATGGAAAATACGTAGGGTTATAGCAATTCTCCTCATTTTTTGACGAAAATGCGTAAAGTTTTCTTTACATTTTTGCTGTCAATACAAAAAATGATAAAATTTTTTTATGAAAAATATCAAAAAAATTAAATAGAATAATAATGCATTTTTCATAATGTTTTCATATTTTTGTGTGCTATAATAGGAATACTTTATTCAAGAAGTTATATATTTTTTAGGAGGTTATATTATGAAAATCATTAAGAGAAGTGGCGTAGAAGCTCAATTTGATATTGCGAAAATTACTGAAGCTATTCGTAAAGCGAATAGTGAGGTTATGGAGAAAGATCAGCTTAGTGAGGAAACTATTTTAGAGCTTTCTAAAAATGTATCTAAGCTATGTAAAAAAGCAAAATATGCATTAGGTGTAGAAGAAATTCAAAACCTAGTAGAAAATGAATTAATGCAAATTCAGGCATATAACGTGGCAAGAAAATATATTACCTATAGATATAAAAGAGCCTTAGTACGTAAGTCTAATTCTACAGATGAACAAATCTTGAGTTTGATTGAATGTAATAATGAAGAGGTTAAACAAGAAAATTCAAATAAAAATCCAACTGTAAATAGCGTACAAAGAGATTATATGGCAGGAGAGGTTAGTAAAGATATTACAAAACGCTTTTTATTGCCTGAAGAAATTGTTCGTGCTCATGAAGATGGCATTATTCATTTTCATGATTCAGATTATTTCGCTCAGCACATGCATAACTGCTGTTTGGTGAATTTAGAGGATATGCTTCAAAATGGAACAGTGATTAGTGAGACCATGATTGAAAAACCAAAAAGTTTTTCCACAGCATGCAATGTAGCTACACAGATTATTGCTCAAATTGCTTCAAGTCAATATGGAGGCCAGTCAATTACGCTATCTCATTTAGCACCTTTTGTAGATGTTTCTAGACAAAAGCTAATTAAAGAAGTAAAAGAAGAATTTGCAAAAGAAGGCATCACAGCTTCTTTAGAG
Source organism: uncultured Anaeroplasmataceae bacterium (assembly GCA_910577745.1). Lineage (GTDB taxonomy): Bacteria > Bacillota_I > Bacilli_A > Acholeplasmatales > Anaeroplasmataceae > Pelethenecus. Next base: position 133,880 of record CAJTNG010000003.1, on the reverse strand, counting down.
CAAATTGAGCGTGTTGCAGAAATGCGTGTGAGAAATGAAGTTAAAAAAGGTTGTCAAATGATTCAATACCAGGTTGTAACCTTAATGACGACCAATGGGCAAGCACCATTCGTTACCGTTTTTATGTATTTAAATGAAGTTCCTGCAGGTCGTATTAGAAATGATTTAGCTATGATTATTGAAGAAATGCTACATCAAAGAATTTTAGGTGTGAAAAACGAAAAGGGTGTATACATTACACCAGCATTTCCTAAATTAATCTATGTTTTAGAAGAAAATAATATCAAGCCAAATACAGAATATTTTTATTTGACAGAACTTGCGGCAAAGTGTACAGCTAAACGAATGGTTCCTGATTATATTTCAGAAAAAGTAATGAAAACTTTAAAAATAAATGAAAATGGAGAAGGTGAGTGTTATCCTTGTATGGGATGCAGATCCTTCCTGACTCCTGATACAGCAATTCATCTTGGAAATATTTCAAATGCTTTAAACTATGTAGAGGGAAAAGGCAAGTACTATGGTAGATTCAATCAAGGCGTTGTGACATTGAATTTAGTAGATGTTGCTTGTTCATCAGAAAAGAATCTGGATAAGTTCTGGTCCATAATGGAGGAACGCCTAGAATTATGCTATCGTGCTCTAATGTGTCGTCATAAGCGTCTACTTGGCACACCATCTGATGTTGCTCCTATCTTATGGCAGCATGGGGGTCTTGCTAGATTGAAAAAAGGGGAAGTCATAGATAAATTATTATTTCATGGCTATTCCACCATTTCATTAGGCTATGCTGGATTAAGTGAGTGTGTAAGATATATGTTGGATGAATCTCATACTTCAGATCAAGGTATGGATTTTGGATTAAAAATTATGCAAAAACTAAATGATGCTTGTGCAAAATGGCGTGAGGAAACAAATATTGCGTTTAGTGTCTATGGTACACCGTTAGAATCTACAACCTATAAATTTGCCAAGTGTTTACAAAAACGTTTTGGGGTAATTCCAGGGGTTACAGATAAAAATTATATCACTAATAGCTATCATGTGCATGTTACAGAAGAAATTGATGCTTTCCATAAATTAACGTTAGAATCAAAGTTTCAAAAGCTATCTCCAGGTGGAGCAGTTAGTTATGTGGAAGTACCAAACTTACAAAACAATATTCCTGCGGTCATAGCTTTAATTCAACATATTTATGATACGATTATGTATGCGGAATTAAATACAAAAAGTGATTTTTGCCAGTGCTGTGGATATAGTGGTGAGATTCAAATTGTCACAGATCAGGATGATAAATTAATTTGGAAATGTCCAAATTGTGGTAACATTGATCAATCTAAACTTAATGTAGCCCGCAGAACATGTGGATATATTGGAACACAATTTTGGAATCAAGGAAGAACGCAAGAAATCAAAGAAAGAGTTTTACATTTATAATGAATTATGCGACGATTAAAAAGTATGATATTGCAAATGGATTAGGTGTAAGAGTTTCGTTATTTGTGAGTGGATGTACACATCGTTGTCGGAATTGTTTTAATGCTGTAGCTTGGGATTTTGCTTATGGACAGCCTTTTACCAAGGAAGTGGAGGAAGAGATTATTATTTCTCTAAACTCACCTGTTGTACAGGGCTTATCTTTACTAGGTGGAGAACCTCTAGAACCCCAGAATCAGTATGGAATTTTGGATCTTTTAAGACGTATAAAACGAGAACTTCCTGATAAAGATATCTGGTGTTATACAGGGTATACTTTAGAAACAGATCTTTGGACTGGAAAAGCTCATATAGAAATCACCGATGAAATACTTTCTATGATTGATGTTTTAGTTGATGGTAAATTTGTTGAAGAATTAAAGAATATTACCTTAAAATTTAGAGGCTCATCTAATCAAAGAGTTATAGATTTAAAAAAAACTTTGATAAATAAAAAAGTAATACTTTTAAATTTAAATTAATTGTGGCTATTTTAGCCACAATTTTTACAAATTATGGTATAATCTGTATGATTGAGAAAAAATAATAAGTGAGGGATATTTGTGAACTTACAAGATCGTATTAATGAAATTAAAGAAATTTTAAATAAAGCTTCCTATGAATATTATGTTTTGGATCAGCCAACAATAGAGGATTACGAATATGATCAATTGATGAGTGAACTCATCAAAATTGAAAATGAACATCCAGAATTAAAAACTTCTGATTCCCCAACCAATAAAATAGGCGGAGAAGTTCTTAGTAAATTTGAAAAGGTAGAGCATAGTTCAAAGATGATGAGTTTAAGCGATGCTTTTAACTATGAAGAACTTAAAGAATTTGACGTTAGAGTGAGAAAAGAAGCTCCAACTGCAACTTATTGTTGTGAACTTAAAATTGATGGACTGTCTGTTGCTTTACGATATGAAAATGGAGGATTAGTTTTAGGTGCAACTCGTGGTAATGGGATTATAGGAGAGAACATAACTTCCAATGTTAAAACCATAAAAAGTATTCCCCTCAAGCTTTCTAATTCACTTTCTATTGAAGTTCGAGGCGAAATTTTTATGCCTAAAAAAAGCTTTCATGCCTTAAATGAAGAACGTGCTTTAAATGAGGAAGAATTGTTTGCCAATTGCCGTAATGCTGCAGCAGGATCCATTCGTCAATTAGATAGTAAAATTGCAGCTAAAAGAAACCTAGATGCCTTTTTATATTATCTATTAGATGATACTAGCAAAACCCAAGTGGAATCTCTAGAAAATATGAAGAAATTAGGATTCAAGGTAAATCCTTACTTTAAAGCTTGTTCCACAATGGATGATGTATGTGCTTATATTGAAGAAATTGCATCTATTAGGGAAACTCTTCCTTATGATATTGATGGAATTGTAATCAAAGTGAATGAAAAAGATTTATATACCAAAATAGGAGAAACGGTAAAATATCCAAAATGGGCAATTGCCTATAAATTTCCTCCAGAGGAAGTTAAAACCAAACTGATAGATATTACATATCAAGTGGGGAGAAGTGGTGTAATAACGCCAGTCGCAAATTTTAAACCAGTTTTTGTACAAGGGTCATTGATTTCTAAAGCCACTTTACATAATGAGGATTATATTTTAGCTAAAGATATTCATATTAATGATATTGTATTAATTCGAAAAGCTGGAGATGTTATACCTGAAGTGGTTCGTCCTGTGCTGGAAGAACGAAAAGAAATTGTCCCTTTTAAAATGATAGATAAATGTCCTTGCTGTCAAACGCCACTTATTCGAAAAGCTGGAGAAGCTGATTATTTTTGTTTAAATCCTAACTGTACTGAAAAAATTGTGAATCGTTTAATACATTTTGCTTCAAAACCTGCGTATAATATAGACTCTTTAGGGGACAAACTAGTATTACAACTATATGAAGCAGGATATTTAAAATCTATTGCAGATATATTTGAGTTATATCAACATTATGATGCTTTGATTACTTTGCCTGGATTGGGAGAAAAAAGTATAAAACACTTATTAGAAGCTATTGAAGTTTCTAAAAAAAATAATTTAAATTTATTATTATTTGGTTTAGGTATCAAACATTGTGGTGCAAAAATTTCTACGCTTATCTGTAAAACGTTTAAAACTATGGAGGCCATTAAAAAAGCGGAGTTTGAAACGATTGCTGAAATAAACGATATAGGAGAAGCCATTGCTTATGAAATAGTGGCTTATATGAATCAGCCAGAACATCAAGAGTTGTTAAATAAGCTACAAGAATTGGGCTTAAATATGACGTATGAATCGTTAGAAGTTCATGAGAATTATTTTACAAATAAAAAGTGTGTATTAACGGGAACTTTAGATTCTATGGGACGAACCGAGGCTAAAAAATTGATTGAACAGTTTGGAGGCAGTTTAACAGAATCCGTAAGTGCTAAAACAGATATTTTAATTCTAGGTACAAATCCAGGAAGTAAATTTGATAAAGCAAAAAAATTGGGTATCTACATTATGGAGGAACCTGAATTTTTAGAAAAAATTAAAGAATAATAGAGGTGCATTATGGATCATATTGTGGTTAAAGGGGCTAGAGAAAATAATTTAAAAAATATTTCTATAGAACTTCCTAAAAATAAATTTATTGTAATGACAGGGTTATCTGGTTCAGGAAAATCTTCTTTAGCTTTTGACACGATTTATCAAGAAGGTCAGAGAAGATTTGTGGAATCCTTATCTAGCTATGCAAGACAATTCATAGGCTCAATGGACAAACCAGATGTAGATAGTATTGAAGGGCTTTCTCCTGCCATTTCCATTGACCAAAAATCAGCAAGTCACAATCCTCGTTCTACAGTTGGTACGGTTACAGAGATTTATGATTATCTTAGAGTCTTATTTGCAAGAATAGGAACGCCATATTGTCCAACCCATCATGTTCCAATTTCTTCGTTTTCCAATGAACAAATTGTAAACAAGGTTTTAGAATTACCTTTGGGATCCAAGCTCTATATTACATCTCCTGTCGTTTTTCGGGAAAAAGGGGAACATAAAAATGTGTTTTCTAAATATTTACAAGAAGGCTTTGTTAGAGCATTTGTAGATGGTGAAATTGTAGAACTAGATCATGACATTTCTTTAGAAAAAAATAAGAAACATACCATTGAAATTATAGTAGAACGCTTGATTTTAAAAGAAGAATCAAGAAGTAGAGTGGCAGAAGCCGTTGAACTGGCAGTTAAGTTTTCCAAAGGGTATGTTCAAGTATACTGTGATGATAATCCGACATTTTATTCTACGGTTCATGCGTGTCCTGAGTGTGGGTATTCTTTGGCATCCTTAGAGCCAAGAATCTTTTCCTTTAATAGCCCTTTAGGGGCATGTCCAGATTGTAATGGGTTAGGTAAAAAACTAACAGTTTCTGCGGATTTAGTAATAGATGAAGATAAATCCTTAAACAATGGCTGTATTATACCTTACAAGAATCAGGATAAAGAAAATTTAAATAACTTAATGCTTGAACAGACATGTAAGTTTTATTCCATTGATATGAAAAAGCCTTTTAAGGATTTAACAGAAGAACAAAAGAAAGTTATATTGTATGGATCAAAAGATCAAATAGATTTTAAAATGCGTTCTACCAGCGGAAGAGTCCATGACAAGAAAGAGTTTTTTGAAGGAATTATATCAAATTTTCAAAGACGATATATAGAAACAAACAGTGATTGGATTCGGGATTGGATTGAAGGATATATGGTGGAAAATCAATGTCAAACTTGTAAAGGCGCTAGACTTAATCCAAGTATTTTAAATATATTTATTGAAGATAAAAATATTTATGATGTTTGTTCGATGTCAATTGATGAATTATATGACTGGTTTGTAAACTTAAAATTATCAGAGGAAAAAAAGGTGATAGCTAAACTAGCTATCAAAGAGATTAAGGATCGTTTGAATTTTCTTATTAATGTTGGGCTAGAGTATTTAACTTTAAGTAGAAGTGCAGATACTTTATCTGGTGGAGAAGCTCAAAGAATAAGACTTGCCACACAAATTGGATCACGTCTGACAGGTGTACTATACGTGTTGGATGAACCTTCTATAGGACTTCATCAAAGAGATAATGCAAGATTAATTCATACTTTAAAAGAAATGCGTGATTTAGGGAATACATTGATTGTAGTTGAGCACGATGACGAGACTATGAAGGCTTGTGATTATCTTGTGGATATCGGACCTAGAGCCGGAATTCATGGCGGGGAAGTGATTGCCTGTGGATCCCCTGAAGAAGTTATGCAGAACAAAAAAAGTATCACGGGAGCTTATCTATCTGGTGAAAGAAAAATAGATGTTCCAACGACGAGAAGAACAGGAAATAAAAAAATTATAAAAATTATAGGCGCTAAAGAAAATAATTTAAAAAACATAAATGTAACTTTTCCACTTGGCGTGATTACCTGTGTTACAGGTGTATCTGGTTCAGGAAAATCTACGCTAGTCAATGAAATTCTTTATAAAAATGCATATGTGAAATTGTATTCTGCCAAGAAAGTATTTCCAGGAGCAGTGAAGAAAATTGAAGGCTTAGAGCATATTGATCGAATTGTACATATTTCTCAGCAACCTATTGGTCGAACCCCAAGAAGTAATCCTGCAACCTATACAGGTGTATTCGATGATATTAGAGATTTGTTTAGTCAGACTACAGACGCTAAAATCAAAGGATATGACAAATCTAGATTTTCATTTAATGTTCGAGGTGGTCGATGTGAGGCTTGTAGTGGGGACGGTGTAAAGCGAATCTCTATGCATTTCTTACCAGATGTATTTGTTCCTTGTGAAGTGTGTCATGGAACCAGATATCAACAAGAAACACTGGCTGTTAAATTTAAAGGAAAAAGTATAGCAGATGTCTTGGATATGACAGTAGAGGATGCCGTAGAATTTTTTGATGCTTTTCCTAAAATAAAATCAAAATTAAAAACCATTAATGATGTTGGATTAGGATATATTAAATTAGGGCAATCTTCCACAACTCTTTCAGGTGGAGAAGCTCAGCGTGTTAAGTTAGCTTATGAGCTACATTCTAAAATTTCTCCTAAGTCGTTGTATATTTTAGATGAACCAACTACAGGATTGCATGTGGATGATATTAAGAGATTAATGGATGTTATCTCAAGAATCGCTGATGCGGGTGCAACAGTGATTATTATCGAGCATAATTTGGATGTTATTAAATTAGCAGATCATATCATAGATTTAGGACCTGAAGGTGGGAATCGTGGAGGAACAGTATTATTTGAAGGAACCCCTGAAGATCTTATAAAGAATGAAAAATCCTATACAGCAAAATATTTAAAGCCATTGCTTTAAGATATAAAATATCTCTCACTAAATGAGAGATATTTTTGTTTTTATAAATTATATACTTCTTTTAAGAAATATGATAAAATAGTAATAGAAAAATTTGTATATTGGGAGGGTTCTATGTATAAAAAGTTTATATTTTTCATTGTATTTCTTCTTTTATTAAGTGCTTGTAAAAAAGAAGAAGTTTATTATAGTCCTGTACTAGAAACGAATCAAACCGTAATTTATCAGTTTAAAGAAGAAAATCATTATATTTCTCAATATACGAAATCACATGTATTTCATCAATTATCTGATATAGAATTGGATAATTTTACAGCAATTATTATTGATGAGAACATAGGGGAAGTTAGTTCAGATTTATATCAACAAGTTTTAAATTTTATGCATACGAATTACAAAATTATTTTAATATATTACGATTCAAGTAAAATTAAATATATTCAACCTAAAGTTAGAATTAATTTTAACTCTATGAATGGTCTTGTTGGCAATGAAATAACTTCTTATGAAATTTATGGTAATGCATATGCAGATCCTAGAGATTTATATATTGCACAATATTGTTTTATGGCTATAGGGGGTGGGATAATCGAGTACATGAAATACCAGTAATAAAAAAGATTTAGAAGGGAGATAGTATTTAAATAATACTAAAAATGTATATGAAAAATTTTAAAAAAATATTTTTGTTATTAATAATGATGGTGGTAGTTATAGTATTTGGTTCATTTACTGTCAATGCTAATTCTAATTTTGATGCATTTTATGCTGAGGTTGAAAGTTATGGATTTAACATTGTTAGAAAATTTCAGCCACGATATATTTATCCTTACAATGACGATTCTAATAGTGAGCCTTATACAGAAAAATTATTAAGAAGAAATGAGTTTAAAACTTTTGTGAAAGAAAAACTTCTTCATACTACTACAATAATTGATATGGTGCTTCAACATAAAGATAACCCAGATATTAAATGTTATGCATATAAGGTAATATCTGCTCCCAAACAACCAGGGAGAAATTGGGGTTTTTTAGGAATTGGTTCTTATGGTGATGATTTTGTTCAAAATTATGTAAAAGTAAGTATAGATTTTCCAAGTTCTTATGAGATTTTGAGTTATGTTCCAGAAAATTCTCCATCAAAATATACAACAAGTATAGGGATTGGATTGTCAGGGGAAGGACCAAGTGTATCCGCTTCAGTTAGTTTTGATCATAATGAATTAACTGTTATATCTCGTACAAAAACAGATGAAAAACATTATGAAGCTATTTATGATTTTGATGAAAATATGCAAACGGAATATACCAAAAATGAAGTTGCTTCTTTTGGAATGATTTTATTTAGAAGAGCTGGATCAGTTAACTTTAATGTTAATTATGAAATTAAATATCACTCAATTCGAGGATATGAAGATGGCTTGTCTCTTTTAAAAAAACAATTTATAACTCATTTTGCGTTTTAGGCCTATGATACAGTTAAGTAATATAAATAAAATTTATAAAACTAAAAATGGTTTATTAAAAGCGTTAGACGATATTAGTTTTGATTTTAGTAAACAAGGGTTCTATTTCATTTATGGGGAAAGTGGTAGTGGAAAATCCACTTTATTAAATATATTGGCAGGGTATGAACATCCTTCCAACGGAACAATTCATTCCTCTTATAGTTTGGAAGAAATCGGCGTTGTTTTTCAAGATTCGTATTTATTTGAAGAATTTACCGTAAAAGAAAATCTTTCTATTTTTGGCTCAAAAGATTTTGAGATAGAAGATGTTCTAATGCAAGTAGATTTATCCGATAAAGTAGATGAAAAGACAAAGACACTTTCAGGAGGAGAAAAACAAAGGCTTTGTATAGCGCGAGCTATATTAAAAAATATAAAAGTTCTTTTACTGGATGAACCTACAGGGAATCTAGATCAAAAGAACGCAGTATTAATTTTAGACATTTTAAAAGAATTATCTAAAAGTATACTTGTTATTATGGTCTCACATGACTATGCTTTGGTTTCTACCTATGCAAATTATGAAATTCATTTAGAGAATGGTAAACTTGTTCATGAGAAGAATAAAGGCTTTAATGCAGAGACAAAGACTGATTTTACGAAGCAGAAGAAAATTTCATTTTCCTTTGGTTGGCAACTAAAATACGCTTTGGGAATATTAAAACATAAGGTAAGCTTAAATATAGTATCCTTTATACTATCTATTTTAACCTTAACATCGTTTATGGTCATTTTTAGTTTAGTTCATTTTGATAAACATGACAGATTATATGATGCTATACATGAAACGGAAATTAATTTTTTACCTTTGTATAAAGAGGAATATAGTCCATACATTGACGAAAATAGAAAGTTATGGAGTGGCAGTTTTATAAAAAATGAATTGGAAGCTGGCAATTCTAAACCATTGCCATATTTACAAAGCAAAGTTACGTTAGAAGAGGATTTGCGCATTCACCCATCTATTCTTGTTGTACCAGATGATTATAGTTTTGTTTCCTTATGTGGAAGTGGCGGAATTGTTATTACTGATTTTTTAAAAGAATATTATTATGAAGCTGCAGATTTATTTCATCAAGATATGCATTTATCTTTTCAAACGGAATTGACATATGGTTCAATAAATCATAAAATAACAGGCATTGTACCTACAGAATATGAGAAAGAAGACCTTTTGGCATTTCAACATAATCCAGAATATATTCAACAAAACTTTGAGAAATTAGCTTATAAATATGCTATGATCTATATTTCTGAATCGATTTTTTGGGATGCCATTTATGGGAATCCTCTATCGCTTTCGGGGACAAGTTTTTATTATCCTTATAGTATAGGGTATAATCTAAATATTAAGAATAATTTTAAAATTTATGCTGATGAACCTCTTATTTTAGGATCAAAAATTCAAAATAAATACGATGTGATTGTTAGCAGCAAAATTTATAATAGTATGCAACATACAGAGGAGTTTATGGTACAAACTGGTAAATTTTGTGATATCTATAATTCACCAAATGCAAATTTATACCAGCAATATTTTAATATTACTCATCTAACGGAAGAAGTATCTGTTTTAGGAGTGTATGAGAAGGATAGCAATGATATATTCATTTCTACAGAATTTTATAATGAACTTTTCGAGGCTACAAAAGATTATCAGTTTCAAGGGTTTTTACTTGAAAAATCAGAAATAAATTTGAAAAAATTTATTTCATGGACGTTGGAGAATCACTATTATTTTTCTTTAGAAAATTGTATGGATGTATATTCCTACACAAATCAAAAATCAAGTATCATCTCTGCATTTTCAATAATTTTTCCTGCAACGTTATGTATGACGCTTTTATTTATTTTATATTCAGGATATAATCTAATGAAGTTTCAACAGAAAGAAATTATTTTATTAAAATCCTATGGTGTCAAAAAACATAAAATCATAACGCCGTTTTTGATGGTAGAACTGTTGAAAAATATCGTAGCCTTCATTATAGCTATAGGATTTTCTAGCTTGTTAATAAAACAAATAAGTCAGATTATTATAGTCAAGGATACTGCATTCCAAATTCTTCAAATTGGGTTTAGCACCTATTGGGGAACCTTTGCATTAGTGATAGCTTTAGTGAATCTAGGGATTCTCCTTCCGTTTATTTCTATTGTTCGAAAAGAGATAGGAATTGCCTTTAAAAATTGTAATTTATAATTTGAATAAAACTATGGAAAGTTGTCAAGCTGGGTTATGACAACTTTTTGCTTTTTTAGATAAAAATAGACTTTAGATTTTGGATATATAGTAAATTTATTTGCTAAAATAAAATTATTATTATATAATAATAAAGTATGAGAAAAATAAAAAGGAGGTGGGATTATGAATGAAAATAAAAAAACTGAATTAAAAAAGACGATAGAGCTTTTTCAAAAAGAATTAGAAGAAATGAAACAAAAAGATCCTGAGGGAGATTATTCTAAAATAGAGAAAATTATCTCTCATTTAAATGATTTATTAAATGGGGTTCAGCACAAGGGATATATGTTATCTTTATTTATGAAACTGATATTTTTTACCATTTTGATCTATATTTCCTATGCTGTTTGCGTAGGAGTAGTTTTCGGTTTTGGTTATTCTTTCATTAATAATTCTAATCCTTTAAGATACACTTGGATAATTCCTGTGTTGGCCTTCGTCATATTCCTATTCCATAAGCTACTGGATATTCTGTTAAATAAAATGTCGATTCATCATCCAATGTTAAATTATGTTCTTATTAATTTTCTGTTTATTTTTGGTTTAGCTATGGTGGATACGTATTATTTGCATGTTGCTTCCTCTTTAAGTGATTCCCTGTTTTTGTTAACGGCTATAACGGTATTAACATTTTTCAGTGAAATTTATATGACGAAAAAAGTGTACATGAATTTATAGGAGGAAGAAAGTATGGATTATATTACGATAGAAAAAATAATGGAAGATAATAAGCTAGAGCTTATTAGTGGAGCAGAAGGATTAAACAGACATTGTGTAGAGGATATGATAGCAAGACCAGGTTTAGAATTTTCTGGTTTTTTTGACTATTTTGATCCTAAAAGGATGCTGCTGGTTAGTTCTAAAGATGCTTCATTTTTAAGCCAGTTGGATCCTGAAGTTGCAGAAAAAAATGTTAGAAGAATTTTTGAGGAGAAACCACCTTGTATTGTTTTCAGCTTAAAAGTACAAGTTCCCGAAATGTTTAAAAAATTTGGAGATGAATATGGAATCTGTGTTCTAAAGAGTAATTTAAGAACCACACCTACCTCTTCAAAATTATATAATTATTTGCAGGAACATTTAGCAGAAACTGTTTCAATCCATGGAACATTTCTAGATATCAATGGTATGGGAACTTTAATTATAGGTAAAAGCGGAATTGGTAAATCAGAAACTTCTTTAGATTTAATTAAGAGAGGACATCAGCTTATTGCGGATGATCTTGTGGAAATTATGGAGAAAGAACCAGGAAATTTGATTGGAACAGCTCCTAAAATTTTAAAACGTTATATGGAAATTCGAGGCATTGGAATCGTTGATGTCGTAACAATGTTTGGTGCTGGTGCCTATCGAGATCGGAAAAATTTGCGGCTAGTTGTAGAGTTAGAGGCTTGGGACGATGATAAATATTATGACAGACTTGGCCTAGAGGAACAAAAAATAAAATACTTTAATACAGAAATTACTAAAATCACTATACCTGTATTACCAGGACGTACAGTGTCTCTATTAGTAGAATCTGCCGCAATGAATGAAAAATTAAAACTGTTAGGTCATTTTGCCGCAATGGATTTTATATCTAAAGTTGATGCAAAAGCTAAAAAAGGAGGAAAAGAATGATGTTAAACTATATTGATCCTTCATTCTCTATCTTTGGGTTAGAAATTCATTGGTATGCTGTATGTATACTTCTTGGCGTGTTATTTGCTGTACTCGCTGGAGTACGTGAGGGTAAAAAGATAGGAATACCAAGTGAATATATTTATACAGGGGTAGTCATTGTTTTACCTTGTTCCATTTTAGGTGCTAGAATCTGGTGGGACTTATTTAATCTAGATAAGATTCATAGTTTTGTAGATGTAATAGCAATTTGGGATGGTGGACTAGCGATTCAGGGTGGAATTCTTGCTGCATTATTATCCATTTTTATTTATTGTCGTGTACGTAAATTTTCATTTTATAGAATTTTGGATGTGGTTGCTCCCGGATTTCTAATTGGTCAGATTTTTGGGCGATGGGGTAATTTCTGCAACCATGAGTTATATGGCCCAGTCGTTAAAAATGTAGAATTATTTAAAAACTTATTGCCAAACTTCATAACGGAGAATATGTATATCTCTGGAGCTTATCGTCATCCGACCTTTTTATATGAATCTGCCTTAAACTTGGTGGGATTAATTTTAATGCTAGTAGCTAGAAGAAAAATTAAAAAAATGGAATCGGGAGATTTAATAGGTGGCTATTTGATTTGGTATGGAATGGTTCGTATCTTCACGGAGATTTTACGTGGTAAAAGTGGGGCAAATGAAATCCTGATGGCTGGACCAATTCCTATGTCTATTTTGGTAAGTGTTCTCTTTATCATTGCAGGAATCATCTTATTAATCATTAAAAGATTTATTGGTCCTAGAACGAATTATCAAGAGTTGATGCAGCAAATCAAGGAAAATCGTTATGATACTATCCTCTTTGATTTAGATGGCACCTTATTAAATACACGTGAATTAATCAATCGTACATTTATTCATACCTTTGAACATTTTAGACCAGAAAAAGTTTTGACGGATGAAGAGCTTGATTCTTTTTTTGGACCATCCTTACGTCAAACTTTCTCTAAATATAGTGAAGATGAGGCTGAAATTCAAGAAATGATTCAATATTATCGGGAATATAATGTTTCTATTCATGATGAAATTGTTACTGCATTTCCAGGAGCAAAGGCTCTAATTAGAACTTTGGCAAACAAAGGGTATAAATTAGGTGTAGTTTCTTCTAAAAAAGCGGATTTGGTGGAGCACGGTCTAGAACTTTTTGGCATGCTAGAAAAAATGCGAATTGTCATTGGGGAAGATGATGTAGAACATCCTAAACCAGACCCAGAAGGAATTCTTAGAGCTATGGAAGTTCTACATAGTAAGAAAGCTTTATATGTAGGCGATGGTGTGGGAGATATATTAGCTGGCAAGAATGCAGGAATTGATACGATTGGTGTTTTGTATTCGGATCGTAAAGAACAAATTATTGCTGCAGAACCAACCTATACGATTCAAAATTTAAATGAGATTTTATCAATCTTAGTGGAGTAAAATTATGAGTTTTTCATTTGATGTTAAGGAAGATATTTTAAAATTCAATATGGAAACTTCCTCACATCTTGTGGAAGTAGAGGCATGGTTACGATTTGCAGGAGAAATCATCATTTCCAATCCTATCAAATTGGCATTTTCTTCTGCAAATATGCATATCTTAAGATATTATATTGCGCTTTTAAAACAATTTTATTCGGATATCACCTATGAAATAGAAACTAGGACTATGCAAAAGTTGAATCGAAAGCCAATGTACTACTGTATTATTTCAAATCAAGCCAAAACGATTATAGAAGATTTAAGTTTGTTAGATCCAGTTTCCATTCATAAAGAAGAAATCATAAACGATTTAAGATGGAGTGTGGCCTATATTCGTGGTGCATTCTTGGCCAAGGGCAGTGTCAACGATCCTAAAACCTCTAATTATCATTTTGAGATTTCGACAGATAAGGAAACTGAGGCTTGGTTCTTGCAACGAGTGATTAATAATTATAATCTAAATGCTAGAATCATCAAAAGAAGGAATCATTTGATCGTCTATATGAAAGAGAAAGATTGTATTGTTGAAATTTTACGAAGAGTTGGCGCTAACGTGACAATGAACGAGTTTGAGAATGCGATTATTAAAAGAGAATTGTCTGCCAATGTGAATCGTGTGGTAAACATAGATGTGGCAAATCAACAAAAAACGAATCGTAGTGCCAAAGAACAACTGAAGTATATACATTATCTTGAAATGTATTATCCTATGGACCGCATAGACCCTAAACTTAAATTGGTTATGGAAGTTAGAAAAGAAAATGCAGAGGCTTCCTTACAGGAGCTGATTGGCATTATAAATAAAAAATATAATGAAGAGATAACAAAATCAGGGCTAAATCATCGTTTTAGAAAAATTAAGGAATTGGCAATTGATTTTGATACAAGAAGGAAATCTTAAGATGCAGATTGGTATAGATTTAGTAGAACATAAGGATATAATAAATAAGGATGAACGCTTTATTCAACGAGTTTTATCTGAACAGGAATATGCCTATTTTTGTTCTATTCAAAATAAAAAAAGAAAAATAGAATATGTTGCTTCTAGATTTGCATGTAAGGAAGCTATTTTCAAGTGTTATAAAAGTTCAAGTTCTGGATGTAACTTTTCAGATATCTCAATTTTAAATAAAGAAAATGGAGCCCCTTTTGTTCTTATACATAATAAGAAAGTAGAGCTCCAAATCAGCTTATCCCATACGGATAATTATAGTATTGCAGTGGCTATTCTTCCATTAAACGATGACGATTAGGTAAGAATAAAGCTACAATATTAAATAAGGCACATATTCCAATAAAGATATATACAATTCTAGTCATAACTGAACCTTCTTGGAATAACCAAGTAACAATATTAAAATTAAATATTCCTATAACAGCCCAAACGATACCGCCTAAAATGGTAAATACAAGGGCTATTTTTTGTATTATAGACATTTGTTAGTTCCTCCTTTATTTGTAGTTTTACCAAAAAGCAGAAGTTTATGCATAGATTGAAAGATTAACGCATAATGTTTATTGATTATAGAAGATGGGTGGAAAAATGAAAAGAATAGTAGGTTTAATTTTATTAGGGCTAGTAGTATTAGTCGGTTGTAAAGGAAAAGATAATGTAAATGAAGTGGCAAAGGTCACAAACTACTTATCTGGTTTAAGTTCTTATAGTCTAACTTCAAAAATGAAGATTCAAAGACCAAATAAGAATGTTTTAGTGAATGTTGAAGTTGATTATTTATCTCCTTCCTATTATAAGGTTTGTTTTAAAGGGGATAGTGACCAATTGATCATTAAAAATGATAGTGGCGTTTATGTTATCACACCTTCCTTAAATAAGGAATTTCGCTTTGATAGTAACTGGCCTTTAAATAGTTCACATGCATATTTATTAGAAGCTATTAATAAAGATATTAAGGCAGATACAGAAGCCAAAGGATCATTAGATGGTACGAATATTGTTGTTGAGTGCAAGATATCTCATAAGACAAATCAAAAGTTAAATAAAATGCGTTATACTTGTGATGCGAATCTTACACCAAAACAAACCGTTTTCCTGAATGAAAAAAATGAAGAAGTCATCATTGTTGACTTTGACACATTTACTCCAAATAGTAATTTAGGAAAAGATAATTTCAATGAGAAAAAATATTTAGGAAATCAAGAAGAAAAGCCAGATGAAGAAGAAACAGCACTAACGATTACAGCAGGATACATTATGGAGGGAAGTACCTTAGCTTCTTCTAGTAAAACTGATGAAACTACAATCTTGTGTTACAAAGGTGAAGTAAATTACACCATTATTGTTTCTAAAGTAGAAGTGTCAGATGAAGTTGTTGCGATTGACGTATATAATAGTATAGAGTTTTTAGAATGTGGACTTGGATTCTTTAATGAGAATACAATGAAATATTATAATAAAGAGTACGAAATCACAATCTTTTCTAATTCCTTAACAATAGAGGATTATTTAAATATTGCGGATAGTATTACTTTAGCTTAGTCCTAAAAGAACACTTTAAAGAGTGTTCTTTTTCTTTTCTCGGAAATGTTCAAGGAAAAATACCGTTTTTCCTTGAATTTCATCCTATTTTATTTTATAATATATTAGATGCTTTAAATAGGAGGAATTGACGTTGGCTAGAGCGGTTAGAAAGGTGTCTCGTGCTAATACGAAAGACCAAAGAAAAGAAAGAAAAATTAGTAAGAAATGGTTAATTACCATAATTTCTACAGTCGTATTACTTGTGGTTGGTTTAGGTGTTGGGCTTGGACTATATTATGGATTGAACAAAGATAACACTTACGTTTCAGATAAGATTTATTTTAATGAGCCTACTTTAGATAGTAATGGTAATGAGGTTACATTTAATAAAGAGAATTATCAAGCGATTTCAAGATATATAAATTCTGGAGACGGACATGAAAATATTTTTATTTTTGTTTATGACGGCAGTGCTTTTTATGCAGATGAAAAAGATGAAGATAATTTCCAGTCAGAATATGTAGAACTTATTAAAAGAGTTGCCGATTTTCAGTATAATGTAAATCAAGCAAAAGCTAGAGGTGTAGATATTGAATTTTACATTGTGGATGTTCATGTAGATAATGCAACCAATGCAGGTATTTTATCAGATCCATTATATGGTAGTTTATATTCTGAAGATTCATTGTCTTACCCACCAGCTTTTATATATATTAAGGGAGACCAATTCCAGGAAAAGGTAGAATATGAAGAGGATGGCAAGATGCAGTCTTATATCGTTTCTACAAAATCTTGGACAGATGTATATAACTCATCCATTCGTTTTGCCATTAACTATATAAATAGTTTATAACATTTTCTTTAGCCTTCTTTATGGAGGCTTATCTTTTTGAAAGGGGTATGGTTTATGAAAGAAGAAATTTTGAAAGAAATTGCTAGCAAGCTTAAAGTGAAATTAGAACAAATTCAAGCGGTCCTGGAACTTTTAGAGGATGATAAGACAGTTGCGTTTATTGCTAGATACCGTAAAGAGGCAACGGGAGGATTAGATGAAGAACAAATCCGTGTTATTGATGAGGAATATCAATATGCATTATCTTTACAGAAACGCAAAGAGGATGTCATTCGTTTAATTGAAGAAAAAGGATTGATGACAGAAGAGTTAAAAAATACCATTCTTGCCGCAAATAAATTATTTGAAGTAGAAGATTTGTATCGTCCGTATAAAGAAAAGAAAAAAACTAAAGCTACTACAGCTATTGCTTTAGGGCTTGAGCCTCTAGCAAATATAATGCTAGAACTTCCTCTTAAGGGAGATAAAAATGAAATGGTTCAGCCTTTTCTTAATGAGAAAGTTCCGACAATAGAAGAAGCCATCACTCAGGCAAAATATATTGTTGCAGAAAAAATTTCAGACAATGCAGAATATCGTAAACATATTCGCGAGGCATCACTGAAATATGGGACCATCTCTTGCAAAAAGAAAAACAACGCATTAGATCCAGAGGAAAAATATAAAAATTACTATGAAGTTACGGATAGAATTGCTTTTATAAAACCACATCGTATTTTGGCAATCAATCGAGCAGAAAGTGAAGATGTCATTACGGTAAATGTCGGTCTTCAGCCTGAACGAGACATTGAACATATCAGATATCATGTTACACATAATAAAATGTCTATTTTTAATGAAGAATTATGTGAAGCGATTGCTGATGCATATAAGAGACTGATTTCTCCTTCCATTGAACGTGAGATCCGCTCTATCTTATCAGAAAAAGCAGAAGAACAAGCAATACATATTTTTTCTTTGAATTTACAGCACTTATTGCTTCAGGCTCCTATGAAAGGACATGTAGTATTAGGTGTAGATCCTGCCTTTAGAACAGGCTGTAAATTGGCTGTGATTTCCCCAAATTCCAAGGTTTTAGAGATTGGTGTCATCTACCCTAATGAAAAGGCAAAAGGGGCTTCTATAGACCCAAAACTACTTGAAAAATCAAAGAAGACTTTAGTGGATTTTATTACAAAATATAAAGTTGAAATTATAGCAATAGGTAATGGGACAGCCAGTAGAGAAACAGAAAGCTTTATCGCAGAAGTTATTAAAGAAAATGCTCTCACTGCAAAATATGTGGTGGTTAGTGAAGCAGGCGCTTCTGTGTATTCTGCCTCTCCTTTAGCTATGGAAGAATTTCCAAGTTTATCTGTGGAACAACGCTCTGCAATTTCAATTGCTAGAAGAATACAAGACCCTTTAGCTGAACTTGTAAAAATCGATCCTAAATCTATTGGTGTTGGACAATATCAGCATGATGTGGCTCAAAATAAACTGACGAAATCCTTAGAAGATGTTGTCGTTGATGCTGTTAATAAGGTTGGAGTGAATTTGAATACTTGCTCTCCATCTTTATTGAGTTATGTTTCAGGGTTATCCAAAGGTGTTGCTAAGAATATCATTGATTATCGTGAGGCAAATGATAAATTTTTAAGTCGAGAAGAGTTGAAGAAGGTTGCTAAGCTAGGACCAAAAACCTATGAACAATGTGTAGGATTTTTAAGAATATTAGAAGGAAAAAATCCTTTGGATATGACTGCAATTCATCCAGAAAGCTATGGAAAAGCAGAGGCTATTTTAAACAAATTAAAACTTAATTCTAAAGATATCGGCACAGACCAAATGAAGGATGCGATTGCTAGTTTAGATAAATTGGCTTTACAAAAAGAAATTGATATAGATATGTATACATTAAATGATATTCTAGATGCTTTTGTGGCTCCTTTGCGAGATATTAGAGATAGTTATCCAGGCTTGAAGCTAAGAAGTGATATCATGCATTTTGAGGACATTAAACTTGGGGATGAGCTTGATGGAATTGTCAGAAATGTTGTGGATTTTGGAGCGTTTATAGATTGTGGAGTAAAATATGACGGTTTAGTCCATATATCTAAGATGTCACAACAAAAGATAAATCATCCATCAGATATGCTAAATGTTGGCGATGAAGTTCATGTTTATGTCATTGATATTGATTACAATAAGCATAAGTTAGGTTTAGCTTTATATAAGATGTAGGTGTTTCTAACACCTCATTTTTTTTGCAATAAAAAAAAGCTATTCAATGAATAGCTTTTTAATAATTATTTTTCGTAAGGTCTATCCCAGTTTAAGGCATCGGTATACCAATTCTCAAACTCATCATCTTTACTATAACTTTGAGAGGTTCTGATAAGATAACCTTCATAGTTAGATAATTGTTTTGATAAGATAGATGTAGAATCAAAGGCTGAGATATTTAATTTCTTAAATAATAAGAACTCTTGGAAAGAAGAAGATGTATATCTAGTGATAGCAGATCCAAACATAGCACTTAAAACATTTCTTAAAGTTGGATCAAAAGTAGAAGTAGCACCTGATTGTGTTTGCACATAATATGTGAACAATTGATTCATAGTGGCTTCATTTTCTTTTTCATTATAAGTGTCAGAAACTACTACATAGATATTATCATCGGTTGTATCCTTGTCTAATTCATTAATTAAGATTTCAATATTCTTTTGATAACCATAACTATCACTTGCTTCTGTGTTTTTCGTAGTTGAAGGTGTTTCATCATAGTCATTAATTACAATCATATGGAAACCAAATTGTGTAGCACATAAGTCTTCATATTTTGCAGGCGCTTTATCCAAGCTATTTACAAAATAGAATGTAGATTCTTCATCCTCTAATGTAAGCTTATTTTCTTTTGCTACTTTATATAATTTCTTTACATAGTCTCCAAATTCTTTCACATAGTTTCCTACGTTATCTTGGTTTGTATCACCACTAGAAGATAAGGATTCAGCTTTAATTAAGAAATTATATTTTTTATACTTTTCCCAAGTTACATCTGGGTTAGAGAATAAAGGTTCATTTTTATTATAAGCAGAAACGATATACTGTAATATTTCCATTTTAGTGTTAGAAGCTGTCAATAGCTCACAATTTGCTTCTTCATAAATGGCATTTGCTAGATCCATTAAAGCGGTTTGGAATTCTTTTGTCTGAGATTCTGTAAAGTTCTTTAAGAAATCTTTTGGATCATCAGGACTGCCATCAGAGTTATCATCAATATAGATTAACATATGATCAATATTAATGGAGAACAAATTCTCAAAATTGGCATTTCCTGCTTGTAAAATATTTTCTAAGATATTTAATTTATCATAAGCAATTTCATGTGAATAAGATCCATCCTCATTCTTTTTTGCCCATTCATCAAATATTTTTTGATTTAGATAGCTAGATAAAGCAGCAGAACCAATTTTATTATATTTTAGTACATTTTCACGACTGGTGTATCCAAAACTTGCAAGTAAGTATACTTCTAATCCTACAGAAGAAGGATAAGCAGAATTTTCATTCTTATTAAACGAAGTTATAGTTTTATCTAAATCTTCTTCTAAATCAGAAATACGATCAGAATCTAAAAATTTATCTCTTAAATCGTAAGCATATTCTAATTTTAAAATTTCAACAACAACTTCTAAACCACTGATTCTGGATTGTTCTTTATAGAATTCTTCAACAGAATATGTATAAGTTGAAGTGCTATCTTTAATCTTGAAAATATAATTCTCATCAAATTTTGATGGAGCAATTAATTCATAATCATCGTCATAACTGTTTTTAAAACGATATTCCACATATGGATCATATATCTCAATTTCTGCAGCTTTTATTTTCTTAGCTAATAAAGTCGAAGAATAAGAAGAAGCTTTACTGTCAATTAGCTTTTCACGAACTGTGGCTTTTACTTCATTAAAAGCAGTTTCATGTTCTTTTAAATCTGTCCACTTTACTTGTTCATTTAATGGTGTAATATCATAGGTCTCATTAATATCAAATTCTGTAGCTCCACGATAGACCATTACGTATTTATTATTTTGATTAAAAGGCTGTTTTAAATATTGTCCATCTTCTTCTAAGGTATTCGTTACAATATTAGCAATAGAAGAAGACATATTCTTTAATTCATCCTTGTCTTCATTGACTACAAAGACAGTTTTTGTATCTTCACTATTAGAAGTGAAAGGATCAGACTCCTTTATAGGTGTTCTATAGTTATAATACGTATTATAAAGGTTAACATAGAAGCGTAGAGCATTTGCCTCTGTCAACGCACCAATCTTTTGTTCAACAGAAGCTATAACATTTCTTGCTTCATTAAGGTTGTTAAATTGAATGATAATAGCACGGTAAGTACCATATGTCATATGATTAGATTCATAATAACTTGAAATATTCAAATCAGATATATAATTTGTATTGGTTACTAATTTTCCTTCATCATCTTGGATTTTTTCATTATCCACAATATCCTCTAAAGCATCTTTGGCAGCTTTTTCCATTGCTATGCTAATAAGCTTTTCATCTATTACTTCTTGAGGAATATAACTGAATTTTATTTTTTCATTTTCAATAGAGTAGCTTAAACAGTTTTCTTTTGTAACAAAAATTCCTTTATTACTTGAATTATCAATATATTTTTCAATATAAGTATCTCTTTGTTCAACTGTCAGATCTTTAATTGTTTTTGCAGAAGAAGTACTGAATATGTCAGAAGCATATGCATCAAATAATTTTTGTTCATAGGTATTCACATCTGAATCAGACAAATTAATTTGTGATTTCACAAAATCATAATCTGCTCTAAATAAGGCAATTTTAATTTGATTAAATACAGTGTCATATCCTTTTGAACGTAATTTATTATAATAAATTTCATTGTTTACAGTATAATCTCCGCTATTAGCTACTGTAGCTTGAGTGTCGATTGCTCCCATAGGAATCGAAGTGTTTCTAACTTCTTTATCCGTACAGGAACTAATTGTTAAAGCTAGAAGTAAAGATGCAACTAGCAAAAAGATTTTTCTTAACTTTTTCATTATGCATTCTCTCCTTCCGTCAATAGAATTTCAGCAACTATTTTTTGTAGATCAGTCCACCAGTTCTCATAAGTTTTTAGAGTATCTGTAGGATCTTGATCATAGTATATAGAAATATAGTCATCTGCAGAATTGTGATTAATGTCTAAGATTTGACTATAACGATCTGCATTCTCTCCGAACTCAATCTCACCAGCTTTAGTTTCAATTAAATAGATTACAATATCTCTTTGAGTTTCTGTTCCAGTGTAACGTGTAATTACAGGAGATAAGAAGTTCGTTAAAGCGTCAGATATCTTAGAAGGAGATAGTTTTGAAGTAGAACTTGAAACATATTCTAAAACATATAAACGAATTTGTTCTAAATTTAATAGTTTATCTTCATTATAGATGTTTCCAATTGTATGATATTCTTCATTATAATATACAGATAAGTCTTTATATAGATGTAAAGTGTCATCTTCTTCTTTAAATTCTGCAGAAGTTTGGAAATCAGCAGAAGTAATTAATAATAAGTTATACCCATCTTTAGTTTCTAATATCTTTTCAGGATGTTCTAAAGCATCTTGTAAATCTTCCATATATTCTGTAGGTGTTGTATTATTAATACTATAGGTTGGGTCTTTGTAGATAGATAATAATCTTTCTTTTAGTTTGAAATCAATAGAAGTTGTACTATTATCTGCAGTAACATCTTCTAATTCTACATTTAAACCAGCTTTACGATATTCTGCCCATTTATTTTCAGGGGCAATTGGATTATTCTCAAATTTTGCTCTAGCAGATTTATTGATTTCTGAAACAATGCTTGTTAATGCATCTGCATGGGAGCCAGTCATAGAAGCTACTTCATTGTAAATGTGGTATACAAGTTGTTGAGCTAGTTTCTTTTGTTCTGCAGTCCAAAGTGATACATCATCTTTTTCGCTATCATCATCTGCATCGCGATAAACCACTAAACGTTTACCACTAATTGAGAAATAGTTATTATAAATATTATCGGAATAAGATTTAAAGAAATCTAATAAAGTGTTGGAGTTATAATTGGTTAATAATTTAGCTGCGGCAGCATTAACACGATAAGTATTATTGATAATCTCATCAATATTTACTGTATGGAAATATAACATCATAAAGTTATATTTACCAATAGAAGAAGAATACCCACTAGAAGCATAGTAATCATTTGTAAAGGCCGCAAGAACAAATTCAATGGTATCTTTAAAATCATCTAAATCTTCCAATGTATCTTCATAAGCTTTTGTAGATTTTACAACTTTTTTGCTTAAAATATCAATGGCAGTAGTAATACCAGATTTTGTTTCTAACGTGTTATATACTCCACCACTTAAAGCATTTTCATCTTCTAAATCTTCAACAATGTTAATGTTCCAGGTTTTACCTTCATATTTTAATGTTGCGATAACATTAGAATTTGGTGCTTTACCATAAGTTTTTGAATACCCTGTATTGCTTACAGCATAAGAGATTTCTAAAGCTTCGTCATAAATATTTACTTCAACTTCATCAGTTCTCTCTTTGACAGCACTTGTAATTTTACTTTCTGTCATGCGATCCACTTTTAATAGATCTTCGATATTAGCCTTTAGGGCTTTATCTTGATCAATGCTATCATATAAATCGTCATCTACTGTATTCTTATTGTAAATATCCTCATATTGGTCTGTACCTTGTGAAAATTTAAAGGCAACCCAATAACTACCACTATAACTTTGAACACTTGTAGAATAACATAGACTATCGTCATCATCAGCTGCTCCAAATGGAACACATAAAGTATTATATAAATAAGTGCTAAATGAACTATCAATATCGTCAATTTCATCTCTTGTATAAATGGTATCGACATCATAGTTTCCTTTGTCATTTGCTAAAGCATCTCTGATTTTTTCTACTTCCACTTGTTCATCTTCAGAGATACTTTGAGATTTTTCACGAATATCAGCAGTAATTTCAATCAATTTCTCAACATTTTCAAATTTATCCATATAAGAAGTATCATAAATCATATCACGATAACCACCATATAAATAATTGTACATTTGAATATAGATTTGAGCCATTGCTAATGTATTTAGATTTTGATATTTGTCTGAACCTTTTAAATCACTAGTAGTCAAGTCATCATAGTAAGTACAATATTCAGAGAAACTTGTCACATCTTTAGGGTAAGGGATATAAACTAAATTTCCATCATATACTTTTAATCCAAAAGAACGAAGCGTAGAAGTATATTCTTCTTCAGTAGAGAAGTGAATTAAAACTAAATTTAAATCAGATTGGTTTGCGTATTCTGACTTAAACTTAGAAGTGTATTCACTTTTAGTGAAATACCCCAAATCATCTTCATCTTCTAAGTCACGATTATCATAGGCATCCTGAATGTCTTTCTCTAGAACATCAAATGCTAGTAATTCTTTAGCTAAAGATAAATAATATATTTTTTTAAATTGTTTTGCTATAGTCAGATAATTTTCTCTGTGGTCAACGGCTTCTGTTATAAAAGTAAGTAGAGGTTTGCCGTTAATTTCTTTAATATTATAATTGGTATAGATTTCATCTGCATATTTGATTAACAATTTCTTTGCATCAAATTCGTTGACATCTTCAATCTTTTCATAACTATCTGTCATACTTAAACTGAAGTTATAAATATCTTCTATGACATAATTTTCAAGTCTTTTGCTATAATTTTCTTTTAGTTTGTCATAGTTTTCTTTGCTGAATTCCTCATCAAATAACTTTTTTTGCTCATTTGTTAAATCTTCAAAGGATTTGTCCATAATTAATTTTACTTTTTCAACATAATCCTTCATTACAACTTCTGTAATTTTTTCTGTCAAAATGGAATTGGCTGTCCACTTTAATTCATCCCATAATTCACCTTTATTTACAGAATAATTTCCAGCAGTTGCATATGTAGTCTCCCTGTCAAGCTTTCCGTATGGAGCTCCTGCAGAACTACATGAGGCAAGCGATATCAGTAACACACAAAATGATGCGAGCAAACATATTCTGCGTGATTTAAATTTTAGTTTTTTTAACATTGTAAGATAACTCCTTTTTATTAAAAATTTTAAACCATAGCACATTATATAATAACATTAAAGATTGCAAATTGCAATAAATAACTTTATTTTCAAGTAAAAAATAATAATTCTAGGCAAATAATACTAAATTAATTTATATTATTTCATAATATAGTAGTAGAAAGGAAAGGAGGTGCCACATCTATGGCGAATTGTTGTGGATCTAATGAATACGGATATGCATTAATTTTAGTATTATTCATCTTACTTGTCATTATTGGTGCAGCTTGGTTAGCATAAGGCTTCCTTGATTATATATCGTATAGCCGAGTCTTCGGCTTTTTTTCTTTGCAAAGATTGTCGTCCTATGGTATAATCAAAATGTTGTGAGGTGAGCATATGAAAGTAAAAGTTCTAGCAAGTGGGTCTACTGGAAATAGTACTTATGTAGAGACCATAGATCATAAAATTTTAATAGATGCAGGCATCAGTAAAAAAAATATCGAAGAGGGGCTTGCAGATTTAAAGGTGTTGTTAGAAGAAGTAGATACTCTTTTGATTACGCATGAACATGAGGATCATATTCGCTCCCTTGGTGCTATTTTGAGAAAATATAATTTAAAATGCTATATGTCTAATGGGACATTTCAAGCAATTCTTCAAAGTAAAAACGAAATATTGAAAAAGATATTAACCGAAAAATTCTCATCAGGTTATATTATATTATTAAATAGGTTGGAAAAATCTATACTTTATTCTAATATTTTTTTAGAAAATACGGAAATTTCTGTATTACCGACCTTCCATGATGCTGCTGAATCTGTAGGGTTTAAGATTGTGGATTCAGAGAGCTCTATCGTTTATATTACCGATACAGGCTATATACATACTGCATTATATGATAAGATTTCTAATGCGGATTGCTATGTTTTAGAATTTAATCATGATCCATATATTTTGATGTCTTCGAATCGAACGCATGCTTTAAAAATGCGAATATTATCTGATCATGGGCATTTGTCTAATGAGGACGCAGCAGTCACTTTGGCACATGTAATGGGAGATAAAACAAAAGTCGTATTTTATGCCCATATTTCGCAGGAATGTAATTTGGCTGAAATTGTTGAACTTACAAGAAAAAAGGTAATGGATCGATTGGGAATTGATAATTCTCACACGGAATTTGTCGTTACCTCACCTATGGCTACTAAGGTATATAATTTATGAAAATAACAATACTAAGTGTAGGAAATATTAAAGAAAAATATTTAGTTTCAGCAATAGATGAATATACAAAACGGATTTCAAAGTTTAGTAAAATTGATTTTTTGAAAGTAAATGATGAACCGATTTGTGATAATCCCTCATTAAAGGAAATCAAATGTGTGAAAGATAAGGAAGGAGAAAAATTATTAAAAATCTTACCTTCTCAAGCCTATAAAATTGCATTAAATTTACAAGGAGAAATGCTTTCTAGTCCAGAACTTGCTGAAAAAATAAAATCCATTCATACATATCAAAATTCTCATATTGTTTTTGTAATTGGTGGATCATTAGGTTTGAGTGATGAACTATTAAGACAAATGGATTATCATTTATGTTTTTCAAAAATGACGTTTCCTCATCAATTGATGCAAGTTATTTTATTAGAACAAATTTATAGAGCTTTTAAAATTAATAATCATGAAGTATATCATAAATAGGAGGGGGTTATAAATGTTATCCTTATTTAAAACAGAAAAAATGGTGAAAAAGGATGAAATTCAAGGGGAAATACCCAAATATTCAAAAGTTACGAAAGATGTTATGAAAATTGTTTGGCCTTCTATGGTAGAAGGCTTTTTAGTCGCTTTGGTAACGATGTTTGATGGTATTATGGTTTCCTCTATTGGAAATAATGCCAATGCGGCTGTTACAATTACGAAACAACCCATTTATTTTATGATTTGTTTTATAACAGCCTTAAATATTGCTATTACTGCTATTGTTTCTCGAAGATTTGGTGCAAAAAATCAACAGCTAGTAAATAGAACGATGCACGAAGGCCTAAAATTGAGTGCCTTAATTGCCATTTTTTTAAGTATCGTTATAGCCATTTTTGCAAGGTATTTTTGTAAGTGGATGGGAGCCACAGAGCATACGATTGATTATGCGACAACATATCTAACCATTATTGCTTCAGGATTCATTTTTAATGCTTTACGGTTGACAATTAATGCCTGCCAAAGAGGTGTTGGAAAAACCAAAATATCCATGTGGACAAACCTTGTGGCAAATGTAGTAAATATCGGCTTAAATTATGTTTTGATTGAAGGACACTGGGGATTCCCACAAATGGGAATTGCAGGAGCTGCTATCGCAACCGTAGTAGGGAATGCAGTTGCCTTTACGATTTGCTTATTTACAATTTGCCGACCAAAAGGATATTTAAGACTTTCCTTCAAAATGTTATTAGCTTTGGATAAGGAAAGTCTTAAAGCCATAGGACATATTTTGCCATCGACTATGATTGACCAAATTTTTTTACGTATTGGGTTTATTCTGTTTGCATTAATTGTAAATTATTTAGGAGATGACGCCACTTATGTGCATGGAATTTGTAATGATTTAAACTCTCTGATGTTTACCTTGGCTGATGGTTTTTCTATAGGTACTGCAGCAGTAGTAGGACATAGGTTAGGAGAAAAAAGAAAGGATTTAGCGGTAATCTATGCTAAGGTTAGTATGTCCATTTCCTTCCTGTGTGCCATCCTGATCTGTTTATTCATGCTGTTTGCTCGAAAACCTTTGATTAGTATGTACTCTCCTGAAACAGAAGAGCGGGCTACAATGGCTGCTACCATAATGATTATTGCGGCATTTACTACTTTGCCTCAAAATATTCAATGGGTATTAACAGGTATTTTGAGAGGAAGTGGAGATACTAAATTTACTGCAACTACTTCTTTAATCAGTGTCACATGTATTAGACCAGTAGTTTCTTATGTATTGTGCTATCCGATTGGATTAGGAGTTCTTGGGGCATGGATTGGTATGTTGGTAGACCAAACTATCCGATTAATCTTAAATGTTTGGCGGTTTGGACGGCGGAAATGGCTTCAAATTCAGGTTTAATAAAAGGGCTTTCATTTTCGTTGACTATTTATGGGTGTAGTGGTAAAATAGGAATGAGTATTTACAGTTTTAATGGAGGAATAAATTGTGGAAAATTTAAGTAGTAAAGTAGTAAACAAGGTGAAACATCCTGTTAAAATTATGCAATTTGGTGAAGGAAACTTTTTAAGAGCTTTCATTGACTGGATTGTAGATTCTATGAATAAAAAAGCAAATTTTAATGCTGGTGTGGTTGTGGTTCAACCCATGCCTTTTGGCCGAGTAAAAGAGCTAAGTGAAGCAGATGGCTTATATACTTTATACCTGCAAGGTATAAATAATGGACAGATTGTGAAAACACACCAAGTAATTGACTGTTTAGAAGACTTCATCAACCCATTTACAGAATATCAAAAATATTTGGATTATGCGAAGAGTGAGGATTTAGAATATGTTGTATCTAATACAACAGAAGCAGGGATTGCTTTTGATCCAAATGACACGGATTTTACTAAAACACCAAATAGTTTTCCTGGAAAATTGTTAGCCTTTCTAAAGGCTCGTTATGATTACTTTGATGGGGATTTGAAAAAGGGTCTTGAAATTATCCCATGTGAATTGATTGATCATAATGGAGATACTTTAAAAGAGACTTTGGTTCAACTTGCTAAACATAATCATATGGATGATGCATTCATTTCTTGGGTGGAGCATGCCAATCGGTATTATAACACTTTAGTGGATAGAATTGTTCCAGGATATCCTAGAAATGAAGATAAACATTTATGGCAGCAATTAGGCTATATTGATAATAATATGGTGGTTGGTGAAATTTTCCATTTATGGGTAATTGATGGAAAAACAGTGAAAAATTTAGAAAAGAAATTTCCTACAAAAGAAGCTGGTCTAAATGTTTTATTTGTGGACTCTATTAAGCCTTATAAAGAAAGAAAAGTGAAGATATTGAATGGTTCTCACACTTGTCTAGTTCCTGTATCTTATTTATCAGGAATTGATACAGTTAGAGAAACAATAGAGGATGCTCAGTTGAATAAATTTGTTTTAGATTTTATTTTTCACGAGGTTGTTCCTACCATTAACATTCCAAGAGACCAAATGGACTCTTATGCAAATAGTGTATTAGAGCGTTATGGTAACCCTTTTGTCCGTCATGAATTGATGAGTATCGCATTAAATTCTGTCACAAAATATAAAACAAGAATTTTACCTGCTGTACTTCAAAATTTAGAAGTGTTACATCATTTCCCTAATCATGCTTTATTTAGTCTTGCAGCTTTAATGGTTTTTTATCGAGGAAAACGTGGAAACGAAGACATCAAGCTTGCAGATGATGCGTGGGCATTAGATTTATTTAATGAGTTATGGTCTAATTTCGATGGTACTAAAGCATCTTGTATGCAGATTGCGAAACATGTTTTAAGTTTAGAAACTCATTGGGAAGTGGATTTGACAAAATTTGATGGAGTTTTAGACTATGTTACCAACTGTCTATATGAAATTACAACCACTTCTATGAGAGATGCTTTAAAAACCATGGTAAAATAAAAAAGGAGAATTTATGAAAGATTACATAATCATTAATCCTATAGACAATGTGGCTGTCGTACTAAGACCATTTTCTAAAGGGGAGCAAATCGAAAATATAGTGCTTTTAGAAGATATTCCCCAAGCTCATAAAGTGGCATTAAAATCAATTCAATCGGGAGAAAATATTATAAAATATGGGTCTCCTATTGGACATGCTACTTCAAATATAAAAGCAGGTGAGCATGTTCATACGCATAATGTTGCAACGAATTTAGATGATGTTATCACTTATACGTATGAACCAAATTATCCAGAAGTATCAGGTGCTTTATCCAATAGAACCGTAGAAGTGTATGAACGTTCTACAGGGGAATATGGCATCAGAAATGAATTATGGGTAGTTCAAACGGTGGGCTGTGTCTCTGGAATGGCCCAAGAGATGATAGAAAAATTTAAATCAACCTATGGCACAGAAGGGATTGATGGTGTTTATACTTTCCAACATCCTTTTGGATGTAGCCAAATGGGAACAGACTTAGAACTTACCAGAACTTTGTTACAAGATATGGTAAAACATCCGAATGCTGGTGGCGTTTTAGTTTTAGGGCTAGGATGTGAGGAAAATCTGGTTTCAACTTTTAAAGAGACCTTAGGAGATTATGATTCATCTAGAACAAGATTTTTAGTTGCTCAAGAAGTAGAG
Source organism: uncultured Anaeroplasmataceae bacterium (assembly GCA_910577745.1). Classification (GTDB taxonomy): domain Bacteria; phylum Bacillota_I; class Bacilli_A; order Acholeplasmatales; family Anaeroplasmataceae; genus Pelethenecus. The sequence continues at coordinate 103,365 of CAJTNG010000003.1, read as the reverse complement.
GATGAGGTAGAAGAGGGAACGAAACTTTTAAAAGAACTCTATGATTTGATGAAACACGATAAACGTGTAACAAAGCCGTTATCTGTTTTGAGAATCGGATTAAAATGTGGTGGTTCTGATGGATTATCTGGGATAACTGCAAATCCTTTGCTAGGGCGCTTTTCAGACTTCCTTTCCATCAATGGAGCAACAACAGTGCTAGGGGAAGTTCCTGAAATGTTTGGTGCTGAAAAATTGTTAATGGCCCGTGCCAAAGATGCACAAACCTTTGATAAGATTGTAGACTTAATCAATGAATTTAAATTATATTTCAAAAATCATAATCAGGTCATTTACGATAATCCATCTCCAGGAAATAAAAAAGGTGGTATTACAACTTTAGAAGACAAATCCTTAGGTTGTACACAAAAAGCAGGAGCTTCTGTAGTTCAAGATGTTCTTAAAATGGGAGAACGGATTAAAACAAATGGTTTGAATTTATTATGTACTCCAGGCAATGATTTGGTTGCGACTACCACGCTTGGTTGTAGTGGATGTCAAATGGTATTATTTACTACGGGACGTGGAACACCATTTGGAGGTTTTATTCCAACTGTGAAAATTGCTACAAATACAGCTTTGGCTACCAAGAAATCCAATTGGATTGATTTTAATGCTGGAGATTTAGTAGATAAAAAAGATATGAACCAACTATTAGAAGACTTTATTGATGTATTATGTGATATAGCTTCTGGTAAAAAACAGACAAAAAATGAAATAAATAATTTCCGTGAAATATCTATATTTAAAGACGGAGTCGTTTTATAGGAGGAAAAAAAGATGAAAGATTTTATGGACAAGGATTTTTTATTAACTACAGAAACTGCAAAAAAATTATATCATCAACATGCAGAGCATATGCCGATTATTGATTATCACTGTCATCTACAGCCAAAAGAGATTTATGAGGATAAAAAATTCCGTAATCTTGCTGAGGTGTGGTTAGGTGCAGGAGACCGTTACGGAGATCATTACAAGTGGAGAAGTCTTCGTGCGAGAGGATATGAAGAAGATTCAATTTCTGGTCCAGATGATGACTATAAGAAGTATATGCAATTTGTTGAGTCAATGCCTTATTTTGTTGGTAATCCGCTATATCACTGGTCTCATTTGGAAATGAGAAGATATTTTGGAATTGAGGATATAATTAATTCTAAAAATGCAAAGAAGATTTGGGATCAAGCCAATAAAAAGTTGGAAACATTGACGGCTCGTGAAATGATGTATAAATTCAAAGTGGACACCGTTTGTACTACAGATGATCCAGTAGATACTTTGGAGTGGCATAAGTTAATGAATGAAGATGAAAGTTTAAAAGTTCATGTTCGTCCAGCATTCCGTCCTGATAAGGCCATTAATGTTGAGCTTTCTTGGTTTGCTGATTGGATACACCAACTTGAAAAAGTTGTTGGATACTCTATTCAAGAATTAAAGGATTTAGAGCGTGCTTTATGTGAACGTATAGAGTTTTTCCATGAAATGGGATCAAGATTATCAGATCATGCATTGGATGTAGTGCACTATGCTCCATGTACTTATGATCAAGCCAATACAGTATTTAAAAAAGGTATGAATCATGAAGAAATTACATCTTTAGAAGAAGATTGGTATAAAGGATATGTATTGGTATTTTTAGGTAAAGAATATCATAAGCATGGATGGGTTCAACAATATCACATTGGGGCCTTAAGAAATAATTCTAAATCTATGCTTAAAAAGATAGGTCCAGATACAGGCTTTGATGCGATAGAAGATCAAAATTATATGGAAAAATTGTCTGCCCTTTTAGGAGCATTAGATGAAACAGATCAATTGCCTAAAACGATTTTATATTGTTTAAACCCTAGAGATAATTATGCATTAACTGTTTTATCTGGCTGCTTCCAAAAAGAAGGCGTTAAAGGTAGAGTTCAAGTGGGAACTGCATGGTGGTTTTTAGATCAACAGGATGGAATGAGACAAAACCTTGAAACATTAATGCAAGTTGGATTGATAGCACAATCTGTAGGAATGCTTACAGATTCTAGAAGTTTCTTAGCTTACCCTAGACATGAATATTACCGAAGATTATTATGCCAGATGCTAGGTAACTTAGTTGAATCAGGTCAATATCCTAAAGAAGAACTAGACACTTTAGGAAAGATTGTAGAGGATATTTGTTATAATAACGCCAAAGAGTTTTTTGGATTTTAATTTGAAATTAGACCTCTCAGTTTGAGAGTGTCTTTTTTAATTGGAAGGTAGATTTATGCTATATACAATTTTAATTTTTCCTAAAGGGAAAGATTTACCAAAAATAGAAAAAATACGTAAACATTACGATCCTTTGTTTTCTTTTATACAAGCACATATTACTTTAGTTTTTCCTTCAAGATATGATTGTCCACTAGAAGAAATATTTCAAAAAATAGAGGAGATAACTTTTAAACCTTTCTCCATTCTTCCTACTGGATTTTCTACAAGTTTCGAGGGAACTAAAAATTATATCTTCTTAAGATTTACTTCAGAAGATAAGTTTCAATCAATTCATGATAGTTTATATCAAAAAATTTTTGGATATATCCCTAATTCGAACTATACCCCACATATAACATTAGGCTGTTTTTCTAATAAAGAGAAGTGTGAAAGGGCTTATGAAAGTTTGAAAATATCTGAATTTGATAATCCTATCATTATTGAGGAAATAGCTATGGAAAGAATTGAAGATGATGGAAGTTCAACCATTCTATATAGAAGGAAAGTATAAAAAAGATTTCAGTTTTAGAAATCTCAGTTATATATTAACCATTTTTAGTTTTTGAAATAGGTTGATAGGTGTCTAGATTTATGATAAAATATTTATATATTTTTATTTTTAAGAAGGTGTTATTTTGTTAAAGAAATTAAATATCATACATTTAACATTTTTGATATTAGTTCTTGCGATTATTCCAATCATTGGATTCTTACAAGGGTTTTTATCTGTAAATACTTTTGTTGCAAGTTTATCAACTATTCTATTGGCACATCCGTTACTTTATTTGATTATGATGATTCTTAAGGAGTCTCTAGTTTTAGAATATGATACACCAAGATATATGCCATTTTGTATGGTATTAACCATTTTATTGGGGTGTTTGATTTGGTATTTGTTTTTTCATTTGGATTTTGTTTTTGCTAATACCATAGGATTATGGTATGGGGTATTATTGTTAGCTTTGGCTATTCCCTATCTCCTTAAGAAATTAATGGAGTTTATCAACAGCAGAAAAAAGAAAAACAATGGACCTAAAATTGTAAAAAATAAGTAGGTTTTGGAGGGAAATATGAAGGAATATAAGCATATTGAAATAGAAAAGAAATGGCAAGAGTATTGGGAAAAGAATCAAACTTTTTCTACAGATGTTTGGGATTTTTCGAAACCAAAATTTTACGCATTAGATATGTTCCCTTATCCATCTGGTCATGGACTGCATGTGGGTCATCCCGAAGGATATACAGCATCTGATATTGTTTGTCGTAAAAAGAGAATGGAAGGATATAATGTGTTACACCCGATGGGCTGGGATGCTTTTGGACTTCCTGCAGAACAATTTGCAATCAATACAGGACATCATCCAGAAGAATTTACGAAAGCAAACATTGCCAATTTTACAAAACAATTAAAAATGCTAGGCTTCTCCTTTGACTGGTCTAAAGAGATTTCAACTTGTGATCCTAAATATTATCAATGGACGCAGTGGATTTTTAAGCAACTTTATAAAGATGGACTTGCTAAACAAGTGGATATGCCTGTCAATTGGTGTGAGGAACTTGGAACAGTTTTGGCTAATGATGAAATCATTGATGGAAAAAGTGAAAGAGGCGGATATCCAGTTATAAGAAAAAATATGAAACAATGGGTAATGGATATTCCTGCTTATGCTGAATGTTTACTTGATGGATTGGAAGAATTGGATTGGCCATCTTCTACAAAGGAAATGCAAAGAAATTGGATTGGCAAGTCAGTTGGTGCCCATGTTCAATTTCAAGTAGAAGGGACAGAAGAATTCTTTACAGTATTCACTACGAGATGCGACACTCTTTTTGGAGCAACTTACTGTGTTTTATCTCCAGAACATCAATTGGTAAATAAAATTACTTCCTCAGCTCAAAAAAAGTGTGTTGAAGAGTATCAAGCGGCTTGTAGTTTAAAAAGCGATTTGGAAAGAACAGAATTAAACAAGGAAAAAACCGGTGTATTTACAGGAGCTTATGCAATCAACCCTGTAAACCAAAAAGCTATTCCTATTTGGATTTCGGATTATGTTCTTGCAAGTTATGGGACAGGTGCTATTATGGCTGTACCTGCACATGATGAAAGAGATTATGCCTTTGCTCAAAAATTTGGCTTAGAAATACTTCCAGTCCTAGCGGGTGGAGATGTAACTAAAGCGGCATATACTGAAGATGGTCTTCATATCAATTCTGATTTCTTAAATGGGTTAAACAAAGAAGAAGCCATAGAAAAAATGATTCAGTGGTTAGAAGAACATCACGTGGGCTCTAAACAAATTTCTTATCGGTTAAGAGAATGGATTTTTGCACGTCAAAGATATTGGGGAGAACCAATTCCTGTAGTGCATTATACGGATGGAACAAGTGATGTTCTAGACGATCAGGATTTACCGTTGATTTTGCCAGTATTGGATGATTATAAGCCTAAAGTGAGTGGAACAGCTCCGCTTGAAAACGCAACGTCCTGGGTGAATACAACCTATCATGGTAAACCTTGTAAAAGAGAAACCACGACAATGCCAGGTTCTGCTGCTTCCAGTTGGTATTTCCTAAGATATATTGACCCAAAGAATGAAAAGGAATTTGCCAATTATGAATTGTTAAAGCATTGGATGCCTGTAGATTTATATCTAGGAGGATCTGAACATGCAGTTGGGCATTTATTATATTCTAGATTTTGGAACAATTATCTTTATGATAAAGGACTTGTTCCAACCAAAGAACCTTTTAAAAAACTGTTCCATCAAGGAATGATTTTAGGGGAAAACAATGAAAAAATGAGTAAATCTCGTGGAAATGTAGTCAATCCAGATGACGTGGTTATGGAGTATGGGGCAGATACCTTAAGACTTTATGAAATGTTTATGGGACCACTAGAAGCATCTTTACCTTGGAGTAGTAAAGGTTTAGAGGGGGCTAGAAAATTTCTAGACCGTGTTTGGAGATTTTATAATAATGAAGAATATACGAGTAAATTCACAGAGAACAATAATGGGAGCTTAGACAGAATTTATCATCAAACAGTAAAAAAGGTATCCTTAGATTTTGATAGTTTGAATTTTAATACTGCAATTGCTCAAATGATGACCTTTTTAAATGAGGCGTATAAGGCAGAAGAAATCTATAAACCTTATGTAGAAGGTTTTATCAAGTTATTATCTCCTATTTGTCCACATATGTGTGAAGAACTATGGCAAGATTTAGGACATAAGAATACCATTTCCTATGCGTCATGGCCAAGCTATGATGAGACAAAGCTGGCTTTAGATGTGGTGTCTATGGTTATTCAAGTGAATGGAAAATTGAGAGATAAGCTAGAAGTTCCAGCAGATTTGGATAAAGATCAAATCATAAAGTTGGCATTACAAAGCCAAAGAGTTCAGCAATTTACAGAAGGTCATACCATTGTAAAGACGATTGTAGTACCAAAAAAATTAGTGAATATAGTAGTAAAAGAATAGAGAGAATCATGGCTTAGGCTATGATTTTTTCTAAGAAGAGGTAGTTTATGAAGCGTATAGGGTTAAGAACCATTAAAACAGCCATTTGTGTTTTTTTATGCCTAATGGTGTTTATCATACTTAAGCTTTTTGAATATATTCCAGGTATGCCAGATAACTTTGCATTTTCTTGGTATAACCCTTTTTTTGCAGGACTTGCTACAGCATATTCTGTTCATGCAAGTAAAGCGGCTAGCATCAATCAAGCAAAAAATCGATGTGTTGCCTCATTAATTGGAGGAATAACGGGGATTTTGTTAATCACTATGTATGAACTTTGTGGTGGGATTTGGCCGAATCTTCAAGCGGTAAATTTGTCAACATTTAATTATGTTATACCTTACATATTGATTTCTTTATTTACCATAGTTGTAGTTGTTATCGGGGTTTCTTTAAAACAACATCAAGCTGTATTTGTAGCGATTTTAACCTTTTTGTCTGTGACAGTTAATCCGAATGTCAATGTTGGTCAATGGCAGTGGCAGTTTGGAACCAACCGCATTTTATCAACGATTGTTGGAGTTCTAATAGCTTTAGCTGTCAATTTGTTCCGATTCCCTCATCGGTTCAAGAATCAGAATCTTTTGTTCTGTGTGGGAATTGATGGAATGTTTTTGAAAGAGGAAGACCGGTTCCAGGGATATATGCAGTATATGATGAATTATTTGAATCGAATTGATGCTAATGTAACCCTGTTTACAACAAGAACTCCTACGACTTTTATGCCGTTATTAGAAGATGTGAAAATCAATCATCCTGTGATTTGTATGTCAGGTGCTGCTTTATATGATACGGTTAATAAAAGATATTTAGCTATAGAAAATATAGATAAAGATACAGCAAGTAAGGTTTTAGCGTTATTACAAGAAAATCACATATCTCCCTTTATCAATCAAATTAAAGATGATGTACTTTTCACGTATAATCAAAGTCTTGACAATTTGGGAGAAGAAATCTATGCCGAAGGGAAACGAAATGCGAGTTATTGCTGTTTTATAAAAGATAAAGCCCCTATCGGCGATGTACTTTATTTTTTAATTGTAGAAAAAGAAGAAGTCATTCAACCAATTATAGATAGAATTCACACAGATGAAATTTTCAAAGATAAATTATCAGTTTTAGTGTATGATGTTTTTGAACCGAATCAAGCGGAGGGGTTAAAATACATTAAGATTTATAATCAAAGGATTAAAAATTTGAATTTTTTACATCAGTATTGTGCAGAAAAGAATTTGAATATTGTTGGATTAACCTCTTCTATACATTCCAATCATTTATTAAGGAATAGCAAATATGCCGTAAGCACAGATACGATAGATGAGACTATGCAGCAACAATGTATGAAAATTGTGGATTCAAATCACCCTGAAGCACTCTTCAAGGAAGTAAAAAAAATATATCACTATAATTTATCTAAATATGGTAAAAAATAGAAATTGTGTGGTATAATACATAATGCTTTAGAAATGGAGTTGAACATATGCAAAATATTTTAGAAATAAAAAATTTACATGCGGGTATTGAGAAAAAAGATATATTAAAGGGTGTAAATTTGACAATAAAAACGGGAGAAGTCCATGCCATAATGGGACCAAATGGAACAGGGAAATCTACTCTTTCTTCGATCATTATGGGGCAGCCGAAATATAAAGTGACCCAAGGAGATATTACATTAGACGGAGAAAGTGTATTACCTTTAGCTGTGGATGAAAGGGCTAGAAAGGGCATTTTTTTGGCCTATCAGTATCCCGCAGAAGTTCCAGGGGTAACCAATAGTGATTTTATAAGAACAGCAATGAAGGCTTGTAGTGGCAAGGATGTTTCTTTGTTCTCTTTTATTAAGAATTTTGAAAAATCTTGTACAGAACTTAAAATGCCAGAGGATTTGGCACATCGATATTTAAATGAGGGTTTTTCTGGTGGGGAAAAGAAAAGAAATGAAATTCTTCAAATGAAAATGTTAAAACCTAAATTTGCAATATTAGATGAAATCGACTCTGGATTAGATGTGGATGCCTTACGTATTGTTGGCGAAAATGTTAGCCGTATGGTTGGTGAAAATTTAGGATGCTTATTAATTACGCATTATGAGAGACTTTTAGACTATATACAACCTGATTTTGTGCATATAATGATTAATGGAAAAATTGTTTTAACAGGTGGTAAAGAGTTGATTACCAAAATTGATCAAAACGGTTATGATTGGGTGAAAGAAGAGCTAGGAATTGAAATTTCCCAAGAAGAAGATGAAAAGACCCATGTTCTTTTAGGCTCTTGTGCACATAATGGCGGCAATAAATGATTTATTTAACTAGTGATACTTCTAATCTAGGGTTTGGTCTTGTCTTAGAGAAGAAGACATTAACAATTAAAAATACCATAGATGATTTTATTGTAGTAGATCAAGATTTAGATATTGTTTTAGAAGACGGAGTTCATGCGAATATTTTAGATATGACTACGCATAGTAATATTAAAGTTAAACTATTGAACGCTTCTTTTTTAACTTATCATATCATAAACTCTACCAATACAAATCGTATGTTTGAATGTTATGGTAATTTAAAGGTAATGCAGATTTCTTTAGAGGAAAGTAAGGAAGAACTCAATGTTCAATTGTTACAAGAACAAGCATCCGTGTCTGTAGAACTTCTAGCGATTGGAAATTATGTCCCTTTAACTTTCATCCAACGCATTGAACATCAAGCAAAGCATACAAGTTCTAATCTTTCAAATTTTGGTGTGGCTTTAGGAAATGCAAATGTAATGTTTGATACAACGGGTAGGATTCTTAAGGGAATGGCAAAATCCAAGTGTGTGCAACTTTCAAAAGGAATCGTGATGGATGATACAGCAAGTGTAACGTCCAAACCCATCCTTTTAATAGATGAATATGATGTCATTGCCAACCATGGGGCGTCTATTGGCAAGATGTCTGACGAAAGTTTATTTTATTTGATGAGCCGGGGCTTGTCTAAACAAGAAGCATTTTTACTTATTCTAGAAGGGATTATTGCTCCTTTTATGAATCAAATTCCTGATGCTTCTTTAAAAAATGAAATCAATGGTAAAATAGAAAAAATGATGAAGAGGTGAAGCACAATGCTTAATGTTGCCAAGTTAAGAAAAGACTTTCCAGTTCTTATGGGAAATCCTGGTTTAGCATATTTAGATAATGCTGCCTCTACTTTAAAACCAACCTGTGTAATACAAACGGTTGACGAATATTATAGTAAGCTTGGAGTAAACGTTCATCGAGGAGTGTATAAATTAAGTTATCTTGCTACAGACGCTTATGAAGAAGCAAGAAGCAAGGTTGCAAACTTTTTAAATGCTGCTTTTGATGAAATTGTATTTACTAGAGGAGCATCTTCTGCTTTGAACTTAGTTGCGTTAAGTTATGGTTTAAATCATTTAAAGCCTGGAGATGAAGTTATTACAACAGAACTAGAGCATCATTCTAGTTCCATGCCATGGCTAAATGTCTGTCAAAAAACAGGGGCTACTTTAAAATACGTACCATTAGATAAGGAAGGTAGAATTACAGTAGAAGCTTTTCAATCCGTTTTGACAGAGAAAACGAAAGTGGTAGCTATAACCTATGTTTCCAATGTTATGGGGTATATTACGCCAATTGAAGAGATTATTGCACTTGCTCATCAAAAAGGCGCCATTGTATCTTTAGATGCAGCGCAAGCTGCACCTCATATGAAAATTGATGTAAAAGCCTTGGATTGTGATTTCTTGTCTTTTTCTGGGCATAAAATGTGTGGTCCAACAGGGATTGGTGTTTTATATGGAAAAATTCATTTACTAGAAACCATGCCTCCAGTAGAGTTTGGTGGAGATATGGCAGATGATGTGAATTGCTTTGATATGACATTTAAGGATGCGCCTTATCGTTTTGAAACAGGAACGCCTATCATCGCTGAAGCAATTGGTCTTGGAAGGGCAGTAGAATATATCTCCAGCATCGGTCTAGATGAAATCGGAAAATATGAATATTTTCTCAAACAAAAAGCAGTAGAAGGCTTAAAGGAAATCCCCAATATTATAATTTATAATGAAACTGCAGAAACAGGAATTATTTCTTTTAATATTAAAGGAGTTCATCCTCATGATGCGGCTAGTGTTTTTGATAATAATGATGTATGCATAAGAGCAGGACATCATTGTGCCCAATTGATTACAAAGTGGTTAAAATCTGTCGGAACGATTCGTGCTTCCTTCTACTTTTATAATACTTTGGATGACGTTGAAAAATTTGTGAATAGTGTAAAAGAGGCGGAGAAGTTTTTTAGTTCTCTTTAGGAGGCGTAGTATGGATTTAAAAACATTATATAGAACTGTAATTATGGATCATTATAAAAATCCTAAAAATAAAGGGCTGAAACAAACAGATCCATATCACTTGGTACATCTAACGAATCCAAGCTGTGGAGATGATATGCGTGTTGAAATTATCGTATCTGATCATAAGGTAATAGATGTTCGTCAAGATGGAACGGGCTGTTCCATCTGTCTATCTTCAGCCTCAGTAATGAGTGAATTGTTGATTGGAAAAAGTGTAGAAGAGGCTAAAGATATCATTCAAAGCTTTTATTCTATGGTTAAGGGAGAAGACCTAGAGGATGAGGACAAGCTAGAAGAGGCAATTGCCTATAAAGGTGTTCGTGATTTTCCTGCAAGAATTAAATGTGCAACTTTGGCTTGGAAATGTGTAGAAAAGGCAATAGATGAGGTGGAGCATCATGAGTAAGACGAAAGTTGAAGAAATAGTTGGTGACTACAAATATGGTTTTACAACAGATGCCAAAACGGTTTTAACTTCTGGAAAAGGTTTAAATCAAGAAGTTGTAGAATTTATTTCTAATGCAAAAAGAGAACCTGATTGGATGAAACAGTTTCGTTTAAAATCATATGAAACATTTTTGAAAATTTCAAATCCTTCCTGGGGACCAGATTTATCTGGAATAAACTTTGATGATTATACGTATTATATAAAATCTTCAGAGAAGACTGAAAATAAATGGGAAGATGTTCCAGAAGAGATTAAGGATACCTTTGATAAGCTTGGTATTCCAGAAGCAGAAGCTAAGTATCTTGCAGGGTCCTCTACTCAATTTGAATCTGAAGTGGTTTATCATAACAATTTAAAGGAATTGGACGACTTGGGGGTCATATTTTGTGACACCGATACCGCTTTAAAAGAGCACTCTGCCCTGATGGAAAAATATTTTGGCAAATTAATTCCCTATACGGATAACAAATATGCTGCATTAAATTCAGCCGTATGGAGCGGAGGATCTTTTATTTACGTTCCAAAAGGAGTGAAACTGAAAAAGCCTGTTCAGTCTTACTTTAGAATTAATTCAGAAAGAATGGGACAGTTTGAAAGGACTTTAATCATAGTCGATGATGATGCAGATATACATTATGTAGAAGGTTGTACTGCACCGCAATATTCCAAGGATTCTCTTCATGCTGCCGTAGTGGAAATCTTTGTTGGTAAAAGAGCTCATTGTAGATATTCTACAGTACAAAATTGGTCCAACAATATTGTGAATTTAGTCACAAAAAGAGCGCTTGTAGATGATGAAGGTCATATGGAATGGATCGATGGAAATGTTGGTGCAGGTCTAAATATGAAATATCCTGCCTGCGTTTTAAAAGGAAAATATAGCAAAGGTACAACAGTTTCTATTGCTTTTGCAGCTGAAAATCAAATCCAAGATACGGGTGCCAAAATGATTCATTTAGGAGAAAATTCAAGTTCTACGATTATCTCTAAATCCATTTGCAGGGGTGGCGGTAAAGTGAACTACAGAGGAACTGCTTCCTGTGGACCAAAAGCGTTAGGTGCTAGATCCCATATTGAATGTGATACTTTAATTTTGGATGATTTATCCACTTCAGATACTATTCCTACAAATCGTGGCCAGAACAGTGATATGTATATAGAACATGAAGCTACAGTATCAAAAGTGAATGAAGAGCAGCTGTTTTATCTTATGAGTCGAGGTTTGTCTGAAGCAGAAGCTACAGAAATGATTGTTATGGGATTTATAGAGCCTTTTTCTAAGGAACTTCCTATGGAATATGCAGTTGAGTTGAATCGTTTAATTAAGTTAGAAATGACAGACTCTATAGGATAATTTTTTTAAAAAAACTCCCTTTTGGGAGTTTTAATCTAATACTTCTGGTATAAATTGCTTAAAGCAGGTTGGAATTCCCAATCTGTTTTTTATTTCTTCAGAGGTGTAGGCAGGATAGTGTAATAAAGAAGAGACTATGATTTTGTATCCTTTTATCAGCCACTTTTGATGTGTGAAAATGTGTATTTTATCCTCCAACTGTATTTCTCTTAAGGGGGTGAATCCTAATGTGGTAGTGTACTCTAAAGCATCCATAGTTGTTAAGAATTTTTCCACTAGAAAAGGAGAGGGAAGGTCTTTTAAAACGCCATTTGGTTTTGGAATAAAACAGTATTTTATTCCATCAGTTATGAAAATAGCAGTATATTCCAAAATTTTCTTTTCTTTTTTTTCTGCCTTTTTAGGGTAAAGCTTCTGCGTGTTGTTTTTATTTGCTTTACAAGTAGAGCTTAAAGGACACTGACTACAAAGAATTACCTTTGGCATGCAGACGGTTGCTCCAAGCTCCATCAGGGCTTCATTGAACTTACCTGCTTCCTCTGGCATAATTTTTTCCACTTCCTCTTTGAAGTGTTTTTTAGTTTTGTCTTTCAAAATGTCTTCTTCAAAACACAAATATCTGGAAAGTACCCGTAAGACATTCCCGTCTATGGCAGCATACCTTAAATGGTAAGCTCTAGATAGGATAGCACCACATGTGTAATCTCCAATCCCAGGAAGATGTATGGCCATATCATAGCGATTAGGAAAGATTCCATTATATTTTTCTATAACTTCTATTGCGCATTTTTTTAAATTTCTTGCTCTGTTATAGTATCCTAATCCTTGCCATAATTTCATAAGTTTTTCTTCAGGGCACTGCGCTAGTGCATTAAAATCAGGCAATTCTTTTAAGAACTGTATGTAATATGAACGTACAGCTTCTACTCGGGTCTGTTGAAGCATAATTTCACTTATTAATATTTCATAGGGTGAAGGATTTTTTCTCCACTCTAAGTCTCGTTTATTTAATTCAAACCAATTTAATAAGGGTTCTACAATTTCTTTCATTTTTCAATTCCACCTATCAATAGCATTATACTTCACTTTAAGGAAACTTCAAAGAAATATTTAAAATTAAAGTTTTAATTTATTGAAAAAATGAATCGAGTCATATATAATAGTAGACATGAAACAGAGTAGGAAAATCGCGTTAAGTGCTATACTTAGGGAAGAAAGTATTGACGAACACATCTGTGGCGGTGGTTTTCTGTATCCGCTGTATTTTTTTATGGTGGATCTCTTTAAGGAGGTCTTTTTATTTATGAAATTTTTAAAATTAATGAATCGATACAAAATTGTGATTATCCTTTTTTGCTTTACATTTTTTCTTTTCGGTTATTTTATAACAGATTATTTTATCAACAATCAATATGCTAGATATAGGTATAATTTCATAGCAGATACTGAAAGTGTAGAGTGTTTATTGGATGAGAATTTCTATGATCAGGTGTTTGCTAAAATAGAAGAACATAATCTGCAGGCAGAACAGGATAGTAGTTTAAAGAAAATCAGCTATGCAAAAATAGATTATAAAGATATGTTACAATCTGCAAAAATAGAAAAGCAAGATACACATTTTACCTTGAGTATAAAGAAAAAATTTTTCCCGAATCTTGTAAGTAGTTCTACAGGAAAAGTTAATCAAAGTGAGAATCGCGTAAAAAACTATTTTAATCTTATTGGAAGTTATACAAATTATAATATGGAATTTATAAGTGTAGAACTTTTAAATAATCAAAATCCTTATTGGATTGGTGGGTATTGTGCTTTGAGCTCTCTAGTAATCAGTGTTATTGGTTTAGGTATTTATCTAATATATAAAAAGGATTTTGTAGTAATAGAAGATAATATAAATGTATATACCTCCATTTTTCATAGGAAATATTGGAAGGAAAGTATGGGTTTTATTAATAGCGTAAAAAAAATGTGTACCATAAGTATTCTTTTTGCTTGTATGTTGATTTGTAAACTTATTCCAATACCTTCTGGATTTGGTAATTTGGGAATTAGTTTTACGTATCTATTTTTTGGAGTTATATGCTGGATCTATGGACCCTGTTGTGGCCTATTCATTGGATTTTGTTCAGATATTTTAGGATATTTTATACATCCAAGTGGTATGTTTTTTATGGGCTATACCTTAGATGCGATGCTTGCAGGGTTCATTTATGGAGTTTGTTTTTATAAGAAAAGAATCACTTTTGCGAATTGTTTGGTAGCAAGAATCTTTGTGAATTTATTTGTAAATGTAGGGTTAGGATCCCTATGGTGGAAAATCATTTATCACTTGGACTTTGATGCTTATCTTACCTATGTGACATTTACCTCACTTCCAAAAAATCTATTATATTTATTGCCCCAAAGTATTTTATTGTTTTTGTTGTTTAAGGCACTAAGTAAGCCTCTAGCAAGTCTTAATTTAATTGATAAAAGCGTCAGTGAAAACATTAATTTATTTTAGTTGAATTATTTTCATAAATTATTAAAAAAGAATTGACACTTGTTTTTTACTTTGGTATAATTTATAAGCATGTGTATGTTTTAATACATATGGAGTGGGAGGATTAAATAATCTGTTGAACCACATCATTGAAAGAAGGAGGAAACATTTATGGCAAAGAAAGTTGTAAAAGTTGTAAAATTACAAATTCAAGCCGGCAAAGCTAATCCAGCTCCACCAGTAGGTCCAGCTTTAGGACAAGCAGGTGTAAATATTCCAGGCTTTTGTTCTCAATTCAATGACCAGACAAAGGATAAAATGGGATATGTGTTACCAGTAGTAATCTCAGTTTACGAAGACCGTTCCTTTACTTTTGTAGTAAAGACTCCACCAGCTTCTGATTTATTAAAGAAGGCTGCAGGAATTGATAAGGGCTCAGAAAACTCAAAGAAGCATACTGTAGCAAAAATATCTAGACAAAAGGCAAGAGAAATAGCAGAGATGAAGATGCCAGACTTAAATGCCAATGATATTGAGGCAGCAACGAATATTATAGCAGGAACTGCTAGAAATATGGGTATTGTAGTTGAAGACTAATTTCTAAGGTTGTTAATAACAGCCTAAATTTGTGGGAGGAATTCCCGCTTATACCACATTTTAGGAGGAATAATATGAAGAGAGGAAAAAAATACGTTGAAGCTGCTAAGCTTGTAGATAACTCTAAATCTTATGCTGTTACTGAAGCATTAGAATTAGCTTGCAAAACATCTACAGCTAAGTTTGATGCAACTGTGGATGTAGCTTTCCGTTTAAACATCGATCCACGTAAAGCTGAACAAAACATTCGTGGAGCTATCGTATTACCTAACGGAACAGGAAAAACTAGTAAAGTTTTAGTTGTATGTCGTGGCGCTAAGCAGGCAGAAGCTAAAGAGGCTGGTGCTGATTATGTTGGTGATTCTGATATGATTGTTAAAATCAACCAAGGATGGTTTGATTTTGATGTTATCGTAGCTACACCAGATATGATGGGTGAACTAGGTCGTTTAGGTAGAGTTTTAGGACCTAAGGGATTAATGCCAAACCCTAAAACAGGAACAGTTACAATGAACGTAGCTCAAGCTGTAAAGGAAATCAAAGCTGGTAAGGTAGAATATAGACCTGATAAGGTTGGTAATATTCATTTACCTATTGGTAAGGTATCTTTTGGAGCTCAAAAGCTTCAAGAAAATTTAAAGGCAGTGTATGATGTGCTAGTTAAAGCTCGTCCTTCCACTGTAAAAGGAACTTATTTTAAGAATGTATCAGTTGCATCTACAATGGGTCCTGGTATTAAAGTCGATTCAGATTCTATCGGCAAATTATAAGAATAAAACCGAAGACAGTAGGTGTGCTTTTCAGCACTTAATTTCTACCGAGGTAAGAGTTCAAAGTTTTTAGTGACTTCTTGCCTTTGGTGAGAAGTTTTTTCATTAAATTTATAGGAGGTAAATCGATGAAAGAAATTTTGTTACAAAAACAAAAAGAAGTTGCAGAAGTAAGTGAAAAAATGAAGAGCTCTGCATCAGTTGTAGCTTTTAAATATCAAGGCTTAACTGTAGATGCTTTTCAAAAACTACGTAGAGAAATGCGTGCTTCTGACTGTGAAATTGAAGTAATTAAAAACAATATCACACGTCGTGCAGCAAAGGAATGCGGATATGATTTAGAAGATGCATTCGTAGGACCAATTGCTCTTGCATTTTCTAAGTCTGATCTTGTTGCTCCATCAAAAATCTTATTCAAGGTTGCTGGAGAAAATAATAAGATCGAAGTAGTAAAAGGTGTAGTTGATGGAGATGTTTATTCATTTGACCAATTAAAGACATTATCACAATTACCATCATATGAAACATTGTTAACTCAATTAGCTGCAGGTATGTTAGGAACATTAAGCCAATTATCTATTGGATTAAATATGCTAGTTGAAAAAGGTCAAGAAGCTTAAAAAAGAGAAAACGGAGGAAAAATAAAATGGCTAAATTAACAAAAGAAGTATTTATTGAATCATTAAAGGAAATGACTATTCTTGAAATTAAAGAATTAGTTGACGCTATGAAGGAAGAATTCGGTATTGATCCAACTGCTGTTGCTGCTGCTCCAGCTGCTGGTGCTGCTCCAGCTGCTGCTGCTGAACAAACTGAATTTGATGTAATCCTTGCTAATGCAGGTGCTGCTAAACTAGGTGTAATCAAGGTTGTTAAAGAAGTGACTGGTTTAGGATTAAAAGAGTCTAAGGACTTAGTTGATGGTGCACCAAAACCTGTTAAAGAAAAGGTTTCTAAAGCTGAAGCTGAAGAATTAAAGTCTAAGTTAGAAGCTGCAGGCGCAACTGTAGAAATTAAGTAATTTCGAAAAAAATAAAGACCTGAGATTATCTCAGGTCTCTTTCTTTTTAAGGGGGTAGTTTATGAATCATCATTATTATCAGGAGAGCCAAGAGGACTTACCTTCCAATCCCTCCAGCTTTGATTTTTATTTCAGAGAACATCATTTTAAATTTCATACAGATGATGGTGTATTTTCTAAAAAATATATTGATTATGGATCCTTTGCTTTATTGAAGTCCTTTGAACCTAATTCCCTTGATGGACCAATTCTTGATATGGGAGCTGGGTATGGTCCGATAGGGATAGTTTTATCTAAATTATATATGAAAAGTTTATATTTATGTGAAATTAATGAACGTGCTTATCAATTGATTTTAAAGAATATATTGGAAAATCAAAATTCTGATATTTATCCTTTTCATAGTAATCTATATGAAGCTTTAGATTCAAAATTAAAGTTTGCAAGTATAGTAACTAATCCCCCTATACGTGCTGGTAAAGCTGTGGTGTATGCTATATATGATGGTGCTTATGACAGACTTTTACCTAAGGGAGAGCTGTGGGTGGTCATTCAGAAGAAGCAGGGTGCTCCTTCCTCAAAAGAATATTTGACCAATTTATTTGGAAATTGTTCGATTGTGGATAGAGATAGAGGCTATTATATTTTAAAATGCATAAAAGATTAAGTATTTTCCTTTCAAAGAGTTTCTTTGAAAGGTTTTTTACTTTTGAAAAACTTATTTTATCCATCTCATTTTTCTAGGTTAGTATGCTTTAATTCTTTATAATGGAACTGGTGAAATGTATGAATAAGGAAAAGTTATTAAAAGAATATTTTGGCTTTAATGAATTTCGTTATCCACAGGATCAAATTATTGATTCTGTAGTTCAGGGAGAAGATGTAATTTCTTTACTTCCTACAGGATATGGAAAATCAATTGTTTTTCAAGTTTCTGCCTTATTGTTAAAACATTTAACAATCATTATTACGCCTTTAATTGCCTTAATGGAAGATCAGGTTATGCATCTTAAGAAAAAAGGAATATCCGCTGTAGCAATTCACTCTAATCTGTCTTTATTAGAACAAGATATAATTTATAAAGGCATATTAAAGCAAAAATATAAAATGATTTATATAGCACCTGAACGCTTGCAAAATTTGAAATTTATAAAGGTGATAAAAGAACATCCTGTTAGTTTATTGGTTGTAGATGAAGCACATACCATATTGTGGGGAGAAAGTTTTAGATCTTCTTTTCTGCACATAAAAAAGGCTTTGAACAGCTTTACAATTCGACCTGTAGTGCTTGCATTAACCGCTACGGCCACATCTAATACGATTGCTAAAATAGTGAATTATTTGGGACTAAATCAACCTAAACTTTTTAGAATTCCTATGGATAGAAAAAATTTA
The DNA here is from genome assembly GCA_910577745.1 of uncultured Anaeroplasmataceae bacterium. Classification (GTDB taxonomy): domain Bacteria; phylum Bacillota_I; class Bacilli_A; order Acholeplasmatales; family Anaeroplasmataceae; genus Pelethenecus. The sequence goes on along the minus strand of CAJTNG010000003.1, from coordinate 85,150 downwards.
TATTTTAGCGTGATTTGTACGAAAGATAAGTTTTTTTATTTAATAAACTACTTGAAAAAATTTAGAGATCAAAAAGGAATTCTCTATTGTTTGACTCGTAGAACGGTTGAAACGCTTTGGCACGTGCTTAAAACGAAAGGGTATTCAGTTACGTTTTATCATGGAGGTATGGATGTAAAACAGAAAAATATAAATCAACAATTATTTACAGAGGGATTATGCAATCTTATGATATGTACTAATGCTTTTGGGATGGGAATAGATATCCCAGACATAAGATTTGTCTTACAATATGATACACCTCAAAGTATAGAAGATTTAGTTCAGCAGATAGGTAGAGCATCTAGAGATGGCGTATATGGAGAGGGAGTTCTTTTGTTTTCCTTTTCAGACTTAAGACAGTCAGAATATTTTATTCAAACGATACAACAAAAACAAGTTCGAAAACAGGAAATTAAAAAATTAGAAGCTGTGGTGGATTATGCTTTAACCACAAAATGTCGTCATAGCTGGATAAGTAAGTATTTTGGACAAACTGTAAATCCATGTAATTGTATGTGTGATAATTGTAAAAAAAGTAGATAAAAGCTTTAATTTTGTATATAATAATAACAAGAGGTTGTATAGTATGAGTTTTAAAGATATATGGAATCGTGCCAAAGATAAATTCAATGAAGTGGTAGAAAAAGGAAATAAAGAAATCAAAAAATATCAAGTGACTAAAAAAGTTTCAATCTATAGTTTGCCTATACTTGGAGGATTTGTTTCAGCTCATGCATTTTTAGAGCAAAATAAGCTATATTTGTTAGTGAATGAAGTTGAAGAAAAAGAAATTAAAGAAGAAATGATTATTGGTTTATCCCTAGATCCAGAACTTTATGTCATTAAAAAGATGATTAAAGAAGAACATAAAAAAGAAGTCAAGGAAGAGAATAAAACTTATAGTTATAATTGCTATGAAGCAGAACTTGTTAAATTAAATGATTATTTTTTAGAACAAACGAACCAATTGCCTTATAAGGAATTAACTGTACATCAAGTAGAGTTATTACAAACGATACATAAAACCATAGAGGAAAAAGGTCTTGCCGTAAAAGATAAGAAGGAAGTTGCTTTAAATCTATGGCAGTATTTTACGGAATGCATCAGTTATGGATTAAAAGATCATTTTATCATGCATACATTTTCTAAAATAGCGAATGACTATATTGAAGATTTTTCAAGTTATCTTTTAAAACTATTTGCATAAAAATATAATTAAGACACATATTAATTATGAGGTGTTTCTATGAAAAAACTTTGTATTATTGGTGTTCTTGTTGTGTCTGCTTTGGGAACCCTATTTCACTTTGCCTATGATTTGGTTCCTTTTTTTGTATTCCCCCAGAATGAAAGTATTTTTGAACATATGAAGCTTATCGTCTTCCCTTTTTTGATTTATTATTTGGGGTATCTTCCTTTTATTAAAGAAAAAAGAGGAGAACTTTTTGCATCTTTTATTTCCGCTATCTTACTTTCTATGGGCTTTGTCATTGTAAGTTATTATACATATAGTGGCTTTATTGGTAAAAATATAGATGCTGTAAATATTATTTTGTACTTTATAGGTGTTGCTATAGGTTTTGTCTTGATCTACAAAAAAAAGACACTGTTTTCTTTTTCTAACAGTGTCATCTTTTTATTTATTTTATTAACTTTAGTAACATTGTTTAGTTTTTGGCCACCGAATTTAAGCTTCTTTATTGAGTAAATTCATTAATTCCTGTTCACTAAACTCGTATGTTTTATTACAGAAATTACATGTGACAGATGCTTTATGATCCTGTGCAATGATGTCTTCAATTTCTTTTTTCCCAAGACTAGAAATACCACGAGCAAACCGCTCTTTATTACAAGGACAGTCATATTTGAGCTCTCTTGTTTCCAAGAGTTCATAATCTCCTTGCGTGATTTCTTGGATGATTTGTTCTGCTGTATAGCCAGCATCTATCATCGTAGAACAGCTTTTCAAATTTGAGAGAATATCCTCAATTTTAGACAATGTTTCTTCTGTACAGCCAGGCATCACTTGTAGTAAAAATCCTCCTGCTGCTTTGACTTTGCCATCTGGATCCATCAAAACACCAAGTCCTACAGAAGAAGGGATTTGCTCGGATTTGGCAAAATAATATGTGAAGTCTTCAGCAATTTCACCACTGACCAACTCGCAAGTAGAAGCAAAAGGTGCACGCATATGTAAGTCTTTGATGACTTCAATGAAGCCATTTCTTCCTACAGCATCCCCTACATTTAATTTTCCATTCTGATAGGATAAGTAAACTCCAGGATTGTGCACAAAGCCTCTAACTTTTCCATCTGTTGCCTCGATTGTTATTTGTCCTATTGGTCCATCTCCATTTATTTTAATACTTAAATGTTCATTTGATTTATAGGTACAGGACATTATACTTGCTATAGTAAGGCTTCTTCCTAATGCAGCACAAGAGGTTGGCCATAAAGCATGTATTCTTTGAGCTTCATCACACATTGCAGTAGTAATTGCGGCATATATTCTTACGGTTCCATCAAAAGCATATGCTTTTTGTAAATAATCTTTCATTTATATCACCTTTTCTTATTTTAACATATTTAGAAAAAAAATTCTATGATTACGTTTTCATTATGAGATTTATTGACAGTTTTTTACCATTTTTATATAATAAATTTATCAATTTAGGACTTGTCCTCAATTGATATTTTTTTTATTCCTTAGAAAATGTTCGTGCATTTTTTCTTTTTTTTTAGTATAATTAACATTAGGTGATGTATTATGGAAATAATGAAAAAAACGATGGATTTTTTTGTTCAGACCAAAGATGTTGATTTTAATGATACCATTCATCCTACGGCCATATTGGATATGTTTCAAGATTTGGCAGGCTTACATGCTGCTGAATTAGGTGTTGGCTTCGAAGAATTAAGAAAGAAAAATTATGCTTGGGTAGTCCTATATCAACGTTTTGAAATAGAGTGTTTACCGCCATATCTTGATTATGTTACTTTAGAAACCTGGCCAAAACCAAAGCATAGATTAGAGTTTGAGCGTGAATATCATCTAAAAAATAAACAAGGAGGGTCTTTGATAAAAGGTATCTCGAATTGGGTCATTATTGATTTAAACACAAGAGGTTTGGTTCGTTCAGATAAAATAACTTTTAATGGAGAATTTCATACAGTTACAAATTTTCCTGAGAAATGTAAGAGAAAATTAAATTTAAATCCGAATGGGACAATGGAGTATTTTCATTATGAAGTGAAATCTTGTGATTTAGACCATAATGGACATATGAACAATGCTAGATATTTAAATATTATTTTTAATTATTTGATGTCTTATGGAGATAAAAAATATATAAAAACAGCAGAGATAGCTTATATAAAAGAAGCGACATTTAAGGATATTATCCAAATAGGACATTACACCATAGATAAACAGGAAGCTTTTTTAGGATTTGTGAATGATGAACTTTGTTTTGAATGTTTGATAGGAGAAGATACATTATGAAAAAATTTTTAGAGTTTTTAAAAGATACACCAACTGCGTTCCATGCAGCAGATAAGTTTAAAAAGAGATTACTACAAGAAGGATTTAAAGAATTAAAGGATAATGAGGTCTGGGTGTTAGAAGAAGGCGGAAAATATTTTACAGGTAAAAATATGTCTTCGTTAATATCTTTTGTTTTACCAAAGGATGAGATAAAGTCATTTCATATTACTGCAGCACATTTAGATTCTCCGACCTTTAAATTGAAACCTAACTTTACGATAGAGAAGAGCAGGTATATAAAATTTAATACAGAGGTTTACGGAGGACCAATTTATTCCTCTTGGATGGATCGTCCTTTAGGAATTGCTGGTCGAGTATTTATATCTGAGAATGATAAAGTTTATGCAAAGCTGATTAACATCACAAGACCAACTACTTTCATCCCTAATTTGCCAATTCATTATAACCGCACAGTCAATAAAGGTGTAGAACTAAATCCTCAAGTGGATATGCTGCCAATTTTTGCAGAAACTAAAGAAGAGGTTACGTCTTTACATCAGATGATAGCTAAAGAATTGAATCTTCCAGAAACTTCTATTTTAAGTAGCGATTTATATTTGACATGTTTAGATAGAGGTTGTTTAGCAGGAGCTAATGAAGAATTTATTATGGCTCCTCAGATTGATAATTTAGAATGTTCTTTTGGGTTAATAGAAGGATTCCTTCGTGCCCATGCTAAATCCTCTGTAAATGTTTGTGCTTTATTTGACAACGAGGAAATCGGGTCTTCAACATTACAAGGTGCCAATTCGACTTTTTTATCTGATACTTTAAGAAGAATTAGCCTTGCGTTACATAAAACAGAAGAGCAGCATTATATCACTTTAGGAAATTCTTTCTTTGTTTCCGCAGACAATGCACAAGGCTTTCATCCAAATTATCCAGGAAAATATGATGAAACGAATCCTTGTTATATGAATGCAGGGATTGTTATAAAAAATTCTGCCAGTGGAGCTTATACGACAAGTGCTCTATCTAGTGCGTTATTTCAAGAGATTTGTAAAAGAGCAGGTGTTCCAGTACAACTGAACACAAATCGCAGTGATGTAGCAGGAGGATCTACTTTAGGTGCTCTTTCTTTGAGACACGTTTCTATACCTTCTGTAGATGTTGGACTGGCACAATTAGCTATGCACTCTGCATATGAAACGGCAGGCTCCAAAGATTTAAACTATCTTATAGAAGCAATTCAAATGTTTTATTCTATAGCTATTGAGGAAATTAAGGAAGAACAATTCGTGTTAAAAAAATAAAAGACTTCAGTTTATACTGAAGTTTTTTTTAATACGATTAAAATTCGTTCATCCTTTTGATTTAGCTCTCCATTAAAATCACCACAGATTTTAATAATCTGATATCCTTCAAAATTTATATGTTGAAAATCATAATAAAATTCTTCATACGTTTCCTCTTGCTGGATATCACCTTCCTGAATAAGAATATGATGTTTTAGCGTAGTAGAAGAGGTAAGTTTGGTTTTCCATATGATTTTATGTGTTTTATTTTTTATTGTTTTTTTATGCCGTTTATATTCTTTTAGCATAGGCTTTGAAAATAAATCAAAAATGAGATATCCACCAGGCTTCAAGTGGGTATAGATATTTTCCAAAGTCGAATTGACAAGCTGAATATTCTTTAAAAAATTAAAAGAATCGAAGAAACATGTAACCATATCATATGTTTTTTCTAGTTTAAAATTTGTCATGTCTGCAACATAAAAGGGAATAGATAGATGATTGATTTTAGATTTCTCTTTGGCAATTTCTATAATAGAGTCAGATAAATCTAGTCCTTCCACATCATAGCCTTTCAATTTCAATAGTATGGCAAGCGTTCCTGTACCACAAGCAACATCTAAAATAGAGGAAGAGGCAGACAAATAAGGTTCGATGAAATCTAACCATAGTTTATAGTCTAAATCTTGGTAAACTTCATCATAGTAATAAGCAAATGTTTTATAGGCATTCATTTTTTAATTCTCAAACTTTCTAGTATCGTTTTATCTGGGTCAATATAGATGGTTTTTTGTTTCGTATAAGTGACGAAACAAGCTCTTTTCCCAGGTATTTTTTTTATATTTTTGACTTGGGTATAATCTACAGGAACACTAGAAGACTGTCCTAATGAAGAAAAGTATGCTGCAAGATTGGCGGCAGTTCTAATAAGAGATTCCGTTAGGTGTTCCGTATTGACTACAACGTGGCTACCACTTCCATTTTGAACATGAAACCAATAAGTATTTGATTTGGCTAGCTTATGAGTAATATATTCATTTTGTAGATTGTTTTTCCCAACAAATAGTTCTACGTCCTCTAAAAGATAGGTAGAATAATTCGGCTTACTTTTTCGTTTGTTGTTGTGCTGATTTTGTTTCTGTAAAAGATATTTATTATCTGTAAGCTCTTGTCTGATTTCTAAGGCATCATTTATAGAACAATTTTGCAACTGAAAAGATAGAAGGGTAAGATAATCAATTTCGCTTTTGGCTTGCTGGATTTGTTGTTCTATATAATGAATAGACGTTTTTGCTTTTTGATATTTTTTATAATACTTTTGACTGTTGGTTATAATGTCATATTTGGCGTCAAGGTCTATCACACAGGGTTCGTTTGTATAGTAATTCCAAACAGAAACTTTTGATTCTTTTGCTTTTAGATTGGGATAACTTAAAAGTAAATCTCCTTTTATTTTATAATCTTCTGCTAGTGAAGATTCCATCAACTCTTTTGTTAGCTTGGTTATTTTCTTTTCATTTTTGTTGATTTGTTTTTGGACAAATGTAAGTAAATCGTTTGTCTTTAATTTGATTTTAGCCTGATTGTCCGCCTCATAATAATACTCGTCTAGGAGTTCTGAAAGAGAAGAATAGGTGTTTAATAGAGAAGAGGTAAGAGGAAAATAATAAAAATCCTTTTTCTCTGAGGTTGTGCTGAATATAGAGGGCTGAATATCTTGCTTCAAGAGACTGTAAAAATATTTTATATAATCATTTTCTAAAAATGAATACTGTGCAAAAGCTAGAGAAATCCCTTCTATTTTTTGGCATAATTCTTTTGGAGAAGTGATTTGTAAATTTCTTATATCATCTAATGTTAAAGTAAAAGGATTTCGTTTTTCCGTTTTAGGATACTCATAGATTGCATTAGGAAGCATGGTTCTACCAAACTCTGTAACACCATCCTTTTTTAAAACTTCTAGAATCTGATAGGTGTCATCTGTTAAAATTAGATTGGAGTATCTGCCCATAATTTCACATATAAGATATTTATGGGTATAGTCTTTCATTTCATTATATCCTGCTAATTGAAAAGTTATGATGCGATCATTGTTATGTTGCTTTATATCTTCAATGAAATATCCTTCCATATGTTTCCTGAAGAACATAGTTAAACTTTTTGGTGTTGCTGGATAATCATATGATTTTGTGGTTAAATGAATTCTGGCAAAATCACTAGATAAACTAATCATTAAAGCATAATTGATATGATTTGCACGAATTGTAAAAATAAAATCTGTATCTCCTGATTCCATAATTTTAGTAATTCTTCCACTTTTTAATTTAGAGAATTCAGGTAATAGTTTATGTAAAAAAACGCCATCAAAGCTCATTATAATCACCACTTTTAAGTATATCATAAAATTAAGATATATTAAATGCTAAAAGTGTGATAAAATAATAAGAAAAGGAGATGACTTCTATGGCTTGGAGTAAGAAGAAACTGGTTTCTAAATTGACACAATATTTCAATGAAAAGAATATCGTTGCAAGGGCAGATGAAGAGGATAATTTAAAAATAAAGTTAGAACTTTGTTTTATAGAACAGGGCTATATGCTTTATCCTTATATTACAATTGAGGAAAATCTTGTTAGCATTAATATTAATGTGAATCAACATGTTTTAAAAGGGTTTTCCTTTGAAAAAATTAATGAATTTAATGAGGCTTCTAATTTTTTTAAAGCTTATTTGACGAAAGAGGGTATTGTTGTTTTAGAATATCGTTTTTATGCATTTGAGCTTGAAACTGAGGTATTTGATTCCTTGATTTCTAGTTTATTTCTTTTACAAAAAGAAATTGATATGCTATAAAAACGCTTTTCTCAAGAATGATGCTTGTATAGTGTTTTAGTTTTTGATAAAATAATTCAAAGGGTAGGTAGTAAAAATGAAGTTAAATGATCGAGGTTTATTAGTTGTCATATCCGGACCTTCTGGGGTTGGAAAAGGTACAGTACGTAAAGCTTTATTTAGTATGCCAAAAAACAATTTGGTTTATAGTGTATCTATGACCACTCGTACGAAAAGACCTGGTGAAGTTGATGGAAAGGATTACTATTTTGTCACAAAAGAAGAATTTATAGCTCGGAAAAAAGCTGGTAAATTTTTAGAAACTGCAGAATTTGTTGGCAATTTGTATGGAACACCATTAGATAAAGTAAATGAACAATTAGACTTGGGGAATGAGGTCGTTTTGGAAATTGAAGTGGATGGTGCACAACAGGTTAAGAAAAAAGTGCCAGATTGTGTTATGATTTTTATTGTTCCGCCTGGAAAACAAGCATTATATGACCGCTTAAAAAGAAGAGGAACAGAATCTGAAGAAGTGATTGCAGAGCGTATTGCTAAAGCAAATCGAGAATTTAAGTTGGCACACCGCTATGATTATATCGTTGTCAACGATGATGTTGCAAATGCGGCAGATCGTATTATGGCGATTATTCGTGCTGAACATGCAAAAACGGATCGCTCTATTCATAAATATATGGAGCTTATTGAAGAAAATTAAATTTCATAGTTTATTTTTACCATAAATATGATATAATACATTTGTGATTTGAAAGGATGAATAGATATGTCAAATAAAAAGAATTATGATGGAATGCGTTACCCTTCTGTAGATGCATTACTAGATAAAATTGATTCTAAATATAAATTAGCTTATGCAGCTGCAAAGCGGGCAAAAATCATTGAAGAAGAAGATTATACTTCTTATGAGGATGGTCTATGTGTTAAGCCAGTTGGTCAGGCTTTAGAAGAAATCTTGGTTGAAAAGACAAAGATGACATTTAAGTAATTTAAGCGGTTAATAGTTTTAATGAAAGCTATTAGCCCTTTTTTTCTAAGGAGGAAGAAGTATGATTTTTGAACAATATATTTTTTGTTTTTTTGTTTATGCTTTTTTAGGATATATTTGTGAAGTCATTTATTGTTCGATTGGTCAAAAGAAACTGGTGAATCGTGGGTATTTATATATGCCAATTTGTCCCATTTATGGTTGTGGAGCTATCATCATTTTACTTTCAATGCTACCGATTAAGGATATGTGGTATCTTGTCCTCATTTTAGGAATTGTTTTGACTTCCCTACTAGAATACTTGACAAGTTATGTTATGGAATTAATTTTTCATATGCGCTGGTGGGATTATTCAAAAAGAAAGTTTAATATAAATGGCCGAATCTGCCTTAGAAATTCCTTGATGTTTGGTGCGTTAGTTATGATTGTAATTTATGGGATTCAACCCGTCCTTTTTCTATGGATGAATGCTATGGATCCGCTCGCAGTCCAAATATTAGATGGCATATTTAGCGTTGGATTAGTCGTAGATACTGTATTTTCCACTATTAAAAATATCAATATTGCTAAAGTGGTTGCTAAAATAACAGACTGGAAAGAAGAAGCTAAAGATAAGTTATACGAAATTAAAGAGGCAGCAGGAGAAAAATTAGAAGAGGCTAAAGACTATATTAGTAATACGGCAATTGCCTTGAAGTTAAAAGAGTTTATTGCCAAATACCCTAATCTTTCTTTACGAAATGTGGGAAAAGGGAAGAAGCGACTAAGTATTAATGAATTTATATCAAAGCATTTAGGCAGTAAGGATGATAAGGATGACGACAATCATAGCAGAGAAGCTTAAGTTATTACCAGATAGCCCAGGCTGTTATCAGATGCGTGATGCTCAAAATGAAATTATATATGTAGGAAAAGCAAAGAATCTTAAAAATAGAGTACGTAGTTATTTTCATGGAGCCCATAATGCTAAAACTACAAGATTAGTCAGTGAGATTGTGGACTTTACATATGTAATAACAGCAAGTGAACTTGAGGCATTTGTGTTAGAAATTAATATGATAAAAGAGTATGATCCGAAATATAATATTATGCTTAAGGATGACAAAACATATCCTTACATTGCAATTACTAATGAGGAACATCCTAGATTAATTGTTACAAGAAATCAAAGAAAACGTCATCTTGCCAGATATTTTGGACCTTATCCTAATGTTCGGGCGGCAAGAACTACAATTGATGTTTTAAATCAAATATATCCTTTTCGAAAATGTTTCAATATCCCTAAAAAGGAATGTTTATATTACCATATGCATCAATGTCTTGGGCCTTGTATTATAAAAGAAAAGCTAGATTACTCTAGTTATAAAAATAAAGTGGCAAGTTTTTTAAATGGTGATGCAAAGGATGTTTTAAAGGATATAGTCACAAGAATGAATGAGGCAGCAGAACAACTTGAATTTGAAAAAGCAAAGGAATATCGTGATTTGAAATTTGCCATAGAAGATACGGTTGCGAAACAAAAGATTTCTATTAATGATTTGACAAGTAGAGATTATGTTGGAGTTTTTGCAGATGAGGATGAAATTTCTATTGATATTCTTATCACAAGGCAGGGAAATATTGTTCAGAATCACCAAACAATCATTAATAAGTATGATAGTGTAGAAGATGAGACTATGAATTATCTACTCCAATTTTATCAAATGAATAATAAGCCCAAGGAAATTTGTATCAAAGGGTTTGATTTTGAGATTTTAAAAAATATTTTGAATGTTGAAATTTATGAAGCTAAGCTGGGCAAGAAAAAAGAAATTTTGGATATGGCCAATTATAATGCCAAATTTAATTTAGAGAATAAAAGAAATATTTATAAAAATCAAGTATTAAAAAAATATGAGACCGTTGAGGATTTGGGAAAACTGTTAGGTATACCAACGCCAAGAAGAATGGAAGCCTTTGATAATTCTAACTTATATGGAGAGTATCCTGTTTCTGCGATGGTCTGTTATATTGATGGAAAACCTTCCCCCAAAGACTTTAGAAAATATCATATAAAAACAGTAGTTGGTGCCAATGATTATGAGTCTATGAAGGAAGTGATTTATCGAAGATATTTAAGATTAGTTATGGAAGAGCAAATTCTTCCTGATTTGATTGTAATGGATGGTGGAGAAATACAAGTTCACGCAGCTGAAGAAGTTTTACAAAGTTTAAACTTGGATATTGCTGTTATAGGAATTCAAAAAAATGATAAACATAAGGCTTCAAAGATTTTTTATAAAGAGAATCTTTATGATGTAGATAAAAACTCAAGTATCTATTTGCTACTTGCAGATATATCGCAAAGGGTTCATGATTTTGCGATTAGCTTCTTTCGAAGTAATAAAGCAAAAGGGTTATTCTCTTCCATTTTAGACCCTATCCCAGGATTGGGTCCTAAAAGAAAAGAGGAATTATTAAAATATTTTATTAATATTGATAAAATAAAAGAAGCCTCCATAGAAGATTTAAAAAAGGCGGGAATGCCTATAAATTTGGCTACAGAAATTTTCCATTATTTTCATAAAGAGACGTAATATATTGGTATTACGTCTTTTGTTTGCATTATAAAAATTTTTAATATATAATATATTTACTTTAAAACGATTAGAGGGATCATAATGAAGAAACTTTATATTTTCTTTTTTTTAGTGGTATTTTTACTCATTGGATGTGGTCAAAATACTCCAAGCAACGAAGAGGAAAAACCAGAAGAAAAACCAACCATTGAACCTATTTACAAATTAGGAGCGTATGGGGATTACGTTCGCTTTGCAGACGAAAATAGAAATCCAGAAGATTTAGAAAAAGAATATTCCAAACTTAGCAGTTTGGTGCAAGGTGAGAAAAATGGTGTTTTTGAGTCAAAATATCAAACAGGTTTACTCCAGTTTTTCTCTATAGAAGAAAAAATAAAGTTGACAATTGATATCAAAGAGGAAGAACTTCAAAAACTGAATGAAGATTATGCACAAGGAAATAAAGAATCTTATCGTATCTGCAATCTAGATATTCAAATGGGAGAACTTATTTTTCATTACGAACAGGTGGGAATTCGTCAAAAAGGAAATACATCTAGAGGTGCTATTTTAGATGAAAAAGGTCAAATTCATTTGCGCCACTATAAACTTAGTTTTACAGCAACATTTGATGATGATTTTACGAAGACTCCGATTGAATGGAAAGATGAGGCAGCACTAGAATATCGAGATAGTAGAAATTTTTTTGGAATAGAAAAGTTAAACATACGCTGGAATAGAAATCAAGAGAAAACTTATTTAAGAGAATTTTATGCTTTTGAAATGTATCGTGCAAATGGTGTGCTTGCACCTCATACAAATCCACTGCAGGTGGAAATGAGTATTGATGGGGATGTACAGAATTTAGGTATTTATTTAGCTATAGAGGACATTGATAAAACCTTCTTGAAAAGAAATATTGTGAAAGGGGCTACAGGCGGAGACTTATATAAATTGGGCTGGACCCATGTGGGGGCCACATTGGATGTCTTAGATGATGCATTGTTTGGTGTAGAAAAACAAATTGCGGATGGAGATAAATTTAAACAGATCGTTTTTCCTTATGATTTAAAAACGAATAAAAAAACATCTAATCATACAGATATAAAAACATTGATTCAAAATATAATTCATACTGAGACTTCCCAGTTTGCATCTTTTATAGAATCTAATATGTTATATGACTACACGATACGATATTTGGCGGTTTCTTATTTGCTTGGAGATCCAGATGATTTGAGAGGGAATTCTAACAATACCTACCTTTATTTTTTAGAAGATACCAAGCAAGCAATTTTCATTCCGACAGATCACGATAGAGCCATAGGTTCTACAGGCGGAAGCGGTAATCCTACAAACCATCATGGAGCATTAAATCAGCCATTTGATGCTACAACAGGGTATGCAACAAACACCACACAATTTTTTACAAAAACTATATTAGATGGTGGTAATCATCAAATCAAAAAAGATTATTTAAAGGAAATTGAGAAAACTATAGAAGCCTCATGGTTAGAAGTTTCAACATTTCAATCTTATTATGATAAAGTAAGCACAACCTATAAAGACTCAATCAGGTTAGGAAGTAGAGTGAATGGAAAATCTTTACCATTTTCCTTAACAGAAGAGTTAGATGTGACAAGTGGTGGAAACTTATCTATAGAGGTGTATTTCAACTTAAAAAAACTAAGTTTTCAGTCATTTCATTGGAATCCTTCTACAGATGAAGAAGTTAGTTATTCTGAATATTATTTAAGAGGAGAAATGAATGGCTGGAATGGCATAGAACAAGAGTATTGCTTAAAGATAGTAGATGGTATCCTGACTTTAGAAATATATCTACCAGAAAATCAAGCTTTTAAAATAGCAGACCCAAATTGGAAAAAGGAATATAATTACACGCATCTAGATTCTACAGATTTATTTTTATCTGTTGGAAATGAAAAAAATATTGCAGTAAAGAAATCTGGAGTATATTATATTCAAATATTAGATGAGTCAACGCTTTCTATAAAGAAAAAATAAACAGAATACCATTAACCATTTTATCTTAAATTGCATAAAATAAAGTGGAAATAATGGAGGTTCATATGAACGGGCATTTTTTAACTCCTAGAGAGCTAGAAATATTTAAAATGTTAATTAAAAACGAAACAACAAAATCTATTGCTTCCAAACTACATATAAGTGATAAAACAGTAAGAAATCACATCTCTAATGTGATTGGCAAACTGGGAGTTACGAGTAGAACACAAGCAATTATCATGTTAGCTAAAAGTGGAATGATTGAGATATAGTCATTTCACTTTTTATTTAAATAAAAATATAATTTTAGTCCATACTATAAAAAAAGGTGGAATAAAAATGATAGAGTCTGATACCATTAAGCTTTTAAGAGAATGTGATCTTGGAATTAAAATGGGGGTTTCCTCCATTCAAGAAGTTATGGATTATGTTAAAGATGCAGAATTAAAATTTTGTTTAAAAGAATGTTCAGAAAACCATAGTGTCCTAAAACAAGAGATTGAAGTTATTTTAAATAAATATCAAGATCAAGGGAAAAATCCAAATCCTATGGTAAAGTGCATGGCACATTTTAAAACAAACTTAAAATTGTTGATAAAAACTTCAGATGCTACAATTGCAGATTTAATGACGAATGGATGCAATATGGGAGTAAAATCCTTACATCGCTATTTAAATCAATATAAGGCTGCTGATGAAGAAAGTAAAAATATTACTAAGCGGTTAGTTGCTTTAGAAGAAAAACTTATACAGGATTTAAGAGCGTATCTATAATATGAATTCTACTGTTTTAATCACAGGAGCTACAAGTGGTATAGGAAAAGAATTATCCTATAGATTTGCAGAGAAGAAGTATCAGCTTGTTCTCATAGGTAGAAATGAGGAGAAATTGAATCATTTATGTAAGGAGATTACTCTAAAATATTCAATTCAGCCTTATGGAATATGTGTGGATCTATTAGAAAAGGATAGTTGCTCAAAAATATATAATAAGACCAAAGAACTCAATGTAAATGTAGATATACTTTTAAATGTGGCAGGACTTGGAGTTTATGATAATTTCTTAGATAGAGATATGAAAGATCATCAAGAATTACTAGAGGTTAATATAAAGAGTCTTGTGACATTATCTCATTTGTTTGGACAGGATATGAAAAAAAGAAATTATGGATATATCATAAATTTTTCTTCCATCTCTGGTTTTTTTCCAGGACCTTATATGTCTACTTACTATGCTTCAAAGGCCTTTGTTCTTTCTTTTTCTATTGCGCTTGCAGAAGAATTAAAACCTTTTAATGTTTCAGTTTTAGCCCTTTGCCCTGGTGTAATTCAAACACCTTTTTATGTAAAGGCAAAAGCGGATATAGCGCATAGTTATTTATTACAAAGAATGAAACCTAATTCTGTATGTTGGGTTTCTAAAAAAATAATTAAGATGATATCGAAAAAAAAGACAGGATATAGAGTGATAGGCTTAAAGAATAAATTGTTAATTTTTATAAGTCGAAGTTTTCCTAAAAAGCTTTTAGGAAAAATTATAGTTTTTATTCAAGCAAAAAAAATTGAAGAATTGGTTCATCATCAAAATGTGTAATTGTTCTAAACTTTTTACACATTTTTTCTTTTTTTTCATATTGTAATATAGGAAGTGATTATAATTGTGTGGCATATTTTATAAAAGCAATTTTTACTCAAAAACAGATGAAGAAAAGTTTATACGGTCTTGTAATCTCTTAAATCATAGAGGGCCAGATGACTATGGATTCTTATTTAATAAAGAGCATTCTTTTGGTCATAAACGACTTGCAATTCGAGATGTTTTAAATGCGAAACAGCCTATGAGTATCTTAAATCATCATTTAATTTATAACGGTGAATTGTACAATACAGATGAGTTAGAAAAGAAATTAACTGGACCTTTGGAATTTAATAGTGATACCCTTCTTTTATTAAAACTACTTATGCAGTATAAGGAAGATATTTTAAAAAATTTAAATGGAATATTTGCCTTTGTTTATACGCATGATGATGAGGTACTGATTGTTCGTGATATGTTTGGTGTGAAACCTTTATATTATACGTTTTACGAAAAAGATATCATCGTCTCTTCAGAACTTAAGGCAATCTTATCTTATACAGAACAAAGGATTGTAAATAAAGAAGGACTGTGTGAATTGTTAGGGATGGGACCATCCCATAGTCAGGCTAAAACAGTATTTAAAGATATTTATGAATTAAAACCAGGGCATTATTTGAAATTTAATAAGCATAGTCAGGTAGAAGATCATATGTATTACCAACTAGAAGCTAAAGAATTTCATCTTACCTATGAGGAGACAAAAAATAAAGTTAGAATGCTGCTAGATAAGGCAATAGAACGGCAAATGATTTCAGATGTTGATTTGTCCACCTTCTTATCTGGCGGATTAGATTCCTCCATAATTTCTACTATTGTAGCTTTAAATAAAGAGAAATTGGATACGTATAGTATTTCTTATGAAAATTCTGAATTTAAAGAAAATGCTTTTGAACGTTCTAAAGATTCGGATTTTACACATTTGGTGAGTGATGCGATACATTCTACCCAGCATGATATAATGATAGATAATAAATCCTTAGTAGATGGTCTTAAAAAAGCAGTTTTGATTCGTGATGTCCCAGGCATGACAGATATAGATTCTTCTATGTATTTTTTAGCTAAAAATATTCGAAAAAAACATAAAGTAGGTCTTTCTGGAGAATGTGCAGATGAGATTTTTGGTGGATATCCTTGGTTTTATGAGAAAAAGAAAAAACTTACTACCTTTCCTTGGATTAGAAATTTAGACTATAAAGAGAGTCTTTTAAATGAGAAATATCGAGAAATTTTGAAACTAAAAGATTATGTTATGCATGAGTTCAATATGGCAATACAAGAAACGCCAGTATTGAAAACAGATTCAAAAACGCAAGTAAGACAGCGGCAGCTAAGTTATATTAATATGAAATACTTTATGACAAACCTTTTAGATAGAAAAGATCGTTTGACTATGGCTGCAAGCATAGATGTCCGTATCCATTCATCTACCCAAAAGAAGAATAAGGCAATACTATATTCTAAATTTGATTCCAGTGCTATTTGTTTCATTATGTGATACAAATATGTGTTTTTTCTTGTTTTATTCTTAAAATGTGATTAATATAAATGAAAGAAGGTGCAATTATGCAAAATAACAATGTCGTATTACATGTAAGAATGGATCAAAACTTAAAAGAAAAGGTTTCAACCATACTTTCTAGCTTAGGAATGAATGAATCTGATGCAGTAAAGTTGTTTTATAAGCAAATTTATAGTGGTCTTCCTTTTGAAGTTAAGATTTCAAAGGATATCTTAGTCAAACAAGAATAAGAAGAAGAACTTTATCTTGGAGAAGATTTTCTTTATGAAGAAAAGAGTTTAACTTTGGAAGAAAGTAAAAAGAAACTAGGGTTATAGATACTAAGCATAAAAAAAGACTGTTTTGTTCACAGCCTAAAGTTTATAGCAGATTGCTTTGCTTAGAATATTTGAATCTTAATATTTCAATAGTAGAAGTTTCCTCATTCACTCTGTAAACTAAAACATAATTTTTTATCGTTGTATGTCTGATTGCACTATCCTCTATGAAGTAGTAAGAACAATCTGGATAGGAGTAAGGGAAATCACAAATATTTTCAATTGTATTATCTAACAAAACTAGTAAATCTCTAGCTGCCTTCTTATTCATAAGAGTATTAGAAACATAACTTAAAGCATTTTCTAAATCAGCTAATGCAAAATCAGTAAATTGATAATTATATTTATTCGCCATACTTCGTTTTTAGTTCTGCAAGAGTAAGTTTACCATCATGTAATCTCCCATTTTTAGCATTTTCCATCCCTGCTAAAATGCTTTCATACATATCCATTCTAGCAAGCTTTTCTTCATAAGTTTTCATACTCATGACTACCATATCTCCATATCCATTTTTTGTTACAAAAATTGGTTCATTAGAGTTGGAGCATAAATCGGATATTTTATTGGTATCACGTAAATCTTTGATAGGAATAATTTGTGGCATAATATCCCACCTTTCTAACATTATTATAGCATAATTATGAAATTTCAGTCAAACATTTTGTATGTAATTTTGAAATTAAAAAGAAATCGATAAGACAAATTCATTCTAAATAACTAAAAAATAGCATAAGATGGAATACCCTGCCTAAATAGAACCTAAAGGGACTTGTATAATTAACCAAGAGGTGGTTTATTTGCATACATACAAAGTAAACGGTAAAGAAGTTATTGTAAAAAGAGAGGCTATTTCAACATCGAACGAAACGCTATTTAAAAGAATTGTGGAACTCCTACAGACTTATAGTGAAACAAATGAGCAACAGGAATCTTCAAATTTGGAGAAGGAATGAACATACAGCATGAGCTTCCAACCTATGTTGGAATTTATTGCCGGTTATCTAAGGATGATGGCAATGTAGGAGAATCTGGATCCATCCAAAATCAAAAAAACTTTTTAAAAGAATACGCATCTAAGCTAGGGTGGAATGTGATAGCCACTTATGTAGATGATGGCTATTCAGGAACAAATTTTAACCGACCAGGCTTTCAAAACCTATTAAGTGATATTGAAAAGAAACGAATCAACTGCGTTTTAACAAAGGACTTATCTCGTTTTGGAAGAAATTATATTCTATCAGGCTATTATCTTGAAGAATATTTTCCCAAAAATCTTATTCGCTGTGTTGCAGTGAATGACAACTACGACAGTTTATTAGAAACAAATACGGAATTTGCCCCTCTAAAAAATATTATCAATGAATGGTATGCCAAAGACATATCTAAAAAAATAAAATTTTCTTTAAAGGGAATACAAGAACGAGGAGAAATCCGAAAAAGAGGCACTGTTCTTTTTGGCTATCAACAGGATGAAAGTGGATATAGAACTCCTGATCCTGAAGCCTCTTTCATTGTTCAGCTTATTTTTCAAAAGTATATTGAATATAAAAACCTAAATCAGGTTACAAGATACTTAACTGAAAACCATATTCCCTGTCCTGCCTATTATGATTATCTTCACACAGGCTCTAAAGCCCTCATTTATGAGAATTGCTTAGAAGAACAAAAGTATGCTTGGAATAGAAGAAGTGTTACACGAATATTAAAAAATGAGCAATATTTAGGAACTCTCATCAATGCCCAATCTCATAATCTTAGCTTTAAGGTAAAGAAAAAGGTGATGAATCCAACTCCTTTAGTCTTTGAAAATAAGTTTGAACCGATTATTTCTAAGGAAATTTTTGATCAGGCTCAACGGATTTTAAAAGCCTACAGCTGGAGCCTTGCCCCTCTTGGAATGAATACCTATAAAAGAATGCTAGTTTGTGGTTGCTGTGGTAAGCCTTTAACTTTTGGCTTTCGAAAAGATAAGAAAACGGAATATTCAAAATACATTTATTATTGCAAGAATCCATCCTGCACGATGAGGCCACTCATTTCAAAAATGCTTTTAGATGAAATTTTTAAAAAGGAATTAGAAAGTATTTTATTCTATATTTTAGAACACCAAGAGGAGTTTTTAACATATGCTTTAACCTTCACAAAGGATAAAAATATTCAAAAAAGTGTTTTTGAAGCCAATCATAAGCAGCAATTAATGACAAGAAAAAAAGAATTAGAACAGTATATTGAAGGAACCTTTAAAGCTCAACTTGAAGGAGATATTACAAAGGAAATGTATCAAAGCATTACCTCTGGGTATAAAAAAGAACTAGAGGAAATAAATTTGAAACTAAACCTAGAGGTAAATGATATAAAAGACATCAATTTTCATCTTGCCGCAACCACTTATTTTAATCGTTTAAAAGAAATAAAGAATCTTCAAACGATAGATACCTTATTAATTTCTACATTCTGTGAACAAATTCGTGTGAAGGTCAATAAGATTACATTGAAAAACTTTCAATATGAGCTTATCATCAATTATGGAGCCTTAGATGACTGTATCCAGGAGTTTTTAAATCAATGAGCCAGGTTAAAGCTGTTATCTATGCAAGACTATCCCAAGAGGATAGGTTAGAGGATACAAGTTTAAGTATCCAAAATCAGATTACAAATTTAAAGAGATATATCATGAGCCATTCCTATGACTTTATTAAAGTCTATGCGGATGACGGATATACAGGTGGAACGATGAACCGTCCTGCCTTTCAACAAATGCTTAAGGATCTTTATCAGCATAAATTTAATACGATTATCGTCAAGGATATCTCAAGAATTGGTAGAAATCTTATTGAAGTAGGGCACTTCATTGAAGAAATCTGTCCGTTAGAAAGAATCCGAGTCATTTCAGTTTTAGACCAGTATGATTCTGATTTCTATACAAATGATGACTCTATTGTATTTCGCTCTTTTATGAACGATTATTATTTAAAGGAATGTAAGAAAAAAGCTTACAAATCCTTAGAAAGTAGAATTACAAAAAAGCCTTTGAATACAATCCCTTATTATGGCTATATCCTTAAGGATAAAAGGTTTATCCTACATCCAGAGGAAGCCCATGTAGTCAAGCGTATTTTTGATGATTATGCCAAAGGGGTTGGAACATTTGAGCTTGCCAGAAAACTAAAAGAAGAACAAATATACTGTCCTGCCTATAGCCTTAATCATAAGATTCAAGGAAAGTATTCCTATAAAACACCTTATGATTGGAGTCCGAATGCAATTCAGCGTATTTTAAAGCGGAAAGCTTATACAGGCATTCATATCAATGGAACTTTTTCTAAGCATTTTAAAGAATTGGAATTAGAAAATGCTTATGAGGCAATCATTCCCTTATCTCTTTATGAATCCGTTCAAAAAAAACTAAAGGAAAATCAAAAAAACAAATTTCCTCCCTCAAAATACGCTCATTTTTTCTACAATAAACAAACGGGCATTGCTGGCCATTTAGAGAGAAGAACAACAAGAACAATTCAAACAAAAACAGGTAAATTAAGAACTGAAACCTTTGATCCAAGACTTTCTTTAGAAAATTTTTCAGTATCTATTCCTATACTAGAAAAGATATTAAGAAAGGAAATCAATCGCTTATTTAAAGAACTCACTCAAGATAAAAGATATTTGGCTGATCTAATTACCAAAGATTCCAATTATCTAAAAAAACAAATAGAGGATTTTCAAATTGCAATACTCAAGAAAGAATCCCAAATGAAACGATTGATCGAATTAAGGGTTTCTAATCAAATGAATATTCCTACCTATAAGGATAAAATGGAACGGGCAAAAGAAGAACGAAGGCTTCTTGAAAGCAAGCTTGCTAATTTAAAAAAACAATCTTCAAAGGAGTCTAATCAATGTTATGATCAAGTAATTGACAAGTTTCTCTCTCTTAAACAAAAGAACCAAGAAATTATGCAAATTGCTAAAACTCTATTTAAACGGATTGAAATAGAAAAGGTGAATGGAAAACTTATTTTAGAATTTCAATATAAATGTCAGGATATCAAATTTGATGATTTTAATTTAAAACTTGAGTAGGAATTATTTATATTTTCATAATCGTATCTTTTCCGACATTTTAAGACAGGATTTCTATTTAATTTAATTTATAATAAACAATAAATACAGAAATAAATTTTTAAAGGAAGGATATGGAATATGGCTAATTTGTTTGGAAAAAAGTCAAAAGAAATTAAGCAGTCTAAAGTTTTGAAAAATAGTGAAAATGATAACAAAAAAAGTTTATTTTCAAAGAAAATAATTGTTTTACTTGCCATATGTTTATTAGGTATAGTTAGTACTGCAATCACTTTAGGGACTATCTATTATCCTAGAAATATATCAAGCTATATAAGTGAAGACATTTCAACTCTTAAGAGAATTGAGGTTCAAAACTATGATGGAACAATTTTTACGTTTGATGAAAATATACAAAAGGAATTGCTAGGTAAAATTTTAGATATAAATGTAATTCCTAAACATTTATTTATTCAAAAGGTTGTCTCATCTTTTGACATTTTAGTTTATTTTGAAGGGAAAAAATATAGCATTAATCAATTTAATCTTTATGATGGAGAAAATAAATTTTATTTTGAACCAGTAAACTTTTCAATGTATACTCTTGTGTGTGAATATGTAGGAGAAAGTATATGAAAAAAATTATTAACTTCATATATTTTTTAACTTCAATATTTTTAAGTATTGTTAACTTCTCTTTCTTTAATGCTCCTGCATTAAAGGATGAAATCTTTGAAACAAACGAAAGTATGACAACTAGTGAAATATCAAATGATATTATAGACGCTAGTGGAAACCATTATACTAAAATTTACTTGAATGTAAAGAATGAAGTTACATTAAGTAATGGGAATATAGCATATTTCATATACACGCCTGAATTGGATTTTTATTTTACAGTAGAGACTTTTGGTATGTATAACACTAAAATTAAAGTTGAAAATACATCTACAGGAACAATAATAAATGACGATTCAGGTGAAGGTTTAAATGCAAAAGTAGAATTTAAAGGAATTAAAGGTCAGCCAGTATATATCTCAACTAAATTTTATTCATCAAGTACTTCAGGAACCTTTAAATTACAACTTAGAAAACAAAGATTTTCTATGTTTGGATATGAAGATAGTGAGGGTAACAACACTATTCCTGACTTAGCAGGACCTTACAATGCCTTTAATTCATTATTTGAATCTATAAAATATGAAAATGGTAGTTCTGGGGAAGCCTTGTCTAATGATGATCGTGATTTAGCAAGAATCAATAGTGAAATTATGTTTTTCACAGGGCACGGATTTAAAAGCAATGAGAATAATATGGGGTATGGTGTTGCTTTTAAATATGGCGGAATTACAACAAATAATGCCTTGAATATGAACAAAACTAAAGTTGCTATGTGGGCGGCATGCTATTCTGCTAATTCTACTAATTCAGGTAAAATATCAATTTCAGAATATTCAATCAATTGTGGTGCAAAGTCATCTATAGGGTTTAGTGAATCAGTAAGTTTTTCCTCATCTAAAACTTTTACAAATCGTTTTTTTACTAACCTTGCTTCAGGATCCACAGTAAAAGAGGCAGCTGAATACGGAGCTAGTGGATTACTTTGGCCTTGGGATAATGGAAAAAAATATGTAATATTTGGAGATAAAGAGATGAGTGTTATAGATTGCTCAACTTCAATTTCAACTTTTGACTTAAAACCTTTAAGTTTATCTTTAATTGATAATTTGGATGTGGATTATGAATATATTTCTCTAGATGAGACGAATGGAAGATATTATAAAAAAATTAATAATTGTCTATCAAATAACTTTATTGATGTGACATACAAGGAAGGAAAAGTAGTTAAGATAGATGATTATCGAAAAAAAATTAATAATATTTTAAAAATTAATCCCACTTATCTAAACTATACGTTACCTGATAAAAAAAGAATTGGCACCCAAACATTCATTCTAGAAGAAGAAACCACAAGAAATATAATATATTATGCAATAAATAATAGTATGACTCCTATCGAAATTATTGTTGGTAAATATAATGATGGTTGTCAAATAATTGAAGAAGTGACCTGTGTAAATTTAGCATTAGGACATTTAATAGATTATTCCGATATAAATGAAATATAATAAAAGTTTTATTCATAACTTAAAATTCTTAATATTTCTCTATGTGAAACGCTCATGATATTTTGCTAAAAAATTGTTTTTGCTATTTATACTTAAAAATTAGACATCAAGGTTTAAGTTTTAGAAGCATGGAATTAGGAAATAGAAATATAGATAGAAATTGTCAATTTGATTTTGACCAATTTTGTAAGTAACACACATTAGGATCTATTAAACCAATGGAAGAGGATTTAGGGATTGCATCAAAAATAATTCTCCAATAAATAAGTCATAGAGATATCCTATAGTTATAATAAGTAGTTTGTTTATGACCTTAATGGTAATATTATTTGGTCTATTATGAAGTAGAATTTCATTTGTTGAATCTTTTAAATCAATCTGCCTTGAAAAAGGCATTTTCTTTTATAATTGAAATAGTATTTTATTGTATTACATAGAATAAGTAAAATGATTTTCCAATTGATTTGGGTAGATAGATGGATGCGAACAGAGGTTCGAGTTCCATTTTGTGATAAGGATTTAGTAAATTTCTTGTATAATGTTCCCTTTAAATATAAATATCGGAGTCAAGTAGAAAAAAAACTATTGAGAGATGCTTATAAGGGAACTGTGATTGATGAAGTAATTGATCGAAAAAAGAGCCCATATCCAAAAAGTAACTCAGTAGAGTACCATCAAGAGGTAGTACATCTATTACAAGAAGTTTTAGAGGATAAGAATAGCGTTCTTTATGAAATCTTTGATATAAATAAGATTAAAGATATTATGAATAGTGAAGAGGAACTAGAGGTTCCATGGTATGGTCAGCTGATGCGTAAAACGGCATTTTTAGCTTATCTTTATCAAATAGATTACTGGTTTAAAACCTATAAAATAAAATTGGAGATTGATTAAAATTGGAAAACTTAGATTTTGTATCTAAATTATTAAATGAAAGAATTATGCTTGGAAAAAAAGAAGATATTACTGATAATTTGAGTATTGTTCCAGTGTATAAGGTGAAAGTGAATTTCTTTAATGTAAACACGGATATAAAGGATACTGCAGGTGATGGAAGTAATGTGAACTTGCTAATTACCCCTGTATGTATTCTTCAAATAAAAAATGAAACCATTACGATTTTAAAATTTGATGATAAAACGCCTAAGGAAGATTTCTTTGATATCATTCCTTCCTTAGTTTCAAACATCAATATTAATGATGTATTAAAAGGATTAAAAATATAGGGAAAAAATAAGCTTCAGGAAACTATTTAGTTTCATGACAGCTTTTTTTATGTCTTAGGAAATTGTAAATATATCCGAAAAGAAAAAAGACAACACGAAAAGGCCTAGACTTAATTTTATAGGTGTAGGCAAAAAAGAGGTGTAATATTAGTTTATCTTTTATGTTTAGCGTTCCAAATATCTAAAGGAACGAATTTAGGCTTATTACAAAAAGGACAGTAAAGCGTTGGATAATCAATACCATCCCAATCCTCCTCAATCATTTCCCAATCTACATTGAGTTCTTCCTTGTTACAATTTAAACATTTAAAATCAACTGTCTCATCATAAACATCTCTTTTGACGAACTCTAAAACTTTGGCTTTAGTTTCATCATCTAATTTATTAAAGTTAGCTTCAATATTAAGAATAGCTTGACCATACTCATCAAACATGTGGTTTTCATCTTCATAAACCAATTCAAAATCAGAATCATAGTAAGTATAGAAGAAGATAGCTCTTCTATATTTTTCTTCAACAGTTAAAAGTCTTCTTTTAACGAAAGTAGGTGTCATATTAACCGTCCTCCTAAGGAATCCTTAAAAAATAACAATGAGATGGAACAATTTTCATTATAGCTCCACATGAACAAATGAGTGGGTCATAATGGTATGATGACAGAAGCCTAGTTCTCCAGTTTAGATTAGATTTTACTTTATGTAAATCATAAAAAGAGAAAAGCTTATATTGATTAGAAATATCCAAAGAAGAATGATTAGCATAAAAACCATAATAACGAGTTAAATGAATATTATCTAAAGGGATATGAATAATGAGTTTGGCTATGAATTCATAGACAGATTCAGTAACATATTGTCTACCAATTTTATCAGAATCGTTTAAAATGGCATCATCTTCATGTGGGTCATAGTAATAGTATACTATACCTTTATCTTTATCGTAAGATATAATTCTAGATTCACTCATTGCAGGATGAGCTTGATATCGACAAACATAGTTTACAATTTGTTTAATTTGGTTTTTATTTTTAACTTCCTTTTGAGGTGCGTTAACATAAAAGCCATTATCTTTTGTATTATATAGATTTTTTCTTATATCATTGAATTTTATTAAATCCTTACAATGCTTATTTCTTTTTAAGAATCTATACATTCTTTTTAAAAGTTGATTCATAAAGGCTTTTCTTAAAGTCTCATAATTAAAGTAAGAATAAGGCTTTCTTTTCTTAGTATTATCTATTGTGCATTCAGTCACTAAGGTATGAATATGAGGATTATGCTTCATATCTCGACCAAAGGTATGAAGAGAAGAAATATATCCTAATCTTTCATTTCTTTTCCTAGAGGCTTTTGATTTATTCCAAATAAGATATTTTAGAACATCATCTACAGAAGAGAATAGTTCAATATAGAGGTCTTTATATTTTTGGAATAACCATCTTAAATCCTCTGAAATAGTCCAAGTGATATGTCTGTGAGGAACAGATATACAACGCTTCATAATATTAAAAGCTCTAGCATCTCTATATTTTTTACCACAGGATACACAAAATCTGGAATGACAGGAAAGTCCTTGAATATGAAAGTTATTACATTTGGGACATTCAAAGAATAAATAGCCTAAAGATAAATCTTTACAATGAATCATTTTCTCTACGTTTTTGAGAATAGATTGTCTAATTGATTTTCCTTTAGCCTTTTGTATATTTACAAATTCAGACCAATGGTTTTTAAAGATTTCTTGAATGGTGATTTGCCCATTTTCTTTTCTAGCATATTTCAAATTGTTGAGTTTATTAACCTCATTTTCTTGAATAGAGTATCCACTTCTAGCAGCTTTTAATAATTGAAATTTGAAGGATAACTCTTTAGCATGAGCATAGTAGAGTTTGGTTTCTATTTTAATTGGACACATATTAGATACGAAGCTCATACTTATCACCATATACTAGTATATCAAATTAAGAACAAAAAGAATAGAGGGCTTTTGGCCCTCGTGTGGAATGATGGAAGATTATAATCTTTTATCATTCTATTTTTTATTCATAAATTAATTTGCTCTTAATACTTATTCTTTATAAAAAATTAAGAGCTTTTTCTTTTTTTGAAATTTTATAAAAAACTTAAATATAATATAATAATAACTCAAGATTTGCCATATTTTATCAAAAAAAATCAAGCAGGCTTGATGGTGCCTAGCTTGAAGAAATAAGATAATATAAATGGTGATAGTAATGGGCAAACAACAACACTCTGAAGAAGAACTTGAGTTTTTAAGAGACTTTGGGTTACAAGTGAAAAGGTTAAGGAATCATTTTAAATTAACGCAAGAAGAACTTGCATTTAGGATGAATATGACTACACAAACTTTAAGTGACATAGAAAATGGGAAATCGGATTGTCAGCAAACCACGAGTTTTTTAATCGCAAGAGCATTGGGAATTCATATGTGTGAACTTTATAAATTTTAAATAATCCATAAAGTAACACTTTTTTGTATAGAAATGAAAGCTTAAGTATAAATATACTTAATTTTTTATTTTTTAATAATAGTTGCAAAAAAATATAGTTGAGTGTATAATCTAGTTGCAAAAATTTTAAATAATTTGGAGGATTTATGAAATCATTATCAAAACGCATTGGCGTGTTTATAGCAATGCTATGTGTTGTAATGGGAATGTATTTATTTATTGTAGCTAGTAAACCTGCTGTTACGGTAGAAGCAAGTAGCCCAGAACAACAATATAATTATTTTTATAACCAAATTTCTAAAGATGCAAGGGCAGAAAAATTCTATCAAGCTTTTGGGGCTTTAGAAAAAGATGGTGAATTTAAAAAAGGTAAAGTAGAATATGACCTTGTTGCAAAAGAAGTTATTTCACAAAGTGATGTAGAGGGCTATGTGAATAATGCTGATACAAAAGTACCTAAGGCATATGGTAAAGGTAGAGATGCCTATATAATGGATCATCCTGATTTATTTTATGTTGATTTATTTGGTACATCTATAAGTGCAGGACAACAAGGAAAAGACTATGTAGCTTTTCTTGACACAAGTCAAGTGTTGTCTTTATATTTAGGAGATTTAAATACGCAAGCTAAAGTTAACACAGCAATTGATACTTATGAGAAAAAACTAGCAGCAATCGTTACAGAAGCTAAAGCTGCTGGTGGAGTAAAAGAACAAATAGAGTTTGTAAATCAATATATTGCTGAACACACAGAATATAGCTTTGGTACGATTGTAAAGGATGGAAAAAATGTAGATACACCAGAGGCTGCTTACATTAGTACAGCTTATGGCTCCTTAGTGAATGGAAAAGCAATCTGTGGAGGATATGCGAAAGGCTTTAAGGCGGTTATGGATAGACTTGGCATTCCTTGTGTTTGTGTACAAGGATATAGTCTTTCTAGTGGTTCTACACAATTTCAAGCACATATGTGGAACTATGTGCAAGTGGATAATATGTGGTATGCAGTAGATCCAACTTGGAATGATACAAGTGGTGATTTAACAAAATGGCTTTTAGTTGGAGAAAAGAAATTATCTGATACACATGTAGAAGATAATATTATCTCGACTTCAGGATTTGAGTTATCTTATCCAGCCTTAAAACCATACGATTATGGTATTGATACAGATGACAATGGTATGAAAATTGAAGGAAACTATATTGAATCTTCTGATAATACAGGGCGTCGTCTTACGTTAACGGTTTCTTATGAAGGAAAAGGTGCTCAAAAACTTGAAGAAGAAGGAAAATATTTAGTCTTTCGTTTTGGTGATAAAGTAGGAACAGAAATGAATTGGACATTGTGGTTTAATGCAATCGCTACAGACACAATGTTTGCCTCACTATTTAAATTTGAAGACGATCATATAGAGGTTATGCTCCATGCAGGTATGGAATATATCCAATTTGCATTAGTAGATTATGCTCCTGATGAGAGCTATGGAGCTTTTTATCCTAATGAGCCACAATATGGTGAAAATGCTGGCAAAGAATGGTTTTATGCGTATAAAAATGAGAATTTAACCTCTGGACATTTCTTAGGTGACTTAAGTAATCCATATCATAATGATGCTTATGGGGAATACATTCCTGCTCCAGGAGCTGCTGGAGTTACGCCTTCTAATGGAGGAACTCTTCCAGTAGATAAGACATATGATATTACGATAACTTATAATAAAGATTTAAAACTATTAGAAAACAAAACTGAAGAAGATATCACAATGGATTTCTTTACTTCTTCTGGTAATAGTACAGTAAAGGATCATGCAATTGTGACAAACGTAAAGTGGGATGGAGGAAAAAAGATATCTTTTACCTTCACTCCAAGTAGAATGTTCATTCATAATTCAGCTATGTATTATTTTACACCAACCAATTTAGTTGGTATAGATAGTGACAAGGCTCCAGATCCAGTAACCTACTCTTTTAAAGGTAAGAGTGTAGTTTGTAGCAAGATATTTAATGACGGAAGATTATATATGAATGTTTATGGAGAACCACAAATGTTAGATACTTCTGATCTATCTGTTACAAACTTTAAAGATGAAAATGGAAATTATTATGCGGAAAGCCAAAGAAGTCAACTTATTTTAGTAGCTAATAAACCATCTATTTCTCAAGAAAAGAAGATGGATGAAGTTTTAAAATCTGATACGCCTATTAAACAAGAAGATATTGTTACTTCAGCCACTTATGAAATAAACCTACAAATTTGTGGTGTAGTTCAAAAAGTACCAAACGGAAGTTATATGCAGGTTGCCTTTGGATTCCCAGAAGGATATAGCCCTGATGATGCAGGAACAACATTTAAAATATATCATTACAAACATGATGATAAAGGTAATATTACGGGTGTTGAAGAGATACCAGTCATTATAACTGAATATGGCTTGATTGCTCAGGTGAAAAGTTTTAGTCCATTTACGATTGTTCAGCTAAAGAATACAAGTGAAGCAGTGTCTAAAGATACTAGCAAATCCATTTATGCAAACGTCATCGGAAATGGTGGAACTATAACAACACAAAAAGCAGAAGGTCAAAGTGGTATTGATCAAGTAACACAAGATTCTATTACTTATACAATTTCTGCCAATGCAGGGTACCAACTAGGAACTGTTTTCTTAAATGGAAAAGCAGTAGATGCTTCAAGAATCAAAGATGGCAAGCTTACGTTAACTAAAGCTGAACTTGAAACAAGTAATACTTTAGAAGTGAAATTTAGAACCATTGAAGCTGCACAAAGTTATGAGGCAAAAGGAATTGAAATCACGGATGTTAAATTAGCAGTAAATATAAAGGATTCAGAGGCAGAGGAACCAACCACACCAGATCAAAAACCTAACCCTGATCCAACACCAGATGAAACTCCAACCACGCCAACACCGGATACTTCTTCTAATCATACAACGATTATAATCTGTTGTGTTGTTGTAGCAATCGTGGTAGTAGCTGCAGCTGTAAGTGTTGTAATTGTTTTGAAAAAAAAGAAAAATAATAAAGATTAATAAATAAAAAAGGTTGTAAGAAATATTACAACCTTTTTACTTGATGTATAAAAAAGAAGAGATTTTTCTCTTCTTTTTTTAATGAATCTCTTCTACAAAACTTACATAATCTAATTCAGAAAATGTTTGTATGAATGCCTTATGATTTAATTTGATTTTTTTGTTTTGCATTCTCATAGCTATGGAATAAACGCTTAATCCAGAATCAGAATACGCAGTATTACGCTCAATGGATAAAATTTGAAATTCTCTATTTCTAACTTCAGTTATAAATTCTTTTAAATTATCTTGCGTCTGAAATTCAATATGTATCTCAAAATAACGGGAATTTTTTATAAATGCATTTTCAATGAATGGCAGAACTGCTAATACAATGGCGATTATGATTGTACTAATAATCGCTAGAGTATAGAATCCAATTCCCACAGCTAGTCCAAGACAAGCACATGCCCAAAGCCCTGCAGCAGTAGTTAATCCTTTAATTTGATTCCTAGATGTAACAAGGATAGTACCTGCTCCTAAAAAACCTATTCCTGAAATCACTTGAGCTCCTAATCTGGCTGTGTCTCCTAAATGGGTTGTCCTAGAAATAAAATCATTGGTTGACATAGCAATGGCTGAACCTAAACAAACTAAGATATAAGTTCTAAATCCGGCAGCTTGGTGTTTCTTTGCTCTTTCAAAACCTATAATTCCCCCACAGATAAGTGCTAAACATAAGCGGAATATAATTGAACTAAAACTAATATCAGCTAAAGTCTCCCATCCAAAAAGCTTAAGTATTGGATCAACCACATCAAAAGAGTCGGTTGCAACACTAAAAAACATAATCGTTCACCTCTTCTACATTATACTTGATTTTGTTATTAAAAGCAAAGAGTATTTATTTTAAAAAAATCAAAAATAGTAAAAAGAAAAAGAAGACCTTAAATTTTGTCTTCTTGAAGTTGTTTTTT
The DNA here is from genome assembly GCA_910577745.1 of uncultured Anaeroplasmataceae bacterium. GTDB lineage: Bacteria > Bacillota_I > Bacilli_A > Acholeplasmatales > Anaeroplasmataceae > Pelethenecus. The sequence continues at coordinate 54,545 of CAJTNG010000003.1, read as the reverse complement.
TTCTTCTTTCGATAATGGTACAGGATCATAGCCAGGTTTAAAAAGGGGGTTACATTTTAGAAGTCTTCTTGTAACTAAAAAAGAAGCTTTTACAAAGTTAAATTTCTGATAGCATTCTTTGGCATATTGACTACATGTTGGCGTAAATCGGCATCGTGGAGGAGTAGTAGGAGAAATGCCTTTTTGATATTTTTCTATCAAATAAAGCGGAAGTCTATTCTTCATCATATATATTTTTTCTTAAAGTTTGCAGTACAGTTTCTCCAGCAATTTTACGAATAATTTCGTAGCTGAATTCTTTACTTGCTGCCGCACTTCTTGCTGTAATCAGATTATCATCTACTACAACTTTTTGATTTACATATGTTCCACCAAAATCTTCATTCATACAGGTAAAGCAGGTATAAGTTCGGTTTTGTAGATATCCAAGTCTTCCTAATATGGTTGGAGCAGCACATATTGCTGCAACAATTTTTTTATGTTCCATAAAATATTTTATGATTTCTATAGCATATCCAAAATCTTCCATAAAACGATAATGTGGACCGCCTGGAAGTAGAAGTGCATCATATTCTTTATAATTTACTTCATTGATTAAGGCAATATCCATAAAATGAATAAAGTGAACACCAATCACATCTGTTCGATTTGATGCAATGGATAGCTCTATTCCAGCTCTTCGAATTAATGAAAACGGTGCTGTAGCTTCTAACTCTTCAAAACCATCAAAAATAAGGGCTAAAACTCTCATAATAATTTCCTCCACTCGTTTATTTTTATTATACTCTTTTCATATTGCATTATCTATATAAAATTATAAATTTCATGAAAGTTGTCATAAACAAGAGAATTCCATTCTAAAATTAATAGTATGGTGATGCCATTTGAACTTTTATTTGCGTTGTATACTTTTAGGAGCAGGATTAGCTATGGACGCTTGTGCTGTTTCCATAGCCAATGGGTTAAGTGATATAAAAATTTCTAAAAGATTTCTTTTTTATATGAGTTTTTTATTTGGTTTTTTTCAAGGACTTATGCCTTTTTTAGGATATCTTTTAGGGAATGCTATTTTAGAACATATTTCAATATATCTGCCGTATTTATCTTTTTTTATTTTAAATTATTTAGGAATTACAATGTTTATTTCTAGTTTTCAAAAAGAAGAAATGTCCCATAAAAAGATAACATTTCAAGTGTTAATATTTCAAGCTTTTGCCACTTCAATTGACGCTCTTTCTGTAGGTTTTACTATGGCGGATTACCAAATAAAAGAAGCTATCTTTTGTATTGGAATTATTTTCTTGGTAACCTTTATCATTTGTTATTTTGGTGGTATAATAGGAATGAAATTTGGTAGCAAATACAGGAAGTATGCTCAGCGTATTGGTGCTATGATATTAATCATAATAGGCACTGAGTTTTTATTTCCATTTATAGGAGGCATTCTATGAAACATTCCATAATTGATTTAATAGGCAATACCCCAATGCTGGAATTGAAAAATACAAATATATATTTAAAAGTAGAAGGGTTTAATCCTACAGGTTCTATAAAAGATAGGGCAGCTAAACAGATGATTTTGGATGCCCAGAATGCAGGGAAACTTTTTCCAAATTCCATTATTATAGAACCTACTAGCGGTAATACAGGGATAGGACTTGCTGCCATAGGAAGGGCATTAGGATATAAAGTGATTTTGACAATGCCAGAAACTATGTCTTTAGAAAGAAGAAAAATATTGAAATATTATGGAGCAGAAGTGGTTCTCACGAAAGGAGAACTTGGGATGGAGGGGGCTGTATTAAAAGCTAGAGAATTAGCTATGACATTACCCAATACATTTATGCCTAGCCAATTTGAAAATGAGAGTAATCCAAAAGCTCATTACTTAACTACTGGTCCTGAAATATGGAGGGATATGGAAGGAAAAATCGATATATTGATCGCTGGTGTTGGAACAGGTGGAACATTAAGTGGCACAGGAAAATATTTAAAAGAGAAAAATCCAGAGATAAAAGTCATTGCTGTTGAACCTATGGAGTCTCCATTACTTTCTAAAGGTAGTGCAGGCATACATAAAATAGAAGGCATTGGTGCCAATTTCATCCCTAAAATATTAGATCGTTCCTTAATAGATGAAGTGGTTTGTGTCTCTTCAGAAGATGCAATCTCTACTGCTAAAAAGTTAGCAGTAGAATCAGGAATCTTTGCAGGCATTTCTTCAGGTGCTGCACTATTTGCAGCAAAGTCATTAAAATCTAGAAAAGAATATCAGAATAAAAGAATAGTCGTCATCTTACCAGATTCTGCAGATCGATACTTATCAACAGATTTATTTAAATAACTTTTAAGAAAAATCATTCAAAGAGGAGACACTCCTCTTTTTTGTATAACGCTTACATAAAAACACAATTTGACATTTTTATACAGGGGGGGTATAATCAAATTGTAATAACAATTAAATACCGGAGGAAATAGTTAATGAAGAAGTTTTTGGCAGTTCTTATTATGCTTTTCAGTTCTATTGGGGTACTGATAAGCTGTAGTAGTAAAAATCCAAACTGTTCACTTGAAGTGACTAGTACAGGAAACACGATTTCTTACACCTTATCTTTTGAGAATTTGAACGATAAGCAGACAAGTTACAAAGTGGAACTATTTAAAGGAGAAACATCTATAAAACAAGAATTAGTTTCTGTAGACGTTTCTGCAGGGTCATTTAGAGAGTTAGAGTTTAATGCAGATTATAAAGTTTCTGTATTTATCTCTGACAAAGAAGAGTATGATTTATTATTAATCTCTAAAGACATTAAAACACAGTTGGGAACACTTACAGGCATAAGTTTTTCTGATAAAACTTTCACGTATGATGGAACGCCTAAATCCATAGAGGTTACAAATCTCCCTCAAGGAGCTACTGTGACTTATGTTGGAAATGGAGTGTCTGAAGTAGGAGTTCATACAGTTACTGCGACAATAAAAAAAGCAAATTATAGTGATTTGACTTTGACTGCAAAACTAACCATTACTTCTGGTAATGTTGTATTCGATTTAGAAGATAAAATTGTTGTATATGATGGAGATGAACATACAATTACAGCAACAAGTAGCGATAATCTTGAATTTACCTATGAGTATTATCAAGGGGAAACACGATTAGAGTCCGCTCCTATAAATGCAGGTTATTATCTTGTAAAGGCCATTTATGCAGGAGATAAAAATCATGCAAAAGTGGAAAAAACTGCAAACTTAACCATCCAGAAAGCAACCTATGATATGAGCGCAGTTTCTTTTTCTGATGCTACATATACGTATGATGGAACAGAGAAGGAGCTTGTAATTACAGGAACATTACCAAATGGGGTCAGTGTATCCTACGAAAATAATAAATTAACTAATGCTGGTTCCGTCATCGCGAAAGCAAAATTTATTATTGCAGATGCAGTGAATTATAATGCAATAGAAGATAAAGTCGCTACACTTAAAATAAATAAGGCGGAAGTTGAACTTACTGCTGATGACATACTGGTAGAGATGGGGCAAAATTATGAAGTTACCTATACTTGCTCTGTATCAGGTTTAAATTTAGTAATCAAATATTTTGATGCAGATTCTAATGAGATTTCAAAACCATCATCTAATGGAACATATAAAGCAGAAGTGAGTTTTGAGGGAAATGAAAATTATTTGGCTTGCTCAATTACAGTAAATATTACCATTTATAATCCTGCATTAGGGAATGTTACAATAGAAATAGACTCCATTCATACGGTGTATAATGAAAATTATGAGGTGCGTCCTGTTGTTACACCAGAAGTAGAAGTTACTATAAAATATTTTAAAGAAAATGTAGAATGTTCTAAACCAGTAGATGCAGGAACCTATCGTGTTGAAATATCTTTCGCAGGTAATGAAACATTAAATCCTAAGGTGGTATCCGTAGATTTAGTTATTGCCAAAGCAACCTATGATTTAAGTTCCATTTCCTTTTCCGATACCACATATACGTATGATGGAACAGAAAAAGAACTTGTTATAACTGGTACACTTCCAGAGGGTGTCAGTGTAACCTATAAAAATAATACATTAACTAATGTAGGTTCAATACTTGCAACTGCAATGTTTGTAGGTGTTGATTCAAAGAATTATAATTTAATAGAAGACCAAACAGCTACTTTGACGATTTCAAAAGCGGATTCAGATTTAAGTACTTTGACTCAAACAATCTTTGAATTAGACTATGTTACAGGAATCACGATAGAAAATTTCAAAGCGCAACTTGATGCAAAGAATTTAACTGTATCAGATTATAGTCAAACGTTATCTTTTGGTAACCAAGAAATTGTAGCAACCTATACACAATCAGAAAATCATAATCCAGTAACTGTAACTATTACTTTAGTTTGTAATAAAGCAATTAATGGCTTTAAAGTTTTAGATGATCATAGACAGATCAAGGGCAGAGATTTTGATAGCCATAATCTAGTAGTTTATCATACCTTCAATGATGGTAGTGAAGAAAGAATTGCTAAACAGCCAACATTTACAGTGAGCAATACAAGTGTTGATACGACAAATGTATTTTCTGTAGAAGTGACGCTGACCAGCGGAAATTTTTCTGGACAGACCGTTACAGTGGAAGTGACACCAATAGAACAGCCCAATGTGATGATTTATGCCGTATACACCGCAGGAGGCAATGCAAATGCTACCTATACGCATGACTTTATCATCTTATATAACGGTAGTGCTGAAGATATCCAATTGGCAGGTTGGACAGTTCAATATGTTAACTCTAAAAAGAATGCTACAAGCATAGCTTTAATTGGAGAAATTAAAGCTTATGGCTATTATACGATACGTTGTGGTTCACAATCTGTAAATGTAGGTGCAAGTTTGCCTTTTACAGCGGATATGACCAATAATCAAAATATGGCAGTAGGAGATTGCAGTGTCTATCTAGCAACAACAAATACAGCTATTACAGATAATTATGAAGCTTTATCTTATGTTGATATTCTTGGTATTGGTACAGCAGCACCTTATAAAGAAGATATCGCAGTTGCGAAACCTTCCAATAATGTTTCATATCTTAGACGAGAAAAAGTAAAGGATACAAATCATAATTTCAATGATTTTGAAATGGTGGCCTTTAATGGAACTAACGATTTTGATTACTTAAATCCTGGACATAATGTATATAATTATGCAAAATCTTACATTGAGAATTTAGGGCTGGATTTTGAGAATTTACCAGATAGTTTTGTATTGCCTGTGTTTTTTGCTGGTAGTTCTATTCAGTGGTCAACAGACGTTCCAAATTTGAATATATCATCTGATGGAACAGTCGTTGTTACTAAAACTCCAACAGCCTTTGGAACATTAACAGGAACGATTGAAGGATATCCTCTTGCTTTACAGTATGAGGTGAAAGTTTCAGATCGAATTATTCTAAAAACTCCTGAAATTACGCTTTCTCATTTAACTTTAACTTGGAATGAAGTGGCTAATGCTACCCACTATGAAATATATGTAAATGGGCAAAAATATGCTGAAGTGTCAAGCTGCTCCTATGAGTTGAGAACAAATCCAGATTTTGAGACCATTTTCTCAGATGCTAATTCTTATAGCATCACAGTTAAAGCTTGCGCAACAGATTTAGATCTTTTTGAGAATAGTGAGATGAGTGATGAAGCGCTAATTCAGCGTGCAGATACTGCTAATCTTACTCCTAATACGATGTATTTATTTAAAGTCGTTGTTACAGCAAAAAGTACAGGATTACAATCCAATTTCTTTGTTATAGATCCAGTAACAAACATAGGATTATTAGTATTTAATTTCCCATCAGATGTTGAAGTTAAAGATGTAATATATATTAGTGGAAAATATGAAGTATTTAATAATTTATCAGAAATTACGAACGTATCTGGAGTTACAAAACTTGATATATTAGATGATACTAAATTTGCAGAATATATCAAATTGGATGAACCAACTCTTGATCATGTTTCCTATGTTGTCCATGGGGAGAATGCAGAAGTATTGTCTAAACCAGAAGTATCAAGTAATTATGCGAATGTATTAGTGAAACTAAATAATATAACATATAACTTATATGCGAATAAGAATTATGTAGGAGATATTGAAGCATTCAAAACGATGCTTCCTGGTAATAAGATAAATTTCAATGGAGCAGTAGGAAGATATAATAATACTTTACAAATTTATTTAACATCTTATACTGTTACAGATGTTTCAGTTTCTGCAGAATATATGTTAGATTCTACTTTAGATGAAATTGTTTTAAAAACAAGTTATATAGTAGATGAGGTGGTTAATTTACCAGTACAAGGAACGCAGTATACTGCAGTTCAAATTACGTACATTTCTACAACAGGTGGAAATCTTGTTTCTTCGGATACTACAACTACTTTAACATTTGATAGCAGTGCAACTTCTGTGACAATCACAATTACAGTGACAGTGGGTGAAGTATTCAAAACAAAAGAAGTCGTGCTAACCATCAAACCAGCAGGAAGTATGCAAGAAGAAATACAAGCATATACATTCACATTTAATGCCAAAGAAATCTATGGATTGGGAAGTGACAATGCAAAGAATTTAGGCGGAGTCACTTGGATAGCGGATGGAACTTCACCTAACAATGCTGCAGCTCCTGGAAACAAAGACGCTAATAAGGGACAACAATTTGGAACAGCTTCTAATCCATTCCAAACTTTGACATTTAATTTGAATAATCCTTCATTATTTCAAAATGTTACGAAAATAGAAATTGAAGCTTCAGGTGCAAGTAGTGTAAAGGCAACGTTGGGATGCAAAGTTGGGCAAACCTCTTGTAATGTTAATGATACAACAGATAGTAATGTTAGTATAACTGCAACTTCTACGGTTTATACATTCAAATGTAATCCTACGACAGGGGATATTATTATAGAATTTAATCAAACTTCTAGTAAAGGTTTATATATCAAATCAGTTACGGTTTATACGACGAATTAAAATAAAGAATAGGATGGATTGTTCCATCCTATTCTGTGCATTAAGGAGGTATTATGAAAAAAATTAAATATTATATCTTATTCCTATTACCAATTATTTTTTTAATGGGTTGTACGAATGATGAAGCTTTTAGTATTACCGCTAAAATTACTAGTCTTACTTCTACATCAGATACAATATCATTTTTTACTACAATTACGGTTAATGAATCAGTAGAAGTAAAAGCTGTATTAGAGGAAGAGGAGAAATTAATTTATGAAACATCAGATATCGTTTTAAATCAAACGAAAGAATACACTTTTTATGAGTTAGAGTCTGATAAGACCTATTCCTTATCTTTGAAATATAGTAAAAATTCTAGTGATTTTATTACACTGGCTAAGGAACAAGTTAAAACAAAACCAAGTAATAAATCAGCTGTGGAAATTTTATGTAATGATTTAGAAGTGATTTATGATGGATCAACTAAATCTTTAAATGCCACAACAAATATAGAGGGGCTTCCATTAACCTATAATTATTTCTCCAATGGAAATGAAATTAATCTTCCCGTTGATGCAGGAGAATATGAAGTGAAAATTAGTTTTGTGGGTAATGATACCTATGCTCCTTGTAGTATTACTAAAAAGATCATTATTAAAAAAGCAGACGTTATAATTACTTGTGAAGACTTAGAAGTAACGTATGATGGTACGCCAAAAGGTATACAAGCTACAACAAATGTAGAGGATATAGCATTAAGCTATACATATTATCAAAATGGTTTACTTGTGGAAGAACCTAAAGATACTGGTACCTATCAAGTGAAAATAAGAACGAAAGAAAATAAAAATTATAACGTTTCAGAAACAGAATGCACTATAGTAATTCTTCCAAAACCAATAGACATTTCATATCCAGATTTCACCATAAAATATGGAGAAATGTATAAAATTGAACTTCCGATCATTCAGAATTATTCTATAGCGTATTATCAGAATGAAATTTTACTACCTTCTAAACCAACCCTGCCAGGAACCTATATAGCTAGTATTACGATTATAGATAAAAATTTTACTGGAAGTAAAAATGTAGAGTTTAAAATTGAAAAACTATATTATACAGTTCCTTATCAGAGTGGATATATTTTATTTGGTGAGGTGTTGAATTTTGATTTAGAAGAGTTTGTTCAAATCCAATATTATTTGGAAACGGAAAAAGTGGATGGATTTTCTGTTCCGGGAGAGTATACGGTTCATTTTTCATTTCAAAATCATCCGATTTATTATGATTTAGAGCATACAATACAGATTATAGTTGACAATAAAAAGCATATCCTTTTGGAAGAAGATGAATTCTTTGTGGAGTGTCTAGAGGATTATGAAATTTTATACCATTTGAACTATGATATAAAATTAGATATTACGTATTATAAAGGGGAACAAAGGATTGAAAAGCCTTTAATACCAGGAGAATATCGAATTCACTTTTCTTTGGAAGAAACAGAAGAATATGCCGCTTTTGAAAAGACCTGTACATTTATTCTATACCCTTCGTTAAATCAAATAAAAACTATAGAAGAGGGCTTGTTTTATACAGAAGGTAAGATTATAGCAAAAGACCATTTGTATAGTTATATGGTAGATGATGGGGCTGTGTTATGTATTACAGATTCTAATTTAACGATTGGTACAAGTTATGAAATTATAGGAAATGTGCAGTATTATAATGAAAAATATGTAATGAATCCGTATAAATATAAAGAAGTAGTAGGGAAAGAACAACGTCCTGAAAGTATTTCTTTATTAGAGTATAAGGATAAAGTAGAGGAATACAAGAACGCCTATATTTCATTAAAAGGGTTAGTTATAGAACAGGATGCAAAATGTTATCTTGTATTAGAAGAAGGATTTCAGTTTCTTTTAACGAAGAAATATAGTGCCTATGTGGAAAATCGCACACCCTTAGAAATTCATATTCTTTCTTTTGGAGAGTCGTATATCTTGATTTCAGACAACAAAGCGCAATTAAACAGAAAAGAAGAATTGTATGCGGTGGCTTATTTCTATGCATTTTCAGAACAGATGAAAGAATTACCAACAAGTATAGAACCTTTAGGTATTCGTTTGGAATATCTAGAAACTTCACATCCTGAAGTGATTGATATCATAACATGCAAGGTATATCCTAAACTAGAGGATATAGAGGTTACGATAAAAGTTAAGCTGATATTGGATGATTATATTTTAGAGAAGATATACAAAGTAAAAATCGTAAAACAAGAAGAAAAGGAACTTAATATTTATAGCATTGAAATGCATCAGCAATATGGGGATTCTATACTCATAACCTATGGTGATTTTGAGATTTTAATTGATGCAGGGGATACAAAAGATGGACCTTATGTGAATCAGTTTTTAAAAGAACATATTTCCCAAGATAATCATTTGGATATGATAATTGTCAGCCATTGTCACAGTGATCATATGGGTGGTTTGGCTTATGGTGCGAATGAATCTTCTTCTAAAGTGAAAGCTTTAGATGGGATTGCGAGTATTGGAACTATCATAGATTATGGACATGATAGATCCACAAATGCTTTACATAGAAGCTGGGTGGAAATTAGAAATCGATATATTGCAGGAGGAGCTTCATACTATCCAATTTATGATGCAGCAAAAAATTTAAATGGTGCAAAATCTCACTATGAAATTGATGATAATTTGAGTTTGGATTTTTTGGATACAGCTACATATTTAGAGCCTGCAACAGATATGACAAGTTCTGCTACAAAGTTTAACATTTATTCTGTAGCTTCTCTTTTAACGTATGATAATTTTAAATTCTTCTTTGCTGGAGATTTAGAAGATGTTGGAGAACGCAATTTATTAAATAATCTTTCAAATACACCTCTTAAAGATATAACGGAAGAAAATGTTGTATTATATAAAGCGGCTCATCATGGAACAGATCCAGGAGCAAATAACGGGGGATCACAAGGCGGCAATCAGCTTCCTTTCTTAAAAGCATTGAAGCCTGACTATTTTTTTGCATCTGCAGCAATGTGTGATGGTGGCGGAGGTTTCATTGGTGGACAACCCCATCCTTATCCAAGATGTTTGGCTAATTTTTATTATTTTAATGATAATGTATATTTCAATGGAACTAATGGGACACTAGAATTTATAACAGATGGTAAAACCATCAAAACTATCCACGGATTTGGGGCGACTACATCTTATTTGGTGGATGGAAGTCCTATTGATTATGCTTCCCAAATGGATTTAAAATTAATTGATACCTTATGGTATAAAAAATATCGAAAAGATGCAGTAGAACAGGCACTGGCTTCTTTATCATAAGCAATTAGGACAATGTAATGCATTGTCCTTTTTCTTTTCGTCATACTTTCCTTTTTTCAATAATATGATTGTATATAGGAGGGATTATCTTGAAAACTTTAGTTTTAGGAAAAGGAATCGCTAATGATGGCGTGGTCATGCTTCTTGATGAAGAGAAGATAGAATATGACTATTTCAATATAGATGAAGTTTCAGATTTTAATTATGATCTTGTTGTGAAAGCTCCAGGAATTCCTTATACACATTCTTTAATCCAAGGCTTTTTAAAGACGGGTATTAAAGTTATAACTGATATTGAATTGGCTTATACATTACGAAAAAAATTTTACATTGGGGTTACAGGAAGTAATGGAAAGACGACAACGGTATCTTTAATTACACATATTTTATCCTCTAAATATAAAGTGATAGCTTGTGGTAATATTGGATATAGTATTTGTAAGGCTTTGGTGGAACATCAGGATGCAGATATCTTTGTAGTAGAACTTTCAAGCTTTCAATTGGAAAATGCAAAAATTGATTTGGATATCAGTGTAATTTTAAATATTCATCCTTGTCATCTAGATCATCATGCTACCTATAAAGAGTATATTGAGAGTAAGTTGAACATTTGTTTAAATCAAAGTAGTCAGCATTTTACAATTTATCCAATGGAAGACAAAATTTTAAAAGAAAAAATAAAAACTTGTCAATCAAACAAAATTACTTTTTCAACAGTTTCTAGTTTGGCTAACTGTAATATTTTTCAAGATAGTATCTATTACAATGGAAAAAGAATATTAAAAATTAAAAATGATTTAAAAGAAAAAGAATTTTTTCTACAAGATATTATGGCGTCTATTTCCTGTGTATTATTGGTAAAAGGTATCACACCCAAAAGTATTCAAAGACAGTTAAAAACCTTTGAAGAAGTAGAATATCGATTAACTAAAATCAATGATTTCATTTATAATGATGCTAAAAGTACAAATCCTTATGCAACGATTGCAGCATTAAAATGCTTTGAAACTGTGTTTCTCATCTGTGGTGGATATGATAGAAAAGAGAATTTAAGTTGTTTAGAGGAATACCTATATAAAATTAAGAGAGTTTACGTTTACGGGCAGACGAAAGACAAAGTATATAATTATATGACAAATCATGGAGTGGAGTGCTTAATATTTCAGAGTTTAGATGATGCATTCTCTCAAGCTTTCAGAGATAGAACAGATGAAATTGTTTTATATTCTCCTATGTTTGCAAGTTTCGACATGTTTAAAAATTATATGGAACGTGGAAAAAATTTCAATTTTATTGTTTCCAAATACTTATAAAATCCTTAAAATCTTCTGATAAATCCTAAAAATTAGTTGAAAAAGCGTAGAAAATAGAGTAAAATATGTAAGAAGTTGATATATTTTTAGGAGAAGAAAAAATGGATAAATATGTAATAGTAATGGATGTTTCTGGAGACGTATGTCTTGAAACTGTAAATAAATATGATTTAAAGTTCATTTCCATGCAATATTCTTTAGGAGATGAAATGAGAACCTCTTATGGTAGAGAACCAGAAGATATCATGAAAAAATTTTATGATGGTCAAAGAAGTGGAGATTTAACACAAACTTCACAAATTACGCCTTATATGTATGAAGAATACTTTTCTAAATTTCTTGATGAAGGGTATTCTGTTCTATATTTATGTTTATCTAGTGGTTTATCTTCTACGTTTAGTGCATCCTTACTTGCCAAAGAGAGTTTGAAAGAAAAATATCCTGATTTGGATGTTTATACGGTAGATTCTTTAAGCGCAACAGGTGGTATGGGAATTTTAATTGAAAGAGCCTTATTAAATAGAGAAAAAGGAATGGGCATTAAAGAAAATTATGAAGATATGATTGGTGCAGTATCTCATGCGCATTGTTGGTTTTTAGTTCAAGATCTTCAGTATTTAAAGCGTGGTGGTAGAGTAAGTAGTACAACTGCATTTGTAGGAGGAATCTTAAATATCAAGCCTATTTTGAAAATTACTCCAGAAGGTAAATTAACTACAATTGGTAAGAAGCGTGGAAATAAAGCAGCTGTAGAGGAATTATTTAGGATTTTTAAAGAGAATTTTAATCCAGAGTATGGTAAAACGATATATTTATGCGATGGAGATGCAAAGGATTTATCAAATGCTTTAAAAGATAAAGTATTATCACTTTATCCTGATTTAGATGTGAAGCAAGTAACGTTAAGTCCAATCATTGGGGCTCATACTGGTCCTGGAATGTTAGCAATTTGCAATTTTGCTTAATAAATTATAAAAAGAAGTGCGTCATCACTTCTTTTTATTTTTTGTTCCTAAGAAAATTGTGCTTTTTTGTTCTTTTCTAAGTTGAAAGAATATGGTATAATCATTTTGAACTATGAATAAGATTTTATTATATGAAGAAGGAAGTGTTACTAGTGAAATTAAGACAGGATGCTGTCAAATTAATCGAAAGCATTTGTGACAGGTATAAGAATGAAACTACCCCACTTATGCTAGTATTAAGTGACATTCAAAAGGAGTATGGCTATATTCCTCTTGAAGTGCAGGAAATCGTTTCAGAAAAATTAGGTATGCCCGTTTCTGAAATCTATGGCGTTGTTACGTTCTATTCTTTTTTCTCATTAACTCCAAAAGGAAAATACGTTATTGGAGTATGTTTAGGAACGGCTTGTTATGTAAAGGGTGGACAAAATGTTTTAGATAAGTTTGCTAACTTATTGAACATAAAGTCAGGACAAACTACAGAAGATGGGTTATTTACACTGGATTCCTTAAGATGTATTGGGGCATGTGGTATTGCTCCTGCTGTATCCATCAATGGGAAGGTTTACTCTAAAGTAACCGTAGATGAGGTTTCAAAAATTATTGATTCTTATCGAAAGGGGGATGTCCTATAATGGAAAAACTTAAGACAAAAGAAGAACTAGAAGCAAAAATATCTCATTGTGCAGAATGCTTACATCAAAAATTAAATGCCAAAGGAAAACGTTCTGTTTTAATTTGTGGCGGAACTGGATGTTTAGCGAACGAATCTAAAGAGATTTTAGAAAAAATCAGAGAAGAAATTAAAGCAAATGGGTTAGAGGATACTGTGGAAGTAAATCAAGTTGGATGTTTTGGTTTCTGTTCTCAAGGTCCTTTTGTTAAAATTATGCCTGAAGATACATTATATAGAACCGTTAGAGTGGAAGATGTAACTAAAATTGTTCAAGAAGATTTGATAGGGCATAAAATTGTTGAAGATCTATTATATGTAGACCCTTCATCCCAGAAAAAAGTTGCAAAACAGGATGAAATCAATTTTTATAAAAAACAAAAGCGTATTGCTTTACATGGATGTTCTGTTATTGATCCAGAAAATATTGATGAGGCTTTGGGATATGATGGCTTCAAAGGATTGTTAAATGCTTTATCTATGAAACCTCAAGAAGTTATCGATGAAGTTTTATCTGCTGGTTTAAGAGGCCGCGGTGGTGCTGGATTCCCTACAGGTAGAAAATGGCAATTTGCCCATGATGTGACAAGTGATGTAAAATATGTAGTATGTAATGGAGATGAGGGAGATCCAGGGGCTTTTATGGACCGTTCTATATTAGAAGGAAACCCATTAGCCGTAATAGAAGGTATGATGATTGCTGGATATGCCATTGGAGCTTCTCAAGGATATTTTTATGTTCGTGCTGAATATCCTGTTGCGATTGACCGTTTAAAAATTGCAATTCATCAAGCTGAAGAATTAGGATTATTAGGAGATAATATCTTAGGAACAGGATTTAATTTCCGTGTTGGTATACGTTTAGGCGCTGGAGCATTTGTTTGTGGTGAGGAAACGGCCCTTTTAAATTCTATTGAGGGAGAACGTGGTAATCCACGTCCAAGACCACCATTCCCTGCTGTTAAGGGATTATGGGGAAAACCAACGATTATTAATAATGTTGAAACTCTTGCCTCTGTACCTTATATTTTAAGAGAAGGTGCTAAAGTATTTAATGCGATTGGAACAGAGGGTTCCAAGGGGACTAAGGTATTTGCCTTAGGTGGTAAAGTGAATAACGTTGGTCTTGTTGAAGTTCCAATGGGAACAACCTTAAGAGAATTAATATATGATATTGGTGGAGGTATTCCTAATAATAAGAAATTTAAGGCAATTCAAACCGGAGGTCCTTCAGGTGGATGCTTGACGATTGATGATTTGGATACTCCAATTGACTATGATAACTTAGTTGCAGCAGGTTCTATGATGGGATCTGGTGGAGCTATTGTTATGGATGAAGATAACTGTATGGTTGATGTGGCAAAATTCTATATGGAGTTCATTTGTGATGAATCTTGCGGAAAATGTACACAGTGCCGTATTGGAACAAAACGTTTATTAGAATTTTTAAATAAAATTACAGAGGGTAATGGTGAAGTAGCAGATATAGAAAAACTGGAAAGTTTATCAAGTACCATTAAGGTTGGAGCTCTATGTGGTTTAGGTAAAACTGCAGCAAATCCAGTGCTTTCTACTTTATCCAAGTTTAAAGAAGAATATATGGCTCATATTGTGGATAAGACTTGTCCAGCTGGTGTATGTAAGAGTTTAATTGATTATCATATTAATCCTGAAAGATGTAAAAAATGTTCTATGTGTGCTAGAGTCTGTCCTACGAATGCCATTTCTGGTATTCCTGGAAAAGAGCCATATGTCATCAATATTAATAAATGTATTAAGTGTGGTACGTGTGAAGCCACATGTAAATTTAACGCAATCTATAAGGGATAGGAGGAAAAGAAAATGGCACTTGTTAATATTAAAATTGAAGGTTTTCCATATCTCGTTGATGATTCATTAACTGTTTTACAGGCATGTCGTAAATGTGGATATAACATTCCTTCCCTATGTTCCTTTAAAAATGGAAAATGTTCTGTTGCTAGTTGTCGTGTGTGTTTAGTTAGAGTAGATGGTGTTCGTGACTTGGTTGCTTCCTGCGTATATCCTGTTAAGGATGGTATGAGTATTCAAATCTCTGATCCAGATGCTGTTATCGCGAGAAGAACAAGCGTAGAATTATTATTATCTAACCATAATCGTAGTTGTCAGGAATGTTATAAGAATGGAGATTGTGAATTATTAGAGGTAGCCCATCTTGTTATGGCAAGACCTCATTTCTATGGTGGAAGTCAGACACCTGCAACCTATGATAAGGTAGCTCCATCTATCATTCGTGACACTTCAAAATGTATTTTATGTGGTAGATGTATTGAGGCATGTAAGGATGCACATGGTATTGGTATTTTAGGTTTTGAAAACCGTGGGTTTAATACCATTGTAGGTCCAGCTGGGAATCGTTCTTTTGCAGAATCTCCATGTTTACAATGCGGACAATGTATTAATGTTTGTCCTACAAGCGCCTTGATGGAGCATAGCCAGATAGATCGTTTAGATGAAGCATTGAAGTCAGGTAAAAAGGTAATTGTTCAAGTGGCTCCAGCGGTTCGTGCTGCAATCGGAGAAGAGTTTGGATTACCGATTGGGACTTCTTGTACTGGAAAGATGGTTGCTGCTTTACATCGATTAGGCTTTTACAGAGTTTTTGACACAAACTTCGGTGCTGATTTAACGATCATGGAAGAAGCAAATGAATTATTAGAGCGATTGACTCATAAGACTGGTCCGATTCCTATGATTACCTCTTGTTCTCCAGGGTGGATTAATTATTGTGAATATTTTTATCCTGAATTGATTCCAAATTTATCGACTTCCAAATCTCCACAGGCAATGGTAGGAGCGATTATAAAGTCTTATTATGCACAAAAGAATAATTTAGACCCTAAAGATATCTTTGTGGTATCCATTATGCCTTGTACAGCTAAAAAGTATGAGGTAGAAAGACCAGAATTAAATAATGATGAATTACAGAATGTAGACATTTCTATAACCACGCGTGAACTTGCTAGATTAATTCGAAGAAATGGTATTGATTGGAAGAAATTACCAGATGAAGAATTTGATCATGACTTAATTGGAGATTATACGGGAGCTGGTGTTATCTTTGGTGTTACGGGTGGAGTAATGGAAGCCGCTATAAGAACGGCTTATCATGTTTTAACAGGAGATGAAATGGAACCTGTTGTATTGACACCTTGTAGAGGTTTAGAGGGTGTAAAAGAGGCTACAGTTACTCTTAATGGTACGACACTTCATATTGCTATGGCATCAGGAATGAAACATGCAAAACCATTATTAGATGATATAAAGAATGGTAAATCAAAATATCATTTTATAGAAATTATGTGTTGCCCTGGTGGATGTATTAATGGTGGTGGTCAGCCATTTGTTAAACAAGTCTTCTTGCCAAATGAAGAGGATGAAATTTTAGATACTTATGTGGAAAAGCGTGCTAAAGTTTTATATGGTGAAGATGAAAGTCGTCCGATTAGACGTTCTCATTTAAATCCACAGATTCAACAATTATATAAAGATTTCTTAGGAAATCCACTTTCTGAAAAAGCTGAAGAATTGTTGCATACTTCCTATAATAAAAATAGAGAGAAATATCCTATAAAATAAGTAAGAAAATGATTCCATAATGGAATCATTTTTTTCTTTTCTAACAAATTTAAATTTATAAAAACGAGTCATATTTTAGAAAATATAATAAAAAAAGTGTAAAAATTGTTAAAATATGAAGTTAACCTCGTGGAGTTTAGACTCAAGTTATTAGATAATTAAGATGGTGACTAGAGTGAGTAAAATAAATTATACAGATAATGAGAGAAAATTTATAAGTGATATTGGGAATAGAATCGTAGAGTTAAGAAGAAAGAAAGGAATATCGCAAGAAATGCTTGCAGACCAAATGAAAATTGCACCTAGGTCTTTAAGTGATATAGAAAATGGAAAGTGTTCACCTAATTCCATAATGATTTATCGTATCGCTGCTGTCTTAGGTATTCCTTTAACGGAATTCTATAGCTTTCAAGAAGAAAAATAAAGTTTTTTCGTTTGGGGTAAAAGGTATAAAAAACATTGGGGTTTAAAGTTTTTAATTTAACAATACAATAAAAGTGAATTTCATAGTATAATAGTCAAAAAATTCTCTTTTAATATGCCTAAATATATTGAGATTTTGCAAATAAATTAAATAATATAATTAATATCAGGTCTACTATTCTATAGGATAGTTTAAAATTATCTATTTTTTAATGTCACCACAAAGCGCATAAATAGTAGGCAAATGATGAAAAGGTTAAATTATAGTATATGGTAGAACATTATCTGTGTAACCTCACTTCATTTATCTATTTTTTTAAAAATAAAAAAATGACAGATTAGATTGAAATCCCTAAATAAAAACGTGAAACGTTGTAATTTATTACAACGTTTTTTAAAATATAGATAAAAAAACAGAAGAAACGTTTAAAAACTCCAATTTTGAATATATTTTGTTTGCTGTTAGAATAGAATTGAAGGAGGTAAAATATATGAAAAGAAAACATTTCATTCTTTTAATTTCCATAGGTACTTATTGCTTAGCTGTAGGAATAGGGATTATCATTGGTTATTATATGGCTAGACCTAATCCGAACATAGAAGTACCAGATGAAAATATAGAAGAAAGAATCCTATTACAAAAGAAAAGTGATCTTATAGATCAAAAGGGTGATTGCTTCTTAATCGTCTAAACCATGAAGTATACTGCTTGATTTGTACTTTAATCAAGCAGTTTTTATATTTATTATATTGCCATACGTGAAAGAGAGGTTTATAATTATAAGATAAGAAGGAGTAAAATGAAATATGAAAAATATACCAGAAATAAAAATTGGAATTGTTGCAGTATCTAGAGATTGTTTTCCAGAAAGTTTATCTGTAGATAGAAGAAAAGCTTTAGTACAAACTTATCAAAAGATGTATAATCAACAGGATGTCTATGAATGTCCGATTTGTATTGTTGAAAGTGAGCTTCATATGGAAGACGCTTTAGCCGATATAAAGAACAAAGGCTGTAATGCTTTGTGTATTTATTTAGGAAACTTTGGCCCAGAGATAGCGGAAACTATGTTGGCTCAAAAATTTGATGGGCCTGTGATGTTCTGTGCTGCTGCAGAAGAGAATACGGGTGTTCTTTCTGATCACAGAGGGGATGCGTATTGTGGAATGCTAAATGCAAGCTACAATTTAAAATTGAGAAACGTAAAAGCTTATATACCAGAATATCCTGTGGGAGATGCAGCATATTGTGCAAGATTAATTCATGAATTTGTTCCTATGGCTAGAGCATTAGTCGGAATAAAGAATCTTAAAATTATTTCATTTGGACCACGTCCTTTAAATTTTATGGCTTGCAATGCCCCTATAAAACAGCTTTTTAATTTAGGTGTAGAAATAGAAGAAAATTCAGAACTTGATTTATTTGAAAGTTTTCATAAGCACAAAGATGATATTAGAATTCCTAGCGTAGTACAGGATATGGAACAAGAGTTGGGAACGGGGAACCAAAAGCCAGAAATTTTAGCAAAATTGGCTCAGTATGAGCTTACCTTATTGGATTGGATAGAAGCTCATAAGGGAAGCAAGAAGTATGTGGCAATTGCTGGAAAATGTTGGCCAGCTTTTCAAACCCAATTTGGTTTTGTTCCTTGTTATGTCAATTCAAGATTAACTGGAATGGGAATTCCTGTATCCTGTGAAGTAGACATTTATGGATGCTTATCAGAGTACATTGGCACATGTATTTCAGGAGATTCTGTAACCCTTTTAGACATCAACAATACAGTTCCTTTGGATATGTATCAGCAGAGTATAGAGCCAAAGTATGATTATCAGTTTACAGATACTTTTATGGCATTCCATTGTGGTAATACTTGTTCAAAAAGAATCTGTAATCCTACGATGAAATATCAAAAAATAATGGCAAGGAGTTTGCCAGTAGAGGTTACTCATGGAACTTTAGAGGGAGATATTCTCCCTGGGGCTATAACATTTTATCGATTACAATCTACAGCAGATAATCACTTATATGCTTATTTGGCTGAGGGGGAAGTTCTTCCTGTGGCAACACAATCTTTTGGAAGCATCGGAGTTTTTGCAATCAAAGAAATGGGTAGGTTTTATAGGCATGTCTTACTCGAAAAAGGATTTCCACATCATGGTGCTGTGGCCTTTGGTCATTTTGGAAAAGTCTTGTTTGAAGTATTTAAATATTTAGGGGTAGAAGAAATTGGTTATAATCAACCCAAAACTATGAGATATAAAACAGAAAATCCGTTTGAAATTTAAGAATATAAAAAGACTAAGCAAATGAAACGCTTAGTCTTTTTTTATACATTTGTTCTATTGTTCTAACAAAATTTAACTGTAAAATTATACCCCTTGATACTCTTTGGCAATCTTACTTACTGTACTCATATCACATTGCCCATTAAAGTTTACTTTAAAATGTTTCATCACATTTGGAATTTTTTTATCTTCTAGTTTTTCTATTTCTCTTCGAATATCTGCATCAGACATCATTTCAGGTAAAAATTTGGTTAATACATTTTTTTGCAGAAGAATTTCTTCCACCTTTTCTGGGCGATTCGCTTTTGTATAGCCAGCCAGTTCTTCGTCTAATTCTTTCATCGTTTTAGAGATAATTCTAAGACAGTCCCCATCAGATAAGGTGTTAGCTCCTAATCCTTGGGCAATGCTTTCTAATTTTAATTTCCCATAAACCACAGACAAAATACTTCTGGCTTGCTTATCATGATCTTTTAATGCTTGTATGTTTGCTTTAGCAATCTCTTCAAATAACATTTTCATTTCTCCTTTGTTTTTTAAATTTTAACACAAAAAAGAACTCTTGTTAAGTGAATAAAATATTTATTGTATTTGTTTTAATCCATTTTCAGTTAATTCAAAGACTTCATCAGCAACTTCCTCAAGCATTTTCCTATCATGGGTAATTGCCAATATCGTCCCTTTAAAATTAGCTAAAAGATTTCGGATCACCGGATTGGATAGGGGAGACAGATTTCTTGTTGGTTCATCTAAAATTAGAACATTACATTTTAATAGGATAAGTTTTACTAAATATAATTTAGCTTTTTGTCCTCCTGATAGTCGATCTATCGTGTTTAACATTTCAAATTTCTGAAAATTCATAGCTCCTAAAAAGGTCATGATTTGACTTTTTGTATTAGAATCAAACCCTACAAAATGTTGGAGATATGTGACAGGAGTATTAGGAGAAGTAAAGGCATCATCATAGTTTTGTGGCATATAGCCTAACCGAATATCTGTTCTATCTTTAAGTAAAAAATAAATTTGTTTGATTAATGTTGTTTTTCCTGTTCCATTTTTTTCCAATGATACAATAATGCTTTGGACCTACAATTTTTAAAGTTATCGAATGAGATAAAATCTTCTGTTCTATTTTTAATGCATAATTTGATAAATCTAGAATAACCTTGCCATTTGGAATAAAGACATCCGAAAAGAAGGAGAGATGTATGGCTTCTTCAGGCTGAGCGTAATCCACAACTGGTAAACTTTCAATTTTCTTTTCCTGAGATTTAATATTTTTCATTTTTTTTGCAAGCAGACTTCCCCACCTTGGATTTCTTACTGCTCGGTCAAGATCGTTTTCAACCAGAAGATGCTGATGTTTCAATTTTTGTAATTTTACATCTTTTTCCTTTCTTGTACGATAAGCATCCATATTTTGCTGTTCTAATAGAGATGTCCGCAAGGAAATATAAGAATTATAATCAGATTTTATATAAGTATATTTCATTTCCGTTTTTCGTTTCATCTGTTCTAAATGTAAGATGATATTTGCTGTTTTAGATATCAGTTCTTCATCATGACTAACAAAAATAATGGGAATACTTGTAGTACTTATAAATTTTTCTAGAAGAAGGATGGAGTCTAAGTCCAAATCATTGGTTGGCTCATCTAAAAGGATGAGTTCAGGATTTTTTAAAATAATTTTTATGAGCTGGAGTTTTATCTTTTCTCCTCCAGACAAGTTATAAATGGTTCTATTGTCTTTAAGTAAATTTAAGTCTATATTATATTTTTTAAATAATGTCTCGATTTTATAAAATTCATTGTATACTTCGTAGTTTGGATCTTTATGCACATCATCGTACAAAAAGAAATCCATTACACCAAAAGGATGCCATTTGGAATGGATATATTGTTCTAAATATCCTATTTTTTCCATAGGAATATCTAACGTTCCACTACACTCGCAGTAATCTTCTATTAAGTTTTTATTATAGATAAATTTTAGGATGGTTGATTTGCCATTGCCTTCTTCACCAATAATTGCAAGTTTATCATGATGGTTTAAACTAAAAGAGCAGTTGCTTATAATGGTTCTGCCACTTTTTAATTGTATCGACATTTGATTTACTTTCATACTAAAAACACCTCGTTTCGTGAGACATTTTTAAATATAATATAGCGAATTATGATTTAGAAGCGCATTGCTATCAACACCCCTTTCCTAAATAAAAGTATAAATTATTTTTATAGTCTCGTCAAGCCTTTATCCTAAATAAAGAAGAATAGAATCTCCTTCTTTAATTTTTTCTCCTACATCAGGAGATTGATAAATGACTTTATCACCATCTCCATAAAAGATGTATTTATAGAAGGAGGATGCTTTAATTTCTTTTTTTGTTTTTCCTATATAGTTTTCCACCTTATAGGTAGGTGTATCTAAAAACCATCTAAGATTTTTTTCTATTTGATTCTCATAGTCTCTTTCAATGCCTAAATAATTTAAGGATTGCTCAATGATCTGCCCTACAAGAGGAGCGGCAACCGTTCCACCATACTGCACCGTATTTTTAGGATGGTCTATAGCCAAATATACAGCGATTTTAGGATTGTTCATTGGTGCGAGTCCTAAAAAGGATAGTATATATTCTCCATTGATATATCCTCCTGTTGAAGAAATTTTTTGAGCAGTTCCAGTTTTTCCACCCACTCTATATCCTTCAATAAAGGCGTTTCGCCCTGTTCCCAAGGCACATACATTTTCTAAAGCATAGCGCATAAGACTGGAGGTTTTCTCACTGATAACTTGATGTTTTTCTTTCTTTTTATTGGTATAAAGAATTTCATCTGTGTAATTATGGATTTCTTTTAATATATAAGGTTGTAGAAGGGTTCCCCCATTGGTTGCTGCAATAGAAGCCATCACGAGTTGAATTGGTGTATAGGCACTAGTTTGCCCAAAACTTTGTGTTGCAAGTTCAACTGGGCCACAATTATTTTGACTCATGACAATACCTTTGGATTCTCCCTGAATATCAATGCCTGTTTTTTCTGTAAAACCATAAAGTTTTAAGTATTTATAAAAATTTTCTACACCAATTCTTCGACCTAATTCCATGAAGCCTGGGTTGCAGGAATTTTGGATAACCTCCAAAAAAGTCTGTGAACCATGTCCTCCACTTTTCCAACATCTGATTTTTCGGTCGGCAACCACATTGCTACCACTGCAGTAGAAGAATTGATTCATGTCAAATAGACCTAACTCTAGTGCTACACTATAAGTGAAAATCTTAAAAGTAGAACCTAACTCAAAAGAATAGAAAATGGGTAAATTCCTATTATATATGCTTTCATCATAGTCTTGGTAATGACTGGGTTCAAAATAAGGATAAGAAGTCATTGCCAAAATCTCTCCATTTTCTGTATCTACTATAAGTCCCATTACCTGTTCTGGATCATATTGTGCAATAGCATTATTAATAACACCATCTAGAATGAGTTGTAAATTTAAATCAATTGTTAAATATATATTCATGCCTGGAGTAGAAGCTTTATAAATGGAAGTTGTATCATGCATAAGATTTCCTTTCGCATCTGTATATATGGATAAAGCCCCTTTTTGGCTAGTTAAGTAATCGTCATATTGGTATTCTATTCCCGATAGACCTTGCATATCAATTCCACAAAATCCCAACACCTGACCTAATGTAGAACCATAAGGATAGTACCTTTGTGAATCTGCAGTTAAGTAAATGCCAGGGAGACCCAAAGAATTTATTGTTTTTGCCTGCTCGTCTGTAATCCGCCTGCCCTCAGGTTTTATTATTTCAAGGCTATTATTTTTATTTAAATGAGTAAGAATATCTTTGGGACTGCAATTTAGTATTTCGGCAAGTGTAGAAGCTGTTTTTTCTTTATCTTTTACTTGCTTATTGATGGAAGCCACTGTATAAGCAAGCTTATTTCCTACAATGACCGTTCCGTTTCTATCACAGATTAATCCACGACTGCTTTGGACAGGAATGTCTCTTTTCCATAATTCATCTGCTAATATATTAATCCTATTGGCATCAATAAATGTTATATATCCTAATTTTATAATTAGCGAACTGAATAAAAGTAGAAAAAAAATTACAACCATAAAAATTCTTTTTTTCAATTGTATCACCTATATAAAAGTATGGTGTTCCTTTCTTTTTCATAACACAATAAAAGAAAATGGAAACTAAAAAAATATATTTTCATTCTTATCTTGAAAAAAATAAATGGATAACATATAATAGAAGTGTCTTAGAAGACAATGAACGCAGATGAAAAGGGAAGGTTGCTGCCTTCCCTTTTCGCATGTTGAAAACGATGAACGCATGTTGAATTCGTTGATCAGGCTAATAAAAAGAATAAGGCTATAGTATACATCACCCTATTCTAGGAGCTTTTCATTCTTATTTGTGATGATTCAAAATAAATGCAATAATCACAAGAATTATTACGAGTGGAATAAGATATTCCACTGATATGACTCCTTTTTTACACGTTCATTGTTTCCTCTAAACTGTGTGCGTTGTTCTCATTTTCTCTCCATGCAGAGCATATAGTTCATACGCTTATTATACCTGTTAATTTTTTGTTGTCAAATGACAAAAATAGGGAAAAAATAGAATTTGATAAATTGAAATTGAACTTGTTCATTCTTTTAAACTTTAGGAGGATATTAGGGGTGTTTTTTCTAAAATTTAATGAAAAAAAGTATAAAAAAATGAAAAAAATAAAAGAAGCTTAAATATTTTCTTAAGCTTCCTTAGAATCAAATGCATCTATTTCTTTTTTTAGTTCAGATATGATATCCTGTTCCTTAATTTTTCTGATGATTTGTCCTTTTTTAAAGAGAATCGCTTCATGCTTGCCACCTGCAACCCCTAAATCAGCTTCTTTAGCTTCTCCAGGACCATTGACAGCACATCCCATGACTGCCACATGAATTTTTTTATTTACGGTATTTAAATATGCTTCAATTTCTTTTGCAATAGGAATCATATCATATTGGGTTCTGCCACAAGTAGGACAAGAAGTAAGAGTAGGAAGATTATCTATCAGACGAAGTTCTTTTAAAATTTCTTTTGCGGCTATGACTTCATATTTGGGATCATCCGTTAAAGATACACGAATCGTATTACCTATGCCTAGATCTAAAATTTTGGAAATTCCAATGCTAGATTTGATAAGTCCTTTAAAAGAGGTTCCAGCTTCTGTAATACCTATGTGAAGAGGGTAAGGAAAGGTTTTGCTTGCAAGTTTATAAGCTTCTAATGTTAAATCTATATTTGATGCTTTTAAAGATAAGCTGATATTATAAAAATCTAATTCCTCAAGAATAGAAATATGTCTTTTCGCAGCTTCAATCATATGCTCAGGTGTGGGCTTGGCGATGTCTTTGGGTAGAGAACCACCATTTACACCGATACGTATGGGAATATTTTTCTTTTTACAAAGCTCTACAATCTCTTTTATTTTTTCTTTATCTGTTAGATTTCCAGGGTTTAATCTGATTTTATCAATTCCTTGATTTATGGAGATGATAGCCAATTCAGGATCAAAATGAATGTCAGCAACTAAAGGGATATGTATTTGTTTTTGAATTTCAGAAATACTATAGGCATCCTCTTTGTCTAAAATAGCAATTCTAATAATTTCGCAGCCTAAGTTTTCAAGCTCTAAGATTTGGTTTACGGTTTCCTGAACATCTTTTGTTTTGGTATTACACATACTTTGAATGTAGATATGTTCATTTCCGCCATATTTTAAATTTTTCAACTGAAATTGCTTTGTTTCTACTCTTGTATACATTTTATCACCTTTTAGTATTATAACAAAGATAATAAAAGAAAAAAAGTAGTTGCATAAAATAATTTTTTTTGGTATAATTCTACAGGAAGTAATCTTTAAGTCTGGAGGGAATAAAGAATGCGTGATTTAGTTAAATTAGTTTGTTCTGAATGTAAGAATGAAAACTATTATACAGACAAGAATAAGAAGACAACTCCTGAAAGAATGGAGATTAAAAAATATTGTCCTCATTGCCGCAAGCATACATCACATAAGGAAAAGAAATAATTAAGCTTTTTGAAAGCTTTTTTTCTTTATATAGACTATGATAGAAAAGATAGTGACAGGCACATTTTTTACAAATACATATATAATTTCGAATCATGGCAAATGCGTGATAGTGGACCCTGGTCTTGATTTTAAAGAAGCGGCAGAAGAACTCAAGCGACAATATGAGGTAGTTGCAATATTATTGACGCATGGGCATATGGATCATATTGATGGTATTCGATATTTTGATTGTCCCATTTATATTCACGAAAAAGAATTGGATTTTTTAACGGATTCTACGTTATCCTTATATCATATGATGAATCGTCAGATTCCCTTTTCAAAAGCGGATTACCACTGGATTCTTGTAAGAGATGAGATGGAATTTGATTTGATTGGCTATCATTTTAAGGTGTTCCATACTCCAGGACACACGAAGGGTAGTGTTGTTTACGCCTATGGCAACAAGCTATTCAGTGGAGATACTTTATTCTATTTAAGTGCAGGTCGTACCGATTTTCCAACAGGCAGTAGTAAAGACCTGAAACGTAGCTTACAAAAAATTATACAGATATTTCCCGATTCTACCGAAGTGTATCCTGGCCATGATCAGAAAACAACTATTCAATTTGAAAGAAAACATAACCCTTATTTATAAATTGACCACACAATTCCGATCGTGTGGTTTTTTAATTGAAAATTAGAACGTACATCTTAATATTTTCTTATTATTTTTAGCACTTTTTAGTTGACAGTGCCAAAGGCTTGTTGTATAATTATATCGCACTAAGGAAAGAAGAGTGCAAAATTGAGGTGATGAAATGCTTACAGATCGTCAGAAATTAATATTAAAGGCTATCATAGAAGATTATGTCAGCAGTAACGAGCCCATTGGTTCAAAAGCATTAACTGAGAAACCATATTTAGACTTTTCTTCTGCCACCATCCGGTATGATATGCAAAGTCTTGAAGAAAACGGGTACTTAGAAAAAACGCATACCTCTTCAGGTAGAATTCCATCAGAAACAGGCTATCGATATTATGTCGATCATCTCATCATAAGAGATGAAAGTGTGTTGGAATATTTTAAGTATCTTGATGATATTTTTGATAATAGACATTTAGCGAAAGAAGATGCATTAAAAAAGATCGCTGATTTTTTAAGTGAATTGACAGGCTACTATTCCATCATTTTGGGATCTAGTGCGGATTTTGCGAAAGTTATGAAGATGGAAATTGTTCCTCTATCTAACAATGAAGCTGTAATGCTCATTGTGACAAATACGGGGCAAGTTCAATCCCAGAAGATAACCATCCCAGAAGGCTATAATCAAGATGATTTACTCAAAATCATTCAAATGTTTGATAATGCGATGTATGGACACTCTGTGTTTGAAATTCGTGAAATTCTTTCTAAAGAAGCAGCAAAGCCTCGTATTAGACAGATGGTCGATTTTAAAGATGATATCTTAAATTTTATGATTAAAGGATTTTCAAGATTTTTAAATACGGAGACTTATGATTCCGGATTATCTAGATTATTTAATCAGCCAGAATTTCAGGACTATCAAATTATGCAAAAGATTTTAAAAGCGGTAGATGAAGAAGCTTTAATTGATTTTGCGCAAGCAAGTGCTGGAAATTTAAAAATTAATATAGGACGGGAAAACGTTAAAGGTCTAGAAGACTGCTCTATTGTTACGATTCCTTACTATATTGATGATAACGAATATGGAACAATCATTTTAGTTGGTCCTACTCGTATGAATTATCGAGGAGTTGTACCACTTTTAGAATATGTGGCAAAAAGTATGCCAAAATTATATAATAGGTAGGTAATGAAATTGACTGAAGAAATTAAAGAAGAAGTAAAAGAACAAGTTGAGACAGAAACAAATGGAAAAGAAGAATCTGTAGATACTTCGAAACAAAAAAAAGAGAAAAAAGACAGTAAGTTTAAAGAACAGATTGCTAAACTTGAATCTGAGTTGAAAGAACAGAAAAATGAATACTTGAAAGTTTTCGCTGAAATGGAAAATACAAAACGCAGACTTAAAGAGGAAGCAATCAAGGATCGAAAATATGCATCTCAAAAAGTTGTGGGAGAATTGATTAATCCAATTGATATGCTAACAAAAATTGTCAATTGTGAAGCCCCAACTCCTGAGATTGCAAATTATTTAATAGGATTTAAAATGATTACCACTCAACTGATGGACATTTTAAAAGCAGAAGGATTATCAGAAATAGAAGCCTTGAATAAGGAATTTAATCCAAATTTAATGGAAGCTATGTCTACAGAAACTTGTGAGGATAAAGAGGATAATATTGTTCTAAAGGTTATGCAGACAGGATATATGTATAAAGATCGCATATTAAGACCAGCAATGGTTGTTGTAAATAAAAAAAATAAAGAAGAGAAAGAGGAGAAATAATTATGTCAAACAAAGTTATAGGTATCGATTTAGGAACAACAAATTCATGCGTGAGTGTAATGGAAGCTGGAGAAGCTAAGGTTATAACAAACGCAGAAGGTATAAGAACAACTCCATCTGTAGTTGCGTTTAAGGGAGATGAAATCCAAGTAGGAGATGTAGCTAAACGTCAAGCGATTACAAACCCTAATACAATTAGTTCTATTAAACGTCATATGGGTGAAAATTCTTATCGTGTAGATGTGAATGGAAAAAAATATACACCACAGGAAATTTCTGCAATTATTTTACAAAATTTAAAGAAGACTGCAGAAGCCTATTTAGGGGAAACTGTAGACAAAGCAGTTATTACAGTTCCTGCTTATTTCAATGATGCACAACGTCAAGCAACCAAAGATGCAGGTAAAATTGCTGGGTTGGAAGTATTACGTATTATTAATGAACCAACGGCTGCAGCTTTAGCGTATGGTATTGATAAGACGGATAAGGAGCAAACGGTTTTAGTATTTGACCTTGGTGGAGGAACATTCGACGTTTCTATCTTATCTTTAGCAGATGGAACTTTTGAAGTATTATCTACAGCTGGAGATAATGTTTTAGGTGGAGACGATTTTGATAAGGCTATTATGGATTGGTTAGTAGCTGAATTTAAGACAGAATCAGGTGTTGATTTATCTTTAGATAAGATGGCATTACAACGTTTAAAGGATGCAGCAGAAAAGGCTAAGAAAGATTTGTCTGGTGTAACTTCCGTTGAAATTAGTCTACCATTTATTTCTATGGGGGTAGCAGGACCTTTACATTTAAATAGAACGTTATCAAGAACTAAATTCAATGAATTAACGGCAAGCTTAGTAGAGCGTTGTTTAGGACCAGTTCGTAGAGCATTAAAAGATGCAAAATTAACAGCAAAAGATTTAGATCAAGTGTTACTTGTTGGTGGTTCTACTCGTATTCCAGCAGTTCAAGAGTTAGTGAAGAAGGAATTAGGAAAAGAACCAAACAAGAGTGTTAATCCAGATGAGGTTGTTGCGATGGGAGCAGCAATTCAAGGTGGTGTATTGACTGGAGATGTTAAGGATGTATTGTTATTAGACGTTACACCATTATCTTTAGGTATTGAAACTTTAGGTGGTGTATTTACTAAGTTGATTGAAAGAAATACAACGATTCCTTGTTCAAAAAGCCAAGTATTCTCTACTGCTGCAGATAACCAACCAGCTGTAGATATCCATGTATTACAAGGAGAAAGACCAATGGCAGCCGACAATAAGACATTGGGTCGTTTCCAATTAGGGGATATTCCAGCTGCACCAAGAGGCGTTCCTCAAATAGAAGTTAAATTTGATATAGATGCAAATGGTATTGTAAATGTATCAGCTAAGAATCTTGGAACTGGTAAGGAACAAAAGATTACCATTCAAGGTGGTTCAGGTTTATCTGATGCAGAAATTGAGAGAATGGTTAAAGAGGCAGAAGAGAATGCGGATGCAGATAAGAAGCGTAAGGAAGAGGCTGATTTAGTAAATGAAGCAAATCAATTGATTTTCCAAACGAAGAAGGCTTTAAATGATTTACAAAATGTTGATCCTACAGAAAAAGAAAACGCAGAAAAACTTTGTGAGGATTTACAGAAAGCGTTAGATTCTAATAATATTGCAGATATTAGAGAAAAGAAAGAAGCTTTAGAAAAGGTTGCACAGGATATTGCTGTGAAAGCATATCAGCAAACTCAGGAAGCTCAAGGTGCACAGGGCACAGAGGAAGGCACAAAGAAGGATAATACAGTTGATGCTGACTTCTCAGATGTTCAATAATTTAAAAAGAAGAGACCTATATGGTCTTTTCCTATTTATGAGGTGAGAGTATGGCAAAACGAGATTATTATGAAGTGTTAGGACTTTCGAAAGGTGCTAGCCAAGAAGAAATAAAAAAAGCTTATCGACAACTTGCAAAAAAATATCATCCAGATGTGAATAAGGAACCAGGGGCAGAAGAAAAATTCAAAGAAATTAATGAAGCCTATGATACACTTTCAGATGAGCAAAAGAAAGCTAGATATGATCAGTTCGGCTTTGATGATCCAATGGGTGGTGCTGGAGCTGGTGGTGGTTTTGGTGGCTTCGGTGGCTTTGGTGGCGGTTTCGGCGGTTTTGAAGATATTTTCTCTTCCTTCTTTGGAGGCGGAACAAGAAATAGTCATCATAATGGACCAAAACAAGGCCAAGATGTTGAAAAAACCATGACAATAAGTTTTGAAGATGCTGTTTATGGTTGTAAGAAAAAAATTCGTTTAACTGTAGATGATGAATGTACACAGTGTGGTGGAACAGGGGCATATTCAAAAAATGATATAAAGACCTGTTCAAAATGTAAAGGTCAAGGCCGTGTATTTGTGCGTCAGCAAACTATTTTTGGGCAGTCTACCGTTCAAACCACCTGTCCAGATTGTAATGGTCTAGGAAAGACAATTACTAGAAAGTGTGAAGCTTGTAATGGTAAAGGTAGAGTTAGAAAAACAAAAGATGTAGAAGTAAATATTCCTGCTGGAATAGATACAGGAATGACGCTTAGAATGGCGGGCTGTGGAGAGGCTGGCTTAAATGGTGGTACACCAGGTGATTTATATATCACTTTTACAGTAACCCCACATAAAAATTTCATTAGAGATAATAATGACATAATTTTAAATGTTCCGATCAGTTTTACACAGGCAGCTTTAGGAGATACAATAGAAGTTCCAACCATTGATACGCCTGTAAATTTAAAAATTCCTGCAGGAACGCAATCTGAAACGAGATTCCGTTTACGTGGAAAGGGAACAAAGAATCCTAAGTCCTCAAATTCGTCTAGAGGAGATCAGTATGTCGTTGTACATGTTGAGACACCTACGAATTTAACCAGTGAGGAGCGGGAACTTTTAGAGAAACTAGGTAATGTTGAAAAGAAGGAAAAGAAGTCTCCTTGGGAACGTTTTAAAAATCTATTTCAATAATTTTAACAAGACTTGTTTAATTTTTTAAATAAGTCTTTTTCTTTTGTTCTAATTTCATTTTTTTCTTCATATACTATAGTGTAGAAGTATGTTCTTATTATGGAGGGAAATATGAAGAAAATTAAAGTAGTGCAATATGGTTGTGGTAAAATGTCAAAATATATTATGCGGTACTTATATGAAAAAGGAGCAGAGCTTGTTGGTGCGATTGATGTCAATCCTAATTTGATTGGACAAGATATTGGAGATTACGCAGATTTAGGGGTAAAAACAGGAGTATACATTCAGTCATCTGCAGATGAGGTGTTGGATTCTTGTGATGCCGATGTTGCAATTATCACCTTGTTCAGCTTTGTATCAGATATTTATGAAGCTTGTGAAAAATGCTTGCATCGTGGAATAAACGTAATTACGACTTGTGAGGAAGCTATATATCCTTGGACAACCGCTTCTAATCTTACAAATCAGCTGGATTTACTTGCGAAGGAAAATGGTTGTACTATTACGGGATCAGGTATGCAGGATATTTTCTGGATCAATATGGTTGGAATGGTTTGTGGCGGAACCCACAAAATCAATAAAATCAAAGGAGCTTATAGTTATAATGTAGAGGATTATGGTCTTGCATTAGCTGAAGCACATGGATGTGGTCTAACCAAAGAAGAATTTGAACAAACTTTAGCTCATCCAAAAGATATTGTTCCTTCCTATGCCTGGAATGCTTCAGAAGCCATAGTTTCTAAATTAGGGCTAACCATAAAATCTATTACGCAGAAAAATTTACCTTATATTATAGATAAAGACTTATATAGCTCTACTTTAGGAAAAACTATTCCTGCAGGCAATTGTATAGGTATGTCTGCGCAAGTGACAATTGAAACCCATCAAGGAATTACAATTGAAGAAGAAACAATTGGAAAAGTATATGGGCCTGAAGATGGAGATATGTGTGATTGGGAAATTGAGGGAGAGCCTAATGTATGTTTTAAAGTAGTAAAACCTGCAACTGTAGAACATACTTGTGCGACCATTGTAAATCGAATTCCAAGTTTACTGTCAGCAGACCCAGGATTTGTTTCTTGTGAAAATCTAGAAGAAATAAAATATTTAGCATATCCATTATCCTATCATTTGGAATAGGACGAATAAGCCATTAGAAAAGAATTCTATCTAATGGCTTTTTTCACTTTTATTTTTTTGATTTTGTGTTAAACTATTATATGGTGATACAATGAGAAATAAAGAGTTAGTAGAAAAACTAATTGAAAAAAAATATAAAATATCCTGTGCAGAAAGTTGTACAGGTGGACTTCTTGCTTCAAGTATTGTTGATGTTCCAGCAGCCTCTATGGTAATGGATATGTCTTTTGTAACCTATGCAAATGAAGCAAAAATAAAATTGGTGGAAGTACAACCAAACACAATTGAAACATATGGTGTAGTTAGTGAAGCTGTAGCTTTAGAGATGGCTAAGGGTGCCGCCCATCAAGCACAGGCAGAGGTTGGTGTAGGAATTTCTGGGATTGCTGGACCCACAGGTGCGACTCCAACCAAGCCAATTGGAATGGTATGTTTTGGATTTTATATTCAGGGAACACAGTATAGCCAAACGAAACAATTTGGAGCCATTGGTAGAACAGAGGTACGGGAAGCCTCTGTCAATTTTGTCATTGAATTTTTATTACAACATTTATAGAATTACCCTAAAGAAAAATCTTTAGGTTTTTTAATTTTAATGTCGAAAATGGAGAGGAATTATGATAGAATGGTGGAAATGGAGGTTATATTATGAAACCAATTTTGATAACAATTGCTGGTGGAACTGCGAGTGGAAAGACGACTGTGGTTGAGGAAATTATACGATATTTTGATTCAGATTCTGTTACAGTGCTTTGTCAGGATAATTATTATAAGGCACAAGACGATATGACCCTAGAGGAAAGAAAAAAGATTAATTATGATCATCCGAATTCTTTTGATATGGATTTATTATATGAGGATATCCAACAATTGTTAGAGGGAAAAGCGATTGATTCTCCGCTGTACGATTTTAAGGAACATAATCGTAAGAAGGAAGAAACACAGTATATTTATCCGACTAAGGTCATTATTTTAGAGGGAATTCTTTCTTTATATGATAAAAGAATCAGAGATTTGAGTGATATCCTAATTTATGTAGAATCCGATGCCGATATCCGCTTTATTAGAAGATTGAAACGAGATATACAAGAACGAGGAAGAGATTTAAATAATGTAATTTTACAATATTTAAGTACAGTTAAACCGATGTATGATGCTTATATTGCTCCTACGAAACGTTTCGCAGATATCATTATACCTAATGATACAAAGCACGATGTAGCTATAGAAATTTTGGCTGCAAAAATTAAAGATATTTTAAAATAAAAAGTGGACTTCACAAACTATGAATTATGTGCTATAGTAACCATGATATAGCTTTAGATTATATTTAAAAGAGCTCTACTTATAAATATATAGGCTATTGACATTTGAATAACGTAGAGAGAATTTCCATAAGGATAACGTGATAAAAAAAGACTAGGTATGCCAGCTTGATTTTTATCACGTTTTTTTAATATGTGAGGGGATAAGTATGAGAAAAAAAGATTATTTAAATGATACGGAAAAGAAACTTTTAATTTTAATTCGAGAACATCCTTCTGTATCTATAGACCAAATGTCTAAATTGCTTTATGTTCATCGAAATTTGATAACCAGATATTTGAAAAGATTTAAAGAAAGTGCTTTGATAGAAACTCATGGTTCGAAAAAGGAAGGCTATTGTAGAAAGCTTACGAATAAAGCATGCAATTTGTTGACAAAAGTATAATATTTTTTTATAATAAGAAATAGTGCTATTGGTGGTGATTCTATGAATAAGGTTAGTGAGCGCTGTAAATTAGATAAGCATGCAAAATTTTACTATGCATCTAACCGTTTATTTTCTGAATTAAAAATTATACGCATTATTCTTTACGTTTTGGCGATTATTCCTGTTGTCATAACAATTTTGCCACAGTTGAAGACAAATGCTATCTCGAGTTTAGCTTGTACTATTGTATCGTTTGCTATAACTTTAATTAGTGAATCAACAACTTCCTTTATGAATAAGCATAAAGATAGTGCGATTTACGCATTACAGTTATATGAAACTGGTGTAACAGGATCTCCTTTTTCAAAGATTGAATATGATAGAGAATTGACAAATGAGCTGAATGAGCTTGCGATTCGAAAAGGAATCCCTCAGATGAAGAAGCAGGAAGAGTATCATACAATAAGTGTTCCAAAAGATATTACAGATGATCACAGTTATTTATATATTTGTCGTATGAATGCTGCCACAAATAAGTATATTTTAAGCAGAATCATCTACATCTATTTCTTCCTTTTAATGGGAATTGTTGCACTTTTTATTGGTGCTATTTTTTTGAAACAAGAAACGAGTGAATACTTAATTTTAATTATAGGATTTTATCCTTTGGTTAGCCCAATTATTAAGGATTGTAATAGTGCAAAAGAATGTATGAGAGATTGTACGAAAATATGTGCTGACATTGATAATTATTTTGCTGATGGAGATGATTCATTAGAACGCCTAGCTAGAATGTATTATTATGTAGAACAGATTGAGTTTGAAATGTATTCCAGTCGTCCTACAGTATATAAAATTTTTAAAGCTATGTTTAGTACAGGAGTAGAAATACTTCAAGATGGTGTTACAGATCGTTTTAGAGCTGCAATTGTTGAGTTGAAACAAAAGGCAATGATTAGCAAGGGATATTTAAATCAGCCAAAAGGAAAATCATTAATTACACAAAAAGAATATGATTTAGCAAAATTAAAGCAAATTGAAAAAGAGAAAAAAACTGTGAAACCATTAGGTAAACCAGAAGTCAAGGTGGTTCCTAAATCCGTTGTTAAACCAGATAGTAAAGTTGTTAAACCTGTGACTCCAACTAAGCCTGTGACGAAACCAAGCAAAACGATTACTTCTAAAACAACAAGTAAAACTACAGTAAAACCAACACCTACTAAGGCAAATGGTAAGTCGAAAACGACGCCTAAGGTAACGACTTCTAAAAAGAAATAGTTTGAATTATGTATTGTATTACTTCTTAAAAAAATGTATAATATTGAGTGTCCATATAGAGAAGATGAGAGACAAGCTCTGTGACTCTTCAGCAACCTTTTAAGTAAGGTGCTAATGCTTGTATGATGGTGCTAAAAATCATAAGATTTATTGGCCATCATTACGATGGCTTTTCATATATAGAGAGGTGGGAAAAGATGATAGCAAGCGTTGTTGTAGATATCACTGCAAAACAAGTGAATAGAACCTTTGACTATCTTGTCCCCCTACATTTAGAAAACATTGTAAGAGTTGGATACCGTGTTAAAGTTCTATTTGGAAGAAGAACGGTAGTAGGATTTATTGTTGAATTAAAACAAAGTTCTACCTTTAAAAAGGCATTAAAGGAAATCAGTGATGTTGTAGATGTTTATCCTGTACTAAATGAAGAATTTGTATCTCTAGCAAAATATATTGCTACTAACAATTTTTCTTATTATGCAGTTGCTTTACAAACCATGATTCCCTCCGCTCTTAAAGTGAAGTATCAAAAGGTTGCACGAGCAGATACTATTCCAGAAGAGTTAAAAGATATTTTTAAAGGTAGAAAAGAAATCATTATAGATTATAAAACAAAAGAAGAACTAGAACGTATTTATAAAGCTTACGAACAAGGAAAAATCTTTTTAGATACTAAGTTTAAAAAGGTTAGAAATGAGAAAAAAATAGAATATATTTATGTTTTGGATGAAACTTTACCAATAAATAGTAAACAAGGTAAAGCCTTGTTATCTTATATGTTAGAGATTAAAGAGCCAGTTCCAGTGGATGTGATTATTGAAGATAGTGGTATTTCCAAGACAGTAGTAAAAAGTTTAATACAAAAAGGTGTCTTGGCAAGCTATAGTAAAGAAGTTTTTCCAGAGGAAGTTAAAATCCCGTCTTCCTATATAACCCATGAATTGAATGAAGAACAACAGAAATGCTTTTCGGCTTTAACATTTCATCACTTTAAAACTTATTTGTTACATGGCGTTACAGGAAGTGGCAAAACATTACTTTATATTGAGTGGATTAAAGAAGTGTTAAAAGCAAAGAAACAAGCCTTATTATTAGTTCCAGAAATTTCGTTAACTCCTCAAATTACAGCTATTTTTAAAAGCTGTTTTGGAGAAGATGTTGCCATTCTTCACTCCCGGTTATCTATAGCGGAACGGTATACTGCATGGAAGAGAATTCTTACGCATCAGGTTAATATAGTAATAGGGGCTAGGTCTGCTATCTTTGCGCCTTTAGATCATCTAGGGATTATCATTATAGACGAAGCTCACGAAACTTCTTATATTCAAGAAAATAATCCTAAATATAATGCAATAGAGATAGCCAAATTGAGAAGTCAAACTCACCAATGTCCTTTGGTCTTAGGGAGTGCAACACCTAATGTAATAGACTATTATTTGGCTATGGAAGGAGACTATGAACTTCTTTCTATCTCAAAAAGAGCGAATCAATATCCCTTACCACAAAAGCATGTGGTAGATATGGCAGAAGAACTAAAAATGGGAAACAAATCAGTTTTCTCTAAATGTTTACGGGAGAAATTGCTCCAAGTTTATAGAAATAAAGAACAATCCATTCTGTTTTTAAATCGAAGAGGTCATTCCTCTTTTGTCATGTGTAGAAGCTGTGGTGATGTCATAAACTGTCCACATTGTGATGTTTCTTTAACATATCATGCCAATTCAAATCTGTTGGTATGTCATCACTGTGGGTTTAAAAAACCAAATGTTAGTAGTTGTCCATCCTGTGGATCTAGCAAAATTAGATTTGTAGGTAGTGGAACAGAAAAGGTAATGGAGGAATTACAAAATTTGATTCCAGAAGCAAGAATATTGAGGGTGGATTTAGATACCACCTCAAAGGTCGTGGATTATGAAGCAGCTTTTACAAAATTTAAAAATCATGAAGCAGATGTTATGATTGGCACACAGATGATTGCTAAAGGATTAGACTTTGCTGATGTTACACTAGTGGGGATAATCAATGCCGATTTAGCTTTGCATTATCCAAGTTATACTTCCAATATGACAGCGTACAATTTGATAGAACAAGTTTCTGGAAGAGCAGGACGAGGGGAGAAACCAGGTGAGGTCGTGATTCAAACCTATAATCCCAAACATTTTGTGATTCAATCTTCCATAGATAATGATTATGACACCTATTATCAAAAAGAAATTTTAAATAGAAAACTAACAAATATGCCACCTTTTTCCCTTTGTATCGAGATCATGATTGAGTCTAGAGATATAGTTTTGGCAAAAACGGAAACAGAACACATTCTTTATTCCTTAAGAAAGACGGCAAACCAAAGTGAAATATTAGGTCCTGCAGAGGCTTTTCCTTTTAGAAAAAATGATGTATTCCGTTATACCATACAGGTGAAGATTGTAGAGGATGATTTACTTGAAAAAATCAAGGAGATTTATCCTCTTTATCAAAACAACAAAGATGTGAATTTAAAAATTACAAGGATGTGATAATATGAAGATAGTATTTATGGGAACTCCCGATTTTGCAGTTCCAATTTTAGAGGCTTTACATCAAAAATATGAAATAGTTTTAGTCGTAAGCCAGCCAAACAAAGTAAAGAAAAAAGGACAGTACCTGGACACGCCTGTTGCTGCCTGTGCCAAAAGATTAGGTCTAGAAGTGTTTCAGCCAGAAAAATTAAGCCAAGATTTTGAGAAAATAAGAGAAGCAGAGGGCGATGTTTTAGTTACTGCGGCTTATGGGCAATATGTACCATCTAAGGTTTTAAATTTATTTGCAAAAACCTTAAATGTTCACGGATCATTATTGCCGAAATATCGTGGTGGTGCCCCAATACAAAGAGCCATTATAAATGGAGATAAAGAAACAGGAATTACAATTATAGAAATGGCTAAAAAACTGGATGCTGGAAAAATGTATGCTAAAAAATCTTGCCCAATTACAGAAGAGGATACTTCAAGTAGGATGTTTGAAAAATTGTCTATTATCGGAAGAGATTTACTTTTAGAAGTTATAGATAAAGTTTATGCCGATGAACTTGGTGGGGAAGTACAAAATGAAGAGGAAGTCTGTTTGGCTCCTAATTTAACAAAAGAAGAGGAAATTGTCGATTTTCATAAGCCAGCTTTTTTGGTGGCAAGGCAAATTCGAGGGTTATCCTTGGAGCCAGGAGCTACCATTTTACACGACAATATGATGATAAAGGTTTTTGATGCTAAAGTGGTTGCAGATACGTCTAGTGCAGTGCCGGGAACCATTTTATCGTTGAAAAAACAGGTTTTAATAAAAACTTTGGATGATGCTGTATCCTTGGACTTAATTGTAGTTCCAGGCAAAAAAATGTTAAATGCGAAAGATTTTGTAAACGGACAAAAAATTTTTAAAGAGTTTGATGTTATTTAATGTCGAATATGCTATAATTATTTCGATAAGGAGGTGAATACATTGTCGTTAAAAAATAAAATAAAAAATAACAAATTCTTTAGTAATGCCTTCGGATTTGAAAGTGGCATCGACATTGCGGATGATACACAAGTTTTATTCCGTAAAAATGTCGTTATCAAAAATATTATATTTTTATCTAACCTTGTATTCACTATCATCTTTACGTTTTTGTCTTTTGGAGAAAGATCGAATATCATTCTTGCTATATTGTTGGGACTTGTCACCTTTTTGGTAAATATCGGTTTGAAGCGAACCATCTATAAAAATCCTGGAGATATTACCACCCAAACTATTGCGAGTTTTGTGGCTTGCTTCTATATGTTTTTATTATCCATTGTCATATATCTTAAACTTAAGTTTGGATCGGTTGTTTATCTTCAAGAGTGTGGATATATCCTCATTTATTACTCTTTAGCAGTTTGTTCTTTTTACCAAAATAAGAAGTTACTGCGTGTGGTGTTTGAGTGGGTGCTTGTTTTAGTGACAATTCTACACTTTACTGTGACCTATGGTATTGTGTTTTCTGAAATGGCTTCTGACATACAAATGTTTTTTACAACATTTTTTGTGAGTGATGAATTTAAAGACATTCTTTTAAGAACCATATTGCTCTGTATCTTTATGCTGGTGCTATATAGTATAGTTTCGATGAGTGGGTATATGCAAGAAGAAAGAAAGAAAGAACTCCAAAAACGAAGAGAAGTTCAAAAAGATTTTACGAATGTTGTTTCAAAAATATTTGAAGTTACCTTAGACAATTCCTCTAGAAGTGAAGAGGATAAGCAAAATATTTATTTGATATCAAAAATGGCAAAGCGGTTATCTGAATTATTGAGCTTGCCATCGGAGGAATGTGAGGAAGTAGAAAACTTTGCAAAAATACACATTGAACAAAGTGTGAATTTTGACCCTTCTGGAGCAACAGAAGATGATAAATTTGAGTTGTTAAGAGAACAAACAAATTTGGGAAGTATTATTATTTCTAGACTACAGTTGGAAAGAAAATGTGAAAATATCATTCGTTCTACGTTTGAGGAATCCAATACGAATGAATTTATTATTCGAATGAAAACCATACAAAATGAAATACATTCCCAAATTATTTTAATATGTGAGCTTTATACAACCATGAGAAGTGTGAAGTCTTACAAAAAAGCGTATAATCATAAATTGACTATGCAATATATGACGGAGCAGTTTAAGGTTTATTTTGAAGAAGATGTATTTGAAAGATTTGTACGATTTAAAGATGAATTTGAAAAAATATTTGATGGAAATGAAGGAGAAGATTATGAACTATAAGTATGAAACAAAGGGCACATGCTCTAAAATTATTAATTTTGAAATTGATGAAGCAGGAAATCTGCATAATGTTAGCTTCGTGGGAGGCTGTAATGGGAATTTGAAGGCTATTGGATTACTTGTTGAGGGAAAACCTGCGAAAGACATTATTAAACTGTTAGAAGGAAATACTTGTGGACCTAGAAATACATCTTGTGCTGATCAGTTGGCACAAGCAATACAGGAGGTGTATCATGCGTAGATTTTTCACTTCAGAATCTGTGACAGAAGGTCATCCAGATAAAATTGCAGATCAAATTTCTGATGCTATTTTGGATGATATTTTAAAACATGATCCTAATGCTAGAGTTGCATGTGAAACAATATGCACGACAGGTTTAGTTATGGTGTTTGGTGAAATGACTACAGAACACTATGTTGATTTACAAAAGATTGTTAGACAGACGGTGACTAATATCGGGTATACGAGAGGAAAGTATGGCTTTGATGCGGAAAATTTAGCTGTGTTATCTGCCATAGACCCACAATCTCCAGATATTGCAATGGGAGTCGATGAAACAGACGAACATGAGCAGGGGGCAGGAGACCAAGGATTAATGTTTGGGTATGCTTGTAACGAAACTGAAGAATTTATGCCTCTTGCCATTACACTAGCTCATAAACTGGCACGACGCTTAACAGAGGTTCGTAAAAATGAAACCCTTCCTTACTTACGTCCAGATGGTAAGACGCAAGTTACTGTAGAATATGACGAAGAGGGCAAGGTATTACGTGTGGATACTATTTTAATATCCACGCAACATTCCCCTGAGGTATCTATGGAAACTTTGGCAGCAGATATCAAGCACCAAGTGGTAGATTTTATCGTTCCTAAAGAATTAGTAGATCAGGATACAAAATATTTATTCAATCCAACAGGAAGATTTGTGGTTGGTGGACCTGCAGGAGATTCTGGCTTGACAGGAAGAAAAATTATTGTAGATACGTATGGAGGGTCAGCACCTCATGGCGGAGGAGCATTCTCTGGAAAAGATCCAAGTAAGGTGGATCGAAGTGCTTCTTATATGGCAAGATATATTGCCAAAAATATAGTTGCTGCAGGACTGGCTTCTAAATGTCAAATTCAGCTTTCTTATGCTATTGGAATTGCGGAACCAACTTCAGTTTTAGTAGATACATTTCATACTTCCACAATCAGTGAGGACAAACTTTCTGAGGCAATTAGAAAAATCTTCCCTTTAACTCCAAAGGGCATCATAAAGTGTTTAGATTTAAAACGCCCTATTTATTTACAAACGGCTGCTTATGGACACTTTGGAAGAGCGGATTTAGATTTACCTTGGGAAAAAACAGATAAAATTAAAGAATTACAAGATATATTGTTGAAATAATGTTGTATTTTGTAGATTTTCATTATATAATTAATAAAAAGAAAGACTGGAGGTTTTAAATATGTTTTTGATGAGCACAGGTGCTTTGATTGGTATTGGAGTTGCAGCAGGTGTTGTTTTGCTTATTATATGTATTATCGCATGGGTTATTTCTACTAGAAATAAATTTATTCGTATGGAACAAGATGTTGAGAATTCTGAATCTCGTATTGATATCTATTTGACAAAGCGTTTTGATTTATTAACTAAAATGCTTGATTCTACAAAAGGATATATGAATTACGAGAAAGAAACGCTAACTGAAGTTGTTAAAATGCGTAATCCAGGTGTGAATGCTTCTGTAAAAGAAAAAGCAGAATTTAATGAACAAATGAGTTCAGTAGCTAGACAATTAAATTTAGTTGTTGAACGCTATCCTGATTTAAAAGCTGATAAAATGTTTAACAATCTTCAACAATCTATTTCAGAAGTAGAAGAAAATTTACAGGCTGCTAGAAGCAACTTTAATTCTAATGTAGGAAGCTTTAATAAAGCAATTTTACAATTCCCTGCTTCTATTGTAGCTGGTTCTAGATTTACCAAGAAAGAATATTTTGAAGCAGAAGAAGCTAAAAAACAAGATGTTAAAATGGAATTTTAAGGATAAAACTTTACTCTGGTTGAGTAAAGTTTTATTTTGGTGAAACTATGAATCAATATGCAAAGTTAAAAAAAATAATTGATACCAGTCAAAGAATAGTTGTTTTCACAGGAGCTGGAATTTCTGTTCCCTCTGGTATTCCCGATTTTCGTTCTGCCCATGGGGTATATGATCAACCGTATGGAAAGTATACACCAGAAGAGATGATATCCCATTCTTTTTTTATGAAAAATCCAAAATTATTTTTTGAATTTTATGGAACAAAAATGGTATATCGTTCTGCAAAACCTAATGTGGCACATGAATATTTTTCTAACCTACCTAATGTTTCAGCAGTTGTGACACAAAACATTGATGGATTACATCAGATGGCAGGGAGTAGAAATGTATTTGAACTTCATGGAAGCATCCATAGAAACTATTGTATGAAATGTCATAAGTTTTTTTCTTTATCAGATATAAACCCTTGTGTTCCAACTTTTTGTTCTTGTGGAGGTTTGATTAAACCAGATGTTGTTTTATATGAAGAACCGTTAGATTGTAAAGTGATTTATCCTGCAATTGATGAAATTGCTTCAGCGGATTGCCTCATTATTGTGGGGACTTCTTTAGTTGTCTATCCTGCTGCAGCATATATTAAATATTTTAAAGGAAAACATAAGATTCTTATTAATAAATCTTCTACTGCATTTGATGAACAAGCAGATTTGGTATTTAACGAAGATATTATAGAAGTTGTAGAAAAAATTAAAGCACTTGAGTGAATTCTCAAGTGCTTTCTTTTTACTTGTAATAAGCGATTTTATAGAAATATGGATAATTTGCTATAACTTCACTTAATCTTGTTTTTGTTGAGGCTGGATCGTTTATAACGAAATTGCTTGCTGATATAGAGTTACCACCCGTAAATCCAGTGACGATTACCCAGTGTTGTCCACCATTAGCTTTTTTTAAGCCGATAGAAACTGGTTTTCCTAACTTTAACTGGTTATAAATGGTTGTTAAATAATTACTACTTGTAGATGTGATGTAATTACTTGGCCAGTAAAGACTTCCATCTGGAGTATAACGGTTTGTATTTCTAATCGTAATTGGTGTCTTCGTTGTTCCTGTTCTATATGATTCACTCATCGCAATACAGGTGGTAAGACAACCGATTTCTCTTATGGTTTGTCCTTGTGTTCCTAAAGTTAAGTTGGCCCATCTAGAGTCATATTGCTTGTAACTTGGAACCGAAAGAGAAATTGCACCATAGGTATAGACGCTTGCTAAATAATCATTAGACACATATCCAACTTTGTTTCCTTCAAATAGTACCTTTGAAAAAGAACCGCTATTAGAAAGAATGATTACATAATCATTATTGCGTACTTTTTCAAATTGCGTATAAGAAGTGGAAGGTCCTTGTCTAACATTTAAATTTGCGCCTCCTGTTTGAACA
This sequence comes from uncultured Anaeroplasmataceae bacterium, assembly GCA_910577745.1. Lineage (GTDB taxonomy): Bacteria > Bacillota_I > Bacilli_A > Acholeplasmatales > Anaeroplasmataceae > Pelethenecus. The sequence continues at coordinate 11,030 of CAJTNG010000003.1, read as the reverse complement.
CGTTTTACGTTGCTTGACACAACTCTAACATAGTCCCCATGTACATATCCATAGGTATTCTCTAAATATTCTACATAATACCAACTTCCTTTTTGACTAAGGATAGTTAAGTAAGATTTATCTTTTGCCTTACCAATGATTGTTGAAGAAGTTGAATTACTTGCTCTAACATTTAGATTACTTCCGTCAGCCTCTACAATTCCAGCCATACTTGTTGATGTTGCCGCTTCAGCAGAAGGAATCATATTTATTCCAAATAATGCAACAGCAGCACTTATAACAAAAAGTATTTTTTTCATTTTTTCTACCTCCTACCTACATTATAAAAAAAAGACCAACCCCTTGGGCTGGTAATATTTAGCAGTTTTTATAACACTAAATAGTTTAAAGCTGAAAGCAAATGTGGTCTCCAAGCTTCTTCGTTATGTATTTTATTTTCATCAAATTGAAGTTCAACATCAGAAAATCTATTTTTTAAATAGGTAGCATTAGATAAGCATAATCCATCCAGTTCTTGCTTTCCTACATATATATAACATAAATTTGAATTTGGCAGACTTATTTCATTCACTTTATCCATCTCAAATTCTGGAGCAAATAAAAGTGCACCTTTAAATAGTTCATTTTGATTTAATAGGAGTGCTGTATAGCATGCTTTGGCACATCCTAAGGCGTAAATATAATGATTCATTCTGTATCGAGAAGAAAGATAGGGGTGAATAGAAGAAGTAATAAAATCGGCTAAAATAGTTTCTTGATATTCCTTTTCTCTTCTTTCTGGATGACTTGCTGCAGCAATTCCTATAAAGATGGCATCTTTTCCTGCTTCAGATAGTTTTTCTATCATCTCCTCTAAATGAAAAGCTTTATCTCTGTAAGATTCTTCATCTTTGTATAAGTTTTGTCCATCTAAACAATAGATTACAGGATAATAGCGTGACGTATTGTTATAATCTTTGGGAAGATGAATAGAGATGCGAATTGATCTGTTGAGTGGAAAACAATTAATTTTAAATCCTTCTAGCATTTTTATCACCAATTTAATTATACTTTATTTTAAAAGAAATGAAAGAAAATAAAAATATTTGGCAAACATATATTGACAGTGCCAACTTAAGAGTATATAATAAAGATATAATTAAATTGGAGGAACAAATATGAAAGAAAAAATGGAATTCAAAACAGAAACAAAACGATTATTAGATATGATGATTAATTCAATCTATACGCATAAAGAAATCTTTTTAAGAGAATTAATCTCTAATGCTAGTGATGCTATTGATAAACGTCACTACTTGTCTTTGACCGATTCTACTAAAGGAAGCTCAGAATATCAGATTTTAGTAGAAGCAGATAAAGAGAACAGAACCTTAACAATTACCGATAATGGGATTGGAATGACGAAAGAAGAACTTATTGAGCATTTGGGTACTATTGCCAAAAGTGGTAGTAAGGAATTTTTAGAGAAAATAGAAAAAGAAAAAACACCAGATGTTGATATTATAGGACAATTTGGTGTTGGCTTCTATTCTGCATTTATGGTTGCTAAAGAAATTTCTGTTTATACGAAATCAGTTCAAGATGGATCTGCTCATGTATTTACGTCTTTAGGGTTAGACTCCTATGATATAGATGAATGCCAAATGGAGGATTATGGAACGAAGATTGTAATTTCTTTAAGAGAAAATACGGAAGATATTACATATGATGAATATTTAGATGAATATCAAATCAAAGAATTAATCAAGAAATATTCTGACTATGTTCGATATCCAATTAAAACTTGGGTAACCAAATATGATCCAAAACCAGAAGGTGAAGAAGAAAAAGAGGATCAAGAGGAGCGTACACATTTAGAACTTGAAACCATTAATTCTATGCTTCCTATTTGGAAGAAAAATAAAAGTGAAGTTACGGATGAAGAATTAAATAATTTCTATAAAGCAAAATTTATGGATTATCAGGATCCTATTTCAACAATTCATGTAAATGTTGAAGGAATGCTAACTTACAATGCATTACTATTTATCCCTAAGAAGCCTATATATGATTTTAATGATCGTAATGAGCGTGGATTACAACTTTATACCAAAGGTGTATTCATTTTAGATAAATGCAAGGATTTAATTCCTGAGTATTTACGTTTCGTAAAAGGTTTAGTAGATTCTGCAGATCTTCCTTTGAATATTTCTCGTGAAATGTTACAAGAGGACCGTTCTATCAAAAAAATAGCTACGAATGTAGAAAAGAAAATTTTATCTGATCTAGGAAGAATGCTTAAAAATGATCGTGAGAAATATGAAGAATTCTTTAATGATTATGGAGTTAATTTGAAGTTTGGTCTATATGAAGAGTATGGCGCAAAGAAAGAATCTTTAAAAGATTTAATCATTTTATCCAGCTTAAATGAAGAAAAACGTATTTCTTTTGCAGAATATAAAGAAAAGATGATAGAGGGTCAAAAAGAAATTTATTATGCAGTAGGTAAGGATAAAGAGGCTGTAATGAAATTACCTCAAATGGATCTAATAAAGAATAAAGGTTTTGATGTTTTGATTTTATCTGATGATGTGGATGAATTTATGTTACAGGTTTTATCTGAATATGATGGTGTGAAATTTAAATCTATCAATCAAGGAGATTTAGACTTGATAGATGAAGAAGCAGCGAAAAAAATAGATTCTTTAAAGGAAGAAAAGAAGGACATTTTGGAAGATATAAAAAAGACTTTACCTGAATGTAAAGATGTTGTTTTCTCCAAACGTTTGGTGGATGCTCCATGTTGTTTAACGGCAGCAGAAGGATTATCTTTTGAAATGGAAAGAGTTTTACAAGCTCAGCATCAGGGACATGGAATGAAGGCAGAAAGAATATTAGAAATCAATCCAAATCATTCTGTTTTTCAAGCTATCGAAAAGGCGTATGAAAAGGATAAGGATAGTTTAGGTAAATATGCAAGCCTTCTTTATACGCAAGCATTACTAATGGAAGGCATCTTGCCAAGTGACCCACAAGAATTTTCAAATAGTCTTTGTGAATTGATGGTAAACTCAGTAAAATAAAAAAGGCATTTTTATGCCTTTAATTAGGAAGGAAAGTTCCCTTCCTTTTTATTTTACTTCATATCCTGCATTTACCACAGCTTGAACTAGCGTATCTTTACTTGCTGTTCCTGTGATTGTGGCTGTTTTGTTTTCTAAGGAAACTTCTACCTTAGTTACACCATTCACACTCGTTAGAGCCTGTTCAACTCTAGCTTGACAATGTTTACACATCATACCATCAATGCTTAATGTGATTTGATCCATATGCTTCCCTCCTTTTTTCTTAGGTTTAAAGGTATTTAATCTTAATGCATTTGTCACAACAAATACACTACTAAAGCTCATTGCAAGAGCGGATATCATTGGATTTAGTTTGATTTGGAAGGCATAATAGAAGAGTCCAGAGGCGAATACGATGCCAATAGCATTATAGAAGAATGCCCAAAATAAATTGCCGATGATATTGTGTATCGTTTTTTTGCTTAGTTTAATTGCACTATAAACGTCATTTAATGAATTGGATACTAAGACGATATCTGCCGCATCTATGGCAATGTCTGATCCGCGTCCAATGGCAATGCCAATGTCTGCACACATCAACGCAGGGGCATCATTAATACCATCTCCAACCATTGCCACTTTTTTTCCTTTCTCTTGCTCTGCTTGAATTGCTTTTTGTTTCTGGTCAGGTAAAACATCACTAATCACCGAAGTAATCCCAACCTCTTTGGCTATAACTTCAGCAGTAGCTTTATTATCTCCTGTAAGCATTATGACTTCTAAACCTAACTTTTGTAAATGATACACGGCTTCTTTAGAATCTTCTTTAATTTCATCTTTCACATAGATAACACCTAAGACTTCCTGTTCGTCTGCAATATATAAAGGCGTTGTTCCCTCTATAGAAGTAGAAAGTGTAATGGTTAAGTTGTTGAGATAGGTTTTATTTCCTATATAATATTTTTTATCTTGAATCATCCCCTCAATGCCTAATCCAGCATGACTTTCAAAGTCTTTAATAGGCAGAGATTCTATATGTTCTTCTAATGCTTTTTCAATAATGGCAGTTGCTAAAGGGTGCTCTGATTTCTGTTCTAAAGTATAAGCAATTTGTAATATATCCACGTCTTTTAGTTTTTCTATCTTTACCACCTTTGGCTTGCCCTCTGTAATGGTTCCCGTTTTATCTAAAATTACAGTGTCAATCGTATGTGTCTTTTCTAAAATTTCAGCATTTTTGATAAGCAGACCATTTCTTGCGGCAACTCCAGTGGAAACCATTATGGCTACAGGTGTAGCAAGACCAAGCGCACAAGGACAAGCGATGACTAGCACAGAGATTCCAATACCAAAAGCAAAGCTTGGAGATTCTAAAAAGCAGAATACTATAAAACTAAGTAAAGCAATCAAAATAACGATTGGAACAAAGAAGAAGGAGATTTTATCTGCCAATTTGGAAATAGGAGCTTTAGAATTAGAAGCTTCCTCTACGAGTTTAATGATGGTTTGGATGGTGGTATCTTCTCCAACTTTTGTAGCTTCCACTACGACATATCCGTTTGTAAGAATGGTAGAAGAAATTGCTTCTTCCTGTGTTTTTTTAAAAACAGGAATACTTTCCCCTGTAATATTACTTTGATCAAAGGAACCACTACCTTCTATGATGATACCATCTACAGGAACTTGCATACCTTTTTTTATAACGACCTGATCTTTTAAAGCTACCTGTTCTATTCCAACCTCTATTTCTTTTCCCTCTTTTAATAGAATTGCTTTCTTAGGTGCAAGATCCATAAGCTTCTCAATAGAATCATTGGTTTTTTTCTTGGATTTTCCTTCTAGATATTTCCCCAAAGAAACGAGTACTAAAATAGTAGAAGCACTTTCTAAATATAATTCATGTGTTAAATGAGTTATAGTTTCTCCAAGATTCAAACGATATGCCATAAGATAAATAATATAAATGCCATAAAGAAGACTAGCCGAAGAGCCTAAGGCAATTAAGCTATCCATATTTGGGGAGAGTTTCCATAATCTTTTAAATCCATGGATAAAGTAATTTCTGTATAATACTACCACGGGAATGGTTAAAAGCAATTCTGTAATGGCTAGTATCAAAGGGTTACTTTCAAAAAAACTAGGTATAGGAATATATAGCATAGGACCCATAGCAAGATAGAAGACAAGTAGCGCAAATATACTAGCCAAGAGCAAGGTTCGTCCTTTATGATCATTTTTAGTTTTATCAGTTGTAGTAGTAGTCTCTTTCTTTACAGAATCTATAGCCTTATACCCTGCTTTTTCTACGGCTTGGATGATGGTTTCATTTGATAATTTTGTCTCATCAAACTCCACATCCATTGAATTTGCCAAAAGATTGACGTTACAATGATTTATGCCATCTAATTTTTCTACACTTCTTTGCACATGACTTTGACAAGCAGAGCAGGTCATGCCTTCAATTTTATATTTTTTTTTCATTTTCTCACCTACTGAAATTTTTTAAATAAGTCAACGATTTCATCTAAAACAGTATCGTTTCCTTTTAATAGGTTTTCCTTCACACAGGATTTCATGTGTTTATCTAATAGAAGATTGGCTAACGATTTAATGGATTTATCGACAGCAGATAATTGGATTAAAATTTCATCACAATATCGGTCATTTTGAATCATTGCTGTTATACCTCGAATTTGCCCTTCTATTCGATTCAGTCTGGAAGTTAAAGATTTTTTATCTTCATCACTTCGATATGTTTTCTTTTCTTCACAACAGTTCATAAGCTTTCACCTCATTTAGATTATATACCCAACGGGGGTATATGTCAAATGGTTTTTTATAAAAACGTATAGCAAAATAAATTTTTCAAAAAATAAAATTGACAATCTTTATGAATTAGAGTATTATAATAGTACTTAAGGGAGTAGAACACCTTATCTTAAGGTCGTAATTTTCACCAATCCGATGCAAATCTGGAAATTACCTAAGCTTCAAGACTTAAGTATAGTTATTTTGCTATGCTTGTCTTGTCTTAAATTAGAACATAACAGGCATAGTGCCTGTTTATTTTTTTTAGGAGGTCTAAATATGAATTTAGAAAAAAAATCATTTTATGAGCTGGATGTAAAACAAACGGTGGAATTGTTAGAAACGAGTGAAGAAGGCTTAAGTGAAGCAGAAGCGGCAGATCGTCTGACAAAATATGGTAAAAATGAGTTGGTGGAAAAAAAGAAAAAATCATGGATTAAAATTTTTTTCAGTGAATTGAATAATCCGATGATTTTTGTTTTATTTGCAGCTATTGCGGTAACATTTGGGGTTTCAATTTATGATACCATAAAGACCATTCAGGCTGGAGAATCCTTTAGTTTTCTTACGACAGGAGATTGGCCTGATGTTATTATCATTTTGGCAGTTATTTTTCTGAATGCCCTCATTGGAACCATTCAGGAAATTAAAGCTGAAGATTCACTAGAGGCATTGAAAAGAATGTCTAGCCCAGAGTCCAGTGTCATTCGTTCTGGTAAAATTATTCGTATCAAATCTAGTGACCTTGTGATAGGGGATGTTGTAATATTAGAAGAAGGCGATACCATTGGTGCAGATTTGCGGCTAATGGAAAGTATTAATTTAAAAGTAAATGAATCTTCTTTAACTGGAGAATCTGTTCCTGTAGAGAAGGATGCGACGCTAGTTTTAAAGGATGTTGGGCTAGGGGATAGAATCAATTGCGCTTTTATGTCTACCACAGTGGCGTATGGAAGAGGAAAAGGCATAGTTACGCAAACAGGGATGGAAACACAAATTGGTCAAATTGCAAGTTCTATCTCTGATACGGTAGTTGAGGATACCCCTTTACAAAAGGTATTATCTAAACTATCTAAAGGGTTGGGATTTCTGACTTTAGGTATTGTGATTGCTGTACTCCTTGTTGACATTATTTGGATATGTGTAGATGGTAAAGGCACCATGATTGAAGCGTATCTTGAAGCTGTTTTAACTTCAATTTCTTTGGCTGTGGCTGCCATCCCTGAAGGTCTTCCAGCGGTCGTCACGATTGTTTTAGCTATTGGGGTGCAGAAGATGGTTCGGGCGAATACCATTGTTCGAAAACTTCCAAGTGTAGAAACACTAGGAGCAGTTCAGGTAATCTGTTCAGATAAGACGGGTACTTTAACTCAAAATAAAATGACAGTGGTAGAAGCTTATTTACCTAATGGCTACTATAAACAAAGTAATTTTGTAGAGGGAAATCAGGAATTACCTATGTTAGCTAAGGGGTTAAGTCTATGTTCTAATGCTAGTGTAGATGAAGGTCTCTATGGAGATCCTACAGAAATTGCTTTGGTTGTTTTCGCGAATTGTTTTAATTTGCATAAGAAAAAATTAGAAGAAGCCACTCCAAGAATGGATGAACTTCCTTTTGATAGTGTTCGAAAAATGATGTCTACGAAGCATCAAACAAAGGATGGTTCAGTCATTTATACAAAAGGAGCATTAGATAGCATTTTAAAAAGGACGACTCAAATTAGAGATGATGATCAAATTAGAGAAATTGAGGATAAAGATATACAAGATATCTTAAGCGCTAATGCTTATTTTTCTGAGAAAGCTTTAAGAGTTTTAGCGCTTGCCTATAGTACAGGAGATAAGATTACAGAAGAAAATCTCATCTTTGTGGGATTGGTTGCTATGATAGATCCTCCAAGACCTGAAGCTAAGGAAGCAGTTGCCAAATTGACTAAAGCAGGCATTACAACAGTAATGATAACAGGGGACCATAAGGAAACAGCTTATGCTGTGGCTAAAGAACTAGGGATTTGTAAGGATAAGAATCAATGCTTTACAGGAACAGATGTGGATAATATGACGAAGGTTGAACTGGAAAACACTTGTAAAAATGCTAGAGTATTTGCAAGGGTATCTCCAGAGAATAAGGTGCAAATTGTAAAAGCCTTTCAGAGATTAGGAAATGTTTGTGCAATGACAGGGGATGGAGTCAATGATGCACCAAGCTTAAAGGCTGCAGATATTGGTATTGCTATGGGAATAACTGGAACAGATGTTGCCAAAGGTGCTGCAGATATGGTGTTGACAGATGATAATTTTGCATCCATTGAAAAAGCTGTAGAAGAAGGAAGAGGTATTTTTGCCAATATTCGTAAAACGGTATTTTTCCTTTTGGGAAGTAATATAGCTGAAGTTCTTGCTTTATTTGTTTTAATTTGTATCGGATTGCCCACACCTCTAATTGCTATTCATCTATTATGGGTTAATTTGATTACAGATTCTTTACCAGCTATAGCTTTAGGTATGCAACCAAAAGATCCTAAATGTATGGAGGAGCATCCAAGAGATACAAAAGAAAGTCTTTTTGCGCATGGGGGGATTGGGCTTACTTTGGGGTATGGTGCAGTTATAACCATTGCAGTCCTAATTGCTTACTTTTCCTGCGGTTGGTTAAATGGTGTTTATACATTAAGTGAAATTAAGAATCTATATTCAACGAATACTGATATATTGCATCAAGCCCAAACGATGGCCTTTACTACTTTAGCATTTTGTGAACTTTTCCATATGATTGGCATGAGTAATATAAAAAGATCGTTTATTCATATATTTAAAGATAAAAATTGGATGTTATTCATTGCCTTTGTTGCTGGAATTGCATTACAATTATTTGTAATCGAAACTCCTGGGGTAAGAGATGTTTTTTCCACATTTAATCTTAATATATGGCAATGGTTGATCACCCTATGTTTATCTGTACTTCCGTTATTCGTTCATGAATGTATAGTTTTTATGAATTGGGTTAAGAAATTTAAAACAGAATAATTTTGAAATCTCTTCAAGTTTTGAAGAGATTTTTTTGATTTTGTTAGTCGAAAGACTCACAAAAAAACCACACGCTAGGCGTGTGAGAATCGAAATAGCTTCTTGCGTTGTTATAAGAAAAACCTCCATGATATAATGTTAATGGTCTGGCAACCGAAAACAAAATATCAAGGAGGAAATATCAATGGCAAGAAAAACCAATGACGATTCTAGTTTATCACATAGTGTGTCCTGAATGCAACTCTAAGGGCAAAGAAGAGCAATGCTCATTTGAAGATGGATGAAGACCATCCGCAATCGCCATTTAGGTGGAGATAGCAAACCACAAGTAGGTGCTAATATCAAAAGTGTTAGTGCTGAGCGTACTTGAAAAGGCATAGCAAGATATGTCAGGTAAGCATTATTAAGTTGAACGAAAGTGAAGAACTGATGACGCATCGAAAATACTAAAAATGTAAGTAAAACCTAGATATTGTGTGAAGATAGGGATAAGCTTAGTGGATACCTAATTACTGACTAAGTACTTACCGGTGTTGAGGTTACAAGAGAATAATGTAGGCTTCAAATGGGAACAGGAGAGTCCTGTATAACAATGATAATGGAAAAAAGACAAGCTAACAAATATGCGAGTTAAAAAGTACAGATGTGTTATATAGGTGCGGAAGATTTTGTAGTAGTGAAGAAGTTCTTGTAATGAGAATGGAGCGAAGGGAATCTATTGTAATACTTTTAGAAGATAACAACTAGAGGTAGGAGGATTATCTAATGAAAGCAAAACCTTTTGAAATAGGAAAGAGAGAGGTATATCAAGCATTCAAGCAAGTCAAAAAGAATAATGGAGCTGGAGGAATAGACAGAATAAGCCTAGATAAATATGAATTGAATCTAAAGAATAATTTGTACAAGCTATGGAATAGGATGTCATCGGGTAGCTATTTTCCATTATCAGTCAGGGGAGTTGAGATACCCAAGAAAAATGGAAAAATGAGATTGCTAGGAATACCAACGATTGATGATAGAATAGCACAAATGATAGTTAGGAATAGATTGGAAGAAAAAGTAGAGCCGATATTTTTAGATAACTCATATGGGTATAGACCAAATCGATCCGCCATAGGAGCTATACAAAAAGCTCGGGAAAATTGTTTTAAATATTCTTGGTTAATAGAGTTTGATATTGTAGGATTGTTTGACAATATTGACCAAAATTTAATGATGAAAGCAGTCAAGAAATTCTTAAAAGAACAATGGGAAATTCTATATATTGAAAGATGGCTAAAAGCCTCAATTGTGCTACCAAATGGTATAATACAAGCAAGAACAAAAGGAACACCGCAAGGTGGAGTGATTAGTCCTGTACTAGCGAACTTATTTTTACACTATGTATTTGATTTATGGATGAAAAGAACATTTAATGGGATTGATTTTGAAAGATATGCAGATGATGGAATTATACATTGTAAATCATTAGAGCAAGCAAATTATGTATTAGACAAACTAAAGAAAAGAATGCAAGAATGTGGATTAGAAATACACCCCAGCAAGACGAAAATAGTATATTGTAAGAGCTATAAGAATACATTAAATTATCCCAATAATGAATTTACATTTTTAGGTTATACTTTCAAGCCCAGTATAGTAAAAACCAAAGATGGAAAACTTATACTTGGATATGTACCAATGGTTAGTAAAGAATCTGCAAAGAAATTTAGAAAGACAATAAAAGATAGGATTAAAAGAGCAAAATCAAGTGATATAGTAAAAATAGCTGAAGAGATAAATCCAATAATAAGAGGATGGTACAATTATTTTGGGGTCTTCTCAAGACATATAGCTTATAAACTTGGAATTAATTATCTTAATATAACCCTTGCAAGATGGATAAAGCATTGGTATAAGAAATGTCGTAGAAGTTTGAAGAAAGCATTTAAGAAACTATATTATATTTATAAAAGCAGTTTTAAAATGTTCTATCATTGGGAGATTGGTTTCTCACCTAAGAAAAACTGGTAATGACAATAAGAGCCGTATGATGGGAGACTATCAAGTACGGTTCCGTGAGAGGTAAGAGGTGAAATTCCTCTTATCTACTCGACCGAGATGGAATTTGAAGTACCATATTGTATTTATCCCAAAATATCGAAGAAAAGA